>CAZGKT010000004.1:136821-144529 GCA_964525605.1 uncultured bacterium
ACCGAGGTCACCATTTCGGGGTTGTAGAGGTAGCGCACCACGAACCGTACCGGCGGGTTCTGCTTTGCCTCGGGAAAAACCTCGGCCAGCACCTGGCTCAGGGTGGCCTGGGTGTAGCTTTCGATGGCCTCGGCCTTGGTGATGTTGCTGGAATCAATCAAAAGCTGAAGGTCCGCGCCTCCCCGGCCGATCGCACGGGTCACGCCTTTTTCAGGCGCCACCAACACCGCGTCGGCCAGACCCGATTGGATCCACCGGAAAGGATCGGTTCCCTGCAGGCCCTTGGCCGGAATAAACCACTGGGAACTGTAGCACCTTTCCACGACCCGGCGCGTAATCGTGTCGTTGGGCTCGTACTGGGCCGCCAGCTTGATGTTGCGGGTCTCGGTCGAAATGGCCACGCCAAAGACTGTCATTTGTATCACGGGCATGACGAAAAGCATGATGCGCATGCGCTTGTCACGCAGGGTCTGCACCAGTTCCTTTTTGAAAAAGCCCATGACCGTTTGGTTCAGTTTCACAGAAATACCCCCTGCCAACACGAAGCCGCAAAGCCTCTAAGAACAACTGAACAAGAAATCTTTAGCCTGAGATTAAAATCAATAAAACTTTTTGATTTGTCTTTCTTCGCGGCTTCGTGACTTTCTGTTGGTTGTTTGTTCCATTCGTTTCGTGCTTTTATTCTTTTCATGGTTCCACGTCCTTCTTGAACTTCCGCACCGCCACGGTCACGAAAAGGCAGGCCATGAAGAGCATGGCCAGAAGCGGAACGGCCAGCTGGGACAGATCCGAGCCCCGGAGGAAACAGCCCCGGATCACCAGGACGAACCAACGGGCGGGAAAAAGCATGGTCAACCACTGAAAAAAAGCGGGCATGTTCTCGATTGGAAAGATAAAACCCGAAAGCAAAATGTTGGGGAGCATGCCCATCATCATGGAGAACTGCATGGCCAGTATCTGCTGGCGAGTGGTGACGGAAATCAAGAGCCCCAGGGCCATGTAGGCGGCCACGAAAAGGAAGGTGCCGAGGATGAAAAGGATGTGGCTTCCCATGAAAGGGATTCCAAAATAAAAGCGGGCAAGAAAATAGATAAGACTCTGGGCGGCGAGGCCCAACACCACATAAGGAGCCAGCTTTCCTAAAATGATCTCCACGGGATGCACGGGCGTGGATAAAAGCATTTCCATGGAACCGTTTTCCCATTCCCGGGCCACGGTCATGGCCGTCAAAAGAATCGAGATGATGGCCAAAACCACCGCCGCCAGGCCCGGCACAGTGAACCATCGGCTGTTGAGTTCGGGGTTGAAGAGGTATCGGGGCTTGAGGGTGACCAGGGGGTTCACCACTGTGTTGGCCAGCCTTAGGTTTGCCGCCGCCTGGATGCCGTCCATATAACCTCCGATGACCCCGGCGGTTGAATTATCCGTCCCGTCAATCAGCACCTGAACGGGGGAATCCATATGGGAAACCACGTAACGGCCAAATCGGGGAGAGATAACCAAAACGGCCTTGGCCTGGTTGGAGTTCAAGGGCTCCGTAACATCGCCCACCAGGGGATGGGGTTGAAGTTGGAAATAGCCCGAACTTTCGAAGGTTTCCAATAGCTGGCGCGAGGAACGGCTGTGGTCGCTGTCGTAGGTCGTCAGGTGGATGTCGTGCACGTTGAAATCCATCGCCAGGCCGAAGAACAACACCATGAGGAGGGGCAACCCCAGGGCCAGACTGAGTGTAAAGGGGTCCCGCCAGATATGGCGCACTTCCTTATGGGCGATGGAATAGGCCCGTTTGAGGTTGACCGGGTCTTTCATTCGAATCTCCTCAAATGAGGCACACCCAACACGAGGCCACAAAGCCACGAAGAAAAACATAAAAACAAATAAGTTGGTTTCAGATCCAACATCAAACAAACCTTATCTATTCTTTGTGTCTTTGTGACTTCGTGTTGGATTTTGTTTTTGCCGTCGTTATTCATTTAGAGCCTTCCACGACGCGGATAAACACATCTTCCAGCGAGGGCTGAATGGGTTTGGCCTCAAAGTCCCCGGTCATTCGGGCGCTGGCCGCGCTCCATTTTTTTTCGTCGCTCACGATGGCGTGGTACCTCATGCCGTAGGGTTTTACGGAAAGGACGGAGCCGTTTTGTCGCAAGGTTTCCAGCCATTCGGTATGCACCTTGTTTCGGGGTGTCAGTTCGAACAAACGTTCGGGAAAGGTGTTTTTCTTTAAAGAAGCGGGGCTATCCAACGCCACGATCTTGCCGTCCCGCATCAGGGCGATGCGCCCGCAATTTTCCGCCTCGTCCATATAGTGAGTGGTAACGAAAACCGTTTTACCCCGCCGGGACAGGTCCTGAATGATGGACCAGAATCGGCTACGCGAAACGGGTGAAACACCCGCCGTGGGCTCATCCAGAAAAAGGATTTCGGGGTCGTGCAACAGCGCTGCCACGAGCGAGACTTCTTGTTTGGTCCCCCCGGAAAGTTCCCGCACCAGCTGGTTGCCCTGGGGACGGAAGCCGATGATTTCCAGGCCCTCCTTCTTTCGTTTCAGAAAGATGTCCTTCGGGGTTTTGTGCAGGGCCGCGGCGAATTCCAGGTTCTCATCAACGGACATGTCCGGATAGAGGGTGAACTTTTGCGACATATAGCCCACCTTGGCCTTGATGGGTGAAAGCCCCTGCTTAGGGTCCAGCCCCGCCACCCGCACCTCGCCCGAGGTGGGTTCCAACAGGCCGCACAACACCCGGATGGTGGTGGTTTTACCCGCGCCGTTCGCACCGAGAAAACCGAAGATTTCACCCGGGTTCACAAAGAAAGAAATGCTATCCACCGCCGTGAAGGACCCAAACTTGACGGTGAGGTTTTTCACCTCGACCGAGTACCCCTTCCCTTGTTCGAGCGCGCTCATGAAAACACCTCGAGGGGCTTTGTCAACTTGTGAGTGTCATATTTGAGGAAGAGTTTCTCGAAACTTTCGACCTGTTCCCGGGCCAGGATTTCCTTGGGTTCCCCCGTGGCCAACAACTTTCCCCGTTCCATTAAATGCACCCGGTCACATCGCTCAGCCTCATCCATGTAGGCGGTGGTAATGATGATGAGAATGCCTTCCGCCCGGAGGCGGTAGAGCATTTCCCAGAATTCCCTCCGGCTGATCGGGTCGACCCCCGTGGTGGGCTCATCCAGCAACACCAGGTTGGGCGATTGCAATAGGGCGCACATGAGGCCCAGCTTCTTATACATTCCCCCGGAGAGCTGGCCCGCGGGACGGTCCACAAAGGGGCCCAGCCGGGTGACCTGAAGCAGTTCCTTGCGCCGTTCGATATAGGTTCGGGCTGGAATCTGGTAAAGGTCGCGGAAGAAATCCAGGTGCTCGGATATGGAAAGGTCGGAATAGAGGCTTTGCAACTGGGGCATATAGGCCATTCGGGCCCGAACATCCTCCAACGGCACCACCTTCCCGTTTTCTTTATAGATCACCTGGCCCTTGTCCGCTTTCAAAAGCCCGATCAAGTGGCGCAATAGTGTGGTTTTGCCCGACCCCTCGGGACCGATGAGTCCGTGCAAGAGGCCCGGCTCCAGAGAAAGGCTCACGCCCTCAATGGCATGGTTGGGCCCCATGTTCTTGAAGAGGTCCTGAACTTCGATGGAGATTTGGGCTGCGGGCAATTAAGACCTCTTAACTATTTATTTCGATGTCATTGCGAGGAATGCCCGACGAATAGTCGGGCGTTTATGACGTGGCAATCTCAGTTTAAATATGCCTTTAATCACCGACACGAAAGGCGAACTGGGATCGCCGCGTCGCCAACCGTCCTGATTGGGGCGGTTCCTCGCGATGACAACAAGAACGAAACTATTTCCCTTTTGGTATCTGCACCTCAAGCGTCATGCCCGGTTTCAACAAGCCTTCGGGATTGGGAAAGGTCACCTTGATGGCGTAAACCAGGTTGGACCGTTCCTTTTCGGTCTGCACGTTCTTCGGGGTAAATTCAGCCTGATCGTTGATATGGGTGATCTTTCCCTCGAAGCTCTTTCCCGGGTCTTCCGCCAGGCCGGCCTTCAGGGTAAGACCGTAGGAAAGCCTTACCAGGTCGGGCTGAGGCACATAAATGAGGCACCAGACTTCTCGTAAATCCGCCAGGGTAAAGACCTTGGTGCCCGGGTTTACCCATTCGCCCGGCTCGTGGTATTTGGTTAAGACCGTGCCGGTCAGGGGGGAAACGATGGAACACCA
Source organism: uncultured bacterium (assembly GCA_964525605.1). Classification (GTDB taxonomy): domain Bacteria; phylum Oederibacteriota; class Muellerivitia; order Muellerivitales; family Muellerivitaceae; genus CAVTWJ01. Next base: position 141,056 of record CAZGKT010000004.1, read on the forward strand.
TTGCACCCGCAGGTCCGCCATTTGTTTCTGGTTCTGCAGGTGATTGAAGGTTTCCTTGGGCATGGAGCCGCTCTGATAAAGTTTGATCCCCCGCTGATAGTCGTCGTCCGCCTGGCTCTGGGAAAGTTTGTAATCCTGCCCGTCCAATGAGACCAGCAGTTGGCCTTGGGTGACGGCCTGGCCCTCTTCTACCCCTAAGGTGGCGATGGTGGAGGAAACCTGCGCGGGCACATCCACCTCAGTGGCTTCCACCGTTCCGGCAAAGGTGAATGGATTTCCGTAAATGTGGCTCCAGAGCAGGTAGCCCCCGATCCCGAGCACGAGGATGGGGATGATGATCCTTAGTCTTTTCTTCATTTTTCCAACTCCTTATTACCCGAAAGGGAGGATAAAACCGACAACTGCATCAGCATCTGAAGATCATTCGTCACGGCCTGGACCTTGGCGTTCAGGGACTGGAAATTGGCCGTCTGCACTTCCAGGTATTTGGACCCGCCCGCTTTGTAGGAAACATAGGTCAGCTGGGATAATTGTTGCGTTTCCGAAACAGCCGTCTGGTTCAGCCCCTGCTGATATTGGATAGATCTCAGCATATCTTGCGCCTTATGCCAGTCCCGCCACAGATCCGACTTGGCCTGATCCAGATTCTTCAGGTAGGCCTGGGATTGTTTCCGTTTGGAGTCGGAGTCATCCAAAATCTGGCCCCAGTCGAATAGGGGCATGGAAGCCGTCACACTCACGATATTTTGCTGGATGGTCTCGTCGATCGGCCCGATGGGGTTCTGGTAGCCCGCCTGGGCGGCAAGTGTGACCTTGGGAAGCATCTGGACCGCCACCGAATCCGCCGCGAAACGGGAAGACTCCGCCAGGAAGGCGTAGGTTTTCAATTGAGGCACCGAATCGTCCGGAGGGGCCTGGGAATCCTCCTGAAGAAGTTTCAACGAGGTGTCCTTGGCGTCCATGGAAACCCATACGCTGGGAAATGGGGTTCCCTCCGGTAGGTTTCCACTCATCCTGGAGTCCATGGGCGAGGTTAGATCCGCAGGTTCCGCAACGCCCGCCAGGTCAAACAAATCCCGAAGTGAACCCGCCAGGGCGGCCTGGGCCTGGCTGAAAGACCGTTGGTAGTTGAGAACATCTTGATGGGATGAAAGCCGATCCAGGTTGCTGGCCGTCCCGTAACGCGCCTGGTGGCTGATATCCGCGAACTGGGCCTGAGCCACCTTCAACGAATCCCCCAGCAATCTCACCTGTTCCAGGTCGATCTGGCTTTGGAAATATCCCATCCGCACCGCCAAGAGCAATTGGCGTTTAGCGGCTTGGTAGGCCTGGTCCTGGGATTGGGCCTGGGCCTCTACACTGTTGGCCTGGTTGTGGAGGGAGCGAAAATCCCAAAGGTCGAAGGAAAGATTCGCGTAAGCGCTCCAGTTGTTGTTGTACCCGAAGGGAAAACTGACGGTCGAATGGGGGATGGGCAGAGATAAATCCGGAATGCCGGTTTGGTAAAAGTAGTTTCCTGAAACCGAAAGACGGGGGTATTCGGAATCGCCGATTGAATTGGCCTCGCTGTAAGCGGAAAGCGCGGCGAGCCTGGCCGATTCCAGCTTGGGTGAATTTTTCAGGGCTTCGGCTGTAATTTCACTCAACGATAAATTTAAAGACGGAATTGCCGATCCCATCCCCACGGGTTCTCCTCCCCAGGCCAAGGTTCCCCAGGAAAACAAGGGGATCAGGAGCCACTCGATCCAAGCTTTCCTCATTTCCCCACCCCTTCCCGGGCGCCCAGGCCCTTGAGGGCCATATCAATTCTTTTTCGCAGGGCATTGTCCGAAAGAACCAGCAGGTCGGCACCCTTCAAGAAGCCCTTCTCAAAAAGGGTTTTGGCCACGCTTTCGGCGCCCCCTACGATCAGGGTAGGCCCCATGATCGCGGGCATCATGAAGGCGAAAGCCTGGGGACGAGGCATCTTCTCAATCAGCCCTTCCTTCTGGCATTGGCCCACCAGGGCCCAGAGGATCTTGGCATGCCGGATACCGTTTTGCCGCACGAAGGAAAGCACTTCCTTGTTTCCGTCCATCAAATCCCGGATCAAGCTGAGGGCCAACTTTCGGTGATCCCGTGCGAAGAATCCTATAGTCAGAAGAGCTTGCCGGAGCTTTTCAAGGGTGGAATCCGCCTCTTCGATTTTCAGGCTGAAATTCTTGAAGAATTTCTCATATAGGTCCTGCATGACTGCCCGGGCGAATTGGTCCTTTGTCTTGAAGTGGTAGTGAAACATCCCCAGGTTCACCCCCGCCTCGGCGGCCACCTGCCGGATATTCATCTGGCTCAAGCCGGTCTTTTTCATCATTTTCTGGGCCGCCTCGATGAGGCGCTGGTCTGCGTTTTGGGATGGGCGTGTCATGAGTTCGCTCCTGTGTTATACGGTTGTATAGTTATACGACTGTATAAATAAAATGCAAGCGCCTTTTTTCAAAAAGGAAGGAGCCGTTCGTTTCACGGCTTCCCATGGGATAGATCCAGGGTTAGGGATTTTTGTCTAAAAATGCGGGGAACGACTTCGGTTTTTTATTGTTCGATTTCACGATGGTGGATATTTGCAACAATCTCGAGCTGACATTCAAATGGGCTTTCCGGGCCGATTCAGGATTGATCAATAAATTCACCTTGTCGCCACGGAGGTCGAATTCGACCATCCCCCCCTGATCCGCGAAGTGCTCCATGTCGGAAACAATCAGGATCGGTTTTCCAACCAGCGACTGCAAAACGAAATCCAGATTTTCCTTTTGCGAGGACGAGATGAAAAGAATATGGCATCCTTTGAGGGCCTTTACCCGGTCTGTGGAAAATGTTTTGAAATGATGGATCGAAACCGGATGTCCATCCAGCCACTTCCCCTTTTCTATATCATCCAGTTTTTTGGCGAAGTCCTCGTCCCCCACCACGCCGAACACGAAATCGGCGAAAGTTGAGTCAAACGCCTGTTTGGGCCAATCCACATAGGTAGGCAAATTGGTTAAATCATTGACTTTGGTTTCTAAAGCTTCCGCCTCGGTTTGGTAAGCAGTGGAGAAAATGAAAATAAAAAAGGTGATCGTTATTAAAAATGTGTTTTTCATTTTTGAACTTTCTAGAATCAGATCAAGGGCCGTTGGCGCTGTATTTCATTTCATAATGAACCAGCCAAACAGGTGAATAGTATCCGCCTCCCATGAATTAACACTCCGTTAACGAACCTGGATTGCAAGAAAACTAGATCCGTCGGGCATTTACCCAACTTGAGTACAACGGTCTGTGGAAAAAAGATGACATTACAAGGATTCCTTTTTCACTTACCCCTTGAATATGGTGGATACATCCATTATGGATATATCCATGACTTCTAAACTTTCGGCCCCTCTCACCGACCTGCATATCCTGGAAGAATTTGGCCGCTGCCGCCGGGCGCTGAACCTTCATTTCGGCAACGCCTTG
>CAZGKT010000004.1:144629-148837 GCA_964525605.1 uncultured bacterium
GTGGAAAAGATTTACCAGGCCCTGTCCGAAGGTGTCCTGGAGGTCCTGGGGCCGGGTGATAAGTCGCATTTTTTAAAAACATTGCAAAAGATCACCCTTCACCTTTCAGGTGAAAAACAGTCCGCCGTTTCCGTTCATAAATAAAAGAGGAGAAAGCTATGAGTTCCCAACCGCATAAGAAAACAGCCGCCCATACCGAGGCGCACCCCATCCATCCGGCCCCGGCCGCGCCCTGGTGGCAATCCAAATTGGCTAAAAACGTGGGCCTGGCCTTCGCGGTAACCTGCTTGATCGGTTTAGTCGTCTGGTTTTTCGCCTTTCGGCCTTATGTTTCCACCGATGACGCCCGCGTGGCGGAGGACCTGATCCGCGTCTCGCCCGACGGCGTGACGGGAACCGTCTTGAAGATCAACGTGGCCGAAGGGGACCGGGTGACCCAGGGCGAGGTTTTGGCGGAACTGGACCACACCGTTTACCAGTCCCAGCTGATGAAGGCCCAGTCCCGCGCCACCCTGGCCCAGGCCGATTTTTCACGGGCCGACCGTTTGTTCAAGCAGGGTGGAATTTCCGCCCGTGATTACCAGGCCGCACAGGCGGGCGCCCAATCAGCCCAGGCCGACTTGCAGTTGGCGCAGAACGCCCTGGACCACACCTTTTTGAAAAGCCCGGTCGATGGGATCGTGGTGGAAAAAATCGGCGTGGTGGGCAACTTGCTGGAATCAGGCCAGGTGGCGCTGGTGGTGGCCGACGTGGACCACGCTTGGGTCGCGGCCAATATTCAAGAGACCAACGTCGGCGACGTGAAGGCGGGCCAGCAGGTCTCGATCCACGTGGATGAGGGCGGGAACCTGACGGGACACATTATCGAAATAACCGACGCATCCGCCGCCCAGTTCGCCCTGCTTCCGGCCGAAAACGCCTCGGGCAATTTCATCAAACTCGTCCAGCGAATCCCGGTCAAGGTGGCGTTGGATGCCCATCCTGATCGGACTTTAAAGGCCGGACAATCGGTGGAAATCCGCATCAAGGTCAAATAATGCCCAACCAAGCCGGGGTTTCCGGCAACGCTTATAAATGGGAAGTGCTGGTCGTCGTAATGATCGGTACGCTCATGGCCTCCCTGGACCAGAGTATCGTCAACGTAAGCCTCCCCGACATCATGGCCGACTTCGGTTCGCCGGTGAACGACATCGAGTGGGTCATCACCGGGTACATGCTGGCCTTCGCCACCCTGATGCCCCTGACCGCCTGGTTGCGGGAGCACATCGGCTACAAGCGTCTCTTCGTCATTAGCCTGTTCGTCTTCACCCTGGGTTCCCTGCTGTGCGCCATGGCCTGGAACCTGCCCTCCCTGGTGGTGGCCCGCGTCATTCAGGCGTTGGGCGGCGGGGCCATCACCCCCACCGGCATGGCCATGATCGCGGACGTTTTCGCCCCCGAAGAAAGGGGCAAGGCCATCGGTTACTGGGGCGTGGGCGTGATCGTGGGCCCGTCCTTCGGCCCGACCCTGGGCGGTTACTTAACCAATGCCTTCGGATGGCGGTCCATCTTCACCGTGAACTTGCCGGTGGGCATCCTGGCCATCCTCCTCGCCCTCGCACTATTAAAAGAAGACAAACCTTCCGAGCATTCCCATAAACATCCCTTCGACTTCTGGGGCTTTATTTTTCTTTCCACCTTCCTCGTCTCCTTTTTGCTGGCCTTGAGCCAGGGCGAAGACAAAGGATGGTCTTCCATGTACATCTATACTTGTTGGGCGCTTTCTTTCACGGGCTTCGTGGGCTTTACGGTGGTGGAAAGCCTGACCCCCCACGGCATCTTGGATATCCGCCTCTTGAAGTCGCCGGTCTATGCCGCCTGCATGCTGGTCATTTCGGCCCGGTCACTCGCCCTCTTCGGGGGCGTTTTTCTTTTGCCCCTCTTTCTACAGCAGATCATGGGTTTCAATGAGATCGACAGCGGACTGATTTTGCTTCCCGGTTCCCTCATGATCGCCCTGGTCATGCCCTTCGCCGGGAAACTCAGCGATAAGATCGGCCCCCTCTGGCCTTCCCTGGTGGGGCTTTTGGGCATCGCCTACTTCATGTATATCTACCGGACGCTGGACATCAATACCAGCATCTGGAACGTGATCGAGCCCACCCTCATCCGGGGTGTGGCCATCGCGCTCCTGATTACCCCCGTCATGGTGACGGCCCTGAATAGTGTCTCCAAGGAAAAGGCGGGCATGGCTTCCGCCATGATGAACCTGACCCAGCAGGTGGCCGGTTCGGTCGGCATTGGACTTTTGGGCGCCATCCTGAACCACCGCATGGTCTTCCACCAGGGGCTGGCGGCTTCCACCTGGAGCCCTTCCACCCCCGCCTCCCAGGAAGCCCTAGCCAACGCGGCCGGACGCCTTCACGACCTTGGACTTTCGCATATGGATTCGATGAGGGGCGCGGGCGCGGAGGTGGCCAAGCACATCTTCAAGATCATCTCGGTCTCGGCCTTCGAGGACGCCTTCTTGTTCGGCGCCCTCTTCGTCATGCTGGCCCTGATCCCCGCCTTCTTCCTGCCCGCCAAAAACGTTTTGAAACCAGGCAAACCGGAAAGCATCGCCGCGCTGGATTGAAGGGGATAAAAAAAGAAAGCCCCGGGGCCGGTAGGAACCCCAGGGCTTCAAACTCCTGCGACCTTCGTAAAATCACTAGCACCATATTCAGCAGGATTCTTAATTGGTTTTGGGCCTGATGCCCCGCGCCGTCCGGCGCAACCCGTGAACCCTTCCGACGATTGTACTAACTCCAACTCCTTCAAAACTGAACATCCACTCAACCTGCGCCAGCACCTCACCGGTTTCGCCAGGCCGGGTTTCCCGCTTTGTGGGACCTCAGTCCCCGTTACACCCCTGAAGGGTGCCTGCTTGGAACCCCTTATCCGCTTTCCGGCTTTCGACGACCAGGCTCCTTAATCGGTTTGGGACCTTAGTCCCCGCTTCGCCCTGAAGGGCGCACCCTAGAGCCTTCCTACAACTCTATTTTACCTCTTCCCCGCCTGAAAGGATCATGATTCATGGCCCGTTTAGGGGGTGTAAATAAGGAAATTCGGAACTTGGCTGTCCGAGGCCACAAGCCGAGGACAATGTTTGCCGACGCAGATTTATAGGAACCTTCAGGGCTGTGATGATGTTTGAAGCTGTTAGTTGTGTTCGTTAAGAAGAATCTTCAAGCAGGAACCCGTCGGGGAGCGAAACTGGAATGGGCCTGGATTGTTCCCCTTTCCCCTGCGGGTGTCGGGAAAATCTTTCGGGCATATCGCTCCAGCACCTCCTTCATAGGAATCACAAGATCGGCGGCGGCCACCAGGGCCCTTGGCTCAAAATCGGAAAACAAGCCTATCTCCACCTGCCGTCCCAAAAGTTTCACCTGCTCCAGGGCCCCGGCGAATTCCGCGTCCTCCGTGATCACGATGGCTGTATCGTATAAATTTCTAGCCGCCGTATAGATCAAGTCGGAGGCCAGCCGAATCGCCGATCCCTTTTCCTGGTTTCCCCCTTCCTGAGAGGGAACAATCCGTCCCAGGGCCAATTCCAGGTAGGGTGTATGTATGAGCGACTCGAGGAAAGGCTGTTGGGCCTTCCAAGCTTCCGGCGACAACAGGGGGTCATAGGCGGAATTGAAATAATAAGTCTTCACCAGTTCCCGGTCGGGTCCCGCGAGGGCCTTGGAAAGCTCGTAATAATTCACGCGAGTTTGAAATTGGTTCCGCTTGAGCGCGTAATAAAAATGACTCCCATCGATAAAAAGACAGATTCTATTCATAAAAACCTCCCTTGAAGGCCGCCGGATTCTCCGGCATGGCTCACATTCTTTGGACGCTTCACGCCAATTCAGGGGGGATCGAAAGGGCAAATAATACTTTAAATACCGGAAAGGGAACCCGAGACGAACAATACGGCCCCTCAACGGCTAGGGAAGAAGGGTCCGGTTCCCGAATCAAATTCCCCGAAGCGACCAACTTGTTCGCCGAAGTTTAAAAGCAAGCGAAAGGAAGTCAGATAGGCCGATCCATTTATTTCCGATTTACCTTTTCAAGCGCTTTCGTCAATTTTTCCTTGAGCCCGGGTGTTTGGGGTTGAACGGACTCAACCCTTTGAAGCAGTTCCACCGCCTCCGAATACAGACCTTGCGCCATATCCAGATCAGCCAATTTCATGTAGAAATCGG
>CAZGKT010000005.1:0-2076 GCA_964525605.1 uncultured bacterium
TGGGGCGGTCATTTCCTCGCCAACGGGCTTTATTACGTGGTGGTGACGACGAACAGTGGAAAGACCATCGGAAAACTGCTCATCCTCAAATAAGGGGAGAGCCTTGGAGAATGGGATACTGAAATGATTGAACCGGGAGTTTTTAACAAACCCAAACACACGATGGAAGATGTCGCGGAATTAGCGAAAGTCTGTAAATCAACTGTATCCATGGTGTTAAGCCATGATTCCAGAATTACAGAAGAAACCAGGGAACGGGTCTTAGGGATCGTGAAACAACTGAACTACCAGGTCAATCAAACGGCAAGAGCCTTGGCCCTACGAAAAAGAGAAAAACCACATCGAATTTGAACCCGGCGTTATCTGACGCAAAACATTGAGGCCGCTGAAACGGCGATGTTTCCAGCCCGTTTAGGGAAAATTTATGAAAAAGAAAACAAAATTCATCTCTCCGGCCCTCATTCCGCGCTGGCTGTCGAGCTCCGGGTTCCTTTTCATATTCCTATGCGTTGGTTCCGCCAGTTGGGCCGCTGATAAGAATTATTGTTTGCAGGTTAATTACTCGGCTGTCCCTAGTCAGTGCAACTACGAGAAAATTACGCTGATCGTCAACGTGGGCACCTGCGCTTCGGTGGCCGTCACGGCCGATGGGGCCGCGGTTTCAGCCACTTATAGTTCCTCGGCCGGAACAGCGACCTTTACCACGACCGGCAGTTCCATCGTAGTGACCGCGCAGAATTGGACGGCGGGCGGAACGGGAGCGGCCACCAAAGCCACCCTCTACAACAACTTCCATTGGGCTTATTCCCTCACCTTTGACGACAATCGGTTATCCCAGTACGACTACGGCAAACCCCTATTGGACGCATTGGGCTGGCGTGCAGGGGAAGCAGTTGTGGGCTCCTGGGCCAACCAAGGAGGGGCATCCGGGAGCGGCAGTTATTTTATGAACTGGAGTTGCTTGCAATCATTAAGAGCGGCGGGATGGGACATGTACGACCACTCCTACGATCACCCGAATCCCCTGACCTGCAATGGGACCGCGACCGATATTGACCCCGAACTGGCCAACAACCTGCCGCTTTTACAGCAATATTTCCCCGGTTATCACGTCTCCCAAATGGTTTTTCCCTATGAAAATTCCACGGCGAATACCTGTTCCGGATATCCCCCGTCCTATCTCATTTCCGCGGAGTGCGGGGGAGGTTCCTACAACTACGTGGACACGGCCCTTCCGTTCCAGTTCCAGCGGGGGGGGCTTTTCGGAACGGATGATACGGCCTGGAAATCGCTGGCCGATTCCGCAGCCGCCCAAACCAGGCCCACGTGGCTCGTCGAATATACCCATAGTGTCGCGCAAGGTAGCGGAGCCGCCGCCGACGAGTACAGCACGAACCAGACGACGCTCAATGATTTGCTGACCCATCTGAACAGTACCTACGGGGTCCCGGGAAGCAATAACATGTGGTTCGCGCCCGCCGGGGAAGTGAGGGATTATATTTTTACCCGAGACAACGCGGTGGTTACCACTTGCACGTCACCGGCAACTCCCACTTCAACTTTGACTCCAACAACAACGAGTACACTCACCACTTCTCCGACCCTAACCTCAACGAAAATCTCCACCCCGACCACCACCTTTACCCCCACCCATACCCTGGTGAACACTTCCACCGCCACGATGACTTTGACCCTTACTCAAACTTCCACACCCACCTCAAGCGCGACACCTTTGAATACCATGACCTATACTCGAACCTCCACTTCGGTGAACACTCCTACAACGACGAATACCGCTACCATCATTTTCACGGCAACTCCAACTGTCACCCGAACCATGACCACGACCTTGAGTCCCACATCGACTTCCACCAACGTCTTTACCAGCACTTCAACTTTTACGCCTCCATTCACCTATACGGCGACACCTTCTCCCACGGCGACCTTATCCATGACCACGACCTCCACGCCTACGACGATCCCTACCTCTACATCCACCCCGACCCCAACCCATACCGCGACCCTCACCCGAACTTTCACTCCCACGTCCACAGCTACCTCTACCGTCACCCTGTC
>CAZGKT010000005.1:2176-142131 GCA_964525605.1 uncultured bacterium
CCACGCCCACCTTTACGTCCACGGCTACCGAGACCGCGACGCGTACGATGACCCCGACATTTACTCCCACGGCAACAACGACATCGACCTGGACCCCCACCCCGACTTTTACCAAGGTTTTCACATCCACGGTCACGCCGGTGCCATCGGTAGCCCGGGGAACGGTGGGAATCTATCCGAACCCGGTGACGGGCCCGACGGTGAACGTGTTGCCCCCTCCCTACCTGGGATATTCGAACGTGAGAGTCGAAATCTTCACGTTGAATTTCCGCAAGGTGCAGGACACGACGTTTGATTCCATTCCCTCTGGAACGGCGGTGGTGGTGAGTTTGACGGGATGGGGCGGGCACTTTCTGGCAAACGGGATCTATTACCTATCAGTCACGACCTCCGCCGGGCGGTCTATCGGAAAAATGCTCGTTTTGAGATAGTGAATAGGAAGGTTGAATTACTCCGCTTTAAGGCGGTATCCCACTCCAGACTCAGTCAAAATATATTGGGGCCGGTCGGGGTCGGCTTCAAGTTTGTGGCGTAATTGGTAGATGTAAATTCGCAGATACTGAATCTGATCCCCGCTGGCAGGCCCCCAAACCTCTTTTAAAATTTGCTTTTGAGTGACAACCTTTCCCGAGAATCGGATCAAGACTGCCAGAAGATCGTATTCGTTGGGGGTCAAGTGGACTTCCTTGCCGCGCACGGTTACCACCCGGGCGGCCAGATCCACCTTAAAGTCCGGGGTCTCAAAGACGGATTCTTCCCGGCCTTGCTTGACCCTTTGGGAATGCCGCAGGGCCACCCTCAAACGGGCCATCAATTCGCCCACGCCAAAGGGTTTGGTCAGGTAATCATCCGCCCCCGCATCCAGCCCCGCGATCTTGTCTTTCTCCTTGCCGCGGGCGGTGATGATGATGACGGGTACGGTGGACCATTCCCTCAACCGCCTTAAAACCTCCAGCCCGTCCATATCCGGCAGGCCTAAGTCTAAAAGCACGAGGTCGGGGTTGTGGGAACTGGCCAGGGCGAGGCCTTCTTCGCCCTTTTCACTTTCCAAAACCTTGAAACCCTGGCTGGCGAGGGTGGGTTTTAAAAAGCGGCGGATGGGAAGTTCGTCTTCGATGAGTAGGATGGTTCCGGTGTCGACCATGTAATTTTTCTCCTGAAATGTCAGTTTACTTCGAGGGGCGTCCCCAGGGGAATGGTGAAAGAGAACACGGCTCCTCCCCCGGGACGGTTCTTCGCCACGATGGTTCCGCCGTGAATTTCCACGATCCCTTTGCAAATGGCCAGGCCCAAACCCGCCCCGCCCCGCATTTCTTTTTGGGGACCCCGGTAGAATTTTTCGAAAATTTTCACAAGGTCCTCTTCCGGCAGGCCCGGGCCCCGATCGGCCACTTCCAGGTTTAAGGCGTCATTTTCGACCCGCGCCGAAAGCTCAATCGGGCTTTCCGAGGGGGCGTACTTCAACGCGTTTTCCAAAAGATTTACCAATACTTGCTCAATCAAGAGGGCGTCCATGGGGACTAAGGGAAGATCGGAGTCCAGATGGGTCGTCAATTTGCGCCCATCCAGTTTTTTCTCAACCCGCATCAGGGCCGAACTTGCCACCTCGCCGGGATGTTGGGCTTCCAACTTGGGCCGAACGGCCTTGGCCTCCAGCTTGGTCATTTCCAACAGGTTGGTGACCAGTCTTTCCAAACGCTCTGCTTCGTCATGGACGTTCAATAAAAGGTCATGGCGGGTGGCCTCCTCAAGCCTTTTACCATTTTCCAGGAGGCTCGAAATGGAGCCCGTGATGGCGGCCAGAGGGGTCCGCAGGTCATGGGACACGGAACTTAAAAGAGAACTACGCAGTTTCTCCGCCTCCATCTGCATCTGGGTTTCCCTCTGCTTATCCTCCAGCTTGTCCCCGGCCACGGCCAAGGCGGTCTGGTGGGCGAAGGCCTCTAAAAGCTGAAGCTGCTCGGGAATAAAGAGCCGGTCCGCGTCCCTGGGTTTCACCCCCAGGGCCCCCACGGGCGCTCCCGAAGCCAAAAGAGGCACATAAAGGGCTTCGGTGGAGGGAAGGGTGTCGGTGCCCCGGCCCGCGATTTGGCCCAGATCGTAGGCCCAGTGGGCCACGCCCATTTCCTTGGGACTCAGATTAAAGGACTTCTGGTCCCCGCATTGGATCTGCAGTCTTCCCTCCGAATTAGGAAGGAAGGCGATGACGGAGCTCTCAAAGACCTCCGAAATATGTTTGACCGCGATTTCCAAGAGCTCCGCCGTGCCCCGGGTGGAGGCCAACTCGCGGGAAAGGGCGTATAGAGCCGAGGTGCGGCGTTCCCGCAGGCGCGATACTTGGGCCTGGCGGCGCACCCGCACCGTGAGGTTGCTGATGGAAAGAGAAACCATCAACATTACAAGAAACATAAAAAGATACTGGGTGTCGCTGACGGCGAAAGAAAATCGGGGTGGCACGAAAAAATAGTCAAAAGCGATGACGCTGAGACAGGAAGCCATGGTGGAGGGACCGAATCCCTGTTTGGAAGCAACCGCCAATACTCCCAAAAAATACACCATGATCAGGTTGGCCAGGTCAAAGGAAGGAAAGATCAACCAGGCGGTGCCCGTGCTGATCGCCACCGCCAGGATGGCATAGAGGTATCCCTTCGCGTTGAAGGGTTCCCGGACGCCTCGAGCAGCCGCAACTTTTTTATCCCTGGGATCGGCGGATTCTCCCTTGGTGGCGTACACGTCGATGTCGCCGCTCATGCGGATCAGCTGATCCACGGGGGAGGGCCGCAAAAAGGAACGCCAATCCATCTTCGGGGGTTTCCCGATGAAAATCTTGGTCACATTGCGGTGGCGCGCGTAATCAATGACTTCCTCCGCGAAAGTAGGCGAGCTCACGATGGCCGTATCCGCGCCCAACTGCTCGGCCAGGCGAAGGTTTTGGACCGCCTTCGCTTTGGTTTCCTCGCCCTGTCGGGCCAGAAGGGGGGTTTCCACATAGAGGGCGATCCAGTCGGCCCGAAGGGATTTGGCCATTCGGTGGGCGGCTCTCACCAGGCTGGCCGAGGAAGGACTGGGCCCCACGCAAACCAGTAGGCGTTCGACCGTGGCCCAGGTTTGAGTAATGGACTTGTCCCGACGGTACACCTGAACCTGATCATTGACCCGGTCGGCGGTGGTGCGAAGGGCGATCTCGCGCAGGGCGGTCAGATTTCCCTTCCGGAAAAAGTGCTCGCCCGCCCTTTGGGCCTGCTCGGCCCGGTAAACTTTTCCTTCCTCCAGCCGTTTTAAAAGGTCCTCCGGCGGCAGGTCGATCAATTCCACTTCGTCCGCGGTTTCCAGAACCTTATCGGGAAGGGTTTCCTTAACGACGACATTGGTGATTTGGGCCACGATGTCGTTGAGGCTTTCCAAGTGCTGGACATTCAAAGTCGAATAAACGTTGACGCCGCAATCCAAAAGCTCTTCCACGTCCTGCCAGCGTTTCGGGTGGCGGGAACCGGGCGCGTTGGTGTGAGCCAATTCGTCTACTAATAAGAGGGAAGGGCGGCGCTTCAATGCGCCGTCAATATCCATTTCCTTCAGGTGAGTTCCCCGGTACTCCATCTCAATAGGAGGAAGAATTTCCAGGCCTTCCGCCAGGGAGGCGGTGGCCGAACGTCCATGGGTTTCCACGACCCCTACCACCACATCCAAACCCTCGGACTTTTTGGCACGTGCGGCTTCCAGCATGGCATAGGTTTTTCCGACCCCGGGGGCGGCCCCGAAGAAAATCTTTAGTTTTCCCCGCTTCTGGGCTTTTTCCTCAGCCTGGACCTGTCTTAAAAGCTGGTCCGGGTCGGGTCTTCTGTTTTCCATGGGAAAGGCCTCGTTCATCACAAGCGTTTGACGGATGTTCCCAGGATTTTACGCCTCTAGCGGGGAGCAGGACAGTAAAAGACCAAGAAAAAACGGGCATTTTTATCTTTTCTTAATCTTTACCCGCCTCCTCTTAACAGCATCCTTATCCACTTGCGTCGTATTGTTTATCCCGTAAAGAGTCAAACCCGTGAAAGAGATCGTTCCAAGCGGGTCTCATTGAGTTTAGGAGGAACAAATGCTTGAGCTTTATTGTGTCGGAATTTTTCTCGCGCTGTCGGTATCCACCGTCTGGCTCATCGGAGCGCTGGACAAAATGATGGGAGGCGAGTCATGAGCGCGGTTTACATCATCAGCGGCATCGTCTCCGCAGGTCTGTTGGTTTACCTGGTCATTGCCTTGTTGAAACCGGAGTGGTTCTAAAACCTCTGAGAAACCCCTAACCCGAAAATTGGAGAAAATAAGATGACGACGAATCAATGGGCTCAAATCCTATTTTACATGGCGGTTCTTCTGATCCTGGTCAAGCCGCTCGGAATTTACATGGCCAGGGTTTACGAGAACAAGCCTTTCTTTCTTGATAAGTGGTTGGGATGGCTCGAACGACTGGTTTACCGTCTTTGCGGTGTGAGGGCGGGAGATGAAATGGACTGGAAGGGCTATGCCCTCTCCATGCTCCTCTTCAACATCGTGGGCGGCGTTATCCTCTACGTCATCATGCGCGTCCAACAGCATTTGCCTTTCAACCCCGCAGGCCAATCGATCGTGGCGCCGGATCTGGCTTTTAACACCGCCATCAGCTTTATCACCAACACCAACTGGCAGAACTATGGCGGCGAATCCACCATGAGTTATTTCACCCAGATGGCCGGGTTGGCCGTTCACAATTTTCTTTCGGCAGCCAGCGGCATGGCCACCCTGGTGGCTTTTTTCCGGGGCTTTACCCGCAAGCAAACCGATAAGCTTGGTAATTTCTGGGTGGATATGACGCGAACCACCCTCTATATCCTCCTTCCCCTCAGTTTCGTGATGGCCTTGGCCTTAATCCAACAGGGAACGCCCCAAACCTTCGCGTCTTATCCCACGGCCACCCTGGTCCAGCCGACTTCCTACGATCAGCCAGTCACGACTGCGGCGGGTGCGCCCGTGACGGGCAAGGACGGAAAGCCGGAAATGACCCATGTGGTGGTCACAGACCAATCTCTCGCGGTGGGACCCGTGGCTTCTCAAATCGCGATTAAGCAATTGGGAACCAACGGCGGCGGATTTTACAACGCCAACTCGGCACACCCATACGAGAATCCGACTCCTCTTACGAACCTATTGGAAGTACTTGGACTTTTGACCATTGCGTCGGCCCTCTGTTACACCTTTGGGGTCATGGCAGGTGATCGCCGGCAGGGATGGGCGGTCTTGTTCGCGATGCTGATCCTGTTTCTTCCCATGGTTTATCTCTGCGTGAACTCGGAACAAAGCGGAAATCCCCTCCTCAACAAGTTGACGGCGGGAGCCCATGGGGCGGCGCTCAACGACGGGAATATGGAAGGGAAGGAAGTTCGCTTTGGCATCGGCAACTCGGCCTTCTGGGCGGTATCGACGACGGGAACCTCCTGCGGCGCGGTCAATTCCATGCATGATTCGTTCACACCCCTGGGCGGGTTCGTGCCCCTCTGGATGCTGATGCTAGGCGAAGTGGTGTTCGGCGGTGTCGGTTCGGGGCTTTACGTCATGCTGGTCTTCGTCATCCTGGCGGTTTTCGTGGCGGGTTTGATGGTGGGCCGCACGCCGGAATACCTGGGCAAAAAGATCCAGTCGTATGAGATCAAGATGTCCTCTCTCATTATTCTGATCCCCCCCATGGTCATTCTGATTTTGACGGCTATCGGCGTGATGACCGACGCGGGCAAGCTGGGTCCCTCAAACCCCGGTGCCCATGGTTTCAGCGAGATTCTTTACGCTTTTACCTCCCAGGTGGCCAATAACGGAAGCGCCTTTGCGGGGATCAACGGCAACACGCCCTTTTACAACCTGATGGGGGCGGTGGCCATGTGGTTCGGCCGGTTCTGGCTGGCCATTCCGGCCCTGGCCATCGCGGGGAGTCTGGCGAAAAAGAAGACGGTTCCTGAATCCGCCGGTACCCTTCCGACCCACACCCTTCTTTTCATCGTGATGTTGGTTTCCACGATCATCATCGTGGGGGCCCTGACCTTTTTCCCGGCCCTGGCTTTGGGGCCCATTGTGGAACACTTAAAGCTGCTGAGGATGTAACAAACCAGGAGGGGGAAGCATGATGCTGCCCATCGAAAAGGAAATGATCGGGTTGATGTTGAAGGGGGCTTCCACCCCCTTGGACAACATCCGCGTTTCCGTCTTTCTGGTGGCCTGGTCCGCTTCCTTACTCGCCATCGTGAGGACGGCACAACATGAAAAAGAAGCGCAAGCCGAACCGAAAGCCATCGACCCGGAGTACCCCGGTTGGATTGAAAAAAGCGCGAAAGCGGCTGAAGTCCGAAATGCCCGAGACGAAAGGGGCGGAAACCCAAGTTTTAACCAGTCCACAAAAAGGAGCATCTAAGATGACGGAACATACGAAGGCCCATAAGTTATTCGATCCGGAGATCACCCGAAGGGCGATCCTGGAATCTTTCAAAAAACTGACGCCCGCCCACATGATCAAGAACCCGGTCATGTTTACGGTTTACGTGGGCAGCATCCTCACCACGGGGCTTTGGCTCCAAGCTGTCACCGGCAAGGGGGAAGCCGCTCCCGGGTTCATATTCGCGGTGTCCCTCTGGCTGTGGTTCACGGTAATATTCGCCAATTTCGCCGAGGCCATGGCCGAGGGCCGGGGCAAGGCCCAAGCCGATACCCTGCGTAAAAGCCGCCAGGAAGTAAAAGCCAAGAAACTTTCCAAACCCGATAAGGAATCCAAGCAAACTGAGATCTTGTCCGGCGATCTTCGCAAGGGCGACTTGGTGCTGGTGGAAGCGGGGGATTTCATGCCCGCCGACGGGGAAGCGGTCGTCGGGATCGCTATGGTGGACGAGAGCGCCATCACAGGTGAATCCGCGCCTGTGGTTCGCGAATCCGGTGGTGATCGCAGCGCGGTGACCGGGGGAACCCGGGTCATCTCCGACTGGCTGATCGTTCGGGTGTCTTCTGATCCCGGCGAATCATTCCTGGATCGCATGATTTCGATGGTGGAGGGCGCCAAGCGGCAGAAAACCCCTAATGAAATCGCTTTGAACATACTCTTGGCGGCCCTGACCATCGTGTTCCTTATCGTTTGCGCGACCCTGCTCCCCTATTCCATCTACAGCGTCGCTGTATCCGGGGCGGGGACGGTGGTCACCGTGACGGTTCTGGTGGCGTTATTTGTTTGCCTAGCCCCCACGACCATCGGCGGGCTTCTGTCCGCCATCGGCATCGCGGGCATGGACCGTATGATCCAAGCCAATGTGATTGCCATGTCGGGTCGTGCCGTCGAGGCCGCGGGCGATGTGGATATGCTCCTTCTCGATAAGACAGGAACTATTACTTTGGGCAACCGTCAGGCGACCGAATTAATTCCCGCTTCCGACGTGGACGTCAAGGATCTGGCCGAGGCGGCCCAGTTGGCTTCTCTGGCGGATGAGACACCCGAAGGGCGAAGCATTGTGGTTTTGGCTAAGGAAAAGTATGGCTTACGGGGCAAGCTCATCGAGAACCTCAACGCGACTTTCGTATCCTTTACGGCCCAAACCCGCATGAGCGGGGTGGATATCGGAAAACGTACGATCCGCAAGGGTGCCGCCGAATCCATTGAAAACTTTGTAAAGGAACAGGGGGGGAAATACCCCGAGGATGTGCGCAAGGGTGTCGATTCCATTTCCCGCCTGGGCGGTACGCCCCTGGTGGTAGCCGAGGGTAAAAAGGTTTTGGGCGTCATCCATTTGAAAGACATCGTGAAGGGCGGCATCCAGGAGCGTTTCGCTGAGCTTCGTCGCATGGGCATTAAGACCGTCATGATTACGGGCGACAACCCCCTGACCGCCGCGGCTATCGCGGCGGAAGCGGGCGTAGACGACTTTTTAGCGCAAGCCACCCCTGAAACCAAACTGAAACTCATCCGCGAGTCCCAGGCGGGAGGCAGGCTGGTGGCTATGGCGGGGGACGGCACCAACGACGCACCGGCCCTGGCCCAAGCCGACGTGGCGGTCGCCATGAACACCGGCACCCAGGCCGCCAAGGAAGCGGGCAACATGGTGGATCTGGATTCCAACCCCACTAAGTTGATCGAGGTGGTCAAGATCGGCAAACAACTCTTGATGACCCGGGGGTCCTTGACCACCTTCAGCATCGCCAACGATGTGGCCAAGTATTTCGCCATCATTCCGGCGGCCTTCGCCCTGACTTACCCCGAATTGGACGCCTTGAACATCATGCACCTGCATAGTTCCCAATCGGCCATCCTTTCCGCGGTCATCTTCAACGCGGTCATCATCGTGTTTCTGGTGCCCCTGGCCCTCAAAGGAGTCACCTATAGGCCGGCTCCGGCTTCCCTTCTGCTTTGGAACAATTTTCTGATCTATGGCATCGGGGGGCTGATCGTACCCTTCATCGGCATCAAACTGATCGACATGATTTTGGTTGGCTTGGGACTGGTTTAACAATTTTAGGAGGATTTCATGTTTAAAGAATTAGTGAAAGAAACGAAAAATTCGATCCTATTCGTGGCTGTGTTCACGGTCCTGGTGGGTTTGATCTATCCCGCTGTCGTAACCCTGTTCGGCCAAATCTTGTTTCCCCATCAGGCCGGGGGAAGTTTGATTGTGGTAAAAGGTAAGACCGTGGGTTCGGAACTCATCGGTCAGCCCTTCGATGACGTGAAATATTTCTGGGGCAGGCCCAGTGCCACCTCGCCCCAGGCCTATAACGCCGCCAGTTCGGGCGGTTCCAATTCGGGCCCCACCAATCCCGATTTCATCAACACGGTCAAGGGTCGAGTGGATGCCCTCCGGAAAGCCCATCCGGATATGGCGGATGCCCCGGTGCCCATGGATCTCGTTACGGCCTCCGGATCAGGATTGGACCCTCATATCAGTCCCGCCGCGGCCGAATACCAGGTAACTCGGGTGGCCAAGGCTCGTGGGTTGGATGTTCAAAAGGTGAGGGATCTGGTGGACCAAAACACGCAGGGCCGCTGGCTGGGATTCATTGGAGATCCGGGAGTGAACGTGTTGAAGCTGAATCTGGCTTTGGATTCCATGAAATAAGGACTAGAATTTTTTGTTGTTAGAAGAAACTTTGGGGCATTTTGCACCCAAGGGCGCTGCGCGTTGAATTCAGCTGAAATACCACAAACGTTTCCATCTTGCGTTAATGTGGTTGTTAATGATGCGACTTCTTTCACAAGGCCTCGTCCTTTCGGACGGTCCTTCCCGCATAAGCAGGCAATTAGAGTCAACGCTGGGTTTTCAAGTCGAACTACTCACGCCGCTTATGGAGACGGCGCTTTCGCTTTCGGATAATTTCCTTTTAACCAAACCTTTTTTGGGTGATCGCATGGCGGCTAATACCTTAACCAAAAGAGCAGAGAAGATATTTCTCTCCTCCATGGTCAGGGGTGAAATCATGAAGTCGTCCACATTGGCATAGATATGACTGATTTCGGAAGCAATTTGGCGGCCCTTCTCCGACAAGGAAATCAGCCAGCAGCGGTGATCACTCGCATGGTCATTTTTTTGAATGAGACCCTGGCCCACCAGCGATTTAACTAACCGGTTCACGGATGCCGGGTCGGTGACGTTGGTGCGTGAAATGTCCGCCAATGAACATGATCCGCGGACGCTCACATGCCTTAACATTGCGGCTTGGTTCGGGGTAATTTCCAAACGTTTGAGATTCCGCCGGAATTCCCGATTTATTTTTTTGCGTATCAATTCCATTATTGCCAGCGAATTCACCATTTAACCGCCTCCTGTGGATTTCCCGACGTTCCAAAACGGTTTCCCGATACCTATTTGAGAAAGCCCGTGATAATTTTTTTAAATAAATTACCCTTTTTTTAAGGAACCTTGTCCGTCCTTTTAAGACTTGAAGGGATCGAAAGGGGGAAGGCCGTTTTCTTCCCCCTTCCCCTCCACGCTCTCCAAGGTCAATTTCACGTCTTAGATCTTTTCAGCCGGGTTTGAGGTTAGTTCGTGGTAATGTCCAGTTCAACCCGTCGGTTTTTCGACCGGTTATCCGCCGTGTCATTCGGAGCTACCGGTTCCATATCCCCTTTCCCGACTGCGCTCACATAATCCACTACGATCCCTTTTTTCACGAGTTCGAGCTTGATAGCGTCCGCCCGTCTTTGTGAAAGTTTTAGATTTCCGGCGGATGATCCGCTGTTATCGGTATATTCCAGGATGTTTACCAGATCTCCGGGATGATTTGCCAATACCGCCGCGATCCCATCGATCGTTTGAAGGCCTTCAGTACTCAACCGGGTGTGGCCTACCTTAAAGAGCAGGTCGCCGGCCAAATTGATCTTGAGTCCCTTCTCGGTCTGGGACACATCCCCCCAGGCGGAAAACGCCTTGACCTGTGGATTCACCGGGTTTTGATCCGCCGCGGTGGATTGAACCATTTTGCCGGTCGTGCCACATCCAGTTAAGGCGATGGCGCTTACCATTAACGGAATAAACCAATAGCTTCTCATTGAACTACCTCCTCGATTTTTATCCCTTCGCCCGCCTAAAACCTTTAAGCGGGGTTGAACCGGGTCCGATTCAGGGAGCTGACTTTCCGAACCCATCCGGGGATAGGGGGTGACCCTATCCCCCGACGGGTTCCCCGGGAAACCTCCCGGGCCCGTTTGGACTATTATTTTTTGACCGTTGGGGTTGAACTGGCCTTCATGGCCTTTTTCTTTTTTTTCTTATGCGCCCCCTTATGTTTCATGGTCTTGGCGGTGGGAGTCTTGGCCGGGACGGTTTCTGCCGCGAATGCGGAACCGGACACCACCGCCAGGAACAAAACCGCCGCCAAAGAAGCGATCAATCTTTTCATGACTTACTCCTTATTTTTAAAATGAACGGCAGGTGGGACCGCCCTTTAAGGGGCGGCCCCTTCCTCTTTCTTCTCAAACCGTCGTTTCCAAACTCCCCTCGGTAAAATGGCCGGGGTTGGATTAATCGCCCGGCTGGAGGAAGCCGGGCTTAGGCCCGGGGCTGCACCCGGGCCAGTTTTGGGAGGTGAGGGCTTAAAAATAATCAACCGGCAGTGTCTCCCTTGGTTTTGAATGGGGCACGAACCTGGGCGTGGCCGAAGCCAATTGCTTCGCCTGGTTGATATCTTCCATGGATATACCCGTCCGCACTTTTAAATCCTGACGCGGGTAAATCAAATCGGGGTCCTTGATCTCATCCCGGTTTGCCTTAAAGAGAAGAGGCCATTCGAAGGAATCGGAATAAATTCCGGGCCGACCGGCAATTTCCCACAAGTTGTCATGCCTCTTAACAACATAGTGACTCAAGGCAATCAACTTTGGCTTTGCCGTGGGAGACTCCTCGTTCGCCATCGATTTTCCGGGAATATCCTCGCTTACAATTTTCTTACTGCTCCCGCAGCCGCATATGAGTACGGCCAAGAGTAAACAACCACCCCTGCGGATTATTTTTCTAGGGTTCAACATGGCACTTCTCCTTTCGATTTATGAATTGCAACCTTTGAATCCTTTGTGTCCGCAACTTTCAACAAATATTCCCCATTCGTTTGTTAACTCAACCCTTGGAAGGTTCCGCTTCCAAAGTCATTTTCCCTTCCGGAAGTGGGGAAGGTTTTTTCATGATAGGTTTGCTGCCCAAAAACAAAGTTGGGTTCTTCGCAGGGACATCCCCCGATCTAGATCCCAAAGGATTTGGAATAGTCCTTTTCCCGTTTTCATTCCGAAATTGGCCGTTGGCAGTCCCATTCAAAACCACAAAAGACGGTTTTTGAGACGAAACCTTTTGGGGCCAAACACCGGAAATTAAAATCGTGTTTTTATGGGTTACTATCACGGAAAGTTGTTGAGAAGGCTGGAAATAGCCGCTAATCAACTTGAGGATTGGCTTATCCCAAGCAAGTATTTCCAGTTTTTTCATGATCGTTCCTGAAAACCCGGAAACGATAATCAAAATGTAAACGCAGACACCCAGCCAAAATTCTTCGCGGCTCATAGATCCTCCATTCGCGAGTTATTTCCGGGCGTGAAAAATCACGCGCGAATACCCACCGGGCCGAAACCAATCCCGGTTGGGGACTACACGAAAGGAATTTTTAGATTCTTAAAACGAGGTAAGTTTTTGGGGAGGAACTACCGGAGGCCAAAACAAGGTTCGAAAGGGTTTCCGGAGGAGAAGAAAACTTCTCCCGGGAAACACAAGGTGTCAGGGCCGTGAATTCAGGCGCCTCTTTTGCGATAGTTTGAAGGGTTACATGGGATGCGGAAAGATATTGGGAATCAACGGAAAAAGAATGGGATTGTTGCTGGCCGCTGGATTGAATGGACCCGTTGGTGGCGCAAACCACGACGGGCCGCATGGCGAACGCGGCCACCAAAGCCAGTAATAAAGCCCTCACAGGAATGTTAATCTTTTTAAACATCGCCTCAGCCCCAATTCATTGGTTATGAGTCCTGTTAATTGCCATGGTTTTCCAAAGGTGTTTTCACCCTTCAATCACCTACATTTATTTGACGAATCCATTCCCAAAAAAGTTGCTTCATGATCCAAATAGTTATGAAATTCATTGTGAAAATCAACGATCATTCAACCCTAAGACTTGGTCACGGGAAAGGGATAAGAGGGAGAAAACCATGAAAAAAAGGAAATCAAGGTTTTCATCCTTTCGCGAAATGGTTAAGGGTCGCCAGGTTCTTTTCGGGAGGAGAAAATGAGCTTTAGGATCGAGGCCGGATAGCTTCCTGGGCCGCCTTCAATTCATTGGGGACCCGAGTGGAATGATGTTGAAACTGAATATGGTTTTGGATTCCATTAAAAATTAAATAAGTAGATTCCACACGACTGAGACCCCCTTAGTAAAAGGGGGCTTATTCGGACTTCTGTTTATTGCTGGGTTGTCGGAAGATTTCCCGAACTGGGGTCTGGAGCCGGTATGGTTCCGTCTCCCATGGCCGTGGTTTCCAGCGGATTGCCCTGGAGATCGAAGAAATTCACGGTTCCATCCGCGAGAGTCAAGTCAATCTCATAGGGCCCCCCGTCGCCTGGATCCACGAATAAAACCTTTTGAACCTTGGACGCCAGGTACATGGGTTTAAAAGCGGCGGGGACATTGGTGTCATATAAGAAGGCGTCCTGCTCGGTTCCTAAAATCTTGATCAGACGGGTGCTATCCGGGCTCACGATGGAAACGGGATTGGAGATGGCCGCCGTGGTCACTTCCACCTGATCGTTGGCCGAGTTGCAGGGAATGTACTGATCCCCGTTGTAAAAATACAGGTCGCCCACATGATAGGGATCCTGCCACCACCACCAGCCTTCACTCCAAAAGCACCAGCGGTTGAAATCCGTGTCGTACCACCACCAGAGATCGCCATAACAGCGGGTCCAGAAGTAATTGTTTCCCGCGTACCATCCGTACCATTGATTTCCGGAAGTATCCAGGTAATGGCAATAATTGAAACTTTTCGTTTCATGCCAATAGTAGTGGTTTGGTTTAGTCTCGGTGAGATTCCATTGGTTGATGGCTTTGCGCCAATCGTCCTGATCGATCAAGGACATGGGGCCCCGGACCAACTGGTCGTTGTATTCCCGGGGTGAGAGGGCGGTGGCGGTAAGGAGTTGATGGCCGGGGCCTTTACGGGGGGTGCGGATAATGGAATGGGCCCGGTCATCGTCCAGCAATTGGGATCGTTTCGTCAGGGGATAGGGGATCTTGGCCACTCCAAGTTTTTGCAATTTTTTTCGAACGTATCCGGGCTGGTAAGGATGGTGCTGGTGCGGGGCGCGGCTTCTCAGGGCGGGAGCCTCATCGGCGGAGGAAGCGGGGCTGATCGTCAAGTCCGCGTTCGAGCTGGCAGCGAGATTTTGGGGTATGAATTCGGTTTGCAACTGCGGAGGGTTTTCCAGGGTATCCCAGGTGCCGCTGGGCTGGCTCACGTCGATTTCAACGGCCCGGTTACCGGTCCATTGATCAATCGGGGTGGAGGGGCGAACGGTACGGGGATTGGAAAAATTTGAACCGACAACGGGCCGGGACGGGGTCGCAGGCCGGGATTCGCTCTGGGGTTTGGCGTTATCTTCCGGTTGCGCGGTCGGAGTCGAGGTCGTTTTGCTCTCTGCCTTGGTTCGGGACCAGTCAACCTGCTGGGCCAGAAGGGAGCATGGAAAGGCCACCCACAAGAAGAGGGATAACCAAGATTTAAATTGTTTCATATTGATAGAGCCTTTCTCTTGGGTGTTCCAATATATATGAGATTAGGACGTAGCAAGGTCTCATTTCACCCCGTGCTCCAAAACGGGTTTTCGCCTCGTTTATTCCAATCCTATGGCTCTTTTCCATTCAGGGGTCGGGGCCATCAATTTTCGGGCCTTCAGGTCGAATAGGCCGACGACAAAGGTACCATCCGCCCCCAATTGGCCGTCTTCTTTGATCATTTCCTGGTAAATGTAACTGATCCTGCCCTTTTGTTCCTTGAGGGAGGTATGGATCCGGATCTTTTCCCGCAATTTGATCTCGCGTCTGAACCGAATCTCGGCTTCTAAAAGCACCGGACCGTATTGAATTTGCTGAACCCGATCCGCCCCGAAACCCTGGGGGGTGATCCATTCCCAACGGGCCTCCTCAAAGAGAACCATATAAGCGGCGTTGTTGACATGGCCGTAAGCATCCAGGTGTTGTTCCCGGATGAGGACTTCGTGGATGTGCACGGGGGAGGGCATCAAATCACCTTTTTGGAAAATGGGATGGGGATGGCACAAGAAGGTTAAGTGGGTGGGTATCTCCCGTCAAGGCTTCGGTTGAACGTAAGGGCGAAAATCACGCCCTCCAAAACCGGATATTTACTGATTTTTTAATATCTTCCAACCCAATCATAATGAAATCCTTGTCGGCCTCAGACGTAAACTTCTCAAAATTCAGCCAAGGGAGGCAAACATGGATTCGGGTGTCTGGTCACTTGTGGCTCTGGGACTCATGCTGGCTTTGATTATTTATTACCTGGTTGGTTATTCCAAATAAACCAAAAGGTCTTTCGGTAAATGAAGTTTATTAGTGCCTTGGCCGTGTGATCTTGCCCGGCTTTAAATTATTGGTGGGAGAATTCTTTTTTACGACTGCAACTGACCCTGTGTGTTGCCCTTTATCAAGTCTGATTTGATCGAACTGCTGCTGAAAAGCATCCGCTTTCCTCGACCCGAGCCAAAATTCTTTTCAGGATTTTCTTGCCAACAGTTTTGATGAAGCATACCCCGGTGCATTCGGCTCGCTGGGGAAATTTCGAAGAGATGGTGTAATTGTTTCGCATTGAGTGGCACTTTTGCTAACAGTTTCTTAATGCTTTCCGCTTCCTTCCTAAGAGAATTCTAATCGATCCCTGACATATCATTCGCTTGCTTTTCAAAAACATTCGTTCATAAAACCAGAAAGTGAACATTCATTTTCCTGGAAATCAGCTAGAGAGTTGTTTGGAAAATTAATTTTTTTGTTAATGATTCGTTAGGAATTGTTTGATTGAACAATTAATGTTCCGCGTCACACAAATTTGTTTCTTGTTCGTAAATTTTTGGTTTTGATTTTTAGGAAATGACGCGTTGTTAGGATTGGCACGAGGGTTGCTTTAGTGAGTGCACGTGTTAGGAATCCGAACGGGTAAATTGGAGAACCGGACGGACTGAAGAAAAAGGATGGAGAAGTAAAAAGAGGAAGACGCCTCCGATGTGAGAGACGGGGGTTGGTCGGGAGATGGATTCCTCGAAATTTACCCTGAGCGGGGAAAGGTGGGTTTTGATATGAAAACGAATAGGCTGAAAAAAATAATCGCGAGGGGGATGCCTCTATTCCTTTTCCTGGCGATGGCCTGGACGGGGTTGATCGGGAAGTCGTGGGCGGATCCTGCTGCTACGCCGGCGGCTACTCCTGCTGCGACCGAGGCGGCAACGCCGGCGGGGCTGCAGGGCTTTATGAACGATTATGACTTCACCTGGGTGAACGGTAACACCCATGAGAAAGATTTTCCCATGGCGGGAAAAGTCTTCTCGCCGGAACTGCTTTTTGACACGAATTACGCCTATCAATTTACCAATCCGAACGACCATATGATCAACGGGTCAACGGCCATGGCCATGGGCAATGAAGTGGAAGTTGAGCATGTCGGATTCGGGGGCGATTTCACCCCAGATCCACACGTTCATGCCCGACTCATGACCGAATTCGGCATGTACGCTAACCAGGTGCCAAGAAACGACGAAACCCCGGCGCGTGGAACTTGGAACATCATGCAAGGAACTCAGTTTCTCACTGAGGCCTACGGCGGTATCCACCTTGATATCCCTGGCACGAATGGTATGAACATTGAAATGGGCCAATTCCCATCATATGTCGGCCTTTTCAGCTTTTATAACTCGGAAAACTGGTGCTACCAGGCTTCCTACGTTTCTTCCAACACACCCTGGTTTTTCACAGGAATGCGCATCCAGTTCTTCCCCAGTGATGCTTTGAAGATCGAGCCCTGGATCATCAACGGCTGGCAAACCTATGGTACGTTCGACAGCGGACTGGGTGGATCAGGGGTAAATCTTGGCTTTGAACTCCGCTGGGCGCCCAGTGCTGATTTGGTTGTGATTTCGAACAATTATGCGGGTCCGGATACGCCTGATTCACCTAATTGCAACCGGTACCACACGGATGACAGCGTTCTCTACAAGTATTTGGACGATCCAAAATCGAACGGGATCGATAAGATGGCCTTTTCCATTACGGCCGACGCAGGTTTTCAACAAGGACCTATGTTCATTGGAAATACTGGGGCTCCTTTCGCCCTCAATTCGGGTCAGATCATTCCGACAGGTGGCGGATTTGTTAACGTCGCCGCCAATGGTCCCAACGCCGAACGCTTCTTGGGAGCCATGATGTACGATCGGACTTGGTTTGATCACGATCACTGGGCCTTTACCTTCGGTGGCGGTTTCATGGACAACCCAGGACGCTACTTGGCGCTTATTCCGTCGATTGATGGAGATTCGGCCCAGAACTATTCAAACGATCCTGCTGCAAACGCCGCATTTACGGAGAGCCCGGGCTTGCCTTGGACTTGCTGGGATTACGATTTCGGCTTCCAATACATGCCAACCGAATACTTGACCTTTGACCTGGAATACACGCATCGCTTTTCAACGATCAATTACTTCAACGGTCCGGGCGGGGAAACTTCTTCGGATGGATGGCAAGCGGGAGCTGGCACAGGGTCCCAACAAGTCAGCGGGGGCTATACACCTAACCTCGTGCAATTCGAAGACGTCATCGTCGGCTCTATCATGGTGCACATTTAAGTCAAAGGATGGTTTGAGGTTAATAAAGTTTGAACTTGAAACGCTGGGCCTGATTTCAGGGATCCGGCTCAGCGTTCTCTCCTCCTTAAAAGCTGTAAAGGGGGGCGGTCTCAAAGCCGCCCCTTCCTTATTTTCGAGGTGCTAAAATGGACCCACAAATTGAAGCGGCACCGAAGAGAGTATTCAAGATGACGAATAAATATTTGGTCTTAATGATTGAAGATGAAAAGCCGATTCGCCGTTTTTTAAAACCCTATTTGGAAAATCATGATTTCAAAGTGGTTGAGGCGGAAACCGCCCATGAAGGCCTGGCCCTCGCTTCTTCCCATAAACCGGATCTCATTCTTTTGGATTTGGGGCTTCCGGATTTGGACGGCTTGGTCGTTCTTCGCCGTTTGCGTGAATGGACCCAGGTTCCCGTTATTATCCTGACGGCCCGGGGTAAAGAAAAAGAAAAGGTAGAGGGGTTGGACGCGGGTGCGGATGATTATCTCGCCAAGCCCTTTGATGTTGAAGAATTGATGGCCCGCATACGCGTGGCCTTGAAACACTTGAATAACATGAAACAGCAGGGCAATGAACCGGTCTTTGAAACCGCCGATTTCAAAGTGGATTTATCGGCTCGAATTGTTACGGTTCATGGCAAAGAAGTCCATTTGACGCCGAATGAATACAACCTTTTGGCTTTGCTTATCCGTCACGCGGGTAAAGTAGTGACGCAAAAATTGATTATTGGTGAAATTTGGGGTCCCGGCGGGGATGAACAGGGACGAAATCTGCGTCTTTATATTCATCAACTGCGGCAAAAATTGGAATCGGACCCGGCCCTTCCCCAGTATCTTCTCACCGAACCGGGTGTGGGTTACCGGCTGAAATACGAATAAATCCTGTTCTTGACCCCTTAATAATTAATTAAATCTTGCCCGAGCCCCGGTTTTTCCAATCATCCATTGAATTATTTGCGGTTAAATGGGTATGGCTGACCATCAAAGATGGGATCGATATGAAAGATAAACGCCCGAATCCGGATGAACTACTCAAAAAATTTAACGAAGACGAAAAAGCGCGTCACCGTGGAAAACTAAAGATCTTTTTCGGGGCCTATCCCGGCGTGGGGAAAACTTACACCATGCTGGAAGCCGCCCGCCTTAAAAAGGCTGAAGGGGTGGATGTAGCTGTTGGAATTTTGGATACCCACGACAGCAAGGAAACGGAAGCCCTCCTCGCGGGCATGGATATCATCCCACCTTTGGAAATATGGCAAAGGGGTGTGCTTTTAAAAGAATTGGATTTGGATCAGGCATTGAAGCGGCGCCCCGGCCTCCTGATCGTGGATCATTTGGCTCATTTGAACGGGGAGGGTATCCGCCACCTGAAACGCTGGCAAGACGTGGAAGAGATACTTGAAAGTGGAATCGACGTCTATACCACCCTCAATGTTCAGCAACTCGAAAGTCTGCACGATATCGTCATCCGGCTCACCGATATTATGGTTTGGGAGACGGTTCCCGATTCGGTTCTTGAAAACGCGGATGAACTGGAACTGGTGGACCTGCCCCCTAGCGACCTTTTGGAACGCCTGGATAAGGACCTGATCTTCATACCCGAGGCTCATCAACCGGCCAATTGGCATTTTTTCAAGCGGGCCAACCTGGACGCTTTCCGCGAGATGGCCCTACGGATCACGACCGATTGGGTGAACGATCAGGTCCAGATTCATCACCGGGGCATGGCCAGTTCCCAGGCCTGGCCCATTCGAGAACGACTGCTGGTCTGTATCAGCGCCAGTCCCTCCTCCGCCAAATTGGTCCGAGCCGCCCACCGCATGGCCAAAAGCATGCGGGCCGACTGGACGGCGGTTTACGTGGAAGCGTCTTTTCACTCGGAAAACAAAGAAAAAGATTTGGAAGCCATGGCCATCCAACATTTAAGGCTGGCCGAGAGGCTGGGAGCGGAAACGGCCATCCTGACGGGATCGGACTTCGTGGATGAAGTTCTGACCTACGCCCGGGATAAAAGCGTGACCCGGATATTAGTGGGCTCCCCGTCCAAGCGATCCTGGAGACATCTATTTTCAGGCTCCAGGGTCAACCGGTTATTACGGGAGTGCAGGGATATTGAGGTGGCCGTGACACCCGGGGATTCGGACGAACTGGCGCCCAAGGTGGTGGGAAAGTCGCCCTTGAAGTGGGATTGGAAAGGTTTCGGATTCACCTTTTTGGAAATGGCGCTTTGCACGGCGTTCAACCAAATCATTTTTATGTATATGGACCCCTCCAGCCAGACGCTCATTTACGTCAACCAAATCATGGTCTATCTCCTGGGCGTAGCGGTTTTGTCCGCTTCCCAGGGTGTATGGCCTTGTGTGGCGGCCTGTATCCTGAACGTCCTTGCCTTCGACTTTTTTTTCGTCCCGCCCCTGTATGAATTTGACGTTTATGACAGCCGATATATCACCATTTTCTTGGTCATGCTGACCGTGGGCCTCATCATCAGCAACTTGACGGTACGCATGAAAACCCAAACCCGGCTCTCTCGCTTAAGGGAGCGCCGAACGGAAGCCCTTTACGGCCTTTCCCGGGAACTGGCGTCTACCCGTGGTACGAACGAACTTTTAAACGCGGCGGTGAAGCATATTTCCGAGGTCTTCGAAAGTTCGGTTACCGCTTTTCTACCCAATGAACAAAATCGGCTTGAGGCGCGATGCTCCACCACCGCGGACCCGCATCTTTCATCCAAGGAAATGGGGGTAGCCCAGTGGGCCTATGACTTGGGGCAAATGGCGGGCAAGGGGACGGATACCCTTCCGGACGCGCAGGAGCTTTATGTTCCCCTTTTGGCCGGGGGCGAGCCAGTGGGAGCGTTGGGCGTGAAATCTCATTTCCCGGACAGGCTTTTTATTCCGGAGCAGCTCCACCTCCTGGAAGCTTTCGCTCACCAGACCGCCCTGGCGGTTTTAGGGGACAAACTGGCCGAGGAAAAGCAGGAAGCCCAGTTGCAGATGGAAACGGAAAAATTACGAAGTTCCCTCTTGAGCTCCGTATCGCATGATTTGCGCACCCCCCTGGCCACCATCAAGGGAGCCATTGGAGGATTGTTGGAGTCGGGCGAGGCGATGGGGGCTGCGACCCGGCGGGATTTTCTGGAAAACGTCCACGAAGAAACCGGCCGTTTGGAGAGGCTGGTGACCAACCTGTTGGAAATGACCCAGATCGAAGCGGGCACGATCCAACCCAAAAAGGAACCCAACGACCCACTCGATGTCATCGGCTCCGCGGTAGCCCGGGTTCGCAAGCGGATGAACGGAAGGAAATTGGAAATGAATGTTCCGCCCGACCTTCCCCTGGTTCCCATGGATGGTCTCCTCATCGGCCAAGTGGTGACCAATCTTTTGGACAATGCCTTGAAATATACCCCGGAAGGAAGTCCCCTCGAAATCACGTCTTGGATCGATAAAAATATATGGGTGGTCCAGGTGGCGGACCGGGGTCCGGGAGTGCCCGCACAAGACCTGTTGCATTTATTCGACAAGTTTTATCGGGGCCCGCAGAAGGAAAAAAAGAGTGGCGCCGGATTGGGGTTGGCCATTTGTAAGGGCATGGTCGATATCCATCGGGGGACATTGACGGCTGAAAACCGGCCGGAGGGTGGAATGATTTTCCGCTTGGCTTTGCCGATTGAACCGGAAGTTATAAAAGGTTTGTGATCGCCATTAATCCATTCAAGGGATATTTCGTGAAAAAAATATTTAAAATTCAAATCGCACTTATCCTCTTCATGCTCTGGGAAGTGAGCCAGGCCCATTCCCAAGAAATCGCCCATGTTCAATTTACTTTGGACAGTCAAAACAAAGAAGTTCATATCACCTATGACTTTTATGATTCCCAGGACAGGGCCGAGGATGTATTGATTCAAGCATCAAATGATCAGGGTAAAACATGGGACATCCAGCCTTCCCCCCAATCTCTTCAAGGAGACTTGCATGGGGTGAGGCCGGGCAAGGGAAAAAGCATTACCTGGAAGGCCGGGGACGATTTCCAGGCCTTCTCGGCCGAATTGTTCCAGGTGAGGCTCCTCTTGGTGCAAGTGGTGGCCTCCGCCTCCTCCGCCTCCACCCTCCTGGACCCAACGGCGGAAGCCACCAAGGAAGCCGGCGCGGAGGAAAAGGAAAACCAACTTGAGCTGGATCAAACGAAAAATCTTCCCCAGTCAATCACCGGCAAGGATGGAGCGGCCATGGTGTTGATTCCAGCGGGATATTTCAGGATGGGCTCTCCGAAAGACAAGGGAGAAAAGGACGAGAAACCCGCGCACCAGGTTTGGGTTAGTTCTTTTTACATGGATCAAACATTGGTAACGTTCGACCGCTATGACAAATTTTGCGACGCCACGGGTCGGCCAAAACCATCGGATGGCTTTGTTCTTTACAACAAGCCCTCACCTCATTGGGGAAGGGGTAGCCATCCTGTCTTAAACCTGACCTGGAAGGCGGCGGACGCCTATTGCAAATGGGCCGGGGGGAGACTTCCCACGGAAGCTGAATGGGAAAAGGCCGTCCGGGGGGGAACTGAATCGACTTATTTTTGGGGAAATGATGGGGGACAGGCCTCCCAATACGCCTGGTATGAGGGAAATTCCTACTATAAAACCTGGCCGGTGGGTCAGTTAAAACCTAACCCCTTCGGCCTTTATGACGCCGTGGGAGATCTATGGGAATGGGTGTCCGATTGGTACAGCGCTGATTATTACGTCTCAAGCCCGGGACGAAATCCGACAGGACCGGTCGAGGGCAAATCAAAAGTTTTACGGGGCGGATCTTTTGCCAACGGCGATGACTGTCTGCAGTCCGCTCACCGGAGTAATTGGGATCCCGAAAAAGAGGATGGACAGGAACTGATGGGACATTTACATGAACATGGCTGTCGCTGTGTTCAGGAAGCAGTTCAATAAAAGTAGTTTTTCGGCACTCCTATTCCATTCAATTCTCTGATGGCCTCAAGACCCGGGAAAGAATTTTTTTGGTTCGCAAAACGTGTGGTGCCCTCATTTTTTTCATCCTAAACACTTTCCTAACGATGTTCTAACTCCTTCCTAACAAACGCCCCCGCAACAAATCCGGAACACCATCTAACAGCATCCTAATCGGCTCTCGCCGTATATTTACGTTGCAAGAAGGGAATTGGTTCCCGAAAAAATTTCCAAATAGCGGAACCGAAGAAAGAGAGGGGATTCCATGATTCAACTCATCGTACTCATGCTGGGTTTAGTTCTCGCCACAACCGGTTTGTCCGGGTTCATTCTTTTGAAAAAGGAGGAAATGTTTTGAATTAAAAATTTTTTTAAAATTGCTGAAAAGGAGAAACAAGATGAAAACTTTAAAAAGCACTTCAACCTTAGCGTTGGCCTTAATACTAGGAACGACCTCACTAAGTTTCGCGGGAAATCACCCGGCTTTGACCTATCCAGGAGCAGCCCTGGCCTCGGCCAATGCGCCGGTTCAAATTGAAGAAGTGACCCCATGGCACAAAGGGGCCATCAAATACGCTTCAGGTATCATGATGATCGGCGCTTGGTACCAGGCCTGTCCGGTGAGCCACATGATTCTTAATTCCAAGCACGAGGCCGAAGTGACCTTGTCCAATGGAAAAAAGATCATGCTCGCCTCAGCGGCTTTAAAGGATGAGGTGGAAGCGAACCTTGGTAAATACGCACCCTTTATGTATGGAGCTTCGGCGATCAGCGGCGATTCTTCGGCTCGATTTGCCCAAGCCAGCCTTGGGAGCGTGTCGGTTGTGAAGTGAAGGCGTTTCAGCGTCAATTAACGGGTCGGAGGTGACGAGATGAAAAAGATAGAGGCCATTATCCGGCCCGTTAAATTTGACGAAGTGAAGGCGGCTTTAGCCGAAGCCGGCTACGGGGGAGTTACGGTCACGGAAGTCGAAGGCCATGGCACCCAAAAAGGCTTCACGCAGGTTTGGCGCGGCCGTGAGTACAAGGTGGAACTGCTACCCAAGATCAAACTGGAAATTGTCTGTCCCGCCAAGGACGCGGCAAAGATAGTCCGTGCCATTATGAGAAGCGCCCAAACGGGCCAAGTGGGGGACGGAAAGATTTTCGTTTATGAAATCGCCGAAGCCTACCGGATCAGCAGCGGGGAAGAAGGAGAAAGGGCCCTTTCCGAAAACCAGGTTCCGAACCCAAAACCCGGTCGTCTGGGTGAAATTCTTTTTAGCAGGGCTTAGATCGGCTGAACCAAAAATTGTCCGCATAAGGGGGAGGCCGACCTGAAAAGGCCGGCCTTTTTTTTTGAAACAGCCTGAGGGGAGCACGTCATGTTAAAAATTGAAGCGATAATTCGGCCCGAAAAATTAGAACCAGTTTGCGCTAGATTACGGCGGGTAGGTTACCCGGGAATGATGGTGATGGAACTGGAAGGTCATGGCCGCCAAGGGGGCCTGCATTCTCATTGGCCCCAGGGGATGAGGGTCGATTTTCTCCCCAAAGTACGGATCGAAATGGTGGTGGAAAACAGGGATCAAGATAAGGTGATTCGCGCCATCCTTTTGGGTGCGCGGACCGGTGAAGAAGGGGACGGAAAGATTTTCATCACCGAGATCAAGGAAGCCATCCGGATCCGCACGGGCGAGAAGGGAATCAATGCCCTTTCGATGGAGAAGGGGTCTGTCCGTGAAAAGGTGGTCGTTTCCAGCCATTCTTAGAACGCTTAAATATTCAAAGCTAAGCCGGGTATTTCTTTAAATTTAATTACGGAAAAAGGGATTTCAATTATGAAACGTATTGAAGCGATTGTTCGGCCGAATTCCTTAAGGGCGGTTTTGGCCAGTTTGGAAGCCGTCGGCTATGCCGGAGTGACAGTCCTGGAGGCCCAAGGCCATGGGACGCAAAAAGGCGCAACCGATATTTACCGAAGTCAAAGTGTGGAGGGGCTCCTTCCCAAGTTAGTGGTTTCGATGGTGGTGGAAGACAATTTGGTGGAAAAGACCATCGATTCTATCGTCAAGGCTGCCCGCAAGGGCGAAATTGGGGATGGAAAAATATTTATCTATTCGGTCGTGGATGCCGTGCGGATCCGCACTGGAGACAGAGGCAAAGCCGCCCTCTGAGAAGTCGCTCTCCAGAAAAACATTTCAACATCTTGCGCCGTTTGTTCTGTCGTTTCCTCATTTCCCATTTTGGGCCGTTAATCTGAAATTAACATTTGTTAATTGTTGCTAACACTTTCTAAACAATTCCGGCTTTCTTCTAACAGCAACTTAATGCGCTCCTGTCGTACACTTCCGCCATGAAGAATTCACATTTGTTAATTTTAATGCGCGAAACGAAACTTTCGCCTGAGCAGATGGCGAAACGCCTGGGAATTTCCAATATGACTATCCGGCGCTGGATGAAAAATGCGCCGGGGAAAACAATCCCGGCGATCTACGAAAAAACCGTTTGGGACGCAGTTTACCAGATGGTCGCGGAGGGGATGCTTTTACCCGAATCGGCGTTCGTGCGGAAAGCCTTGAGGGAAAGCCAAAGGCTTTACTTCCGTGCCGCCATGAAGAGCCTGGGCTTCAAGGCTTCGGGTCGGAGGACGGAGCGGTTCTCGATGGATTCCATCATGAAGGGGCTGTCCGAGATCGGCGCCGCGCCCGGGCACCGGCTCGAAGTGGAGAAAAAACAAAAGAAGATTTCCTCCTTCGTAAACCTGGGAAGCGATTGGAAAGAGAGGATTTCCACCTTGAAGAGGGTGGTATCCAGTAAGCATTTGACTGCCGGGGAAAAGCTGGTGGCCTATGGGGCGTTGTTTTACCTCTTGTGCCCCTTTGACCTGATCCCGGACAGCGTTCCGGTTTTCGGAATGATGGACGATTACTGCGTTTTGGGCTTAGCGGCGGAACACTACGGTAAACATAAAAAATTCATGGTCGGGGTTGAGTCATGAAAAAAATACTCTCTACATACATTCTGGCGGTGTGGGGCCTGTCACTTGTGGCGAGGGCCCAAACCCTCACCCTGGAACAGGCCATCCGGACAACCTGGGAGAATTCTTCTCAATTGCAGGCCCAAAAGAACCTGGCGGGCATTTTTTCGGACGATACCTGGAGGCGGTTCGTGCCCGAGGAGCCCAGCTTTTCCTATACGGATGATTACAGCCAGACCTTTTATACCCTTGGCCTTTCCCTCACCTACCCCTTCCCCTTGAAGAGCATCTTCATGAACCAGCTGGACTGCGCCAACGCGGAACAACAAAGGTTCGAGTTAACCGCTCAAAAATACGACCTGGCCGTCGCCATCGCCCAGGCCTATATGACCGGCGCTACGGCACAGGCCATGATCGAGTTCCAGAAACAGAACGTCCAGGACCTGGAGACCATCACCGAGGCTATCCGCCTCCAATACGTCCACGGCCAATCCAACCAGACCCAGAAAATCAGCGCCGAATTGCAGTTGACCCAGGCGCAAAGGGATCTCAAAACCGCCCAGGACCAGCTGACGACGGCCGTGGAACTGTACGCCCGGCTGATGAAGATTCCCTCGGGCCAGGTGACCGGTTTCGAACTGCCGGAGGATGTTTCCCCCGACATCATCCGTGAATTGGGCGGCAAAACCTCGGGCCAATTGCGCGACAGGGCCAATGTGGACGTGGGGGAAGCCACCCGGGCCACCGGCTTTTGGAACCAGTTTCCGGACCCGACCTTCAGCTTTACCAAGGATTACTACGACCCGAACAACGCCATCGCCCCCTACAACGACAGTCCCACCCAGCAGCCCAACGACTATAACCTCACGGTTTCCTTCACCCTTCCCATCCTCTTCCCCTTCCGCGAGGTGGCGGAAGCCCAGCGAAGCGAGAACCAGGGGATTGTGGCCCGGGAACAGGCCCGGCTCCAGCTTTTGCAGGACAACTCGGCCCAGGAGGCGGGCGTCCTGGACTACAAGCGAAGCAAGGCGAGGTTCCACCAACTGCATGACCGGGACCTGCTCCTGGCCGAAACCATGAGGCAGGCAGCGGTGGAGGCTTATAAAAGAGGCCAACTACATTTTGCCGACCTAATGCTGGCCCGGCAGACCTATGCCAGCCTGAAAACCGAGGATATTCAGATCCGCCAGGAAATCGTCAACGCCCATCTGGCCGGCTTGAGGGAACTGGGCAATTCGGACGAAGTTTCAACGACGAATGAATCCAACTTGGCACCGGCGAGTTCTTCTCCTACACCCACTTCTACCCCGGATCATCTTTTAGGATCACCCGATTCGGCGGTGGCGGCTCCGGTTGTTGAGAACGATCAAAAAGTTTTGAGTGGAAATGAAACCTCCATCCCCCTACCCACGCCCACCGTGGGAGCTGGAAACGGGGATGGGGAAAAAGAAGCGAAATAAGACTTTTGAGGAGAGGTGCTGAGATGAAAACATTCCAAATGCTTTTGCTGATGGGAACGCTAACTGTCGGGGCGAGGGCCTGGGCCAACGACTTTCAATGGACAAAGGTGGTAGCGGGCGAGGAGATCACCGGAATCCGAACGACGGGAAAGATCATCCCCCAGGCGGGGGCCCTAAAAAGCCAGTCGGCCAATACCCAGGGGCGGATTATCTCGGTTCTCAAGAAGGAAGGGGACTCCGTCGAGGTGGGCGACCCGCTTTTCCTGGTCAATGATTCGGAATGCGAGGCACTGGCCGAGGAAAAGCTCTTGGCCCAGAAAAATGGCGTTCAGGATCTTATCGACGCGGCCAACCAGCGTGAAAAGGAACTGGGCGTCAAAGTGGTATCCGGACAGTACGAGATCGTTTCCCTCTTCAAGGGCGTTATTCTCCAGAACCTGGTCAGCGCCGGCACGATTTATAGCCAAGGCCAACAGTTGTCCAATATCCTGGATATGCGCAAACTCACAATCGAGTTGGATTTTGCGGAAAAATATGTTTCAGACCTCCGCCGGGGTCAGAAGGTCACCTTCCAACTAGCATCCGACTCCCAGACGTCCTATAACTCCACCATCGAGACGATCGTACCCACGATCGATCCCAACCAACGCACGACTATCGTGCGTTTGCGACCGGTGGTGCTTCCTGCCACGGTCAACCTGTCCGAGCTGGTCTATGGCACCGTGCAGACTGGCGCGAGCCAGCCCATTCTCAAGGTTCCTTCCACATCCCTGGTCTTCAGTCACGATAAGCAATACGTCATGAAGGGGGACGAGAATAACCCCGTGGCGGTGGAAGTCCAGGTGGTCAACGAGACGGACGAATTAAGTTCCGTGAGGCCGGTGAACGCAGGCGAATTGAAGGAAGGGGATAACGTGGCCAGCGAAGGAGGAATCTTCCTCTGGGCAAAGGTCAATGGCATCTACGGGGGCGGCTGATCCCCTCCGTGCGGAAAATACGGCCTGCGGTTGAGAGAATGATGGACAAAGGTTAAAAGGATCGAAAATGGTAAAACTCATATTGAAATGGATGCAGTTCCAAAGGGAAGCCTTCGTATTGTTCCTTTTCCTCCTGATGGGCATCGTGGGTTACGGGGCTTACGTGGCCTTCAACAGTGAGATCATGGCCTTCCCCGAGTTCACCAACGTGCAATTAAACGTGCAGACCCAATGGCCCGGCCACGCGGCGGAGGAAATCGAGCGATTGGTCACCATCCCCCTGGAAACGGCCACCCGCAGCGTGCCAGGGGTCATCAATTCCACCTCTCTTTCCGAGTTCGGATTGAGCGTCATCCTCCTCACCTTTTCTGACGATACCCCGAATTGGAAGGCCCGAAGCGACACGGTGCAGTACATGTCCAACGCCAACATGCCCAGCGGAGTGACGCCCGGTCTTTCAACCGATACCACTCCCTTAGGGCAGATCATGCGTTATTCGCTGGAGGGCAACTTGCCCCCGGACGAGATGCGCATGATCCAAGATTGGCAGATCACGCGCTATCTGGCTACTGTCCCTGGAGTATCCGATGTGGAAGCCTTTGGGGGGCCCACCCGCACGGTGGAGATCAAAATCGACATCCCGAGGATGGAATCCCTGGGGCTTACCATCTCCCAAATTGCCCAGAATCTGGGCGCCAACCATCAAAACGCGGGCGGCGATTTCATTACCCACGGCGATGAAATGTATATCGTGCGGTCCATCGGGCTTTACCAGGATCCCATGGACCTGGAAAACGCCGTCATCGCGACCCAAGGGAACACCCCTATCCGCATCAAGGATATCGGGTCGGTGGTCATGAGCCACCATGTGCGCCTGGGGCAGACTGGACGGGACCATGATGATGACGTAGTGCGGGCCATGGTCAACCTACGGGTCGGCGCCAATACCATGCAGACCCTGGCCGGGTTGCATAAGAAAATCGACGAACTAAACAACCATCTATTGCCCAAGGGATGCAAGATCAACATCTATTATGACCGGGGAGACCTGATCCGCCGCAGCAGCCGGACGGTCTTCCACAACGTCATTTTTGGAATCGTCCTGGTCTGTACCCTTTTGATCCTGGGTTTCGGGATCCAGTATTGGGCCATGTCCTCAGGGGTCGCCCTCATCATCCCCTTTGCCTTGTTGGTGGCCTTCGTGGGATTGCATATATGCGGTTACAACCCCAATCTGATTTCCCTTGGGGCTGTGGACTTCGGCATCATCGTGGAAACTGCGGTCTTTGGGGCCGAGGCACTAGCCGTCTCCCTAGCACGGCAAAAAAGGAAGGACGACGAGGCGAACGCCTTAGCCCTTTCGGAGGTCCTGGGTCCAGCCCTACTTTGCGCATTTCTTCTACTAATCGCATTCATTCCCATCCTGAGCCTTCAGCGCATTGAAGGCCGCATTTTCCGGCCCCTGGGGATCACTTTGGTTTCGGCGCTCGTGGGGGGACAATTGGGAGCTTTTATTTTCCTTCCCCTGGCCGCCTCCTGGGCGCCTATTGGACCCAAGCCCACCAAAGCAGACGATGTTTTCCATTGGATACTAGAACGTTGCAACCGGGTCATGCTTTGGTTTAACGGATTCAAGCACATCGGCTGGATCGCGGGCGCCATCATGGCGGCCCTCCTGATCCTCATTAATTGGGGCATGGGTACCGAATTCCTGCCCACCATGAACGAGGGCAACCTTTGGATCCGGGTGAGCGCACCGCCCACCATTTCCCGGGAAAAGGCTGTGCAGTTGGCCCACGATATTCGCGAAAGAATGCTTCGGGTCAAGGAAGTCAAATCGGTGGTTTCCCAGCTGGGGAGACCCGATGACG
Organism: uncultured bacterium; assembly: GCA_964525605.1. Lineage (GTDB taxonomy): Bacteria > Oederibacteriota > Muellerivitia > Muellerivitales > Muellerivitaceae > CAVTWJ01. The sequence continues at coordinate 31,778 of CAZGKT010000005.1, forward strand.
GGAGCGACATCAGCGGTTTTGATACGCTAGAGTTTCAGGTGGATCTGGGCGATCCGGAAGATTGGAAGAGCGCGGATTCCATCGAAGGTTTCGTGAAACTCATCCGAGAACAGGAAAAGGATATCGAAGGCTGCGACTTCTACTATTCCCAATATATTAAAGACAACGTGGACGAGGCTATCACGGGGGTCATGGGTGAACTAGCCGTCAAAATCCACGGCCCGGATTTACGTGTCCTGCAGAGCTTGGGGGATCAGTTTGAAACAATCATAGCTAAAACGCCCGGGGCAGTTGATGTGGGCGAAGAGGACATACTCCAACAGCCCGAGCTGCAGTATGTGATGGATCGGGATAAGATGGACAGTTACGGCATCCAGGTTTCCCAGGCGGAGGACGTTCTCTCATCGGCTCTCTCCGGTAAATGGGCTGCTCAAATGGTGGATCCGCAGGGGCGCTATGTAGATATTATGGTGAAACCCCGGCTGCCCAGCCCGTTGAACCAAAACGTTTTGAATTCAATTCCTCTTTTGGCACCGGGCGGAGCGGAAATCCCCTTGGGTGAGGTGACCCAGGCCAAAGTGGTCGAAGGGATCTCGCATATTTACCGCGAGGAAGGAGACCGGCGCGTGGCCGCTAAGTGCTCGGTGAGGGGCAGGGCGGTCGTGGAATTCGTTAAGGAATGCGACGACCAGATCAAGAAGCAGGTCAAGCTTCCACCCAAGTACTGGTACTACTGGTCGGGAACTTTTGAGAACGCTATTCGCGCCAGCCGGCAGTTGTCTATCATCGTGCCGATCTGCATCCTGGCCATGATTACCATTATGTACACCTGGTTTAAGGATTGGAGGCTCTTGGCCATCTTGCTTTGGGAAATTCCATTCGCCACTCTGGGCGGTTTGGCGGCCCTGCGTATGGCCGGATTGAACCTGAGTATTTCGGCGGCGGCGGGAGGCATCATCCGCATCGGGGTTTCCTTCCTGACGGGCATGATGATCATCTCGGCCTTCGTCAAGACCCGGGACGCCTCCAAGGCCCTGATGGAAAAGGGAAGAAGCATTCTGATTTCGAACGGGGTGGCCATTATCGGATTGCTACCTGCGGCTTTGTCTCACGCCATCGGTTCGGAAACCGCGCGGCCCTTCGCAGTGGCCATTTTGGGGGGGTTGGCGGCTTCGATGACGCTGAGCTTGACCTTGCTACCGGTGTTTTTGAAGAGGATCGAGCACTTCTACAAGCATAAATAAAAAAAGCCCTGGTCCGGTATGTCGGATCAGGGCTTCTGTGTATCTGGTTAAAAAGATTTAGGCGAGGGTTTTTTCGGGCCTTTGGGAGAGGATGCCGACGACCACCCACAGGTCGAAGAGCACCATCATGGAGCAATAGATGGTCGTGACCCAGGCGAAGATCGCGTGCTGATCCCACATTTCAGTCCAGGCTTGTGAGACCGTATAGTCGGGCTGTTGGGAAAGGCTCATGAATCCAGCCGAGACCATAGCAATTCCGGCTACCGTCAGCAGGCCCATCACCGTGAGTAATTGAGATTTTTTCATGTCGTCCCTCCCTCTTGGCGGATGTTGAAAATTTCTTTTTCAGTCATCCACTAATGAAACACTAACACAAGAAATTTATTTTTTGTAGTGAGAGGTGAAAATAATTGGGTTTACTGTTAGGGAACCGTTAGGAAGTTGTTAGGATTTGGATCTACAAGATACATTTTTGAAGAAAGGCCGCCTCAAATATGTTCCAGGTCACAATTTGGGTTGTCGTGAGCGCTCGGTCGCTTTCGGTTTGGGCGGAAGGAATTCATTCTTAAGCCGGTAGCCCACGCCGGGTTCCGTCAGAATGTATTGGGGAAGGGAGGGGTCTTCTTCAATTTTTTGACGCAGTTGATGGATAAAAAGTCTCAGTGAACTCGCTTGTTCTTCTTCTTCGATCCCCCATATCTCCCGGGTGATCATCTTTTGGGTGACCACTTTTCCCGCGTGACGGATCAGGATGATCAAGAGTTTGTATTCGTTTTGGGTTAGGTGCACTTCCTGATTACGGACCGTCACGGTCCGGCTGGCTAAATCCACTTTGAAATCGGGTGTCTCAAAGCAGGGATCATTTCTCTGGGTTTTGAGGTGGGACTCGTGGCGTAGGGCCACTCGAATACGTGCCAAAAGTTCGCCCGTATCAAAGGGTTTGGTGAGGTAATCGTCGGCGCCCGCGTCCAGACCCTTTACCTTGTCCCTTTCTTGGTCCCGACAGGTCAGGATGATGATAGGGCACTGGGTCCATTCGCGAAGCCTCCCTAGGACCACTAGGCCGTCCAGATCCGGTAGTTCCAGATCCAGAAGAATCAGGTCGGGCTTATGGGAGGAAGCCAAGGCCATGCCCTCTTCGGCGTTATCCGCCTCAATGACCTTGAAATCGTGGCTTTCTAGAAAGGGTTTCAGGAAACGGCGGATGGGCTTTTCATCTTCAATAATAAGAACCACATATTTATTTATCGTCATATTCACCTGGTTTTATGCGGCGGTAGAAAATGGGTTTACGCCACGTTTAAATAACGGAACAATTATAAAAAAATCTAAGGTTTTGAATGTGATGAAAGACAGGAAAATAGTTTTGGTTTGTCGGGATTTATCGCGTGAGAATATTTTTAGAAAAACCCTTCATACGAGCCGTTTTTCATTATTCCCTAATAAATCACGCTCAAATCTTAACGGAATCCTAATGTCTCTCCGGACTAGAATTCAGAAAATCTACAAAGGGGAGGTGGCCCATGGATTCAGGCGTCTGGTCGCTCGTGATTCTGGCCTTCATGGTGGTTTTGTCTGGCTTTTATTTGAATAGCTATAAATAATTTAAAGACTTTAAAAAGGTCCTTGGCCCACAAGCCAGAGGGCCTTTTTTATTGTCCTGAGAGATCAGGATCTACTTGAAGGCTCCTGCCGGATGAAAAAGGCCTTTAAATACTCTTCTGAATATAGTCGATTCAACAAAAAGGGTTTGAGCTTCCACCTTAAAAATCCTCCCAAAAACTAGCATCTGCGTTAGAAGTGCTGGTAATTTAGTTTGCGATAGAGTTACTTCTAATGAAAGGGTGGCCATGGCTAAAGAAACTGATATCAAGACGGGAAGCACGCAATCATTTGCCCGGTTTATTCTGTGGGAAATTTTAGGAATTGTCGGGTTTCTCCATATTCTTCAATATGCTCCCGCTAACGACGTTACACCTCTTTATTTTTTGGCCAACTCAGTCGTTTTCATCGCGGTTTATCCAGTCCTTTACTTCTTAAGCCAGTTAAACCTTCCGGCGGTTTTGAAAGTCATCGTCTCCCCTTTAAGTATCGTCTTGAGGCTCGTGCTGATGGTTTCTTGTTATGTTTGGGTCACCTATATCCTTTATGCGACCGGATATATGTTGGCCATGACTTCCTGTTACGCGGTTTTTCGGGATGATTTCATGTATCTGGGACCTTTTTTTGCCTTGGATTACGTTTTCTTCATCGAGCACCTCTGGGGCGTCGGCAAGAACAACCTGTCCTTTTGGAGGGCCCTGGGCATCATCTCGGATGCAGTCAGCGGAGTGGTGGGTGGGTTCTATCTGGGCCGCATTTTGAATACTAAATGGGGAATGTTTTTTGGAACAGATGAAACAAGGGCCATCATCTGGATTCTCTTTATTCTTGGCGGTGTCGCCGCTGTGGTTTGGTTTAGCAACAAGACCCGGCAGGGATAAATTTCATTTACAAAGGAGGAGGGGAGTGGCCCAGGCGAATACCGTAAAAATAAAAACGACTGTTGATAGAGAACAATGTCAAGCAACGCTCAAGGCCTACGAAATCCTCGTGGCCGAAAGGGGGATTCGGTTTAAAGACAACCTTCAATGGCCGGACCAATATGTCGTGACATGGAAGGACCCTCTTCATTTCAAGATCGCCAATTGGGTGCATCGCGTGGGGTTGCCTGCTGACGGATATACAGAACAAGAATCCTGGGAAGTGGAATTGTCCCAAGATAATAAAACGGTCTTGAGCCTTCAAAAGCCTCAAGTGGATTTGAAAAACATCCTTCTGGTCCTATTGGGGTTGGTGTTGGTCAGCGTTGTATTAATTGCCGGAAAATCGGTGCCTCGTGTTTATGTGGGTCTGGCATGGGCCGGCTTGTTTCTCATTTTTTTCTTTCGAGTCTTCATTTTTGATGACGAAACCACCCTTTGCGTCCGTTTTTTGGGAAGGGTTTTGAACCCCGAATGAATCTGGAAATGAAAGCCTTCAAACCTCCGGGTTCCTATTAAAATGGAATGAATTCTTCGCTGATTTTTCCCCGTGATTGTGCATGGACCATCTTTTCACCAGGCGCTTGGGTTCCTCTCTGGAATTGGTGAAGCTAACCCTAAGGTTTCGAATTGTACCAACCATTTGGCAGTGGGTAATACAACCCGTTACCTCTTGGCTTGGGGGCAAAGGGCAGGCTAAAAGTTCTTACTCCAGGTTCTAAATGCTTTGTTTTACACCCCCGAAAACTACAATATTGTCGCTAATAACCACATTGGTATGTATTAACCATTGTGGAGAACTTTTTCTGAGCCTCTCAAAACTAACTTTTTCCTAACGCTTTATTGCCAAATAAATAGAAATATTTGATTTGTCCAAAATGGCACAACAGTTGCTTTATGACCTCCTGCCAATTCAAACAAAAGGAGGAAGTTATGGCTAAGCAAGCAACTATCCAGGCGCCGTCGGTGGTGACCCGGGTACTCGATTGGAAAGGGGCGACCACTAACGCCATGGCGCTGATCGCGCCGGGCGCGTTTTTGTGGATCACCTATCAAGCGCAAGTGGGTCTCACGGTCCCGAGCGGGGCTTCCTGCGCGAACGACATGTGGGCGGGCATCCTGGTGGCCTTGGGTCTGGCTCTCTTGACGGCCTTGTCCTATTCGGAACTGGCGAAGATTTACCCTGAAGCCGGTTTCGCCGGTGCCGTTTATTTCGCCGAAAAAGCCTTTATCGACGACCAGGGCTTGAAACGCCCCGGGCCGACCTCGATGGCCCGCGTCGCCAAGTTGATTACCGGTTGGGCGGCCCATTTGTTCTATTGGGTTTATCCTGGCGTCATGGTGGCCTTCATGGGCACCCTGGCTTCATACGTCTATGGAGCGGTCACAGGAAAGACCATGACGATCATGTGGGAACTGGTGATTGCCTGGGTATTCGCCTTCGCCGTTGGATACATCGCCTACAAGGGCGTGGCGGGTTCCACCAAGGCCAATATGTGGGGCAACATCATCCAATGGGTTACGCTAACGATTTTTAGCGTGTTAGCCATCGCGTACCGGTTTATCAATCCGGATCACGCCACCACTTGGGCCTATTCGGGTGGGTTTGATATCGTGAAGTTCCATTCGGTCACGGGCGTTTTGGTGCAAGCTACCGTCGCCATCCTGATTCTCGTCGGATTCGAGAGTTGTACCTCGCTTTCCGCGGAAACCAAGGAGCCGGAAAAGAACATCCCGAAAGCCATTATCATCGCTTTGATCGTCCAATGCGTGTTCGCCTATATGTTCGAGTACTTCGCGGCGAACTACATGGTGAGCGAGAAATTGGTGGGTAGTGTTGCGGTTCCTGCCGTGGCCGCCGTCGCTGCCGTACCTATGTCCGTTAGCGCCGCAGGTGTAACGACGGCCGCTGTGGCCGCTGTAGCCGCCGCTCCCGCCACCACCAAAGCGGTTTATGGGTTCGACGCCATGGCCGCTTCCAGCGCCCCCATTGGGGACATGGTGGTCCGCTTGGGGGACAGCTTCTTCGGGCATCTGGGTTTTGCCCTGATGCTGATCATGGCATGTACGGTCGCCATTGCTGTTATTGGAACGACCCTGGCCTGCTATAACACAGCCGTTCGTGTGACTGCCGGTATGGCGGAGGATCGGGAACTGCCCGGCTTCCTGGGGTTCATCCACTTGAAAAATGCCTCACCCCATACGGCCATCTGGCTTTTGGTCGCGGTCTCCTGCGTGATCGCCACCGTCGGTTGTCAATCGGTGGACGGTTTGACGGGTATCACGCTGGCCTCCAACTTTGGAACCTTCGTGCTCTATGGCGCGGTCTGCATCTGGACCTTCATCGCCTATAAGAAGCGCAAAGACTTCAACGCCTTCAAGCATGCGTTGATACCCCTGGGAGGGTTGATCCTGAACATACTGATGTGCTGGGGGGTCATTTACCTCTACACCATTGGTAACGCCGACTCGCAGTTGGAAGCTAAGATCTTCTTCTATATCGCGGGCGGATGGGGCTTGGTCTGGTTCCTCTATGTGTTCTTCTCTTCAACCCTGAAGTCCCACGGGATGAAGATGATCTCGGCCATTATTCGGCCGGATTCGCTGGACGCGCTGGCGGATGCCTTGAACAAGGAAGAATTGGTACAGGGCATGACGGTCTCTGAGGTGAAGGGCTTCGGCCGCACCAAGGGTTCCAAGACCGACGACTCGCCTTCCAAGGTCAAGTTCCTCGACAAGGTCCGAGTGGACGTAGTCGTGAATACCTGGGATGTGCCCCACGTCATAGATGTAATGAAGGACGTTCTGCAAACTGGCCAAAAGGGGGACGGTAAGATTTTCGTCCTGGAAACGGATGAAGCGGTCCGTGTCCGCACCGGGGAAACAGGGGTGGTGGCGGTTTAGCTGTCAACCATCTAATCTTTAAGTCGCAATCAAAAAGCCGACCCGAAAGGGTCGGCTTTTTTGTTATGGAGAGGAACCTGAAAAATATTTCAAATTCGTTTTAAGGAGTGTGGGTTAAAATCAATGAGGCATATGGGGAGAGAGGAGGAAAAACATGGACGCGAAGGAATTGAAAGAATATGGACCCTTGGGCGCCTTGATCGGCAGATGGCAGGGGGACAAGGGTGACGACATTGCCCCGGGGGATGATCTAGGAAAAGAAAACAACAAGTATCGCGAGGAAATCCTATTTGAACCCTGCGGAGCCACCTTCAATCATGAGCAGAGGCTCATGGGGGTTCATTATGCTTTACACGCCTGGCGTCTGACAGAAACAAAACCCTTCCACGAGGAATCGGGCTATCTACTTTGGGATGAAAAGGAAAAACTCATTATTCGGAGCACCATCATCCCACGGGGCATGACCGTTCTGGCCGGGGGCAAGGCAGAAGCGGATGCCAAACAATTTATCGTATCGGCCAAGCTGGGATCACCGGTCTTTGGCATCTGCTCCAATCCCTACCTGGACAAGGAGTTCAAGACCCTGGCTTTCGACCACACCCTAAAAGTTTTGGGGCCGGACCAGATCAGTTATGAACAGGACACCCAAATCCAGATCGCCGGGCAAAAGGAAATTTTTCATCACACGGATAAGAATGTTTTGAAAAAAGTGGGGTGATGGATATTTAAAAAATAAGATCACCTAGCCGCAATAAAAAGCCGGCCCATTTGGGCCGGCTTTTTGCATTTCAGCTCAGCGGTTTTTATTTCGGCAACTACAATACCCTGACGGGCACGATCACCATGTTGAACCCCTTGAAAAGGAGCCTGCGCTGGATTTCGATGGAGGTTTGGTTGTGCAGGAGCCCCGAGAACAGGGTTTCCTTGGCGAAGATGAGCTTGCCTGAAAAGAAGGTGGGGTCATTGAATTCCCCGGAGACCAATTCGCAAAGTTTTTCCATTCCTTCGATGACATCTATGCTCTCCACGTGTCGGAAATCCGCCCGGTAGCCCATCTTGTGGGCCAGGGCCACGTATTTTCGCAAATTATCCTCGGTGTAGTTTTTGAGGTTCTGTAGCTCTTCGATGCCTTTGAACTTACTCGTGTCGATCCGGCCGATGGAGACAAAGAGAAAATCTTGGAAACGGTTGGCGAATAGTTTCTGTATGGAAAAGATGGCGTGGATGCCCAACCCGTTGTACCGCTCGACCATGACCACGGCCACGGGTTTGGCCTTTTCAGGCGGGCCAAGAGGCGGTTCGGTGGCGTCCCGGTCGGGCAGGGGAAGGTTGGTCAAGGCGTCATCCAGGCGTTTCAAGCCAGATTGGACGCCCTTGTAATGGCCTTTCACCCGGAAACAAACCCAAATCAGGGCCCCGGTCAGCAGGATGGTCACAAACCCCCCCTCCAGGAATTTCGCCATGATAGTGGCCACCAGAATGATGGTGGTCAGGGCCAGTCCCAAGCCGTTGATGAAAAATCGGCTTTTCCAATCCTTTTGTTGTTTACGGGCCTGCCACCAATGAACGCACATGGAAAGCTGAGAGAGGCTGAAGGTGATATAAACATTGATGGCGTAAAGAACGATGAGGGCGTCCACATTACCCTTGAAAACAAGGAGGATCACCAGGGAGAAGACCCCCATGACCAGGATGCCATTCATGCGCACGAGTCGGTGGGACAGGTTGGCAAAACGGTGGGGAAGCCAGGAATCCATCGCCATGTTGGAAAGCACGTTCGGCCCGTCGATGAAGCCGGTCTGGGCCGCGATGAAGAGCAGCAATCCTTCCGAAAGCAGGGTCAAGTAGACCATCGCCTGGCCCAAGGGAACCCCATAGAGGGTCCAGGAGCCGAAGATTTGTTTAGAGAGGGTCCCGTTCATGGTCTCGTTCTCCACGGTCGGTGTATCCCACAGCATATAAAGCATCAGGATGCCCCCGGCCGTCAGGGCCAGGGAAGTCGCCATGTAAAGCATTGTGCGCTTGCCGGTTTGGACACGCGGCTCGCGTAGATTCGCCAACCCGTTGGAGACGGCCTCGATACCCGTGTAGGTTCCGCCGCCCAAACTGTAGGCCGTAAAGAAGATGACCAGGAAACCCCACAAACCCAGGGGGCCGCCGACGATCTGGTGGGTTTCTTGTAATGTGGAATGAACGACGGGAACGATCTGAGCGCCGTGGCCGATCAGACCCGCTCCGATGAGAAGAATGTGGGTGATCACGAAAAGAATGAAGATCGGGAGAAGAGAAGTGACCGATTCCTTGATGCCCCGCATATTGAGCCAGATCAAGAGAACGATGAGGAGGGCCTTGATCCAGAGCTTATAGGTGGTGAAAGCGGCTGGCATGAAATCGGCGATGGTGTCCACCCCCGCGGCGATGGAAAGGGTGATGGTGAGCACATAGTCCACGATGAGTGCGGAACCGGAAAAAAGACCTGCCGTTGGATGAAGGAGCTTGCTAGCCACAACGTAACCCCCGCCGCCCGAGGGGAAGTATTCGATGATCTGGCTGTAGCTGGCGGAAATGATGAAAACGGTGGCAGCCACCGCGATGGCCAGGTAAAGGGCAATATGGTGGTACTGGCCCCCTAATGCTTTGTAGGTTTCCTCGGGTCCGTAAGAAGAGGAAGAAAGCCCGTCCGCTCCGAGGCCCACCCAGGCCAGGAAAGCGACGAGGCTTAATTTATGAAAAACCTTTGAATCGAGGGGATCTTTGTCCTTGCCGAAAATCAGTTCTTTGACTTTTTCCATTTAAACAGCCTCCGAAGTCCCTGGGAAATGGACTGAATTGGGGCCGTCTATTTCGACGCACCCTTCGTTGCCTGCGGGGTTAGCTGTCGGGCTCGGCGCGAAAGGCTCGCCGCCCATTCTCCAAACAGAAGTAAGTTAAGGAGATTGGATTAGCCCCAAACTTCTTGGGTCCCCCGTTCACCCTTGTGTGGGTGACTCGGCTTTTCAACTTTTGTTTCTATCAAGGAAACAATGAAGGGGTGATATTAATGAATTTTTAATTAAATACAATACCCTCTGAAAAAGAGCCATTTACCCATGAATCTGCGACAATATCCGCAAACAAATCTGCAATGTCAGCTAAACGACCCCCTTCATGAGGAGTAACCATGGCGGAATCTCGAATTCATTTAGTTGTGGCAACTCCCTGCTACGGGGGAATGGTCACCAGCCTGTACGCCACTTCTCTCATGCGTCTTCAAAACGCCTGCCTGCAGAGGGGCGGGATTGATTTGACCGTCTTCATGACTTCGGGAGACGCCTTGATCCCGAGGGCCCGTCAGGGTCTGGTAGCCCAGTTTCTCCATAACGATGCGGCCACCCACTTGATCTTCATCGATGCGGATATTTCCTTTGCCCCCGATCAGGTTTTCCGACTTTTGGATTTTAATAAGGACGTGGCAGCGGGAGTCTATCCCACCAAGAAGGTGGATTGGGCCAAGGCCATCACTCAGGCCAAGGAAGGCCAAACCAACCTGGAATCCTCCGCATTGAGCTATGTCATGGGTTTGGAAGACCCGGCGAAAACGGCGACCCAGAACGGTTTCGCCAAGGCCCTCTACGCGGGAACGGGGTTCATGATGATCAAGCGCAAGGTGTTTCTTGCCATGATCGAACGTTACGCGGACTTGAAATACACCCGGGAGGATCAGGCCGAGGATGGCTTGCGGGGAAGTCCCTATCGGTGCGCGCTCTTCAATTGCCTGGTGGATAAACCCACCGGTACCTATTTAAGCGAGGACTATAGTTTCTGTAAGCGGTGGCGGGACATGGATGGCGAGATTTGGATTGATCTGCAAAGCAAGCTCACTCACACGGGCCCCATCTCCTTCAAGGGAGATGTCACATCCCAGTTCAGGCAATTCACTTCCTAGGCATAGTCTCTTCGCTTATCTTCCCATTCATGACAGAACAATGAATCCGGTTTCTGCCTTGCCCGAAACTTTCGGGGAGGCCGTTTCGTCTAATGAATTAGTGAAGTGAATACCGAGGAGTTAGAAAATGAAAAATAAAATTTGGCTATTTTGGATGGTTTTAGGTTTCTGGGGCTTTGCCCTTCAATCCTCCCAAGCCCAGGTTCAAGTGGGTGTGGGCGTCAACTTAGGCGGCGGCGGGGATAGTTTTCACCTGGCCATCGGCAATTATTACCACGCCCCTCCGGCCCAGGTCACCATCGTTGCGCAAAGGCATATTCCCGATGAGGAATCTCCAGTGGTCTTTTTTGTGGCCGGACAGGCCCATGTGCCTCCGGGTGTAATCATTGACCTGAGGGCCGGTGGAATGCCATGGGTGGAAATCCTCCACCGCTACCATTTGAGCCCGAGAATCTTTTACGTGCCCGTCCATGTTTCTGTTTGGAACACGCCCTACTCGAACTTTTACGCCTATTACAACGAACGGGGACATCACCGGATCCGTCTTATGGACGCGGATATCATCAACATGGTGAACCTGAGGTTCGCTTCCGATTATTATCACCGAACCCCGGAAGAAGTTATTCGGTTGCGGGCCGGGGGCCACAATTACGCCTATATCCACGACCAATACCGCCATCCCGAACCCTATCATCCGAACGACCACCCGGAAGATCGGCCGGAACACCACTTTGGCCAGCATCAGGATGACAACGGATATGGGCACCGAGATGGGGGTTATTAAACCAAAAACTTCTTTTTGATTCGAAATCAAAGAAGACAAATCTAGTCTTCTTTCGGGGTCATTCAGGGGCTGACCGGATTCTGGGGTCGGCCCCTTTTTTTATCTGGAGCGATGGGATTGGCCTTAAAAAACAGATATAACCTTTACCATTCTGGTGTGAATCCCACCCCGGGGTTATACCCATCCGGTTCTTCTGAAGGCGCACATGAATTCAATCGTTAACTGGTGGCAAGTGGATGGGGCGCAAACGGCCTTGGCCTTTACACCCTTCTTTCTTTTGCTATTTCTCATCGCGGTTATGCCCTATGTCCGGTGGACCTCCCATTGGTGGGGGTCCCTTACCCACAAATTCATCGTGGCGGTCCTTTTCGCCGGTGCCGGTGTTCTCCTCTATGTTCATGCCACGGGTGATTGGATCAAGGTGGGGGAAACTTATCTCGACTATTTTTCCTTTCTTATTTTGCTGGGGTCGCTTTTCACGGTGGCAGGGGGAATCCATATTTCGGGCGCATTCATGGGCTACCCGGGGGTGAACACGCTCTTTTTAGGACTCGGCGCCCTGCTTTCCAATGTTTTGGGCACCTTGGGTGCCAGTATGCTCCTCATCCGGCCGCTTCTTCACGCGAACCAACACCGCCAGCACAAGGGACATATTGTCCTATTCTTCATTTTCATCGTCTCGAATTGCGCCGCCTGCTTGATTCCCCTGGGTCCTCCACTTTATCTGGGATATCTGCGGGGGGTTCCTTTTTTCTGGACCTTGTGGCTGACGGCGCCCTGCGCCTTGGTGGTCGGAACCCTGCTTCTGGTTTTCTATTTTTGCGATGAGCATTTTTTTGAGAAGGAAAACTGGACCAGCAAAGGGCATATGGTCGGGGAACTCAAAAAAGCCCATCGGAAAATTCACATCCAGGGCAAAGGAAACCTGTTGTTGTTGGCTGTGATGATCGGCGGAATCCTTCTCGCCGGATATGTTTTACATCCCTTCTTTAACCAAACGTTGGGAGAAAAAGAGGGGGACCTTTGGATCAAAATCGTCCAAACGCTTTTCATGGTCGGTGTGGCGGCTGTTTCTTTCAAAACCACCCCCCGGGAACTCCATGTCCAAAACCGGTTTCATTTTGGGCCCCTTTGGGAAGTGGCGATCCTCTTTTTTGGAATTTTCGGCGCCATGATTCCGGTGTTGGCCTACCTGGAAGCCCACGGACCCGAATTGGCCTACCACCATGACTGGGAATATTTCTGGGCTTCGGGGTTGTTGAGCGCTTTCCTCGATAACGCTCCCACCTACCTGACCCTGACGGCCATGGCCTCCGGTCAGCATGGCCTCTCTCCGGCCCACCTGGGCGAACTGGCCGGTCAATTTCCGCAGATTCTTATCGCCATTTCCTGCGGGTCGTCTTTCATGGGGGCCTTGACCTATATCGGAAATGGGCCGAATTTTATGGTGAAGGCCATTGCGGAAGAGGCCGGGGTCGAAATGCCATCCTTCGGAGGTTACATGATCTGGTCGGGCGTGATCCTGATTCCGATATTTCTCGTCGTGACCTTTATCTTTTTTTAACGGTCTTTTCCTTCGCTTGGTTTCAACAGAGGCGGCGTGCAACCGCGGCTGCAATTAACCGTGCTACACTACTCTCAGGTCGGTTAGGCCCGTTGACTGGGGAGGATGAAGATAGCCTGATTCACCAGAAAGCCTTGATATGAAGCCAATTTTTATCCTCCTTATGGGTTTGGTGTTTTTTGCTTCTCCCCCGTTCAGTTATTCCCAATCCGCAGCCACTCCGTCCGTCACCCCAACCCCCGGTCCGGAGAGCCTTCTCCCTCCTGACGCGAAAATCCTCAAGGCCCAATGGGGATATTTTCGGGGGAAGAAGACCCAGGAAGTTTTGTTCCTTACTCGAACCAAAGATTCCAAGATTCAGACCGATGTGATCGCGCGGTCAAAGAATCATTTTTTCGTTCTGTGGGAACAAATTTATCAGTCTAGGGGCCAGATGGACCCCAACTCCGGCGCTTATGTTTTGGACACGGCATCAAAGATTCCCAGTTTGATCATAGCTCCCTATATGGGAGCCGACTTGGGAGGTCAGGCTTATCTCTATCAATGGAACGGAAAAACCTTCGAGAAAATTTCGGGGGCCGAGGTTCCCATGGAATCCATGGAGATTCAGGATTTGAAGGGCGATAAACGCCTAGAATTGATCTGCACCGAACGATATGGGGATGACCGTATTTTCGGCATTCAAAAGGGGAGTCTCGCGGATGAAAGCGCCGATTTTCCGGATTACTACCAGAGGCCGGCGGGGCGTTATTATCCAGAAAAGGAAATTCTTTTTGGCTCCGATCGCCTTAATCGATTCGATATCTACATGACCGGTTATGACTCTTCGGGCAAGGCCTTGCTTATCCCAAAACCTGCGGCCCGGCTTTGGCTGATGAATACCGCAACGAATAAAGACCTTTCAATCAATATCACCCGATTCCAGGTGCATGGGACTACTTTCAGCGCCGGGATGACCGATCCTTCCTTCGGGTCCCTTTCAATTGATGGAAAGTTCCTGGACAAGAAATTCAGCTTTAAAGCCCATCCTCCCGCCAATAAGACCGTATTGAAATGCAATGTCCGATTCACGGGATCCGATCAAACGAAGCATACTTTTACCGATGCCAGGTTCATCTACTAGAAATGGGACTGGAAAGATTTCTGGTTCTTCATAAGCCCAAAGGCTACGAAGTCACCCGCCCGAAAAGTGTCGACGAATCAACCCATTCCCAAACCGTCTATTCATTTCTTCCAAAAAAATTTCACGCCGAAGGATGGGTGCCCGTCGGGAGATTAGATAAAGATTCCAGTGGCCTGCTGATCTTCGTGCGGGAGGGCTTTTGGGTCCGCCTGTTACAAACGCCAGGAAATATCCCGAAGGTCTACGAGGTTTGGGTAAAGGGCCGCCTGGGCCCGGAACATCTGGAACAGGTCTTAAAGGGGATCGAAACTCCGCTCGGGATCTTGAGAGCCAAGGCGATCAGCTTTTTAGGCGTCACCGGGCCCAATACCCTCGTGAAGATGACTCTGGACGAAGGCAAAAACCGCCACATCCGCCGGATTTTTTCTTCGATGAAAGACACATGGATCAACAAGTTTTTTAGGGTCGTGGACTTACATCGAGTTTCGATCGGTCCGATTAACCTGGATATCGAACCGGGACAATGGCGTTATTTGACCGAGGTCGAATCCGAATCGCTTATGAATTGTCTGCCTAAGAAAATGAAGACGGCCCAGCGGCCCAAATAATTATTTTATCTTCGCGACCCATTACAAATTCAAATCTACCGCCGCGTCTCCGTCCAGGGCCACTCGGCCCTCCAGCCCATAATCACTGACGAAGGCCTCTTCCATCTTAAGGGAGGTGATGGTGGTGTGAAGTCTCGCGAATCGCCCCAGGGGGCGGTTGAGCAATTTGGTCAACTGCTGCTGCAGATCATCCAGACTTTTTCCCACAGGCACCACTGCTTTTTTGCGTAATTCTTCCCGGATGCCCGAACCGGCGACGAACTCGGCCATCTGCACCAGGAAGTCGTTGGTCTGGATATCAAAATCCATATCAGGAAAATCGATCAACTGGGTGTCCTCGTGGTAGATGGGCGTGCCCACCAGATAAATGGTCAGTTGGGACTGATTGCCGGAAAGGCTGACGAGCGAGTCGTAATCCACCGTGGCCTCCACCACCAGTTGGCCTCCCGAGCCGTAAACCGAGATGTTGGTGATTTTGAGATGATGGTCTCCACTTCCAGGAAGGGCTTTGTTCAAGATGCCCGTCTTGGGATCGATCAGAAGCTTGTTGACTTCATGGAAGCTTATCTTCAGGTTGGTCTCAATGTGGAATCCCTCCGGTCCCGGCTGGTAGTCGGAAAGGGGAGGGAGTTCACTTTTCTCCAGAGTGGGTTTTTGTCCGATGATCACGTTGGGCTGGGCGTAGACCTCAAAGACTGTTTCCAGCCTGGGTGACTTGGCGTCGGGAATCAAACGGTAGGAACCCACACTTACCTTGTTAGTCTTGATCTGAAGCCAGGTATCCTCGGCCATGCGGATGGGTTCTTGCAGGGATTCCCAGAGTTCCTTGACCTGGGCGCGGATGTTGGTCGTTCGCTTCATACCCTCGTGAAACTTGGCCGTGCCCTTTCGGAGCAATCGTTCACCCTTTTTGAGGTCCGATTCTTCCGCCGCCCCTGTGTTTCCCGATGATTCCGGCGCCTCGTCAAAGTTTGGCGCTTCCAGGTGCCAATCCTTGTTCCACTGCAGCGCCGAGGAAAGGTCCACCTTCGCGTCCTGTTCCACCTCCTCCGCGATCTTTTCGGCCTCCTTCACGTCCGCGCCCAGGGTTCGGTGGGGTTTTTTATAGTGCATGTGCATGTGGGCGGTCAGGCTGTTTCCGTTGAATTCCCACTCCATGGGGTCCCACCAGACAGTGGCGCCGATGCTATGGGTGAGAGATTTCTCGGCCATTTTAAAATCAGTCTTCACAAATTCCGCCAGGTGTTTTTCCACTTCGCTTAATTGCGGAAGGTTTATCACCACGGGGATACGCAGCCGGGCAGGCGGAGGTGGTTTCAGCGTATGGAGGGGGGAAGGCCGGACGGGGACACGCAAGTGCGGCCCCGTGGCGCAACCAACGACCCAAAGGCCAAATAGGGACAATAAAAATAGCCGGGTAAAGGTTCTTTTCATGGCGGTATTTTACACCTGGATAAAGCCTTCGGCTTCATGGGATTCAACACGTTCAACCCTTCGTCTGAAGAACCTTGCGGAAGTACGTCCGTTTTTAAGGTGACTTAGGGTAGAATTTCAGGGTTCTTCCGCTGATGTTATATTTTGAAAATGCCTGCACGGCCTGAACCGATCCTGAATGATTGGAGTTCTCCCTTGAAACGGTTTTATGGGGTGTTTCGGTTGGGCTTGTGTATGACTCTCTTTCAACCTTTTCCCCTTTTTGCGCTTTCATTTGATCTGACACCAACTCCTAGGCCGAATCCTTCCTCTAAACCTGACTCAGCCATCCAGAAAAAAATCCACCAGGCTTATATGAATATTCCTCTCTCGTTTGAGAAAAACGAGGGTCAAACAGATCCACAAGTTCGTTTTCTGGCCAGAGGCCAGGGCTACAGCCTGTTTCTCACCCCAGCCGAAGCGGTATTAACGCTGTGTAAATCCAAAAACACCAAACCGCAAACTCAATCAAGGGATGTGGTGCGCATGCGTCTCATGGGCGGTAACCGTCTCTGTCGGTTCGAGGGGCAGGAGAAGCAGTCAGGCAAATCCAACTATTTCATCGGCCCTAATCCGGAGAAGTGGAGAACCGGAATCGAGCAATACTCGAAAGTGCGCATGTCCAATGTCTATCCCGGTATCGATATGGTTTATTACGGCAAACAAAGCCGGATGGAATACGACTTCGTCGTGCAGCCAGGCGCGGATCCATCCAACATACGCTTAAAGTTTGAAGGGATGAAAAGCGCGAAGGTTGGTAATGAAGGGAACCTCCAAATCAAGACCAGCGGTGGAAACCTGACCTTTCATTCGCCTGTGATTTACCAAGGAGAGGGAAGCGAAAGAACCCGGGTTCAAGGGCAGTTTGTTCAAATGGCCCAGGGCGAGGTGCGGTTTGAGGTGGGAGCCTATGATGCCACGAAAACACTTGTGATTGATCCCACCCTCGTTTACTCAACCTACTTGGGTGGAAGCGCCGATGACTTTGCGAGCGCGATCGCGGTGGATGGGGGCGGAAACGCCTATGTCACGGGTCAAACGGACGGTAATTTCCCCACGACTGCCGGGACCTACCAGAATGCTTTTGGCGGCGGTGGAACGGACGCTTTTGTGGCAAAAATAGGCGTTACCGGAAACGTTTTGATCTATTCGACTTATTTGGGCGGAAATGGAATGGATGTAGGTTGGGGTATCGCGGTTAATGGTGCGGGGAACGCTTATGTGACAGGACAAACCACCGGAAATTTTCCAATCACCGGCGGGGTTGTTCAGACGGTTTTTAACGGTGGCGGCAATCCCTCGGCCTTTGTGACTGAATTGAACCCCTTTGGGAGCGCGCTTGTCTTTTCCACCTATCTGGGCGGAAGCGGCGGTAGCTGGGGTTACGGGATCACGGGGGATGGCGGGGGTGACATTTATGTGACGGGTGTAGCTCTCGCGAACTTTCCAACAACAGCCGGAGCCTACCAACCCCTATTTGGTGGGAGTGCTTCAAACGGATTTGTAACCAAGTTGAATCCAAACGCGACCGTCATGCTTTATTCCACTTATCTGGGCGGCGCCAGTTCGACCGGTGCACTTGCCGTCGCGGTGGATGGGGCTGGAGATGCCTACGTCACGGGAGAAGCCCAAGCCAATTTTCCGACTACCGCTGGGGCCTACCAAACGGTCTATGGGGGAGGGACCTCCAATGCAATGATCGTGAAATTAAACCCTGCCGGAAGCGCCCTGCTTTATGCAACCTATCTGGGTGGTAACGGAAACGATTTTGGGTATGCCATCACGATTGATGGCGCCGGAAGCGCTTATGTGACGGGGAACACAACTTCGGGGAATTTTCCAACCACCGGAGGGGCCTATCAGACGGCTTTGAACGGGGGTCAAGACGCTTTTGTCTCGAAATTGAACCCGGCTGGCTCCGCCCTCTCCTATTCCACCTTCCTAGGTGGGAATGGCATGACGAGCGGACAAGGCATCGCGGTGGATCCGAGCGGGAATATCTATGTGACTGGCTCCACAAGCGGAAACTTTCCTACAACCACAGGGGCCATCCAGGCCGCCTATGGAGGGGGCAATTCGGATGCTTTTGTGGCAGAGATTAAACCGGCGGGGGGCGGCGCAAACGATCTGGTGGCTTCAACCTATTTGGGTGGGGGTGGCAATGATACCGCCCATGGATTGGCATTGGATTCATCGCAGAATGTTTATATCGCGGGAATCACCAGCGGGGCTTTTCCAACAACTGGAGGAGTCTTTCAACCGAATTATGGCGGTGGGAATTCCGACGCATTCATCGCTAAATTATCCTTGGCCACCCCCACCAACACGCCCCAACCCACCAACACCCCTGTTCCGCCCTGTTCCGCCCAATTTTTGATTTCAAAAAATGAGTATTCTCCCAAGACCTCCCTGACCCAACTCGCCATCAATTACAGCCTTTGCGCACCGGGGTCTTGCTCGATCAAGATTTACAACACCGCCGGGGAAAAGGTGAGGACGTTAACCGATTCCAGCCAGAACATCGGGGTTTACCAGTTACCCTGGGACGGAAGAAACGACAAACAAGCCTATGTGGCCAGCGGGGTTTACCTCCTCGTCTTTACGGAGCCCCTGGGAATCCACTATGGCAGGGTCATGATCGTTAATTAGGGCCCTGTCTTTTTTTGGTCGGCCTGCGGTAAAGTCTGCGGGCTACCTCAATACTCTTCGTGCCGCAAGAAAGACACTATGTCTCAAGAGTTTCACTCGAATCCCCCGGATGTGCCCCCAAACCTAATCCGACAGGTTCGGACGATGGCCCTGGGGTTGGTTTATTTTGCGGCGGCTTTTTCCTTTGCTCAGCCGGTTCCCACGCCGACTCCCACGGTTGTTCCTTCTTGCTCCACGTATTTCTTTGTTTCGAGAAACGAGTATTCGCCCTCGGCCAATATGCCCCAGCTCTATGTCCAAAGTGATCTTTGTTATGCCGGGAATTATTCCATTAAAATCTATAATACCGCGGGGGAAAAGGTAAGAACCTTGCGGGATACCACCAGTCAGCCCGCAGGGCCCGATCAAGTGACATGGGACGGAAAAAATGACGGTGGCCAAAACGTGGCCAGCGGGGTTTACATCATCATCATGCTTGACACCCTGTCCTATCACGCCGCTAAGGTGGTGGTAATCCGTTAGGTCGTCAGTCGGTTTGATTGGAAAAAACTGCGTTGAAGTTTCGGCTTGTTTGAAGGGGGGAAACAGTCGATAAAAAAATACGGTGATCGTGCCATGCCCAAACTTTTTTTCGCGATTGTCGCATCCGGTCCCCTCAAGGGAAAAAAATTTCCTATTTCCGCCGATTCCAAAATCCTCATCGGCCGGGACGAGGAGGCCCAGATCAAACTTGAATCGGATCTGTTCTGTTCCAGGAAGCACGCTTTATTGTATTTAGAAGGTGATGGTTGTTTTGTCGAGGATTTGAACAGCACGAACGGGACTTCGCTCAATCGAATGAGAATCACCGACAAAACAGAAGTGAAAAACAAAGATATTATTCATGCGGGTGACACCGACATCCTTATTGCGGAAATCAACAAGTGAGCTTATGGGGGGGGCTCTACCGATCCGGATCCAACCCCTTGACTGGCTAAACCTTGGTTCGCTCTCATCCATTTCCTTCCAATACCCTAAAAACGATTATTCTGGAGCCCAAATCAGCCTCTCGAAAGAAGCTGGGGGGGTATTCCGGGCCGGATATGCAGAAATCCCTTGTAAAACCTGCGTTACTTTGGATAAATATGCCCGTAGTTAGTCCCCATCTCCAGGAGGTGATTTTGTGACCAAGAGTGAAATGTTGGTAGCGTTGGCTGAAGCGAGTGGTCTTAAGAAGAAAGATGTTGTTACGTTGATGGATGCCCAGCGGGAACTCATCTACAAAACCCTGAAAAAAGAAGGCCAGATCAAGCTGGATGGCCTCGGAGTATTCCAACTCAAGGACCGGAAGGCCCGCGTCGCTCGCAATCCCCGCACTGGCGAGATGGTCAATGTTCCCGCCAAGAAGGTTGTCAAGATTCGCGTGGTGAAGGCCCTGAAGGTGGCGGTTTTGGGCAAATAAGTAGTCGAAGAATTACGAAAGGGGCCCCTTGGGGCCCCTTTTTTTTTGTCCTTGTAGCCTATCTGGTAATATCAGTTCCATGAAACATTCATTTATTTCCCTTGGTTGGGCCTTCGTTCTTCTGGCGGGCTGGGCGACAACCCTGCGGGCCCAGGGCCTTTCGACCGAAACGACACCTTCGACCAATGCGGTTTATACCCTTTCGGGCCGCATCCTTGAAAAAGGGAACAAGAGCCCGGTGTTGGGAGGAACTCTTTTCCTGGAACCTACGGGAAATACGCTTATGACCCAATCGACGACGCTCACCCCGGCCAAGCCCCTTTCAGCGGACGCGGACCTCAATGGGAATTACAGCGTTTCAGTTCCGGCAGGCCCTTATCGATTGATCGCGGCGGGGGAAGGCTTCAAGAAAATCACTCTCGCTTTTTTCTCTATTCAAAAAGACACCCATAAGGATTTTTACCTGGAGCGGGATGGGTTTACTTTGCCCGAGGTGGTGGTGACCACCCAAAAGATTCCCAAGACACAGGTTAGCCAGGAAACCCTTTCCAAGGAAGAATTGACCGAGGTGCCGGGAACCCAGGAGGATGTCTTGAAGGCTCTACAGGCCCTTCCGGGAGTCATCACCGCCGGGTCCCTCGATGGACAGCTTTTGGTCCGGGGGAGCGGGCCCGACGACAACCTGTATTTCGTCGATAACGTTCCCATCGCCTTCCCCTACCATTTCGGCATCATCTCGACCCTGGACTCCAACCTGATCAAGGGAATCGATTTTTATTCCGGGGGATTCGGACCCCAATTTCCCAATGCGATGGGAGGGCTAGTGGATTTGACCCAGAGAGACCCTCGGTCCGACCACTGGGGTTTCCGCGCTGATGTGAACCTTTTCCTTTCCGAGTTCGAGGTGGAGGGGCCGATTACCTCCAACAGTTCCCTGGCCGTCGCCGGACGCCGGAGCTACCTGGATGTTTTCGTCAAGGATTTCAGCGGAAACACGGGGGATATCGAGGTACCGGTCTTCGACGATTACCAGGTGAAGTACAGTTACAACCCATCTCCCAAGGTTCATTGGGATTTCGTGGCTTTCGGGAGCGACGACACCGTCAGTGGCTCTCTTTCCGCCTCCTCCACCGTCGCCGCGCAGGATCCGGTTCTCGCGGGGGCCTTTAATTTCAACGACGGCTACAATAGCCAGGGGATTAATTACCGCGACACCACCGACAGCGAAAACATAATCGCGAATACCCTTTACCGCACCCATATGTATTTCAACCTCCTCCTGGGCCAGGGTTTCTACGACAACAGCACGAGCGACGATATCGGGAACAAGTTCTCATGGAATCACGAGTTCGACGTCGATACCACCCTGGAGGGAGGGCTGCAGTACGACCATTTCATCAATTGGACGAACGCCTATATCTTCGTGACGCCTACATCCGACCCCGAAGGCTTCAACCCGAGCACCGTGCCCTCCATCCGCTCGCAGAACACGGTTCAGGAGGACGATTTTTCGGCCTACCTGGACCAGAAATTCAAGGCGCTCGACCAAAGACTGAGTGTCTCGGCGGGGGCCCGGCTTGACTACGTGAATTCGGACGAGACCTTCCTTTTAGCGCCACGGGTCTCAGCGGCCTACCAGCTTTATCCCGCCACCACGCTCAAGGGCTCCTGGGGCTATTACTACGAGGCCCCTGACCGCATTTTCACCGAGTCCTACCTGGACCCGAGTCTGGGGAACCCCCATTTGGGCGCGCAGTTATCCGACGCCGCCGTGCTGGGGTTGGAACAGAAACTAGACGAATCGGGGCTTCTTTTTAGGGTGGAAGGATACGAAAAGGACCTCTCTCAACTGATCGTGTACGACCCTGAACCGGGCGTCAACTATACCAATGGCGGAACTGGGACTGCCCATGGTGTGGAATTTTTCCTACGTCAGCCTCCCACCGAGAGGTTTTTTGGGTGGATTGCCTATTCGCTCAGCTCCTCCGTGAGGCAGGATTCGCCGGTCTCGGCGGTCCACCCCTTCGACTACGACGAGCCCAACGTGATCACCGCTGTGGCCAACTATAAGATCAACCCGGGCTGGGACGCGGGGGTCAAGGTGCTCTATAACACGGGACATCCCTACACCCCGGAATCAGAGGGCGTAACCGTGCCGGAAATGATCAACAACCAACCGGTCACCACGAACGGGGTGCCTGTCTCATTAATAACGGCCAAAATCGACTCCCTCGATTCGGCTCGGCTTCCGGATTATTTACGGGTCGATTTTTCCACCTCCATCAAGACTGTTTACGACACCTGGGAATGGAAGGTTTATCTGGATGCCTATAATCTTTTGGGTACCAAGAACGTCTTGGGGTATCGATACAACACCAATTACTCCCAACCCACACCGGTTTACGACCTGCCCTTTTTGCCTTACCTCGGATTTGAAGTGAAGTATTGACGGATCACCCCTCTTTTATGGTCCCGGAAGAGTCTGCTCCTCTGTTATAACGGTTAAGTCCTTTTAAAATATTGAAAGGGTGTCACATCAAATCTGGGATGAAGCCATTCCTTTATATCGAAGGAGAAATAAATTGAAAAAATCTTTAACGATGCGGGCTGGATTGTTTTTGGCTGGTTTGTTGGCCGTTGCCGTTGGTTCCGCCCCAAAACTTTACGCGGCTGTGATGGACCCCAGCCTGGGAGTTACGAGTTCAGGACCCTATCACCACCCTGACCTGGAGAATACGACCCCGGTGATAGTCCCCAACGATCAACCGCAGAATACACCCGTGGTCCACAAAAAAAAGGCCGTGAAGAAACATCATTCGACCCCTAAAAAATCCGCGACTCCTGTGAGCCAACCCACTCCCGAAAAATGAGTTTGGCTTTACTTTAACCTTGAAAAATCCAGCCGATTTAGCGTTCTCGCGTTGGCCCGGCCTAACGTTTCTTTACGGCGCAATGCAGGCTTTGATTCATGCCCATTCCTCAGGGATGATTTGAAAAAGAGTTCGAAAGTGCCTTTCTAGGCGTGGTCATAGGGGCGGTGACTGGAGTTCGCGGTTTGGCCATGATCAATTAAAAAAGAGAAAAAATGGCTTTCCTCGCAGTTAAGTTATTACCGCCTCTCCTTCTGACCATTCTCATTGAACTATCCGTTGGAATCCTTCTGGGCTACCGAAAAAAAGTCGAGATGGCGGCGATTGTTTTGGTCAATATGGTCACCAACCCCCTGCTGAATTATCTGGTCTTCCTCAACAATCATTTTTCCTTTATCGCGCTTACCCAGCCGATCATCGGGGGATTGGAATTTCTCGTGGTATTGGCGGAATGGGGAATGCTGGTTTTTGCGCTGCATGGAAAACCGAAGCCGTTATTTGGTTTATCCCTGGCAATGAATGCCTGTTCCTACATCGTTGGCGTGTGGATCTATGGGGCCCATTAACCTTTGAGGGTTCCCCTATGACGGAATTTGTAGAGATTTTTTTGGCAAAAGGGTGATTGCCGATGCGAAATTCAAAGATAATGATGGCGGTTCAACCAAAACTATAGGGGAATCTGGAATTTGACCGACCAGCGGTTCGAATATTACGCTTTCATCAGCTACAGCCACAAGGACGAGAAATGGGCCCAGTGGCTTCATCGAAAGCTCGAAAGCTATCGGCTGCCCAACACCGTCCGCAAGGAACTGGGCGAGAACTTGCCCAAGCCCCCCTACAAGGTCTTCCGCGACGTCACCGACCTGGGGATCGGCGCCCTACGGGAAAATCTCCACCAGGAACTGGAGGAATCCCGCTTCCTGATCGTCATCTGCTCCCCCAACTCGGCCCGGCCCAACGACGAGGGCAAGCATTGGGTGAACGACGAGATCAAGAAATTCATCGACATGGGGCGCATCGACCGCGTCGTTCCCTTCATCGTGGGGGGCACCCCTTTTTCCCATGATCCGCTCCAGGAATGCCTTCCCCCTGCTCTCAAAGAGAACAACATCCTCGGGACCAACGTGGCGGTGGCCGGTAAAGAATCCGCTTTCGTGCATGTGGTGGCGAAGATCCTGGGCCTCAAGTTCGACCATCTCTATCAGCGCCACCTGCGGGCCGAGCGCAAAAAAAAATGGCTCCTGGGCGCGGTTGTGGCTGTTCTGCTGGCCCTTCTGGGGGTCTTCGTCGATTACGAACGAACCCAGACGGCCTATTACGCCGACTATGTGGAAAAATATTGCGTGCCCCAGGGCCTCTTCCCCCTCACGAAGGACCAGGTGGGCCGCCGGGCCCAATCGTGGAAATTCATCTCCCGCCATTGGAAGGTCGCTTCCGTCTCCCGGGTGAACGCCTTCGGGACGGTGAGGGCCGCGGACGACGCGATCGAGGATCCCCGGCCATGCCTGATGAAATATTTTTACCGGGATAACGGCACGGTGGACCGGGTCGAGGTTTGCGATGACCAGGGAAAGACACAGGTCATCCGGGCCCTATCGGCCGACCTGAATTTCATTTCCTTTAAGGACGCCTCCGGCCATGGGGAACAGATGGGGGAAACCCTGGCCGTCCAGAAGCCCTCGGATACGGACAACACGATCGCGAGCAACACGGTGGCCGGCTGGGAACTGGTTTACGGGCTCGACGGCACCACCCGCGAGATCCACTACCGGAACAGTTTCAACCAGCCGGCGGCCGACTCGAACGGCCTTTACGGGGAGCGAACCACCTACACGGCCCAGGGCCAGCTCCAGGCCCTCCAGTTCCTGGATGACAAGGGTGCCGTCATGTCCATCGCGGGCGGGCTGGCGGGCAAAAGCATCCGCTACGACCCCCCGGCGAATGGGAAATTCCTGGGGAGTCCCACCCACATCACCTGGCAGAACGCGCATGGGACGGAATGGCCGAGCCAGAACAACGTGGCCGAGGAAACGGACCAATACGACGCCTATGGGAACGTCACGCAGAAGGATTATTTCGACGTCCATTCCAACCCCGTGACCTGCGCGGAGGGCTACGAGCGAGTCCTGATGCGCTACGACGACCATGGGGACATCCTCGAATGGGATTACCAGACCCATGGGGGCCTCCCCATGCTCAACAAGCACGGCTTCGCCAAGGTCACCGAGCGGTACGACGCCCGGGGGTTGTATGCCGAAGGGATGGGATACGGGATGGACGGGAAACCCGCCTATTCGGAGGATTACGGCTGGTCCGAGATCAGGGTGCAGCGGGACGCGACGGGCCGACAGGTGGAAGCCGCCTATTTCGGGGTCGACCAGAAACCCTGTTTGAGCGCAAATGGATACGCCCGCGCCACCTCCCGCTACGACGCCGGGGGCAAGATCACCGATTACGCCGTCTTCGGCGTGGACGGCAAGCCCATCCTGGGGAAGGACGCCTACGCCCGGCTGACCGCCCGCTACGATTCGCGGGAGCTGTTGCTGGAAGCCGATTATTTCGGCGCGAAGGGCGAACCCGTCCTCATGGGCGACGGCTACGCCAAATGGACCAACCAGTACGACGCCATGGGCCGGCTGACCCAGGCGGACTTTTTCGGCGTGGACGGGAAGGGCTGTCTCACCACGGACGGCTACGCGCGCGTGACCCGCAAGTACGACGAACGGGGACATGTGGTGGAGGAAGT
The DNA here is from genome assembly GCA_964525605.1 of uncultured bacterium. GTDB lineage: Bacteria > Oederibacteriota > Muellerivitia > Muellerivitales > Muellerivitaceae > CAVTWJ01. The sequence continues at coordinate 57,631 of CAZGKT010000005.1, forward strand.
CTACCTGGGCACGGACGGCCAGCCGGTGCTCGATAAGGACGGCTATGCCCGGATCGATTACGCCTATGACGACCACGGCAACTGGACCGGGTGCAAAACCTACGGCACGGACGGCCAGTTGATCAACATCAAGGACGGCTATGCTACCTGGGAGGCCCAGTTCGACGCCTACGGCCACAAGGTCCGCATGGCCTACTTCGACAGCGCGGGGAAACCGGTGGTGAGTACCCAGAACCGGTTCGCCGCCCAAACCGCCCAATGCGACGACGCGGGCAATTTGACCGGGGTTGCGAACTTCGGGGCGGACGGGAAACCCATGATCGGGATCTACGGCTACGCTAGCTACGCCAAGAAATTCGACGCCCGGGGCAACGCCACCGAGGTCTCCTATTTCGGCGTGGACGGCCAGCCCATGGCCTTCGGCGCCGCCGGTTACGCCCGCATGACCCGCACCTACGACGACCGGGGTTATGTCACGGAGGAAAGCACCTTCGGGACGGACGGCAAACCCTTCGTCAACGACCAGGGATATTCCCGCAAAACCGACCAGTACGACACGAACGGATTCATCACCGAGGAGGCGGTTTACGGGGCGGACGGGAACCCCATCCTGCTGAAGGACCATGTTTACTCCAAATGGACTGCCCAGTACGACGGCCACGGCAACCAGACCGACCACGCCTATTTCGGCGCCGACGGCAAGCCGGTCACGATCGACGCGGGCTACGCGCGCGTGACAGACAGCTACGACGAGCATGGGAGGGAAACGGCGGAAGCCTATTACGGGCTGGATGGGAAGCCCACGTTGATCACCGATGGCTACGCCAGCCTCGCCTATCTGTACGACGCCAAGGGTTACAAAACCGAGGAGGCCTTTTTCGGCATTGACGGCAAACCCATCGTGCCTCCCAACAGCTACGCAAAGATCGACTATCAATACGACGACCATGGCTACATGACCGGCATCACGCTATTTGGGACGGATGGAAAACCCGTGGTCGGGAGCAACGGTTACGCCCGAAAGACCACGCGCTATAACGCTCAGGGCCAGGAACTGGAAGTGGACACGTTCGGGGTCGACGGCAAACCCATCATGAATGATGGCTACGCGCGGTTTACGGACCAATACGATGCGGCGGGAAACGAGACCGAAAGGGCCTATTTCGGGGTGGGGGGAGAACCCGTTACGCTGGCCGGTGGCGGGGGATATGCCCGCGAAACGATGAAATATGACGATCAGCGGCGCATAGTCGAGCAGGCCTATTTCGGCGTTGACGGCAAGCCTTTCGTGATCGAGGCGGGTTTCGCGCGGGAGACCATGAAATACGACGCGAAGGGCCATGTCCTCGAATGGGATTATTTCGGGCCGGACGGGAACCCCATGAACTGTCTGAAGGGCTACGCGCGTTTTCTTTGCCAGTACGACGACAACGGAAATGTCACCGAACAATCGGCCTTCGGCGTGGGCGGAAAACCCATCGTCTCAAAAGAGGGCTTTGTCCGGGTGACCGACCAATATGATGCGAACGGCAACAAAATCGTTGAGGCTTATTACGGGGTCAATGGAAAGCCCATGATCGACAAGACATGGGGCTGTGCGAGATGGACTGCTAAATATGACGAACGGGGCTATAACCTTGAAAGGGATTATTTTGGCGTTAAGGATAAACTAGTTCTAAACATCGAAGGATATGCTCGTGTCGTTAAAAAATACGACGCGCGAGAAAATGAGGTGGAAGAAGATTTTTTTGGTGTGCGGGGCACGCCTGTTCTATCTAAAAAGGGGTTCTCAAAAAAGAAGATCTTGTATGACAATGCGGGAAACAAAATCAAGGTAGAATATTTCGGAAAAAACGGAAAACCGGTTCATCCCAAGGACGTTTCTGACAACGGTTGAGGCTGATCCTAGCTGAAAGATAAGACCTGCTCCACATTGCGGTATGGGATGCGAGTTGGATGGGTCGGAAAAAAACGAATATCGGGGTGATAAATGGTTTCTAGCGAACCGAATCTGGCGAGCTGGATGAAAGAAGAGGCCCTTCCCCTTTGGGCGGAACGGGGCGTGGACCGCCAAAAGGGCGGTTTCGTGGAAGAACTGAATCAGGATGGTAGCCCCTCCAGTGTGGCCTTCAAACGGGTGCGGGTTCAGGGCCGCCAGCTTTTCTCTTTCTCGATCGCCGCGATCCTGGGGTGGAACAAAGACGCGGCCCGGATCGCCGACCTGGGTTTTGAATATCTCAAGACCCGTTGCCGGGGCAAGGATGGCGTCTGGGTCAAAAAGCTTTCCCGGGATGGGGCCATCCTCGACTCCCAGCTTGACCTCTATGACACCGCCTTCATCGTGCTGGGGCTCATCACCTATTACCGACTGACCAAGAATTCCGAAGCCCTGGCGCTGGTCGAGGATACCCTCCGCATGGTCCAAACCCATCTGGCCGCGGACTCGCCCGCCGGTTACCGCCAATTGATCGCCGAAAAGGACATTTTGCGCCAGAACCCGAACATGCATTGGTTTGAGTGCATGCTTTTCTGCTACGAGGCTACTCAGGATTCACGGTTCCTTGCAGAGGTTTCAAAGTTCTACAAACGCATGGAAGATTCGGTCATCGACGGGAAAACGGGAGCCTTGCGTGAGATCTTCGACAACCAATGGAAGCCGATTCGGGAAGGCGGAAAGATTCTGGTGGAGCCGGGGCACCATTACGAATGGGCCTGGTTGTTCAACCGGGCCTCGAGCAAAATCGCTGTGAATCCGGACCTAATCACAAGAATCGCGGGTTTCGCCGACAGGTACGGGGTAAATGCCCAGACTGGTCTCGTCTATGACCAGGTGAGCGACCAGGGGGAACTAACCCAATCCACCCACCGCCTCTGGGTGCAGACGGAAGCCCTCAAGGCTTGGTTGGTGCGTCCCGATGTGGGAGAAGCGGCCCGGATTCAACGCATCAAGCAGATCGAATCGAACCTGTTGAAATACTATCTCACCCGCGAGCCGAAGGGCTCCTGGAGCGACCGGCTGGATTCGGACGGGCGGTGTCATCCCGGCCCAATTCCCGCCAGCTCGATGTACCACATCATGGTCTGCGTGACAGAGTTTGCGGCCTGGCGGACGGCTCAAGCCTAACGGTGTGGTTCATGAATTTAAATGAAAGTTGGTTTGAATGCCCGGGAAAATAAAAAGTATTTGCGTCAATTGTGCCTCCAGCCCGGGAGCCCAACCTGAATATCTCGAAGCCTCCCGTGCGTTGGGGAAGGTGTTGGCCCAACAGGGATTAACGCTCGTCTATGGCGGTGCCAATGTGGGACTGATGGGCGAAGTGGCTGACGCGGTCTTGAACAACGGGGGCCGGGTGGTGGGGGTCATTACCGAGAAACTTAATGAAAAGGTCGGGCACCAAGGGCTTCAAGAACTTCACGTCGTTTCCACCATGCATGAAAGAAAAACCAAGATGTTCGAATTGTCCGACGGTTTCATCGCCATGCCCGGGGGCATTGGAACACTTGAAGAAGTGACGGAAGTATTGACCTGGGCTCAGTTGGGCCTGCATACCAAGCCGGTCGGCTTTTTGAACATCCGGGCTTATTACGACCCCTTGATGAAATTCTTGGATCATGCCGTTAATGAGCGTTTCTTGAGATCGGAAAACATGAGAATGATTTTGATGTCTCCCGATCCGGTTCAACTTCTCGTGGAAATGGAAGCCTATGTACCATCCCCGGTTGAAAAATGGATGGACCGCAGGTAACTCTCAAAAGCCTATTCCCAAAACCCGATACTTTGTGAAAAATAAAAAAGGCCTTCCCGTGAACAGGGAAAGCCTTTTTTATTTATAAGCGACGGATAAACCCTTTTACCCTTTGCGGGGGGGATTATTCTTGTTGGAACTCTTGGGGGCTAGAACATCACGCGCTTGTTCTCCGCCCTTTCCCGCAGGGGGGGGAGGTGGAGGAGGAGGCGGTCTCAGACCTGCTGATCCACCCGTGTTGTTTTGCGAGGGCGGTAGATCGTCATCCCCTTTCTTCATCTTCGACCAGGCCCATCGTCCTCCCAGGATCAGGAGAATGAGGAGAAGAAGCCAAAGCCACCAATTGCCGCCCAGCATCGACGTCGGGGCGGGGGTGGGAACGGGGGTTGGAGCCGAAACGACCGCCACCGTCGGGGTCGCTAGGGCCGGGACCTGGGTGACGGCGGCCGTGTTGTCCGATGAACCGTGTTTCGCATGGTGGTTCTTGCCATGGCCCGAATCCGCTATTTCCGTTGGGAGTGGAGTCGGGTCGGCATTCAACATGGTTGTGGGTTGCGGCTCGGTGCGGACATGACTCTGGTTACAGGCGGGCAAAAGCAGGGCGCCGGCTCCCAGGAAGATCGACGAGCATAAAACGGCGAAGATTCGGTTCATGGGGCTCCTTCATTTCTTGGCATGTAAAACGACCGACGGGCAGATACCGAGTCACCAATTATTGTGGACCGGGCGCCAAAATCAAACCTTTTTATCAACCCTTTTTGGCCCGTAAACCGAAAACCGAAAGAAGAAAGCAGGCTTGTCTTCGTTCTGATAAGCTTTTCCCGTATGACCCGGGGAGACAAACCATGAGCGACCAGCGTTTTGAGTATTACGCCTTCATCAGCTACAGCCACAAAGACGAGAAATGGGCCAAGTGGCTTCACCAGAGGCTGGAGGCCTACAAACTTCCCAACACGATCCGCAAAGAACTGGGCGATAACGTCCCCAAGCCACCCTACAAGGTTTTTCGCGATGTCACCGATCTGGGAGTGGGTGCCCTCAAGGAAAATCTGAGCCGCGAACTGGAAGACTCCCGTTTTCTTATCGTCGTTTGTTCCCCCCACTCGGCCAAACCTAACGCGGAGGGCAAGCACTGGGTCAACGACGAGATCACGAAATTCATCGAGATGGGGCGCCTCGACCGGATTGTGCCTTTTATCGTGGATGGCACGGCCTTCTCTACCGACCCGAACCAAGAATGCCTCCCGCCCGCCGTCAAGGAGAACAACATCCTCGGCACCAGCGTGGCCGTCGGGGGCAGGGAGCAGGCGTTCATCCACGTGGTGGCGAAGATCCTAGGGCTCAAGTTCGACCAACTCTACCAGAGGCATCTTCGCGCGGAACGCAAAAAAAAGTGGCTTCAGGCGGCCGCGACGCTCCTGGTCCTGGGGCTGTTGGGATTGGGAGCGGATTACGAGCGGGTGAAGACCGCCTATTTCGCCGACTATGTGGAAAAATATTACGCGCCCCAGGGCATTCTGCCCCTTAAACCCGAACAAGTTCAGCACCGCAACCAATCGTGGAAATTTTCCTACCACCACTGGAAGGTCGTTTCGGTGGCCTGCGTCAACTCGGCCGGTACCTTGATGGACCCTGGAAGTTCGGGCCCGAGGAACAACGCGCCGATGATCAAGATCATTCCCCGCGCTCCCATGACCCGGATTTATTACCGGGACAACGGCGCGGTGGAGCGCCTCGAGGAATTTGACCTGAACGGCAACGCGGTCCGGACCAAAAACATCGCCTCGGACATGAAGTTCGAGTCGTTCAAGGATCCGGCGGGCCACGGGGTTCAGCTGGGGGGGAGCGTGCAGGTGGGTTCCAGCCCCGGTTCTTCCAACGATCATTCCAAAAATATCGTCGCGGGGTGGGAAGTCACGTTTCAGCCTGACGGCAAAATCGACACGCTTCAGTACAAAAGCAGTTTCAATGCTCCCGCCTGCGACCTCAACGGCATCTTCGGCCAGCGCACCACTTACACGTCCCCGGGACAGGTGCAGAGCATCCAGAACCTGGACGCCGAGGGAAAACCGGCGCTGGACGCATACGGCTCCACCGGCGTGAGCTTCAAATATGACGGCCAGGGTAATCTGCAGGACACCGCCTGGCAGTTCAGTTCCACTTCCACCCGGCTGAACTCCTTCGGGTTCGCCGAGGAAAAAGACGCCTTCGACCCCGATGGAAACGTGCTGGTGAAGGCCTTTTACGACGCGTACGGCCAGCCGGTGACGAACATGGACGGCATCGCGAAAGCCACGTTCAAGTACGACGGGCGGGGCAACCGGACGGAGGGGGTCGACTACGGACAAGACCCGGGAACCGCCGGGGGCAACACAGCCCTGATCCTCAGCTGGAAGGCCCAATACGATGCCCGGGGATATGAGACTCAATTCGTGCTTTACGACAAGGATGTGGAGCAATATGTCCGCACGGACCAGTATGACGCGCGCGGCAACCTGACGGGGGAGGCCTATTTCGGGCCGGACGGCAAACCGGTGTGGCACAACGACAGCTACTCGAGATGGGTAGGCCAATATGATGAACGCGGAAAGGAAATATCGGAAAGCTATTTCGGCGTGGATGAAAAACCGGTGCTCGGCAAGGATGGGTACGCGCAAATTCGGTACCTCGACGACGAAAACGGCAATGAAACAGGGGAAAGTTACTGGGGCGTGGATGGGAAACCCGTGACCTGTCAGCAAGGCTACGCCCGGTGCGACATCAAGCGTGATGAGCGCGGTAACGGGGTGGAATGGAAATACTATGGAATCGACGGGAATCTCATTGAGAATGCCCTCGGTTATGCGCGGGTCACCAAAAAATATGACGAAAGCGGCCATGAATTGGAATGGGCCTGTTGGGGCGAAAACGGCGATCCGGTTTTATGCCGGGACGGGTACGCTCAAATCACCACCCAGTACGATGAGAGTGGCCATCTGGTGGATTGGGCCAGCTGGGGCCTGAAGGGGGAACCGGCAATCTGCAAGAGTAACGGTTACGCCCGCATGACGAAAAAATACGACGTCCAGGGCAATGAGATCGAGGAGGCCTATTTCGGGTTGAGTGGAAAGCCCATGTTGAATTCACAATACGGGGACGCGAAATGGACGGCCCAGTATGACAAGTGGGGTCATGAGACCCTCTTGGCCTATTACGGCACCCGGGGCCAACTGGTGATGGGCCCCTATGGTTACGCCAAAACACTATCCGTATTCGATGAAAGCGGCCAGCAAATCGAATGGGAAATTGACGGATCGGATGGGAAGCTTTTACTGGACAAAAAACGCGGATACGCGAAATGGACCCAGAAATACGACGGAAAGCACAACCTGATTGAGACAGCCTATTGGGGGGCCAAAGACCAGCTGGTCTTGGGCCCGGACGAATGCGCCCGATGGACCCAGACCTACGATGATCGGGGCAATGTGACCGAAACCGACTACTTCGGGGTGAGGGACCAGCTGATCCTGGGCCCGGATGGCTACGCGAAAATCATCGCCCAGTGGGACCCGAACAATGATGAAATCGCGGCCCAGTTGTACGGCGTCAACGGGAAGCCGATGATCGGGCCCAAGGGATACGCGAGCTGGACTGCTCGGTACGACGCGCGCCACAACGATTTGGAGTGGGCGTGCTTTGGCCTAAAAGGTGAACCGGTGGAAGACAAGGATGGATTGGCGAGATGGACCGCCACCTACGATGATCAAGGAAAAGCTCTGACGGTGCAAAAATACAACGCGGACGGGAACCAGATCCAAGCTTATTGAACGGTTCTTTTGGGGCGGCTTTTTTGGTAAAGGAATAGGTTTAGGATATTTCGATCCTTTTCTTTCATGGGCCTGAATTGAAGACCCAACCCCGTATCGGTGGACCAGACCACATCGCCAAAAATCGAGAGTGGGGGGAGTCCGGGCAGGGTGATTTCAAGCGACAGCACGGTGCCGACCTCCAGCGCCATATCCGCGAGGAGAAAAACACCGCTCAAGCTTACGTCCAGCGTCTTGGTGACTCTGGGCGTTTTTCGGTGTTGGGGAATCGATTTGGGATTCGAGGGGTTCTCGACCACTTGATATTGAACCGGCACATTGACCGAGATCCGGGGATGAATTCTTTTTTCCAGGTGCATATTCGTTGAAGGCATAGGTTCTATTTCCTTAAAAAAGACCCTCTCTTCTTAGTGCTCCCAAGGGGAGCCGCTGGGGTGGAGGGGACCTTTTATTCATTTTCAATTTTCAGGCGGTGTTCACAAGGAAAAACAGGATGAATTCAGGGTAAACGTGAATAATTCTTAAACCACCCCTACGATCTAAAAACCATCCTCGGGCCCTTGAAGATCTATGGAGTGTTCCTTTTATGTTGTGAATGGGGGGGGACAAAGGCCAGGGAAAGTTTTGGGTTGCCTACAGCCAATGGGGGCTGGATTACTTCAATTCGGGGTGCACGGCGATGAGCTTTTCCAGGTTCTGGGCCGCCATGAGGTGGTTGGGCTTGATCTTGAGGGTTTCTTCCCAGTATTTTTTCGCCCCGGCCCAATCTTCCGCCCGGTAGCTGTTCAAACCCTGGTTATAAAAATCATCCGCCTGTGCGTCCGCTTGGCTTTTGGGGGCGGGGGCTTGAATGCCGTCTAACTGTTTTTTCCAATCCGCCAACTTGGAGTTGTCGGGGTCCAGGGCCTTGAGTTTTGCGAAAGCGGACTTGGCCTCCGTCACGTTTTTATCTTTAATTGCCGTATTAAACTTTTGCAAAGCCAATTTGCGGTTTATTTGATCCAGGGCGGATGTCCAATCGGATTGATCAGGCTTCAAACGAACGGCTTTTCCGTAAAGGATTCGGGCTTTGATCAGATCTCCGTTAGACTCGGCCTTTTTGGCCCCGTTCGCTAGATCCTCAGCACTCTCTCCGTCCGCGTGATCCCCGTCATCTTGCCCATGGGATGGTTTAACGCCGGAGGTCGGCGTCCCGCTTGGTTTTTCAAGGCTTCCGGCCTGGATCATCCGGCGAAAAGTTTGAACCTGAGCTTGGGTGGGGTCCAGTGCCGCAGCTTGGTTCAAGAAATTGAGCGCGCTAGTTTTATCCCCTATCGAATAGGCCTGGCTCGCCTGCTTGTAGAGGCTCCCCACCATGGCATTATAGGGATGATCGGCGTTTTCCTCGAAATCGGGTAAGAAAGCATCGGTTGTCCCGTTCGACTCCTTTTTCCCTTCGCGGGGGATCAGGTTCAACACCACCGGAGCCTGGTCCTGGTCCGCCTTGACGAAAACCGTCAAGCGATACCCATCCTTGAAAGTTTTTAATATTTCTACGGTGAAAGTTTTGACTCCTCCCAGCCCGCCCTTTTGGGTTACTTCGTTGGTCGAGGCATCACGCAAAATCCAGCCTGTCAAAACCGCGTCGCTTTTGACCGTGATGTTGAACCCATCCTGGTGGTCGCGAACGATTGTCTCCAGGTGGGCCCACACGGCGTCCTGTTGAAACCGGTAAGTGGTCGTGAGGTTCTGGAGCGCAAGGGGTGAAGTCGCGGGAGTGGGGAGGGTTTCTTCCGATCTTCCGGCGGGAGGCATGAAAAACGATAGAAGGATAAAAGAAAACAGGAAGCGCAGGCTCAAAACTCCACTCCGGTTCTCACGAGAAAGGCGATCCGGTTATAAGCATTCGACCGCAAACCCGTGCCCGGTCCGTCGGTTTCGTTGCCAGGGCCAAAACCTCCGTTGAAAGGAACGCCGATCGCGGAGGGGACCAGCCGGTCCAGGGTGAAATCATTTTGGTTGTTGGTGGCGTGAAATTCGAGGAAGAGGCCTTTGATCCGCGTCTTTAACTTGGCGTACCAGGATGTTTGGGGCGACTGGGCCTGGTCGGGGATAAACCCATTGCCTCCCGTGAAAGGGTTATCCAGGGATTTTCCCATGGGAACCTGAGCCTCCAGAATAAATTGATCAATTGAAAAAGCGCCCCAGGTTCCCAGTTGTTCGGTCTTGAAGCCCAGGGAGAGAGCGCTGGTATCGTTGAAGAGCGAGGTGTTTTGAACGCCGTATTCGGCGGTCAAGTCGATATGTTGATGGAGGTCCATATCCGCCGCGAGGGAAGCGGCCGGGCCGCCATTGAGGGAGGAATAGTCAAAATAATCGGTGGCGGAGACGCCCACATTGGCCTTGATCGTCAAATCGAAATCACTGGAATTGATCCGGCATCTTAACTGTCCAAGGCCAAAAGCCTGGGTGGAGTCTTCTTGAACCTGTTGGGCGGAAAAAAGACTGGGGGTGTAAAAGAAACTCAGGGCCAGGGGGGAGGACCCCTGCGCCTGGGTGTTCTTGGTGTCGCCGAAACCCAGAAAGAGGGAGATGGGGATCGTGGCCATGACGCCATCCACCCGGTGGATGCCCATAATGGGATAGGCGCCGAAGAAAGAGTTGGAAGTGAGCATTTGAAAAAGATCAAAGCGCCCCACGGAAACCTGAAAGGCGGGATCCATGTAGGATAGTTTCGCCAGGCGGAGGTCCACTTCCGAGGCGGTATCCGAGGAGGAAAGACTTTTGCGGATTCGGATCAACCCGTCCGCCAGGACTGAATTTTCATCCAGGCTGCGCTTGGCGGAAAGGTCGAACATGGAGAAGGCCTGGCCCTGCAGATCCGCGTCCTGCTGGTAATCCGCCTGAAGAAGAAATTTTATTTCGCGGTCACTGTCGGTCGCCGGCGGCGGAGACACCCATTTGTTTTCTTGGCCCGACGCGAGGAAGGAGTTTTGGGAAAGAGGCTCTTGTCCGAGAAGAAGAGTCGGCAAAGCAATGACGATCAAAAGAAATGTTTTTATTTTCATATATCACCTAACAAAATTAAATTTTATAAGTCTGGTTTAAAGCGGTGGTATTTTACATTTTCTTAAAATTTGGAAAACAATTTTTTTTAAAATCTGGGGGGAAACCGTGCTGGGTTTGGGTTGTGGAAACTACGGACAACGGGCTGGGGATGATTGTCTTTTTATTGATCGGAACGCTAAATCCCAAAGTCCAATATTTCTTGTTTTGATATTTTTATGGGTTTAACGTGTTCAAGAGGGAAGTCGCTCGAAGAAATAAAAAAGCCTGAACGGAATGTTCAAGCTTTTGTGAAATGAATGAACCGGCCTTAGTGTCTTTTTTTTGCTTTAGCGGTTTTCTTGGCTTTCTTAGCCATAGGGGTCCTCCTTGCTTCGCAATGGATAGCTCACTCTAACATACTTGGGCGGCTAAAAAGGGGGAGGTTCCTTCGTTTCAGGGGAAGGCGGGGTGGGTTTGGACTGGTTTTTTTTTGTGGGCAATGGGCCGCTCAACCAGTCAAGAAAACGGTCTTTCAAATAGCCGAGAAAAGATATCACCAAGATGAGGACGATGAATCCCAGAAAAAAGAGAAACAAATCTAAAGCAGTTGATCCAACGGCGCTCCAAAGCCCGCTGTGTAGTTTGGGTAAAAACAGCGCAAGGCCAATGCCGATCATGAGGATGATAACCCTGATTTCTGTATGCCAGGCATGCCCGCTTTGATTTCGTAAGAGGCTGGTCGCCTTTTGCCGGACCATGACGCGCTCCTTGAGTGCGAATAAGCCTTCTATCACTATTGTCCATGGATCGATGGGTTGATGTCAAAGTCTGACGAAGCTGAACCAAAGGGGGCGATGCCCCCCCATGTGAAAAAACCATAGATGGAATTTGAGGAATTAAAATTGAGGGGAAATAAAAAAAGGGGCGCCGGAAAACCGGCGCCCCTTTTTCATTCGAAGCGGTTATTTGCCTTCGAAGTTCTTTCCGGCGAAATGCCAGTTCAAAACCTTCCAGAAGGCTTCCACGTACTTGGCCCGGGCGTTGCGGTAGTCGATGTAGTAGGCGTGTTCCCACACATCGCAGGTGAAGAGGGGAATATGCCCGGCCGTCAGGGGCGTGGCGGCATTGGCCGTGGTCTCGATCTTCAGGCTCTTATCGGCGGGATTCAGGCTCAGCCAGGCCCAACCGGAACCGAACTGGCCCAGGGCGGCGGCCGTAAACTGCTTCTCAAACTCGGCTCGGGACCCGAAGGTTTTGTCCAGGGCCTGGCCCAAGGCGCCTGAGGGAGACTGGTTCTTGTCCGCCGAAAGGCTGTTCCAATAGAAAGAATGGTTGTAGTGCTGGGCTGCGTTGTTGAAGAGGGGGCCGGTGGCCTTGCGCATCAGGTCTTCCAAATGGAGGGCCTCGTCGGGGGTTCCGGCGATCAGCTTGTTCAAATTATCCACGTAGGTCTGGTGATGCTTTCCGTAATGGTATTCGAAGGTCTCAACGCTCAGATAGGGGGCTAAGGCGTCCTTGGAATAGGGCAGTTGGGGTAATTCATACTTCGGCATGGCGGCTCCTTTTTTCGATCAATAGTGCGACAACCTCCGCAATTTGACAGCCGAGGGTTAAAAAATCAATCCAACCTTGTAAAAAAATCAGGGAAGAGGCCTTTTAAGGGTTCGGTGGGGAATGAGGAGCTTTTTAAGCTACAATACGCGCCCATGAAAACGCTATCCGGCCGACTCCTCTTTCCCCCCCATCAAATCCAGACTGCCGTGGCGGAAATCGCCCGCCAGGTGGACGGATGGGTTCAATCGGGTTCTTTCAAGACCCTGGGTTGGATCACCGTAGCGGAGGGGGGGCGCACCTTTTCGGCGGATCTTTCACGCCAGGTTTTGGCCCTTCTACCTTCCCTATCCCTGATTCGGGGCGAGGTCCGGGTGAAGGGGACGACGGGGACTAAACTTCTTCAGGACAGGGAAGTGAGCCTGACGGGATGGGATTCGGACCGATTTCAGCATTTACCCGTTTTGCTGGTGGACGATCTGGTGGATTCGGGACGCACCCTTTTGGCCGTGAAGGAGACCCTCGGCCAGTTGGGAATGGTGGAAATCAAGACCGCGGTGGCGTTGAACAAACACAGCTCCCTGCGAGCCACGGCCGATTTTGTCGCTCTCGACCTGGGTTTAACGCCGGAAGATTTGAGCGGGAAGGGTCTTCAAGACATTTGGGTTTACGGTTACGGAATGGATTTGAACGGACTCCACCGCGGGGACCCCGCGATTTGGGGAATGGAAATGAAAAGTTCCGGTTAGAACCCGCCTGTCAATCCTCGACGAACTTCTCGTCAAAGTCATACCCGATGGTTTTGGGATCGATCCCGTGGCTCTTGGCGTATTTTTCCTTCACGGCGGTATGCTCGAAAGATCTCTTCAGCCGTTCCGCGTCCACCCGTTGGAAATCCTCGGGCTTCATCAGACTCATTTCCTTGATGCCTTCCGGCGTCAGGTAAGCCAATCCTGCCGGAAAGGTGAAGTCCGCCAGGTGGCCGGCTTTCATGGCGTTGAGCGTTTCCTTGATCGTGGATTTTTTCAACCAACACAGGCGGCTCAAGGTTTCGATGGATAAACAATAGGGTTTGATCTTGATGTTTTCGTTCGGAAGCTTCTTGAAGTTATAAAGAATGGTTTTCTTTGCCAGTTCATCCATATTTAAATCCTCATGATTGAACTTCGAATAGAGGCTTCCTTATACCTAACGCAAGATCATCCAAAAGCTTAAGCCCAAGATGGGCCAAAGGGCCGTCACCAGACATCCGGCGCACAGGAAGGGGCCGTAGGGCAAGGGCGTTTTGACTTTCAACCGGCCCGTCAAAATCATCGAGGCTCCCCAGATTCCGCTAAGAATAGAGCCCAGAAAAAGCCCATCCAACACCCCCTGCCATCCCAGGATCATCCCCAGGGCACCCAAAAGTTTAATATCTCCCCCGCCCAGGGCGTCCTTTCCCAAGATCAGGGTTCCCAACCAGCCGAACAAGAATAGGATTCCCGCCCCGACGAGAAACCCCAAAATCATATCCATCAGGCGGGCGTCCCAATGGGTTCCCAACCAGGGGTTCCAGGGAGCGTAGAGGGTGGCCGCCGCCATGAGGGGAAAAACCACCGCGTTGGGTAACGTCAGGGTGCGGATGTCGATCGTGGAAAGGACGATGCAGAACGCTCCCAGAACCAGGAAGCCGCCCAACTTCAGGGGGTCCGCGTCAAAGCGCACTGCGGACACCGCGAAAAGCAAACCCGTCATCGCTTCTACCAGGGGGTATTGCCAGGAAATGGGGTTGGCGCAGGAACAGCATCGGCCCTTGAGCGCCAGGAAACTGAGAATGGGAATATTCTCAAACCAGGGGAGGGTATGCCCGCAACGCGGGCAGCGGGAAGGGGGGCGGACAATCGAGAGTCCTTCGGGGATCCGCAGGGCGCAAACGTTGAGGAAACTTCCCAGGCATGCCCCGACCGCGAAATAAAAAAGGACCGGCAAGGCCTGAAGAAGAACCCATCCAAGACTGTTGTTCACGCGGCCTCCCAGAGAGTAGGGCCTTCTAACCTGTGAATATTAACACATTCCAATCGTTCACCTGTTGATTCCAAAAGCCTCATTGGGAATGATTTCATCCTTATTCGCCCCGGGTTTTTGCCAATAAAGGTCCAAGCACCAGGAATTTTCACCCCCCGGGTTTTGAAAAATCACCTCAATCGGGTGCGCCCCCTCCTGAAGGAAACAATCCGCGTGGTCTTCTCCCGTTGATATTTGTTCCTTCCCGTCCAAAAGGAGGGAAGCGTCGCACCAGGTGCTGATGAAAAAATGGTAGGTGCCTGATCGGGGAGCTTCCAGAATTCCTTTCCAGAGGATGACAGGGGCCTTGAGGGGAAAAGACCCTTCGTTGGAAAAATTCAGCAGGGGATCGTTGTGAACCAGGGCGGGGGTTTTAAGGTTTTTGGGATCGTCATAGTAATAACCCCTCAGGCCCCGGGGAACCAATTGGTCCGGGGAGAGGCCCTTTTTCTTCGCCAGCTCCTCCGGAGGGACCAGGTAAAGCCGCATGCTGAGATTTCCCTTTGGATTCAAAAAGTCTTCCATCTTTCCCCCGGGATAGAGGCGTTTCAGGAGGGCGTAGAGTCCGTTCCGGTCCGATTCGAGAAAAAATCCCTTGCCCATCCCATTCGGCTTCGCGGGTGGGGCCAAATCCTCCGGGGCCTTGAATAGATGGATGTGGTCCCGGTGAAAGTAACTCAAGAATTTAAGGGAATAAATCGGCGAATAGTAGGGCGAGAAATAAAGGTCATAGGCCCCGCCGTACTGGCCGGTTTTTTGTCCCACAAACGTTTCCTCCGAATCGTATTGCTCAAAGGCGTCCGGATCGGCGGGCTGGGCGTGGAAATAAAGATCTGCGTTTTGCCAGGTGATGAAGGCCAGGGCTAAACCCGCGAGCGTCAGGGTGAAAAATTTATGGCCGGAAACCGCAAGCCTTTCCCAGAGGGCGCTTAAGGGCAGGGCGGCCATGAGGGCGATCAAGGGGGTCAACCCCAGCAGCCGGTTGGCGTGGGCGGAATTAATGGATAGAACACCCGGGAGACTCATGACGAAAAAACCCGTCAGGGCAAAGAAGGAAACTTTATTCGAGGGCGTGAGGAGCGCCATCACGAAGCCGAACAAGAAAAGGATTCCCGTGCCGTCATCGAGCATTCGGTGCAGGGACAGGTTGTGGCGCGATAAGGGATCCCCCTGCCATTGGAACATCAGGGCCGTTTTATGGATGTTTTCCAAGAGCGGAGAAAGGTTCCCTGCCTCCACCACCCGGGTCAGGATCGAAATGGAGTCTTCCCGGGACCCTAGCCCCTGTTGATTCAGATTGTGAAGGAGAAAGGGGAGGATCAGGACGAGCGCGATCCCCAGAAACATCCCCAAGGGCTTCCCGTTGGGTTGAAGAACCCCACGGTTTTGGAAGAGAACGTAAATGGCCAACAGGAGAAGCCAGAGAGGAAAGGCCTTGTAGGACTGGTAGGTATAAAACCCAAGGCCGAAAAAGACGGCGGAAAGGTAAAAGGCCCAGCGTTTTCCGGTTCTTAAACCCAGAAGAAGGAATGCCAGGGTGCCGAATATATAGAAAGGGACTTGGATGGTTGGAAAGCCATTACGGCTGAAATTGATGTTCCAGCGCATGACCGCCAGGAAAAACAGGGCGCAAAGGGCGGCGCGGATTCCAGCCAGTTGCCGGAAGGCGGCATAGACCAAGGGAAGGGTGGCCAGGGATATAAGGACGAAGAAAAGGTAGAAGGTCAAGCGTCCCGCCGGAACGAGGAAAAACCATCCCGCTAATTGATAAAGCAAAAGGGCGGGGTTCTGGAAAACGTCCGCTTCCCAGGTCGGGCGAAAACCCTCGTGCAAGATACGTAAGGCGGTCCATCCTTCGAAGCCCTGGTCGGCGAAGAGGCCCGAGGGGATAGAATCCAGCCGGTAAATTCTCAAAAAAGCCGCCAGGCCCATGATGGCGAAAAAAAGGATCCGTTCGGTATTGGGAGCGAGTGGAACAGCGGGTGCGGACGCCGGAGAGAGCGCGTATCGAGCGAAGAAAAGGGCCGCGGTGAAATAAACCAGCCAAAGGATCAAGGAAGGTTGGTCCGTCGACTGGGCAATCAGCCCTTGGACGATCGCTCCTGTAATCAGGGCAAGGACAGGAAAGAAGGAATCAAATCGGGATGGGGTATGGGGAAGCAAAGAAACCTTCCGGAACGAGTTCAAGAGCCAATGGGGAAAATAACAGCCTTTGAGAGGCTTGTCCAAAAAAACCTTTGCTCCATATCGGGGTCAATCCCCAATCAAATTTTAGAGAATAAGAGACAGCCGTTGGTTCCGCCGAAGCCGAAACTGTCGGAAAGGGCGTATTTCAAGGATGCCTTTTGGGCCTTCAGGGGAACATAGTTCAAGCCCAACGCCTCGCAGGCTGGGTCCAGCTTTTCCAAATTGGCCGTGGGAGGAATGATTTGATCCCTCAGGCTCAAGAGCGAGAAAAGGGCTTCGGTGGCGCCTGCCGCGCCCAACATATGGCCCGTCATGGATTTGGTGGACGAAACGGCCAGGGGAGTTTTCCGGTTCCCGCCCAAGACCCGGGCGATGGCCGTGGCTTCTTCCAAATCTCCCGGAGGGGTGGAGGTGGCGTGGGCGTTGACGTAGTCGATCTGGCTTGGTTGAATCCCGGCGTCTTGAAGCGCCAGGTTAATCGCCCGGCCGGCCCCTTCGCCCCCGGGTGAAGGGGAAGTCAGGTGGTAGGCGTCCGAAGTGGCCCCATAACCCGCCAATTCCCCGTAGATCTTGGCGCCCCGGGCCTGGGCCCTCTCCCATTCCTCCAGAACCAAAACGGTGGCCCCTTCGCCCATCACGAACCCATCCCGATCTTGGTCAAAAGGTCGGGAAGCGGCGGCCGGGTTATCGTTGCGTTGGGAAAGAGCCTTCATGGAGGCAAAGCCCCCGATACCCAGTTCGCAAATCACCCCCTCGGCTCCACCCGCCAGCATGACATCCGCCTCGCCCCGCTCAATCAACCGGAAGGATTCACCGATGGAATGGGCGCTGGAGGCGCAGGCCGTCACGTTGCAATGGTTAGGTCCTTTCAAGTTGAGCAGGATGCTCAATTCGCCCGAGGGAATATTGCAGATGACCTGCAGGGCGAAGAAGGGCGTGATCCGGCGGTATCCCTTTTCCTTGAAGTCGTCGTAAACCGCCTGGATTTCGGGCAGGCCGCCCAAACCGACCCCGATGTTCACGCCCATGCGTTCGGCGGTATATTTTTCCCGGTGCGCGTCCAGGCCGGAATCGACATAGGCCTGGATACCGGCGTAAACCCCGAATTGGCCATATCGGCCAAACCGGCGCAAATCTTTGGGTAGGATGATCTGGGTGAAGGGGTCCTGATCGGGAAAGGGTTTCAAGGGTTGGGCCAGGGGAAGGGTAACGTCAAAATCCCTCACTTCACCCGCGATGCGAACCGGGCTGGAGGCCGCGTCAAAGAGGGTAATGGGCCCGATACCGGAGACTCCTTCTAAAATCTTTTTCCAGCTTCCCTCCACGGTATTCCCCAGGGGATTGGCGGTCCCTAAACCCGTGACGACGACCCTTCGCCTTGCCATATTCGACCTTTCCTGGGCCTGAGGCCCCCTTGGATGGTATTGAAGCGGGGCACATTATGGAGAATGTTGTTTTCAAAAGCTATCTCGACTAGTCTGAATTACCCCAAACAATGACCCCATCAAAGTTTATTCAGCCTAAATATTCGCGTTTATTTGAAGTCGCGGGACTTTTCCTCCGGCTTGGACTGACCTCTTTCGGGGGACCTGCGGTTCATATCGCCCTGATGGAAGAGGAAACGGTTAGACGGAAGAAGTGGCTGACCCGGGAGGAATTTCTCGATCGGCTGGGGGCGGCCAACTTGATCCCCGGGCCCAGTTCTACCGAGTTGGCCATTCACCTTGGATATTTCAGGGCGGGGTTCCCCGGCCTTTTGACCGCGGGTTTTTGTTTTATCCTTCCCGCCTTTCTATTGGTGGCGGCCCTAGCCTGGGCCTATGTGCGGTTCGGGACCAGGCCTGAAGTTTCCGGGGTTCTCTATGGCCTCAAACCGGTGGTGACCGTGGTGGTCCTGCAGGCCCTCTGGAAACTGGGGCGAACAGCCCTCAAAACGAATTACCTGGTGGTGCTCGCCTTTCTTTCGAGTCTTTTGATATTCCTGCAATGGAATGCCCTGGCGGTCTTGGGGGTGGCCGGCTTGATCGCGGCCCTGCCCCTGCTCAATAAGAAAAACCAAACCTTGGGAGTGGCGGGTGTGCTGGGAACGGGGGCGGTGGCTACCCTCCCCGCCGCGAGCCTGCCCTCGCTCTTTTTGTTTTTCCTGAAGGTGGGCTCGGTCCTTTTTGGAAGCGGCTACGTCCTTCTGGCCTTCCTGCAAACCGACCTGGTGGACCATTGGCATTGGCTAACCCAGCAACAGCTGTTGGATACCATCGCGGTGGGGCAGGCCACGCCGGGCCCGGTTTTTACGGCCGCCACCTTTATCGGCTATCTCTTGGCGGGTTTTCCCGGGGCGGTCGTTGCCACGGTCGGCATTTTCTTACCGGCCTTCGTGTTGGTGGGTCTGAGCGGGTGCCTGGTTCCCAAGATCCGAAAGACTCCCTGGGCCGGGGCGGCCCTGGACGGAGTCAACGCCGCTTCCCTGGCCCTGATGGCCCTGGTGACCTTTCAAATGGGCCGGGCCAGCGTGATGGATATACCGACCGGTCTGATCGCTCTAGCTTCAGCCTGGGTGGTTTTCCGCACCAGGCTCAACAGCATGTGGCTGGTCGCGGGTGGGGCTTTAGCGGGTTGGGCCTTGACGACCCTTCATTAAAAGTCTGTCATTGCGGGGAGACGCCCCAAGCGGGGCGTTTGTCGACGTGGTAATCTCAGTTCGCCGTTCGTGGTTAATGTTTATTTAAACTCGGATTGCTTCGTCAAATACGCCCGACTAGCTCTATTCTCTTTTTAATATTTAAAGTGAGAATGGGATGACCCCGCATTCGATTAATCTTCAATTTGAAATGCGGGGATCGTCGGGCATTCCTCGCAATAACAGGTCAGAAGCTTTTGAGTTATTCCCTCGTCACCTGTCCCGTCAGCTCGATCTTTTGCGACGAAGATCCCACCTTTATCTCAAAAATTCCCGGGTCCGCCGTCCACTGGCTGGTCTTCACGTCGTAGTAGGAGAAGGCCCGGCGGTTCAGCGTCACGCTCACGGTCTTGGTCTCGCCCGGCTTCAAATCTACCTTGGCAAAACCCTTGAGCTCCTTGATCGGGCGGGGAACGGTGGCATTAGGCTCACCCACGTAAACTTCGGCCGTTTCTTCCCCTTCCCTTAATCCTGTATTCGTCAAGTCGAAGGAAACGGTGACGGGCGCATCCCCTTGGACGGTATCAGGCGTGACAGCGAGAGCACCGTATTTGAAGGTGGTGTAGGACAAACCGTAGCCGAAGGGGAACAGGGGCTTCACATTGGACTTGTCGAAGTGCCGGTAGCCGAGGAACACGCCTTCCGAATAGCGCACATGCTTGTCGGCGTCGGGATAGTAGCTGTCATGGACCGCGCTGTCTTCCCATTGGCGCTCGAAGGTGGCGGGCAGTTTGCCGGAGGGGTTGACCTCCCCGAAAAGAATTTGCGCCAGGGCCGTACCGCCCTCCTGGCCCGGGTACCAGGCCTGCAAAACCGCAGGGATCTTTTCGATCCAGCGGGTCATATCCACCCCGCCTCCCGAGGTGATGACCACGGTGGTGTGGGGGTTGGCTTCCCGTATAACGTTGATCAGCTCATCCTGTCCGCCGGGCAGTTGGAAGGTGCGGTCGAAACTTTCGGCCTCGCTTCCCGTGTCATATCCCACGCAAACCACCACCGCGTCGGCGGCGCTCGCCAGCTTCTTCACCATCGGGTCGACCAACTGGTCGGCCTTGCAGATCCCCAAGTTCATCACACCCCGGTAGTCGATCTGGGCGTATTCCACCTTGATCGCGTAGGTCTTGCCGGCCTGAAGGTTCATTTCCTTGCGGGCGAAGGGAACCTTTTGATTTTGCCGGTCCACCAGCAGTTTGCCATCCACGTAAAGGCGGAACTCGTTGTTTCCGAAAGAAGCAACCGAGATTCGATAGGCCCCGCTGGCGGAAGGGGTATAGAACCCGCTCCAACGGGCGGAATAATTGGGGTAGGTGCCGGTGGTGGGCCAGCGATTGGAACTGTCCCAGGCGAAGTTGATGTGCGGGTCGGTGCGGGTGAGGGCCGGGTCTCCGGTCCAGGCGGCGTTGCTGAAATACTCGGCCTTGAGGCCGGGTTGGGTGCCCTTGGCATCCAACGAATAAGTGGTCGAGTCGTAAATCTCGGTCATGGGGGCCAGGCCCCGGTTGTAGGTCACCACCGTATTTCCACCCAATAAGTGGTTGATACCTTCCAGGAAACTGATCGCCTGGAAGGGAAGCACCTTCGCGCTGCCCCCGCCCACTGGAATGGCGGGATAGGCGTTGGGGCCGATGACGGCCAGGGTTTTGATTTTGGCTTTATCCAATGGAAGCTCGTTCCCTTCGTTTTTCAGCAAGACCATGCTTTCCTGGGCCGTTTGAAGGGCCAGGGCGCGGCCTTTTTCGTTGTAGAGGGGGAAGGAAGTGTCGGTCTGGTCCCGGTCAAGCCAGCCAAAGCGGATGGCGGTGCGGATGATGCGCCGGACCTTGTCGTCGATGGTGGCTTCCGTCACTTTCCCGTCTTTGATCGCCGGAAGCAGGGTGGCCTGGTTCATGAATTTGGCGGAGGGCATTTCCAAGTCCAGCCCGGCGTTGGCGGCGGCTACGCCGTCGTAGGTCGCGGCCCAATCGGACATCAGGACGCCGTTAAAACCCCATTCTTTCTTGGCCAACTGGTTGTTCAGAAAATCGTTCTGGGTCGGGTGGATGCCGTTGACTAGGTTGTAGGAATTCATGATGGCGCCCACGTGGGCTTCCTTCACGGCGGCCTCGAAGGTGGGCAGGTAAATTTCCCGCATGGTACGGTCGTCGATGTCGGAACTGGTGTTGTGGCGGTCGTATTCGGAATTGTTGCCCATGAAGTGCTTGACCGTGGCGCTGACGCCCTGTTCCTGCATGCCCTTGATGTAGGCGACGGTCATGCGCGAGGCGAGAAAGGGGTCCTCCCCGAAGTATTCGAAATTGCGGCTGCACATGGGTGCTCGGTAGATGTTGACCCCGGGACCCAGCATGAAGTGCACGCCCCGGGCCCTGGCCTCATGGCCGATCATGGCGCCCACCTGCCCGGCCAGGTCCTGGTTCCAGGAGGCGGCCAGGGCAATACCGGCGGCATAGGCGGTAGAGGGTCCGTAGTTGCGAACCCCGATGGGCCCGTCGGACATCTTGAGAGCCGGCAGTCCCAGTTTGGGCATGGCCCGCACGTAAAAGCCGTTGTACCCGCCGATGTAATCGATCTTTTCTTCCAGCGTCATTTTCTTCAGGATGGCTTCAGCCCGATCGGCAATGGGGTCTGATGTGGTTTGGGCGGAAGCGAAAATTGAAAAGAGGAATAAAAAAACCGCCAAGGCGACGCCATAAATCTTTTTCATTGGGTTAGACCTTTTGTGGAAGAATTTCAAAACGAGGAGGGGTCATTGTATTCTTCAGGCCGGGGGGTGACAACTTGCGGAGCTCACATAAAAGCGCTCCCGCGGAAGAACATTTTACAAAACAAGATTTTTACCGCCAAGAACGCCAAGTTCGCCAAGAAAAGCAAAACAAAAAACTGAGATTTGCATCTTTCTTAATTTTTATTTTCGTTGTTCTTGGCGAACTTGGCGTTCTTGGCGGTTCAATCGGCCTTTGCTTCTGGTGTTATGTTTTTCCTTTTCGTCCCATCATGTCGAGTGCAACGGCAGTTATTAAAATGCTTCCCTTGATGATCGGCTGCCAGAAACTCTCCGTATTCATCAGGCTCATGCCATTATCGATTGAAGCCATCATAAGCGCCCCCAAAAGCGCCCCCCACACCGTACCCCGCCCGCCCATCAGCGACGTGCCCCCGATCACCGTGGCGGCAATGGCGTCCAGTTCCATCATGCGTCCCGCGTCCGAAGTGGCCGCCCCCACCCGGGCAGTCAAGACGATGCCCGCCACGCCGCACAGGGCGCCCATAAGGGTAAAGACCAGGATGAGGTGCCGTTGGATGTTGATGCCCGAATAAAAAGCCGCTTCCCGGTTGCCCCCGATGGCGTAAAGGTGGCGCCCAAAGGGCGTTTGGGAGGCAACGATGGAAAAGACCGCCGCCAAAACCAGCATAATCAAGACCGGCACCGGTACCCCGTCATAGGCACTCAATACTCCTGTAACTCCAAGTGAAAGGACAGCAAGAGCGGGGTACTTCCATAAACCATTTCTGGCTCGGATGGCGTGATAAAGGAAGAAAAGAAGTGGAGCTGCGACAAGGAAACAAATCAGGTATTTACTAATGGAAAAGAATGGATTCAATACAAAAAGGTATAGTTGAGAAATTGGATAAACCGTGAAGTCTAGGATTAGGACTGCCATAGCTAGGTACTTCCATCGGCTTGATTCGGCTTTGAACACTTGGTAACAAAGAATAATGGCTAAAACCCCAGCTAAGGCCCATCCCAGGGTCCTTGGTAGGAATGCCTGGCCCACGAAAAGGTAATCCGGTGTGGGGCTGACGGCGACGCCGCCGGTCACACCCAAAAGACTGCCTTGGTAAATCAACATTCCGCCCAAGGTCACGATGAAAGAGGGCATCTTGAACCAGGTCACGATGTGGCCCTGCAGGTGGCCCAGCAGGGCCCCCGCGCATATGGTGGTAAGGAATACGGTCCAAAGTGGCCAGCCGTGGTTAACGAAGAGAATGGCAGATAGGGCCCCCAAAAAGCCGGTCATGGCCCCTACGGATAGGTCAATTTCCGCGCAGACGATGACCAGCACCATGCCGATGGCCAGGATGGAAGTGCAGGACATTTGCCGCAAGAGAAGGGAAAGATTCCTGGGCGTGACGAATGTTCCGCCGGTCGTGGCGGTGAAGATGATCCAGATGAGGAGGAGCGCACCCAAAAGGGTGAGTGCTCTCCAAGGAATGTTGGTTTTTGTGTTGGCCACTTTGAATTTCTCCGAAAATTATTCAAACAAAAATCATGAAGTAAGAAAAAAAGGCAATGTTAATGTCATTTTGATAATGGGAAATACGATTCATCTGGGAAATACCCTTTTAAAGGCTGCGGTGTCTTTGATGTTCCGACATATCCCTCTTTTAAGTTGACCATAATTACCCATTGATTTCCATCGTAGTGGTAACGGGTATAACTTGTTTTTGTGGGTTCATTAACATGGCCAATGTTATCATCATCCGCGTCCCATTCATGTCCGCGTGGTATGAATGTATCCCAAGCAAGTATGTCCTTATTCCCTTGAATGTTTGAAAGAGTGATTCTCCAATCACTAAAATTATGACCATCATTTCCAGACAATAATGATATCTGCCGATCTCTGTCGGCGATTAAATCTCGAGCGGACAAATAAGAGAAATCTCTTTTGGATATTTGAACAATACAAGTTAGTACCCATCCATCAATGTCTTTATTCCCGTTTGTAAAAAGAAAAAACGATGGTTTGTCTTTTATTAGGGATAATTTTTCGAGTTTCTCATTCGAACGCCCATTGTCATCTTTTTTTAATACGCCTATTTCATGATCATCGTTTGTGACCAATTGAAGTACTGAATACATTCTGGGGGCAGACCAAACCAATAATTTTCCGCCAAAACCGAATTCTCCTTTATTAATATCGATAGTTTTTATAACGGAATAACCGGATTTTGCGGTTAGTTGTGCTTCGATCAATGCATTTGGATTAATTGTAACTGGGATAGATTGGATGATTGTTTGTGGCGAATTTAAGGGCATTGTTGAAAACACACTGGCTTCTATTAAAGGAATTGCTATTTCGCTCGTCGTGCAATTTGCAAAAGCCTCAATGCCCCATTTAATTGTTTTTTGCTTTTCGAGTTCTAAAACCGAACCGATACAAATTTTGGAATCGTGCGAGTAGGATTTGTACTGTAATTCGTCTCCATGATAGATGATGTAAAAATAATCGTTGCTTGGTTTGTCCCAAGTTAAAAATACCATCCCCTTTGTAACCACGACCCTAAAATTACTGGGAGGGGAAGTCCTTTGTGGTTTGGGCTTTAAATTAACGATTGCAGTGGGGGAAGGGGTTGTTATGTTGCTTGAATTGGGTTTGTGACGAACGTGATTGGGTGTGGGTTCAACTTGATTATTTAATGACGGTTGTATCTTTTTAATGGAATTAACACAATTTGTCAGTATTGGATCCCACTTTTTCTTTTCAGCCACAGGAAAAACCATTGAAAAAATTAAACAGAATGACTTGTTGCTTGAATAAATGGGTTGTTCCTTCCAATAGATGACTTGGTTTCCGCGAAATCCTGAGATTACGAAAAAATTCTTTTTGAAAAGCTTATAGGTTATTTGGGTGTCTTGGAGCGAAAGTAAGGCCTGATTGTATTCGTCTTTCCATTGAAGGACAGGAACATTGTCTTTGGCCCAAACTGACAAGTGGGTTTGTTGATCTTTGGATATTAGGTAATCACCAGAACTGTTTTCAGGGCCGAGATTCGTTTGCCCAAGTTCTTTGGGAAAAAGCATCTCAAATCCGAACTTTTCATTTTGGTAAAGGTCGTATTTTGTATTTTCCTGGCTGTTAACAATGAATTGCGCAGAAAAAATTAAACAAATGGAAAAAATCAATAAAACTCTTTTTAAAGTTTTCATGACAGCGCCGCCGCAGCCAAGAGTTTTTCCGGTGTCGCATCCTGATAGCCAAACTCCGCCGTCATGCGGCCCTGGTTCAGCACAATCATGCGGTGGCAAAGGCCCTGGAACTCGGGTAAATCCGAAGAAACTAGAACGATTCCCAAACCTTGGGCCGTCAACCGGCCCATGAGTTCATAAATCTCTGCCTTGGCGCCCACATCGATTCCACGGGTGGGTTCATCCAACAAAAGCACCTTGGGGTGGGTGGCCAGCCATTTGCCCAGAATCACCTTTTGCTGGTTGCCGCCTGAAAGTTTGTTGGCCTCGGCTTTCAAGCTGGGGGTTTTGATACGCATGGCGTTCACTTGCTCGTCACAGATTTCACCCACGGCAGTCCAATTGATCACGCACTTGGAAACTAGCTTGTGAAGAATGGCTAGAATTATGTTTTCTTGAACCGAAGAACCGGGGACTAGCCCGAACCGTTTGCGGTCTTCACTGACCAGGGCCACGCCTTCGGCAATGGCTTCCTGGGGAGAAGTGAAGGGCCCCCGTTGCTTGCCGTTGATTTCCAGTTGGCCTTCCATGCGGCCCCGGGATGCGCCAAAAAGGGAACTCAACAGCGCGGTTCGGCCAGCGCCCATGAGGCCGCCGATTCCCAATATTTCGCCTTGTTTAACATCAAAAGAAACATTCTGGACCACGTAACGGCCCGGGTTGGCGGGGTCTTCCACGCTCAGGTTCTTGACCGAAAGGATTACCGGGCCCGCATGGGTTTGAGGGCGGGGATAGAGGCTTTC
The DNA here is from genome assembly GCA_964525605.1 of uncultured bacterium. GTDB lineage: Bacteria > Oederibacteriota > Muellerivitia > Muellerivitales > Muellerivitaceae > CAVTWJ01. The sequence continues at coordinate 83,376 of CAZGKT010000005.1, forward strand.
CACCTTGCGGCCCACCATGTGGCTGATGATCTGGTCCTGGGACAATTCGCTTAAAGGCGCCGTGATGACGGATTTGCCGTCACGTAAGACCGTGACCCGGTCCGCGATTTGGCGCACTTCCTCCAGACGATGGCTGATGTAAATGCAGGAAACGCCCTGGGATTTGAGATGCTTCATAAAATCCAGCAGCCGGGCAGTGTCGGATTCGGTGAGGGCCGCCGTGGGCTCGTCCAAAACCAATATTTCGGCCTTCTTGGAAAGGGCTTTGGCGATCTCGATCATTTGTTGCTGGCCGATGCCCAGTTCTTTGACGGGTTGGTTTAAATCCACCTTCAGATCCACGAGTTTGAGAGCTTCCTGGGCGTAGACCTGAACCTTGTCCCATTGGATGAAGCCATTGCGGGCCGGTTCCTTGCCCAACACAAGGTTTTCGGCAACGGATAATTGGGGAACCAGGGCCAGTTCTTGGGCGATGAGGGCGATACCGGCTTCCTCCGAGCCTTTCAGGTCATGAAAACGGACGGGGGTGTTATTGAGTAGGATCTCGCCCTGGTAGGAACCATAGGGGTGATAGCCACAGAGAACTTTGATGAGGGTGCTTTTTCCTGCGCCGTTCTCGCCGCATAGGGCATGTATCTCGCCCTTCTGCAGGTCAAAGGAAACGCCGTCGAGGGCCCGCACGCCGGGAAAGTCTTTGGTGATGGATTTCAGTTCGAGAAGAGCCATTCAAGTCCTGTGTTCTTTAGATGTTGTTTTCACCTTCTCCCCTAGAGGGAGAAGGATGGGATGAGGGGGGAGAATCCGATCGTAAACCACCCCTCACCCTACCCTCTCCCTCAAGGGGCGAGGGTTTGGGTTGTGCGTCTTGCCAATACCTAGTGGCCTCCGTTGGTAACTGTCAGCTCGCAGTTCGCGGTTGGCAGTTAGGCTTTAAAAGATTTACCAGCCGACTGCGAACTGTCGACTGTGGACTATTTTTTGTACACGTCTTCTTTCTTCTGGAAACCATCCGCGATGACGGTGGAATCGATGTTGTCCTTATCCATCTCTACCGGTTCCAGCAAGATCGACTTCACATCGGCCTTGCCATTGTTTACGGTGGTGGTCGGGTCGGTGAGGGGTTGTTTTTTCGCGATAGCCACCGCGATCTCCGCCGCCTTTTCGGCCAGCTTCTTGATGGGTTTATAAACGGTCATGCTCTGGGTGCCCGCCACGATGCGCTGACAGCCCGCCAGGTCCGCATCTTGCCCCGACACCAGCACCTTGCCCGCCAGGTTCTGCTCGGCCAGGGCCTGGATGGCGCCCCCCGCCGTGCCGTCATTGGAAACCACCACCGCGTCCACCTGGTTATTGTTCTTGGTCAGGGCGTTTTCCATGATCTGAAGTGCCTTGACCGGAAGCCAATCGTCGGCCCATTGGTCGGTTACGATCTTGATATCGCCTTTCTTGACGAGCGGATCGAGTACCTTCATCTGGCCTTTGCGGAAAAGAATCGCGTTGTTGTCGGTGGGGGCCCCGCCAATGAGGACATAATTTCCCTTGGGTTTGCGCTTTACTAAATAATCGGCCTGGAATTCGCCCACCTTGACGTTGTCGAAGGAAACATAGAGGTCGAGGTCCGAATCCATGATGAGACGGTCATAGGCGATGACGGGCACGCCCAGTTTGTGGGCCGAATCCACGATGGTGGCCATGCTCTTGCCGTTGTGGGGAACCACCACCAGCACATTCACACCCTCGGTCAGCAGGTTTTCGGCCTGGGAATTCTGCAGGGCGTCATTGGAATTGGCGGCCTGAACTTCCACTTCTGCGCCCAGTTCCTGCGCCTTAGCCACAAAGAGGTCGCGGTCGTGCTGCCAGCGTTCTTCCTTTAAGGTATCGAGACAGAGGCCGATCTTGATCTTTCCCGCGCCTGGTTTGCCGCATCCGGCCAGTGAGATGAGAGCCAAACCAAGAACGAGCAAGGTTTTCAAACGCATGGATGCCTCCGGAAATTTGGACTAACGGAAAGGATTATAGGACAGGTTGTTCGGAGGGGATAAAACCTTTGTTAAAAGGGAAACCCATGCCTTAGCTTCTTTCCTCCCTTACAATAAGTTCATGGATTCATTCTATTCCCCGGGAACAAAGCGCTTTCCTCGTTTGGTTTTCTTTTCCCTGTGGTTGATCTGGTTGGTTTGGCTGACCCACCACTACTTCGCCCATTCACCCTTTCTGGGTATGGGATTCATGGATACGCTCCTAAGCGATCTACGGGATGCCCGGGGGGCCATCGCCCTGACGACCTTTGTCTTATTTATCAAAACGCTTCTTCTAGACCTGGCTTTCTTGTTGGTGTTTTGGGCCTGGGGTTTTCGTCTCGGAAAAATTCTTGGGCTTCGGGGAATGGGGCCCATGGCGCCTATCCTCGAAACGGCATTGGGGATGGCTCTCGTCCAGATCTTCTGGGTCGGATGGGGTCTCAACCGGCTTTGGTTTGAATGGCTCATTTTCCCCTTGGCGTTATTTGCTCTGGGAATGGCGCTGTGGGATGTTTCCCAGATATTTTTAAAAGGGAAAACCTCCGTTTTTCCCTTCCAGTCCTCTCCTTTTGATCGATGGTTGGGAGGGCTCTGCCTGTTGACGATCCTTTTTTCGCTCGGCCAGGCCGCCCTGCCGGATGTTTATTTCGACAGCCTGACTTACCACCTCTTCGCTTTGCGCGGCTGGCTGCAGACCCATGGGTTCAGCAACTTGTCCACGAACCTCTACACCGCCTTTCCCTTCGGGGGGGAGATGGATTTTCTGGGCGCTTTTCATTGGGGTTCCAGCGAGGCCGCGAAGGGATTAAATGTTTTTATTTTAGTTCTCCTCGTTTTGGCGGCGGGAACATGGGTGTGGGAGGAGGGCGGGAAAAACTCGGCTTTCCTGGCGGCGGGTCTGGTCTTGGGGTTTCCCCTGCTCGTGTCGGGGGCCTGGACCGCCCAGGTGGATCTGATGCAGGCGTTTTTGACGCTTCTGTTTTTCTATTGCTTGAGTCACGCCGGTTCTTCTATAGAACCGGTGCAAACAAATCATGGGCCTCGACTTGTGGTCTCGGCCCAGTGGGCCTGGATCACGGGTATCTTGGGGGGCGCCATTCTGGCGGTGAAGTACACCGCCCTTCTGAGCTTGGGGGTGGGGTTTTTGGTTTGGGGGACGGCCCTTTATCCCGCGATCAGGAAAAAGCCTACCCTGATTTGGGGTTGGGTGGTTCCACCCCTCTTTCTGTTTCTTCCCTGGCTTTTGAAAAACTGGGTCTATACCGCCAACCCCCTTTATCCCTATTTCGCCTCCTGGTTCGGGGGCCACGGTCTGCCTGGGGAACAGATGGCTCAGCTGATGCAGGACCATGTTCAATCCTTCGGGCCGGGTGAAACCTTTTTGCTCTGGGCCCGAAGGGTTTTCACCCGGGATCTGGACAAGACCATCTCTCCCGTTCTCTTTTCCTTTTTACCCCTCCTTCTGCTCGTTCCAAGGGCCAAGGGACTCGCCATGAAGTTACTGGCCGTGGGATTCCTGACCCTTTTTCTGAGCTTGGCCGTGACCCATCAGTTAAGACTGGGGCTGGGGGGGCTGGTGACCTGCTTCGTGGGAATGAGCCTTTATGGCGAATCGTATTTGGAAAGTGGTTATCGGAAGGTTTGGAAGGGGGCCATACTCGTTTTCTTTGTTTTGAATCTCACTTCGCTATTTCGGTTGGGCTTTCTTTTCTACGGGGATGGGAGGGTTTGGGACGGGGCTGAAAGCCGTCAGGATTATTTAACCCACTGCGCCCAAACCGCCACCTATTACCCCCTGGCCCAGGCTTGCGACAGATGCTTTTTTCCTCATGAAAAACTGTTGGTGGCGGGGGATGCTCGCGGGCTCTATTACCCCCGGCCGGTCATGACCAACAGCGCGTTTGACGTTCAGGTGATGGCGGATTTGGCCCGGCAAAGGCCGGATGGGGATGGGATTGCCCTGGGGCTTCGAGAAATGGGAGTGGAGGGCCTGGTGGTGGCGAAGGAAGAGGGAGCCCGCTTGTCGAGGACCTATTCCCAATACCCCCTGACGGATGAACAGTGGGGAAAGATCGATAACTTTGTTCAGCGACATACTCGATTGGTGGAGCAGACCCCGTTGGGTGGCCTCTACCGCATTTCACCGGAACCCCTGCCCAAGCAAACGCCGGTCCTCGATCTTTTTCTTTGTTTCAAGCCCCTTTCGGGCTCCTGATATTACGTTCCCGCCCCAACTCTCTTGTTAGAATAAGCCCGTTTCCATTCCTTTCCTGGAGGCGTCCATGGCTGCACCCCTGGTCGTGATCATCCTGGCGGCGGGCGAAGGCACCCGCATGAATTCCAAACTACCCAAGGTTCTCCACGAGGTCGCGGGCTGGCCCATGATCGACTACGTCTTGGCCAACGCCCGGGCGGTATCGCCCGTAACCATTTACGCGGTAGTGGGGGCCCATTCCGAACAAGTGGTAAAGCACTTGGGCAAGGAAGTCGTGCCGGTTCTACAAAAGGAAAGGCTGGGCACGGGGCACGCGGTAATGGGCGTGGCTCCTAAACTGAAAAAGTTCACGGGGGACGTTTTGGTTTTGAGCGGGGACAACTGCATGGTGCGGTCCCAGACCCTGCTCGCGCTGAGGCAGTTCCACCGCCTGCGGGGCGGAGCCGCCACCCTGTTGACCGCTCGCGTGGAAGACCCCTACGGTTACGGACGCATTGTCCGGGGCGCTGAGGGACAGGTGGAACGCATCGTGGAAGAAAAAGACGCCTCGGAAAGCCAAAGGCGGATCAACGAGATCAACGCGGGCGTTTATATGTTCAAGGCTCCCGATCTTTTGAAGGTTCTCAAAGAACTCAAACCCAACAACGCCAAGGGGGAATATTACCTGACCGACACCATCCAGGGGATTCTACGAACCGGGGGAAAGGTCGAGGCCCTCATGGTGCCCGACCGCTCCGAGGTGCTGGGCATCAATGACCGCGCCCAGCTTTCCCAGGCCCATCGAACCCTCAACCTTCGCCGGGTGGAAGACCACCAGCGGGAAGGGGTGACCTTTCTCGGGCCCCAGGCCGTGGAGATTGGTCCGGAGGTCGTGATTGGAAAGGATACGGTGATTGAAACGGGAGTCACCCTTTCGGGTAAGGCCGTGATCGGCGAGGACTGCCGGATCGAGCGGGGAAGCGTGGTTCATTCCTCGACCCTGGGAAAGGGCGTGGTGGTGAAATCCTCTCGGATCATGGAAAGTAAAATGGGGGACGGGTGCGACGCCGGGCCTTTTGCCCATGTGCGCGGCGGAAGTGTCCTTGCCAAGGGCGTACATGTGGGAACCAACACCGAACTCAAGGGAGCGAAGATTGGAGACGGCTCCAAGGTGGGGCATTTCTCCTATGTGGGGGACGCGACCCTGGGCAAGAACGTGAACGTGGGGGCGGGCTGCGTGTTCGCCAACTATGACGGAAAGAACAAGCATCCGTGCAAGGTGGGGGATGGGGCTTTCCTGGGAAGCAATTCGACCCTGGTGGCTCCGATTACCATCGGTACAGGTGCCGTGGTGGGAGCGGGCGCAGTGGTGACGAAGAATGTTCCGAACAGAGCGGTCGTGGCGGGGGTGCCCGCCAAACCACTGGGGACAAAAATGAAGAAGGGTTAAAGAAGAAATACCAACTTCAAACACAAAGCCACGAAGGCACTGAGAAAATCATTTGTTTTATTAACAACTATCCAGGCTTTTCTTGGTGTCTTTGTCCGCCTTAACCCGAAGGGTTAAGGCAATCAGGACTATACCGACATCCATTAATGATTTATAGCGGGTCGGCATGTGACTTCGTGTTGGATTTTAGTTTTTGTTTTTTCCTTGGTTATTGAGGGTGTTTTTCTTAACATGAACGCCCTGTGAAATCGAAGTAAATAGATAGGAGATCGCATGGTCAGAACGGGCGGATCGAACGGCTTGAAAATATTTACGGGCACGGCCAATCCCGAACTGGCGAAAAGCATCTCCGAGAACCTCAAGACTCCATTGGGCGATTTAATGGTGAGCCGGTTTTCCGAAGGTGAAATCCGGGTCAAGATCAACGAGGATGTGAGGGGCCGGGACGTTTTCATCATCCAGCCCACCTGCCCGCCCGTGAACGACAACGTGGTGGAATTGCTCATCATGTTGGACGCCTTCCGAAGGGCCAGCGCCCGCCGCATCACCGCCGTGCTCCCCTACTATGGATACGCCAGGCAGGACCGCAAGGACCAGCCCCGCGTGCCCATTACCGCCAAGCTGATGGCCAACATCATCACCGAGGCGGGGGCCGACCGGGTTCTCACCATGGACTTGCACGCCCAGCAGATTCAGGGATTTTTCGACATCCCGGTGGATCACCTGTACGCCTTCCCGGTCATGGTTTCCTACATCCGCCAGAAAAAATTGAAAGACCTGGTCATCGTTTCGCCTGACGTGGGCGGCATCAAGATGGCCCGGGCCTATGCCAAGGGTCTGGACGCCGAACTGGCGATCGTGGACAAGCGCCGGATGGGGCCCAACGAGGTGGAAGCCATGAACCTGATCGGCGACGTGCGGGGCAAGACCGTGCTGGTTCCCGACGACATGATCGCGACCGCCGGCTCGCTGGCCGAGGCCGTGAACGCCCTGGTGAAATTCGGGGCCAAGGATATCTACGCCTGCTGTACCCACGCGATTTTGTCGGGAAATGCCGTGGAAAGGATCAATAATTCCGTCTTGAAAGAAGTGGTCATTACGGATACCATTCCCCTTCCTCCGGAGAAGCGGATCGATAAAATCAAGGTTCTTCCGGTGGCTCCCCTTTTGGGGGAGGCGATCCTCCGAATCCACAACGAAGAATCCATTAGTTCCTTGTTCGACGATTTAGGATCCAACTAAACCACACATTCAAAGAAACTTGCGATACGTAACCGCTGAGCACGCGCGGATACGCCCCAAGAAGGAGCCGTTCCGAAATGAAACAGATACCGTTGGCCGCTAAAGTCAGAACCGTGAAGGGAAGTAGCCGGGCCCGCCGTTTGCGCAATACCGGGTTCGTTCCCGCCGAGATCTACGGGCACAAAGAAACCAACCAATCCATCGAGGTGAACGAGAAGGATCTGACCAAGATCCTGCAGTCCACCCGCGGGGAAAACATCTTTTTTACCCTGAATGTCGAGGGCAAGACCGGGGACCCGGTTTTGGCGGTCATCAAGGAAATCCAGTTCAACAAGACCTCGGGCTCGATCCTGCATGCCGACTTCCATAAGGTCAACATGAACGAGAAGATCCGAATCAAAGTGCCCCTGCGCATCGTGAACGCTGAGATTTGCGCGGGCGTCAAGGCCGCGGGAACCCTCCAGGTTGCCATGCGTACCCTGGAAGTGCAGTGCTTGCCGGCCCAGATTCCCGAGCACATCGACGTGGACGTCATTGCCCTGGAGATCAACCAGTCCCTCCACGTGTCCGACCTGAAACTGCCCGAGGGCCTCAAGCCCACGCAAAGCCTGGGCAGTGTGGTCGCTTCCGTGGCCGAGCAGATGGCCGAGGAAGTCAAGGCTGTGGTCGCTCCTGTTGAAGGCGCGCCGACCGCTCCTGTCGCCGGGGAACCGGAAGTTCTCACCGCCAAGAAGCCAGAAGAGGGCGACGCCGAGGCCAAGCCTGGCGATAAGAAAGCCGGAGAGAAAAAAGCCGAGAAGAAATAACGACCTTGTTGCAGGCAGGGCTGTTCTTGACGCGGAAGGCGGGCGAAAGCCTCCTTCCGCGTTTTTGTTTTAAGGCAAAAAAGCTACATCCAACCCAAAGACAATAAGCCACAAAGAACGGCAAAGAGGATATTGGCCTTTAACCAAGTCTTGGTTTGATTTACTTTGTGTCTTCGTGACTTCGTGTTGGAAGTTGAACTTTTTTTCTGCGGGGGCAGTCGGATGGCAAAAGAAACTTGGATCGTGGCCGGTTTGGGCAACCCGGGCGAGAACTACCGCAACACCCGCCATAACGTAGGTTTCCGCGTGGTCGAGGCCCTTGCCGTCAAACACAACGCGCGCGTGAAGGAAAAGGGCAAGGCCCTATTCGGGTCCATCACCCTTTTCGACAAGGAAGTCGTCCTGTTTTTCCCCCAGACTTTCATGAACGAATCGGGCCAAGCCCTCGGGCCCTATGTCCATTACTATCAAATTCCCGTGAACCGGGTCCTGGTCGTATCCGACGATCTGGATCTTCCCGTCGGCAAGACCCGATTGAAGACATCGGGCGGTTCGGGTGGGCACCATGGATTGGATTCGGTCATCGCGCATTTGGGTTCGAAGGATTTTCCCCGTTTGCGGTTAGGCGTCGGCAAGCCTCCCTCCGCGGAGGAAGGGCCGGATCATGTTTTGTCCGGGTTTAAGCCGGAGGAAAAGCCCTTGATCGACGCCGCCATCGAACGGGCTCGGGACGGGGTGGAGTTGTTCTTGGAAAAGGGCGCGGACGCGGCCATGCGGGAAATGAATAAAGACTGATCCTATTTCACCTTAAAGACATAACAAAGCGGAACGTCTTCTCTTTGGACGGCATAAACGATCTTGGATGAATCGACCCGTTTATCTTTGCCATCCCTCGTGGTGGATAGGTAATAATCCGCGTCCTTCAGGTTATCCGTCCAAACCATTCTTTCATTGAGATAAGGGAGGACCTGGTAATTATTTCCGCTGGAATTAATCTGGTATACCTTCTTCGGATCCGTTAGCCCGTTCTTTTTCACCCACTCCACGGCCTCCCGGGTGCTGGCTCCCCAGTAGTCGTTATCAAATTTTCCGACCGAACCCTTCAGGCCGCCCGTTAGCTCGTTGAAGTAAACGTATTCGTAGGGATGGAGGAGGTGCATACCCACGCCTACGCTAATCATGTTCAGGGCTACCAAACCCAAGAGGAGGACACGGAAGGATCGCGGAGCGGTGTCCTTGATCCAGGAGGCTGCCGAGAGGGCGGCAAGGGCCGCCAGGATCGGCAAAAAAAAGAGAAAGTGCCTTAAGCCGTCATATAAGACGGGACGCAAAAGAATGACCAAGCCCGCGTTTACGCCTACGGCACAAACAAGGAGAACGGCCAGTTCGTTTTGTTGGAAACGTCTGGCGAATCGGAAGGATGAAACCAAAAGCAGGATTAGCCCCAGGGGCGTCGTGACCAGCAGCCAGACCGGCAAATACGAAAGGGGCAATTGGGAAGCCAGGATTTGCTTCCCCTCAAACAGGACCGAATTGTTCCAGAAAAAGCTTTTCGAAATTTGAAGGGCTTCCAGCAAGTGGGCCGCATAGTTTTCCCTCAGGTAGGGCCAGGTCGCCACCATCATCAGGTTGGATATGAAAAAGACGCAGGCAAGCAAAAGGGCGGTTTCCTTCAAGTGTCGTACCCAATGTTTCCAAAGCTGTTTCCCACGGTGATAAAAAAGGTGAAAGTCATAAAGTAAAAAAACCGGGTACAGGGAAAACCCGAGGGTGCGGGTGCACTGCGCGAGACCAAAACCAAATCCCAGAACCAGTGCCTGGGTGATAAACCTCGTGGCGGGCCGGCGGGAAAGGAAATAATGGATACCGGCCAGGGCCAGGAAGTAGGCGGTGGCGAAGGGAACGTCCTTAGGATTTCCCGCGATATCCCCCGTGAACCGGGGGATGAGAAACAAAAAGACCGGTCCCAGGGCGGCTGCCCAGGGGTTCCCGTTAGAGGCTAACAGCACCTCAAAAAGGACGATGAAAAGGGGAAGGGCCGCCAAAAGGTTCAGAAGATGATAAATGTCCAGGTTTCCGTTGGGATTCAGGAAACCCAAGACCATTCCATAAAGGTGATCGTAAATGACCAGCCCATCATCGGGAACGCTTTTGACTACCATTCCGGGGACATCGCCGTGCATCAGTTGATGGCCTAGGACCAGGCCGCGGACATAAACGCTTGATTCATCAAAGGTGGTCCCGAAATCCATAAATGACCCGAAGGTCCAGCAAAGGTAAAGAAGGATAAATAGTGTTAAGGGAAACCGGCGGTGAAAAAATTCGCTCATGTCAGCGGAATTCCTTTTTATCAATAGGGGCCAGAATAATCAAAATGGACGATTGAAAGGGAGAACCCTTTGATTATAGCCAAGAAAGTGAACAAACAAAAAAGGCCCCGGGGGTTCCGGAGCCTTTTCCAATAGTAAGATTTACTTCTTTTTCGATTTTTTTGAAAGGGAGGGCTTCACAACTTTTTGATGCTCGTGATCCCCTTGGCCGATGCCCTTGGCGTGATGGGCCTTGCGGCGCTCCAGGTTTGAAAAGAGGCTGTAAGCGCAGGGTACGACGATCAGAGTCAGCAGGGTCGAGAAGATGATCCCGCCGATGATGGCAACCGCCATGGGTTGGCGTAGTTCCGCGCCCGGGCCCATGGCCATGGCGGCGGGCAGCGCCCCGGCCACCGTGGCCGAGGAGGTCATCAAGATGGCCCGCAACCGGACCGGGCAGGCGTCCATCAGGGCCGCATGCACATCCATGCCCGCGTGCCGCCGCTGGTTGGTGAAGTCCACAAGCATGATCGAGTTCTTTTTCACCAGTCCCATCAGAAGGATGATCCCGATGATGCTGTAGATCCCCAGGCTTTGGGCGAAAAGCCACATGGAAAAGAAGGCCCCGGTCACCGAGAAAGGCAGGGCCAGCAGGATGACGATGGGGTGGATGAAGCTGTTGAACTGGCTGGCCAAAACCATGTAGGCCACCAAGATGCCGAGTGACATGACGAAAATCAATTGAGTCATGGAACTGGCATTCGCCTGGGCGGAGCCTGTCAATTGAACGTTATAGCCTTCCGGTAGGATGTTCTTGCAGATTTTCACTGCTTCCTGAACCGCTTCCTGTTGGGAGGTTCCGAGTCCAACCCCGGCCGTGATATAGACCGCCCTCTGGCGCATATCCCGGAAGATCTGTTGGTAGGAAGGCACCTGGATGAGGTCGGACATTTCGGAAATAGGAAGAACCTCACCGCGGTTATTTCGGACGTAAACGGATTTGATGGCATCCGGCCCCTTGCGCTCATCCACGGGAACCCGTATGGCGATGGGGTTGTCATGGCCGCCCTCATGGAAATAGGTTCCCTCGAATTGGTAGCCGCCGATGGTGGCGCTCACCACGTTCCCCAGGTCGTCCATGGCGACGCCCATTTGGGCGGCCTTCACCCGGTTGGGAATGATTCGCAACTCCGGCTGGCCGTCCAGGAAGTTGTCGTTCATGTCGGCCAGTTTTGGGCTGGCGCGCATGGCTTTGCGGATCTTGACCACGCAATCCCCCAGGGTGTCCCAATCGGGGCCGGTGACCATCAGTTCCACGGCGTAGCCTTGCCCCGTGGACATGCCCCTTTGGGAAAGGTCCAGGCAATAGACCTGCATGTCGGGCGAGACCTTGGCGATGTTTTTGCGTACCCAGGACATGAATTCGAACTCGGTCAAAATTTGGGGAGTCATTTTCTGCCAAAGGGTATTGAGGAAGGCCAAGGGCCCGGTGGGTTTGAACTTCTCAGATAGGTCCGAGATTTTGGGCCGGTCCCCGGGCTCTTTCATGGTCAGGAAGATAACGGCCTGGTTCGGGGCCGAACCCCCGAACCCGCCCACGGGAGTGTACATGTGCTTGACTTCCCCCCGGGTCTTGATGATGGCCTCGCATTGCTTGACGATTTGGTCGGTATGGGTCAGGGAATAGGTTACGGGAAACTTCATGTTCACAATGAAGGCGCTCTGGTCGGTGGCAGGGCTGAAATTGACCTTGATCAGCTTCATCATGAAAAGGGAACCGATAAAGATAAGGATGGAGGCCAGCACAACCATCCAACGGTGATCCAGCGCCCAATGGAGGGTCCGGGTGTAGGCGGCCCTCAACCGGTCGAATTGGCCGTTGACGAACTTTACAAAGCCGGTTTCTTCGCCTTCCACGCTCGCGTGCACGAACTCGCTGCAGCGCATGGGGGTGAGGGTGATGGCTTCCAATAGGGAAATCAGCACCGCGCCGGAAAGGGTCACACCGAACTGGAAGAAAAACTTACCGATGATGCCCTGCATGAAGGCGATGGGCAAAAAGATGGCCACGATGGCGATGGAAGTGGCCATGGCGGCGAAGGTGATTTCGCGGGCCCCCACCAGGGCGGCTTCGACCTGGTCCTCACCCTTCTCCTGGTGGCGGACGATGTTTTCCAACACCATGATGGCGTCATCCACCACCACGCCGATGGAAAGCGATAGGGCCATCAGGGTGAAGGTGTTCAAGTTGAAACCAAAGAGGCTCATCACCATAAAGGTGCCGAAAATCGAGGTGGGGATGGCCAAAAAGACGTTAATCGTGGAAGACAAGCTGCCCAAGAATAGGAAACAAACCCCGGCGGTGAGGAAAGTGGCCAGGAGAATGGTCAATTCCAGTTCATGGACGTTATCGGCGATGAATTTGGTGGTATCGAAATTGAGACTGAGGTGATAGCCCTTGGGCAGGATCTTTTTGACCTCTTCCATCCGGGCCTTGGCCGCGTTCCCGATATCCACGGCGTTGAAACCGTCCTGCATGACAATCCCCAGGCCGCAGGCGGGAACCCCGTCGAAGCGCGACAGGCGGGTAATGGGCGTGATCACGCCGTCCTCGATGGTGCCGATATCCTTCAGGCGGGTGAGGGTATAGTTCGGGGAGCCGCCCCGGGTAATCACAGGGAGGTTGGCGAAATCGGGCACCGTGTAGGCTTCGCCCATGACCCGGATATTGTATTGGGTTTCGGGGGTTTCCAAGGAACCGGCCGGGGTTTCCATGTGCTGGTGCGTGATGGTGTTGATGACGTCCTCGGCGGTCAATTGCCGGGCGTTCATTTTGTTGTTATCCACCCAGAAATTGATCTCGCGGTTCACGAAGCCGCCCAGGAAGACGTTGGCGACACCGTTCAGGCTGGTGAACTTGTCCTGGATATGGTCGCGGCATTCGAGCATCAGGTCCCGGAGGGTGAGGGGCGGGTCGGCGGTGGCGGCCAGCCAGATGATGGGGGAGGCGTTGGGGTTTTGCTTGCGGATGACCGGAGGGAAGACGTTGGTGGGGAGCTGTTTCATGACCGAGCTGACCAGGGTATTTACGTCTTGCACGGCCGCGTCGACGTTGCGGCTCAAGTCCAGGAATACCGTAGTGTTGGAATTGCCCTGGGTACAGGTGGTCTGAACGTCGATCACGCCCTGGGCTCCTAAAACCGCCTGTTCGACGGGGTCAGCCACGTCTGATTCAACGACTTCCGGGGAAGCGTTGGGAAGAGTTATGGAAACGTTCACCACGGGGAAGTCCACATCCGGCAGGTTAGAGACTCCCATGCGGATAAAGCAGATAAACCCGAAGATAATGAAGGCCGCCATAAGCATCCAGGCGAATACAGGATTTCGGATGGAAATGTCAGAAAGCGTCATGGTCTTCCCCTTTTCTCAGTGCGAATATCGCGAAGTTTCACAGATGTATCGTTATTGAGTTTTAATAACTCGATTAATTTTGTTTATCGACTTTCGGCAACTCGCCTGTCGCCACACCCAGCCATAGCTGGTCGTAAAGGGTCTGGTATTTGGCTTTGATGTAACTTACTTGGGTGGTTTCAAGGCTGGTCATGGTTTGAAGAAGTTCCAGGTTTGTGGTGAGGTTCAACTTCAGGTCGTGTAACACATCCTGGTAATCCTGCTGGTAGGCATCCACGGCCTTCTGGTAGGCGTCGGTTTCGCCCATGGACTCCACCAAACTTTTATAGGCCTCGCGGATGTCATCTTTGGCCGTTCGACGCAAAAGGGAAAGGTTCATCTCCGCCTGCCGTTTCCGGGAGGCCGCTATATCTTCCTGGGCCACAATTTGACCGCCCTCAAAAATCGGAAGGGATGCCATTAATTCCACGCTCCAAACGTTGGTGTCAGCCGGTTTATCGTAATCAAGGTAATAATCACCCTCGGCGATAAGTGTAGGCAAGTGAAGACCATGAGCCGCCAATAGCTGGGCGTTGGCTATTTCGACATTAGCAGCTGCAGCCTTGACATCCGGGCGATTTTCCACTTCGGTGAGGGCCTCATCCGCGGAATAAGCGGGGGTCGTGTTCGTCTCCGCCGAAACAAGCTGTTGGTCAGGTTGGATGTTTGCCAAGGTCGCAAGGGTTTCCCGAGCTTGGGCCAATTGATATTTATCATTCTCCAGATCCGCCAGCACTTGCATGAGTTGGGCCTGGGTGTTGGAAACATCGGCAGTTCTTGATCGTCCCATCACCTGCCATTGTTTTTCCAGTTCGAGCGTCTGTTGATTCAAATCCCGCGATTTTTCCAAGGCTTGGAGGGATTCCTCGAGGGCGAGTACGTTGTAAAATGCGTTGGCTACATTTAAAAGTAATTGCTGGGATTGATAGCGAAGGGTGTAGTTTTGAACGTTAATGTTCGCTTCTGCGCCTTCGATGGCGGCGGGTTCATTAAGTCCGGATAAAATTGTTTCCGAGGCGGAAAAATAGGCGGTGTCACTCGCTGCGTTGAATAAAGAGTTGGGTGTTCCGGTGCCGATATAATTACTCGAAAGCCATGTTTTTGTCCCGTTCAAGTAGATTTGGGGAAGAGCGGCCCCAATCGCCTGGTTGTTTTGCGTTTTGGCCTGCAATACGTTTTCAGCGGAACTGGCAAGTGTTTCGGTGCGTTTGACCGCCAGGGCGTAAACGTCCCAAAGATTCAATTGAGACTTCAGGGCCGCGTTATCGGCCGCGTCCGGAGCAAGTCCCGTGACATCATGCAAGACCGGCTCAATTTTTCCTTCTCCCACCTTCACGGGCGCCTCGGCGCATCCGGAGAGTATCAGAGAAATTCCCAACAGGCACATCGAAGCGGATGTGAGGTTCTTAAACAAACGGGTTCTCCTAAAAAGCGATTTTGAGCGCCGTATTATAGAACGAAGGGTTCCAAAATTTAGGCGTTTCCCATGAAAATTTCTAGTCGACAAAACAACAAAAAAAGCCCAAGGCCTGGGGCCTTAGGCTTTAACCCCTTGGGGTTAGGGTTTATTCACGTTACAGGGTGTTGGGGGTGAATTGGACCTGGGAATTAAAGCTCCCAGGGAAGCGGGCGGCATGGCCCCCGGCACGTTCCAACCTTTCGAGTCGCTGTGCTTGGCTTCCCATTTGGCGATCATATCGTTGAATTTTTCTTTTTGATCGGGATTGAGGACAGCACGAATCTTTTCATTGGAGGCATCCCGCAAGCCCTTGAGTTTGAGGTTGGTATCAAGGCGAGCGGATTCAAGGTTCGTCTCGAAATCATTCAAGATAGTACGAATGGACTCTCTTTGGTTGGCGGAGAGATCAAGTCGAGTGGTCAGCCGGTCAAGGAAGGGGTTGAAATTGCCCTGGTGGGCTCGGGCTTGGTGAAAGCAATAGTGAATGTAAAACCCTGTCCCTGCCACGCCCAAAAAAGCACCAATGATGAAGGCGAAGGTAATTTTCATCCAGTCTTTCAAGCTCTTATTCCTTGATCATACTGACAACCATGTCCTCGTGGTAAGCGGCTGGCATGGCGTTCCATTGGTTCGAAACGGCCTCGGGAGTCGAGGAGGAATAATAGTCTGTATCAGCGGCGGGCAGGGAAGAAAGTTCGGGCGTCGAGGGAACGACATAGAAGAAAACCCAGGCGGCGGCCATGGCCGATCCCACCAGGGGGAAGATCCAGCGAAGGGCGTTTTCCGGGCTGAAAAGCCGGGATGCTGAGGACTTAACCCGGATGCGTTCCAGGACGGCTGACACCAACCGGTCTTCCTGCACTTCGGAGAGGGATGGTTTGGAAAACAGCACCGGAGAGATCTGGCTCCATTGGGCCAATGCCTGTCGGCAGGAGGCGCAGGTTTGCAGGTGGCTTTCCACCTGATGCTTTTGGTCGAGGGTCAGGGCGCCGTCGGCCAGTAAAAATAGCACGGTTTGGATTTCTTGGTGCGTCATACTCGATCTCCTTCTTTACTTAAGACGTTCTCGTTCTTCAAAAAGTGTTGTAAATGCTCCTGAAGCATCTTTCGCGCCCGGGAAAGCCGGCCTTTGACCGCGTCGAGGGAACAATCCAATATTTCGGCTATTTCCTGGTATTCCAATCCCTGGGCTTCCCGCAGGGTTAATATCGTCCGGTAGTCCTCGGGAAGGGCGGAGAGGATTTTATCGGTCAAATCCTTGCTTTCCAAGGCGGGGAGGGCGGTGCGGGAGGTAGCAAATAGGGCCTCAATCCGGTCTCCTTCCGATTCCACGAGGGCCTCCAGGGAGACGGTTCGACGGCGGTTTCTTTTGCGCAAAATATCGAGGCAATGGTTAGTGGTGATGCGGTAGAGCCAGGTGGAAAAAGACGAATTACCCTGAAATTTCTTCAGGTTGTGATAAGCCTTGGTGAAGATATCCTGGGCGGCTTCCTCGGCCTCGGAGCGGTTATGAAGCATGGAAAGGCAATATCCCATGACCTTCTGATGATAGAGACGCATCAACTCTCCATACCGTTCCACGTCGCCCTTGAGGATGATGGCAATGAGTTCCAGGTCGTTAATGGGATTCTCCCAAGTTTTCTTGTCTAGTAATTGACGTTTATAACTAAATTGAGTGTTATAAGCATAGATTCACTCTCGCGAGGGAGAATGTCAAGAAACCCGCCTCCTTCTCATCCTATATAATGTCCGCCTTTGATCCCTGAAACCGGCATTTCGGGAAATACAAGGTGGCGGGCATGGTTGGTTTTTTAAATCTCACCACTCAGGAGAAGAAAGTCCTGGGGTTTCTACTGGCGCTTACCCTTTTGGGCGGCGGGGTGATGGCTTACCGGGCATTCTTCGATGAGAGGGAATCCCCCCATCCTCATGGGGCTTTTCGTATTGTTCCAACTTATGACGAAAGGAAATCACCTTGACCCAATCCTATTCCCTGAACGGCTCATGGCAATTCACTCAACTTTCCGAATCGACCTTGGATAAAAGTTCCATCCCGATAAAAAATGCCAAGCCCCGTTCCATGAAGGTTCCCTCCAATTGGTACCTGCAAGGGGAGGATTTCGCAGGGGAAGCCCTTTATGAAACCGGCTTCGAGGTTCCCCATCTTCAGCCGGGCCAGGCGGCATTCCTGCGTTTTAAGGGCTCGGACTATTTCACCAAAGTGGAACTCAATGGGAAGCTTCTGGGCTATCACGAGGGCTATTTCCAGGCCTTTGACCTGACCGCTACCCAGGCCTTGGAGGTTACGAACGACTTGAAGGTTTGGGTGGAGTCTCCGAAAGAAAACCGGAAAGAATGGCCGCATCAAAAGCATTTGATCAAGGGAATCTTTAACCACCATGATGCCCGGCCGGGCAGTTGGAACGAGGAAAGGGGACAGGATCACAATACCGGAGGACTTTGGAACGGGGTGGAGCTTTTGGTGGTGGATCGGGTTTTCTTGAAAGGCGTTAAGGTCCACCCGGTGCTTTTGACTAACGGTCAGGCGGTGGTTCAGTTCAAACTGATCCTGGTGAATGTGGCCGAGGCGGATGACTATGACATCGAACTGAAGGTCTCAGGCGAGGGTTTCCCGGGTTCGTTCGAGATCAAGAAAAACCTTCATTTGGAGAGGGGCCAGACTGAGGCCCACTTGAGCCTCACCCTCAAGAAACCACGCCTCTGGTGGACCTGGGACCAGGGCGAACCCGCCCTCTACCGTGCCCACATCGGCATCCGCCGGACCAAGACGGGTAAGCTCGTGGAGGAGGGAAGCGTCCGCTTCGGGGTTCGGGATATCCGCGTCACATCCCAATGGGAATTCTTCCTCAACGGGAGGAAGTTCTTTCCACGGGGCACCAATATCATTCCCACCCAATGGTTATCCGCCTATGGGGAAAATGAAGCAAAACGGGATGTCCTTCTGATGAAGGAAGCCCACTTGAACGCGGTGCGGGTGCACGCGCATGTCAACCGCGCAGAATTTTACGACGCCTGCGATGAAGCCGGGCTTTTCGTCTGGCAGGATTTCGCCCTGCAGTGGAGCTATGAACCTACCGACGCCTTCACCCGCAACGCCTGCCGCCAGATCAAAGACATGGTGCGCCAGCTCTATAACCATCCTTCCATCTTTGTCTGGTGCTGTCACAACGAACCCTCATTCAACCGTCATGAGCTGGACCCGGTCCTGGAGAGGGCCGTGAAGGAGGAAGATTCCAGCCGGTTCGTCGATACAGCCAGCGATTTTCATTTCCATCCCTACCCGGGCTGGTACTGGGACGATTCGGCGGTCAGGGATGTGCCGGGAACCCTGGGGCCAGAAACCCGATTCCTTTCCGAATTCGGCGCCCAGGCCCTGCCCTCCGTGGCGGCTTTGAAGAAGATGTTCACCCCGAAGCAGCTCTGGCCTCCCGACTGGAAAGAATGGGCATTCCGCGATTTCCAGTACTTCCAGACCTTCAACGTGGCCCGCATCGAACGGGGAAAGAACATCGGCGAGTTCGTGGAAAATAGCCAGCGTTACCAGGCCCATCTGGTCAAGGAATACATCCAGAGCATCCGGCTGAAAAAATACAAACCCATGAACGGCTATTTCCATTTCATGTTCGCGGACTGCTGGCCTTCCATCACCTGGAGTGTGATGGATCACAACCGTGTTCCGAAAAAGGGCTATGAAGCGCTGAAGACCGCGTCCCAGCCCCTTCTACCCCTTTACCGCCCCATCGTCACCCAGTTTAATCCGGGCGATACTCTTGGCTGGGGCCAATCCCTTCTGGAGGGGGTTCTGCTGATCAACGATTTTCCACACGGCTTCAAGGGTCTGAAGGTGGAAATCAAAGTGGTGGGTCCGGGGGAAAAGGTGATTTACAAGGACGCTGGAACTTGCCATGTGGGCCCGGACTGCATCGTTCAACCTTTCGAGGCCAGCCAACGCTTCGCCCATATCCAAGGTTTTGCCATCCCGAAAAACGCCCGACCGGGGGAATACCAGATCCGTTTGGCGGTCAAGGACCGCCAGGGCAAAAAAATCGGGCACAACGCGTCGTCGTTCCAGGTAGTCAAAAAGAAATATTAAATCCGGATTTCCCGGTACAAGTTTCCTTTCGAGCGTAAAATAAGGAGCAAATTAAGCGGTGATGCCGCTGGAAAAAGTCATTTGGGAAATCTCAGATAACAGGTCGTGAATTTTGCTGAATAATCGAAGGTGTTATTATTCTTTCTCGAATCCCCCGTTTATTGAGGTGCCGTGTGAAGGATAAATATACGTTCTCTCTCATACCCATTATTTTCTTGGTGTCCATGGCCTGGACAGGACAGGCCCGGGGTGAAAACCTTCCCATCCCCACTCCCGCCCCCCTGACGACCCTACAAGGCGTTTTCTGGGAATTGGGGGATTCGATTCTCGCTGGCCGGGACCTGAAGCCGAACGATAAGAAATACGCGGACCTATTTACCGAATGGTTGAACGAGCATTACGGACCGGTCACCGAAATGCGTTCCACGGATAATGATATTGATACCTTGGGGCTCAGCGAACAGATCGAAAGCAAGCTCGCCGGTGTCACGATGAGCCTTTGTGTCTTGGAGATCGGTATGAGGAATTTGGAATACCGAGAAGGTGGCCCCAATGTGTCCACTTGTGGTGGTTGCTCCTTGCGAGCAGGCCTTTTGGCTTCCTTCCATTACGGCGCCGAACTTCAAAAAATCCTTTCAGGCATTCGAAGTCACATGGCCCCAGGAGGCCTTATCCTCATGACCAATCTTTACGAGGCCGACGAATGTACCAGGGACCATTTCGAGGATTGGAGTGAATATCCACAGATCGTGCAGATGTACAATCACATCGCGGCGTTGGCGGCCGAAGTCAACGGTGCCAAGCTGGTGGATCTTTTCACCCTTATGGGGGACCATCCCTCCTACATGGGACCCTGCAGCCCATTTCCTAACGCGGCGGGCCATGCGGCCCTTGCGGACTTGCTGGAGAAAACGGTGAAGGATGCCTTTCCCTTTCCGCCCAAACAGAATAGCCCGATCAAGAAGTGAGACTGGTTTTAGAAATTCAGGGTCTTTTTTTCATGAAGCTGCTCATTCTCTAGGGGGTTGAAACCCCGGAATGGAATAGTGTTCCAATGAGACGAAACCTTCTCATCCTCCTGGCGGTTTGTGGTTGGTCGCTACAGGCTTTCGGGGCCGATAAGCCCACTCCAACACGGAACCCCTATCCCACAGCAACGCCTTATCCATGTTCCTATGCCTACGGTGTGACGTTTTCGGGTAAGAGCCAACCCTCGAACATGTGGGCCTACGAATCCCCCGTGTCCATAGGCCTGACAGGTCAGGTGGATAAGATCCACGTCTATGCTCCGCAGGAGGAGACCCTGATAGTGGGTCTTTATGACGGTTCGGAGACCCTGATGAACGCGGTGACGATCAAGGCTTCCCATGGGGGATGGCGAACCGCCGATTTTCCAACGACTGTCAAACCCGGTTCTTATTACCTGGCCGAATCCGGTACGGCTCCCAATGTAAACCTTGTGGCGGGCTCAGGCGTGAGCTGCTTCTATGACCAACGCGGTTTCCTGGGGCCCAAATTCCTGTGTTCGGGCAGCCTGCCCTCCGGTCTTCCCCTTTACCTATCGGGATGCCCTCCCCAAGAGATCCAGGGCCTTCTTTTCGGGGCCGGGGACTCGATCCTTGGCGGCTCGGACGAAACGGGCGGGGGTGAAGACTACATGGAACTTTTCACGGACTGGTTGAATAAACATTATGGCCCGATCCAAAGGCAGGCGATCGGGGCGATCGCCTATGATTCCAGCATGATGAGCGGACACGTCGAGTTCTGGCTGAAAAATGCGAACGTGGGCATTGGGGTTCTTGGGATCGGGATGAATAATCTACAAAATACCGGCGGACCCGGATCGGCCAGGACGGGTGGCGCCACCCTCTTGTCCGCCTTTTCGTCGGCGCTTATCTACGGGGAGGACATCCAAGACATCATTTCTTCATACCGGGAACATATGCCGCCCGGCGGGATCATCCTCATCACAAATCTTTACCGAGTCCAAGATTACACTGACGCCAAATATCACGATTGGAAAGATTACGACCGAGTGATAAGGATCTACAATGAAATCCTGGCGATGGTGGCCAAGGTCAATAACGCCAAAATCATCGACTGCTATTCGATCATGGCTTCCAACCCCGCCTTCCGGGACGCGCACAACATGCATCCCAATTCGGCTGGCCACTCCGCCATTGCGGCCCAAATGGAGAAAGCCGTGGTGGAAGCCGGTATGCCACAGGTGACCGAGACCTCGAGAGCAAAATAATATAGTGAGAAGAAATGATCGAGCGAGTCATAAGGCCGTTGGCAACCACCAGGAGACCAAAAGATTAAGCTTGGGATGTCAAAAAGACGTTCTCATCCGCCTCGATTTATTAAAAGGATCGTTGGGGATTTCTCGCAATGACAACCTTTAAAAAGGAAATTCAAGTGGGCTTAAAAACAAACAAATGGTTTTTTCTTCTCGCTTTGATCGCCAGTGTCACCTTGGCTCAAACCGTCAAACTGGAGGTCGTCCGCAACGTGCCGTCCACCTACATGTATCCCACGGACGGGTTCCTGCCCTTCAATATCCATCGGGGTACCCAAACCATGCTTACCCTCATGGTTCCCGGCTGTTCCTTCAATGATCCGGCGGGTGTGGCTTGCGCCCTTCTCAAATCGGACCATGATCCCAAACAACCGCAAAATGACGTGGTCATCACCTGCGTGGGAGTCAATTCGGGCGCGGGAGAAATTGTTTATAACGTGGGTTTGAAAGAACTGCGGCGGTTTGGAACTCAGGGATCGGGGGAAAAGCAGTTCCTGAACCCAACCGGCGTGTCGATCGACTCGGATGGCGATGTGGCTGTGGCCGACACGGGCAATGACCGCATCTGTCTTCTTCACCATGACGGCATGCGCCTGACCTGGGTCAAGGCGGTGGGCAAAAAGGGAACGGCGCCGGGAGAGTTTTCCGCCCCGACAGGGGTGGCCTATGACTCCCAGGGCCATTTGTATGTCACAGATTCGGGCAACAACCGTATCCAGATGATGAGCCGCAAGGGTCATTGCGTAGTCCTCCAGACCCCCGCCCTGGAATATCCCACGGGGATCGCGGCTATCGACGCCAAGGAAGCCTGGACCTTTTACCCACAGGGGCCCTATGCCGATCGATTGACCGTGATCGATCAGGGCGGCCAAAGATTAAGAACGCTCACCCTGGATGGACAGCCGCTTTACCGCATCACGGCGCCCGATATGCCGGATGGACCGGTGAGTCTATGGGGTTGCGCCTTTGATTATTTCGGCAACGTCATCGCCACGGATACGATCAAGGGATGTCTTCGAAAATTCGACAAGGACCTGCGATATGTCACCAGCTTTGGAACGGCAGGGGACGATGATTTCCAGTTCAACGAACCCCGGGGAATCGCCTTCAACCACCAGTTTGGCCAGGTGCTAGTCGCGGAGAAAAACAGCGTTCAGTATTTCTGGAACGGCACGGACGCGCTTGACCTGCGGCAGGAATCGGCGGGAAGCACCCTGAAATTCCCTTTCAAACTGACCGAACGTTCCCTACTGACCGCTGAAATACGCGACTCGAAGGGGACTGTGGTGAAGCCGTTAGCGACAACCCAGGATTTGGAAATGGGACCCCAGGAACTGGATTGGACCCCGGACCCGGCCACGCCCAAGGGAACCTATTCGCTTTTCATGAAGCTCATGGCCACCTATTCCACCCGTGACCGAGTGGCGAAGGAAATCGAAATGCCAGTGACCTTACAATGATACGAATCCTTGAGGTGGGTGGTTTCTTCTGTTTCGGCCTGGTTGGTTTATTAATACTGGGGTCCTATTCCTGTTCTTCCAAAAAAAGCCATCCCGACGGGAACACTATCAATTACAACGACGGACTTTCCATCGCCAACCGGGTGTCGGATGACCTGGTCGAGGACAATTCCAAGGATCTTTTCGGTCTCTTGGACGAAGGTTTCACGACCCGGGTGGCCAACTCGACCGAGTTGGAAAAGTCGCTTCAGGACATGTATGCGCAATATGGAAAACCGGTTCGGGCCGATCTCAAGGCTTGTGAAATAGGTTACCGGGCGGACGGCACCTACGAAAGACCGAGGCGAAGTTATGTTTACGCCTGCCAAACCACGAAGTATGCCTTGGGCAGTTATTTTGTGAAGGTGGAAGTGGTTCCCGCCCGTGATTTTTCCAAGCTGGTTACATCAGGGTTCGGCATCATTACCTATCCCAAAGGCATTCCGGCCTACCTGAAATAAAGTCGTACCTCCATTTCAAGGGACAACCGGATTTATTGATTTTTGGCTTATTTGGTGATTGGTTACTGAAAAGAAAATCAAAGTCAACAAAAGCTTATCCTAGCTGATTCATGCTTTCCATTCCTCGTAAGCTTCGGCGGCTGATTTCAAGAAGGTTGAACGCTTGGGTTTCCATCCCAAACCCAGGGCCCGGGTGGCCTTCACTTCCTGGTTCAGGGCCAGGGCGTCGGCGAAGGGGCCCATGACTTTTCGCGCGTCATCCACATGCCAGGAATGAACGTCCCCATTCATGCCGGCGCTATGGCTGATGGTCTTGGCGATCAAAATGTACTGCAGGGGGCTTCCGTCCACACCGTGAAAGATGCCGGTCGATTTCTTTTCGAGGATGACGCGATAGAGACTGGCCAGGTCTTCCCGATGAATGAGAGACCAAAAATTGGTTCCCTCGCCCACATAAGTGACGACGCCCTTGGTGGCGGCGTCATTCCAAAGACCGGAAAAAATGCCGGCCTTTCCCCCGTAAACCAGACCGGGACGAACCACAGCGGTCGAGAAATGGCCGTTACCACCCCCCAAAGCCAATTGTTCCACGGACGGACGCCAGGCCACCATGGGAAAGGGTTTGTCCGCAGGCGAGTCTTCGTCTACCGGGATGCCGCTGGTTTTTCCCAAAACCCAGACGCCGGAGGTATAAACGAAACTCTGGGTAATCCCCTGGGTAGTCATGGATTCCAACAGGCATTCAACTACTCCCCGGTCGATCTTGGCCATGTCGGGACCCATTTCGGCCGCGGTGTGGATAATGGCTTCGTTTTCGGCGGCCTGGCGGGCCCAAGCCTGCGGGGTTCTTAAATCACCCTGAACCGACTTGGCGCCCAGATTCTTGAGAAGGGTTTCCTTTTCGGGGTTGTGGAAGAGCCCGGTGACCGTATGGCCGCCTTCCACTAAATTTTTTACAACAGCGGTCCCGATATATCCCGTAGCGCCTGTGACGAATATTCTCATGGAACTCTCCCCTTCATTCATTGGTTGGTGGCCGTATTGTGCGAATCCGGCGCTGGATAAGCAAGGGAGAAGAGGTGAACGGGTTGTCTAATGGCGCCGGGTTAGTTGAATTCGATTTGGCCTTACTCTTTTTGCGGTGGAGAGATGATAAAATAAGGCAGTAAATCGTTTTGAATGACGACGCCGGGCTTTTGAATATCGTCGGGTGTTTCTACCCTGAAAGGAAAGAGAATGAAATCCTTATATGTTCAAGGTTTAATTTTGACCTTGGTTTTCTACGTTCATGGTTTGAGCGCTCAAACGATTAAAGACCCCTTCAAGAGTCAGTACGGGGTTGTTTCCCTCTATTGCACCGTTCCGGACAACGACCAGCACCATTTCACGGATATGTATTTCCGTCTGGGGTGGAATGGAAAGACCCCCAACACTATCGCCGTTCAGTTCGTGAACCATGGTTACGAAACCCGCAAGTTCAAATTCGCCGTCAAGGATGTGACGTCCAAAAAAATGATCGTTCTGGATATGGCGCATAATTCCCGTTTTGGGACCGAAACTTTAAAAGCCGGTTCGGAGGGCGCCATCTGGTCGGGATCGGTCGATGACATCAAAGACGGCCTTTCCCTGCATATCTGGACCAGCGCAGGCGACGATCTGGAAAAAGCCCCCATGTCCCTCGCCGAGCACCATTGCGTCGACTAGCCCAGTTCCCATTCGGTTTGCCACACCGCCCCGAAAAGGAAAATTGAGTGTTTTTTTCCGCCCAAAAACATTTTGAAGCGACGGACCAGGCGCGCTTCGCGGAAGCCTCGGGTGACTGGAACCCCATGCATATGGACCCCCTGGCGGCCCGTCGTACCCAGATGGGGGCTCCCGTCGTCCACGGAATGCATCTGGTCCTTTCTTGCTTGGATTCTTTCTCCCAAACCTCAAATGCCCCGACTTCCCTATCCGGGATTTCCGTCCAATTTTTAAAACCCGTTTTCGTGGGGGAAACCCCGTCCTTCACGGCCTCGAGCCTCGACCCGCTTAAGTTGACGGCGCAAGTGGAAGGGGTGAAGGTCATGACCCTCGGCCTCACTCCGGGTCCGGGCGAAAAGTTCCCCAGTCCGAGTCATGACCCGGCGACCCCGGCGCAAGGCGTCCGGATTCCCAAGGATAAGAGCTTCGGTGAAATCGAGAAGGCAACCGGGGTAACGGGACGGATCGTTCTTTCGGACCGTCCCGAAAAGTTGTTTCCGAACGCAGCTCGCTGGATCGGGAACAACCGGGTCAATGCCCTGGCGGCATTCTCGGCGCTGGTGGGGATGGAATGTCCGGGGCTCCACTCCATATTCGTCGGCTTGAACGTCCGCCTGACGGCCGATGATCCATCGGATCATCTGGAGTATGCCGTGCTTTCAACGGATGACCGTTTTCGGCGGGTCAAAATGAGCTTAAGGGGCGGTGGATGGGAGGGCGCGGCGGACGCCGCCGTCCGGAAACCCCCCGTGGTCCAGTCGAGCATCCGTGAAATCGCCGGAAAAATCCAAACCGGAAGTTTCAAGGGTCAAAGGGTGCTCGTGGTGGGAGGGTCGCGGGGAATCGGGGAATACACGGCGAAGGCTCTCGCGGCAGGAGGCGCCCAGGTCGTTTTCACTTACGCCGTGGGCCTGGCGGAAGCGCAGTCCCTTTTGGATGAGATCAGAACTTTTGGCGGCCAAGTTGAGGCCCGACCCTATGATGTTCTTCTTCCCGCCGAGTCGCAACTAAACCCGCTCCCTATGATCCCGACCCATGCTTATTATTTCGCCACCTGTCGAATTTCCCCCGTCCGGAAAGAATCATTTGATCCCGCGCTTTACGAGCAATTCCACCGGTTCTATGTCACGGGTTTTTTCGATCTTTGCTCAGCCCTACACAAAAAGAACGCTACCTTTTCGGTTTTCTATCCCTCGTCCATTTACGTCAACCCGGATGGCAGGCCCAAGGGCCTGGCCGAGTACGCCAAGGCCAAAACCGAGGGGGAAGCGCTTTGCGCCGACCTGGGGAATCTTTTGCCGGGCGTGAAGGTCCATTTGAAGAGACTTCCTCGGCTCCCGACCGACCAAACTGCGAGCCTGGGACCCATCGCCGGGGAAGAACCGATGGATTCCTTTTTGCCCTTGATTATGGAAATGCAAGGCCGATGAAGGCGCTTCGCGGGTTCCCCCATTGAAGCCGCCTGCTGTCCTTCATACGGAACGGGAATTGGTGTTCTTCTTTCCCTTATAATGCACCCCATGTTAATGTTCCCCGGAATCGACCCTTTATGAACTTTTATTGGCTCCCACGGCATACGGAGTTCTCCAAACAAATCAGCGCGATTAAAAAAGTACCGACGGGAGAAAGCTGGACCCTGCTGACCGCGATCGCCCAGTATGACCTCAATTTCCTGGAGACCCTGCAGGTCGACAAGCTCTTGAAGGAAAAATTCGGAGAGGCCCCTCCCCCCTCCATCACCACTCCGCCGGTTCGATTGGCCCTTTTGAGTTCCTCCACGGTGGATCAGCTCCTGCCCGGCATCCGGGTGGGGGGCCTGCGGCGGAACCTGTGGATTTCAACCTATGTGACCGATTACGGACAATCGCTTCAAGAGCTCATGGACCCCCTGTCCCGGCTGCATCGATTCAAGCCGACCGTGGTTTTAGTCACTGTGGATGCCTGGAGTCTTTTCGGCACCCAACCCCTGGGCCTGACCGCCGAAGCCGCGTCCTCCAAACTCCAACAGGCTCTGGATAAGGTTCAGAATCTTTGGCATCTTTCCCGCGAGAAATTCGGATGCCGCGTCATCCAACAAACCGCCCTCCCGCTTCATCCGCCCCTGATGGGCCAGAATGAGCAAAGACTCCCGGATTCGCCTTCCCATCTTCTGAATGTATTCCATGCGCGCCTACGGGAAATGGCCGATGAACAAAAAGTGGATCTTTTGGACGTGAACGGCTGGGCAGGAAAGGACGGGTTGAAAGAGTGGCATAACCCCGTCCTGTGGCATCAAGCCAAACAAGAAGTGAGTCCCGCGGCAGGCCCGATGTATGGGGAATGGGTCGCCCGGATATTGGCCGCCCAGCTGGGCCGGTCCTTCAAATGCCTGGTATTGGACCTGGATCAAACCCTCTGGGGCGGGGTGATCGGGGACGACGGTTTAGCGGGAATCCAATTGGGGCAGGGAAACGGAGTGAGCGAGGCCTTTTCCGCGTTTCAACGCTTTGTCCGGGACCTGAAATGGCGAGGGGTGATCCTGGCGGTCTGTTCCAAAAATGACGAGGCAACCGCGAAGGAGCCCTTTGACCGTCATCCGGAAATGATTTTAAAAAGATCGGATATCGCCTGTTTCATCGCCAATTGGAAAGATAAAGCCACGAACCTAAGGGAAATTGCCAGACAGCTGAATATCGGATTGGACTCGCTGGTTTTTGTGGATGACAACCCCTTTGAGCGCAATCAGGTTCGGGAAGCATTACCCATGGTCGCCGTTCCCGAAATGCCGGAAGATCCGGCGTACTATCCGGACTGCATCGCCTCCGCCGGATATTTTGAGGCCCTTTCCTTAACGGAAGATGATCTGGCCCGAGGCGAGCAATATCAAAAAAACATTGAGCGCTCCCAATTCCAGGCCTCCTTCAGCGACATGTCCGGTTATCTCAAGGGCCTGGAGATGAAATTAATCTGGGGCCCGTTTGACCCTCTCAGTTTGTCTCGGGTGACCCAGCTCCTGAACAAAACCAATCAATTCAACCTGACGACCCGCCGCTACTCGGAGGAACAGGCCGCCCAGTTCGCCGCCCGCCCGGACGCGGTGACCCTGAAGTGCCGCCTGACGGACCGTTTCGGGGATAACGGGATCATCGGGGTGATGATCGCGCTGGAACAAAAGGAAGGGGATTGGGTCATTGATATATGGCTCATGAGTTGCCGGGTACTGGGCCGGGGAGTGGAGCAGGCCATGTTGGACCTGTTGGCGGAGGCGGTCGAGAAAAAGGGAGCGCGCAGGCTGATCGGTCAATATTTTCCCACCGCGAAAAATGGCATGGTGAAGAATCTTTTCTCGGACCTGGGATTTAAATTGCTCAACGCGGATTCGGATGGGTCTGCCCGATGGGAGTTAAAACTCGACTCGAAATGGAAGTTTGATTACCACCTCTTGTGCGAAAGGGAAAAGGAACCATGAGCCAGTCCGAGATTCTGGAGAGGTTGAAGAAAATATTTGTCCAGGTGCTGGGGGAGGATTCGCTGGTTCTGACTCCCGCCACCACCGCGGAGGATGTTCCCGGATGGGACTCGTTCAACCACATCAACATCATTGTCGGGGCTGAGATGGAATTCGGCGTTAAGTTTTCCGCTTCCGAGCTGGAGGATTTAAAAAACGTGGGGGACTTTGTAGCCCTGATTGAAAAACGGATGACGAAGAAGCATTAAGCTCATGGACACTCTAAGGATCGGCCTTGCTCTTTAACTCGATCACCTTCTTCGTCTTTTTCCTTCCCCTGTCCCTCCTGTTTTATTTTCTATTGGGCGCTTTTCGAATGGACGCCGCCAAATTCTGGCTGGCGGCCCTGTCGTTCCTCTTTTACGGCTGGTGGAATCCCAGCTTCTTACTGCTCCTGGCCGTTTCGATCCTCTTTAATTATTGCTGTGGCTATCTCATCCAGGTTTTTCAGGAAAAACCCAAGATTTCCACCTTTATCCTCGCCGCCGGGATTACGGCTAATTTAGGGGCCCTTTTCTATTACAAGTATCTGCTTGCCCTGTTCGACTTTTTTCACTCGCACAACCTGTTCCAGGGTGTTTCCTGGGGAAGCGCCATCCTGCCGCTGGGCATTTCCTTTTTCACTTTCACCCAGATTGGATTCCTGATCGACGCCCAGGGCGGCAATGCCCACGAAAAAGGATTTCTGGAATACGTTCTGTTCGTGTCCTTCTTTCCCCATTTGATCGCCGGCCCGATCCTGCACCATCGCGAGATCATGCCCCAGTTCGCCAAAAAAGAGACCTACGCCTGGAACTGGGGAAATATGGCGGTGGGTATCTCGCTATTCATCCTGGGCCTGGCGAAAAAAGTTTTAATTGCCGACTCATTAGCCCCGATCGCTAACGATATTTTCAGGCATACGGCGGATAAACATATATGGGAGGCCTGGACGGGGGTGATGGCTTATTCCCTCCAGCTCTATTTTGATTTCGCGGGTTACTCGGAAATGGCCCTGGGGCTGGCGCGGATGTTCAACGTCAAGTTCCCCGCCAATTTCGACTCGCCCTATAAAAGCACCAGCATCATCGATTTCTGGCAGAGATGGCATATTTCCCTGACTCGCTATTTGACACTCTACCTGTACAACCCCATTAGCCTTTGGATCATGCGCCGGCGCGCGGCCAGGGGTTTAGCCCTGCTCAAACCGGGGGAGACTACCCTGGAAGGCTTCCTGGTCATGCTGGCCGGACCGACTCTTTTCACCATCATTCTGGCGGGGGTCTGGCACGGGGCCGGGTTGAATTTCTTCATCTTCGGGCTATTGCATGGGGTTTACTTGTGCGTCAATCACGCTTGGAGATGGTTCGGGCCCAGGCGGCCGACCGTGCCCGGAAGCCGGTTGGGGTCCTGGCTGGACGGGGCCTGGAAATGGGGTTTGACCTACCTTTCGGTTTTGATCGCTCAGGTTTTTTTCAGGGCCAAATCGGCCGGGGACGCGTGGGGATTGATTCAATCGATGATGGGGAGAGGAACGGGGGATAGCGCGGGAGGAGCCGAGGGAGTGGTGGAATCGATTTTGGATTATTTCGGCGCGCCCGTCCAATACTGGAACTACTCCTATTCCTTCCTGACCCTGGCTGTCGCTTATCTTTTTGTCCTGGTCATGCCCAATGTTCTCCAGCTTTTTGAGAGGGAAGGGGCGTCCTTGACGAAAGTCCGGTCCGCTCCCGCTTTTTTATCTTTTCAATTCCGCCCGAATTTCCTGTGGGCATTCTTGCTGGCGGTTTTGGCCGTGATCACCCTGCTGATGGTGACGGGTAACAGCGAATTCTTGTACTTCCGTTTTTGAGGGAATGATAAAAATGCGATTTTTCTTAATCACCTTGATCCTGGTTTTCGCGGCGGGATTGGCGTTCGCCTGGACCTGGGGTTTGGACCACCGCCTGTATTATTTGAGCCGGGATTATGCCCTTTTAACCGGCAAGGACCGCCTCATCGACACCACTACGAGGCCCGGATTGGCGATCTTTGGGGACTCGGCTGTCATGGACGGCGTTCTGCCTGAAAGACTTGGCCCCGGGGTGATCAATTGCGCCATGAACGGTTCCACGCCCATTGAAAGTTATTTCCTGATCAAGAGGCTCCTGAAGGTATCCGTTCCTCCCCGGGCGGTCCTGATTTCCTATAGCGCCTATCATCTGGTTCATCCGGATTTTTACTGGGAAAACTCGGTGAAATTCGGCCTGGTGGGCGGCGCAGATGCCGACGAGGTTCTGGGGAACATTTTCAGATTGGGGGACAAGGAACTCATCACGGGGTCCGGCTTTGGGAACCTGGAAGAAAGGATCTATTCGTTCCTGCTTTCACGCGGGTTCCCGTCCTATTACGTCTCCTCCCTCCTTGCCGAGGGATGGGGCGTTCGGCAAAAAGAAAATGTGGAAGCGTTGAAGGTCATCGCCCGAACCCGGGGACAATATTATTTCCCCCTGGCGGATGGATCCAAAAGCCTGAATGCGGATACGAAACTCAAAACCTTCGCCCTCAGCCCGGTCATCGATTGCTACTTTCGCAAGACCCTGGAACTTCTCCAAAAGAATCATATTCCGGTTTATTTTTACGCCATGCCGATCAATGAATCCTCGGTTGCGCATCTGGACCCGGGTGTTTTCAAGGCTTATGGGGAGTATCTGGAAGGGTTAGCCCGCGAGTACCCGGGATTCCGCGTCATAACGCCATTGAGAACCGTTTATCCATGGACACTTTTTTCCGACCATGCCCATTTGAACGAAAAGGGGACCCTCCGATTCAACCGGGAATTCGCCAGGATCTTGAATCGGGCCCATGTGCCGGGCGGGTCGTTTGGAAATTCCTCGCGGTAAAAAACGTCAACTGAATAGGGCTCGATCCCCTTACTTTTTATCCGCCGGATATTCCAGGGGGATCAATTTCAGCCGGATCAGTTCGTGGGCCAAGAGGATGGCATTCAGCAATTGGCCCTTGTGATTAAAGTGATAGCCATAGTGGGTTTGCGACGTGTCAAAATAAGTGGTCTTCAGTGCATTTGAGGCGTCGGTTAAATCCATGAAATGAATATTTTTCATTTCACAGACGTCCTTCCAAAAGTTTCGGTAAGAATCGTTTGGCATATCCGTTTCTGAACCTATGTTACCGAGTGGTAAAAAACAAAGTTCAAAGTCGACGGGAGCGCCTGAACTTGTTTTGATCGACTGTACTTTTTGCGAAAGAAGTTCATGCGGCTTCCCTTCGAGTTCAATCAAATCACTCAGAATGGCTTTGTCCGCCATTAATTTATCTATTCCGCTCCACGCCCTTCCATCTGAGGGATTTCCCAATTGGGCCTTTACACACCGGTCGTAAAAATCCTTCAAAACGGGGTTTGCGGATGCGCGCTCCTTAAGAGGTTTAAGCAAATATTCAGGATCAATCATCTCTGCTGGAATTCCCTCGTGTGTCAACGGATAGTTAAAATAAACTTGGTATTCATCCCAGTCGGGATCAACAACCCTGATGCATAAGTCGATGTCAAATTTTTTGACGATATCAGAAACATGATAATAAGACCAAGTTAACCCATCACCAAGATCGGGGTGACCCAAATGCAATACTTGGAAGTGGACGGGCCCATCTAATAAAGCGCTCAAAGTGTTCAGTATTAATTCAAGCTTTTTGGGCAGAATTTCCATTCGGTTTTCAAAGTCAGGGATACCGTTGTGCATTTCAACCAATTGATAAGTATAGGAAGTGCCCGATATAAGTATTCGGAAGGTTTTCGGTGGTTTTCGAGTTGGGTAATCAAAATCCGTTATTCCATTTTCATTCGCCAGGAACGTACCGCCAGGAATATTCGCTTTGTATTGGTCAAACCTGTAATCCCGGAGGCTCAAAATGACGTTTTTAAATGGGAGCGAAAGAAAAAAACGCTTGTCGTCCCGGGGATCGGCGACAAAACCGGCCATCTGCCAGCTTTGCTCGTACATAAAAAAATAAGACAAGTCCGGGGTCTCTCCGTTTTCGTCGTTCACCGTATCCCCCCAAACTTCGATCAACGAAAGGGGCCCCGCTCCCTTTGCGGGTGCGATTTGCGTCCAAGTGGAATTTACCTTCGCGGGTATCCCGTAAAGGGTGCCCCCCGTGGAAGTCATCGAGACTACTCCCTCCTCCTTTCCTATTTCTTTGAGAGAAACGGAAGCGCTCAGCGTATTCGACCTTGGCTCGACTTGATAAACTTCTCCCGTTTTTAAGTCGGCGATGCAAATATGGGCCTGATAATCGCATATGGGTCCTAAGTCGAGGCTGACAGGTGAGTCAAAAGGCATGGGTGAACATACATAGGTTTGTAAATCAAGTTTTTGGAGAGCTCCAGTGGGAGCTCGTTGGCAAAAGTAAAGCGCATTTTCTTTGGGTCGATAAACCATGCCACCCAATGGGTTGATGACAAGGCTTGTTTTTCCATCGGGCGCCTTTATATCAAGTGTGGAAACGGTTTTGGTTTCTAAATTCACCAACCGAAAATGCCAATCTCCAGCGTCATAGACCAAAAGTTTGTTTTGGCCGATGTATGAAATGAATAAGGGGGTCTTAAAAGCTGCTTTGGACAAATCGCCATCCAAACACGTTGCCGATCCATTACCGGCAATCGTTCGAACCTGGTTATTCTGATCCAGCAAGACAACCCGAATGAGGTTGTTAAGCGTGTCGGCTACAAATAACCGTGTGCCATCGGGATCAATCGCTAAGCCCGTGGGATGGTTAAAGAGTGCTGAGGTGAAGGAACCATCTCGATAACCCTTTTCGCCTGCCCCAGCAACGAGATCGTTATATTCCACCATAGGACTCAAGCCGAAACCCTTGGAGATTATCCCAAATAAGAAGAGTAGGAGTATGGCGCGGGATAAAGCGAGAGCTCCATAGATCTTACATATTTTAAGAAAGGGCATATATTTCATTCCTTTAAAAGAATCAACCCGAAGATATAAACGAGGTGGATGATTAAAAACTTGATTGAATCTTGATACGCCTATTTTTCCAAATCAGGCAAGATAATGAAAATAGTAAATGGATAACGGCTCTGGAAGAGCTGTAAGTGAATTATTTCCCGTATATCTGTTTATTTAATTGAGGTCGGAAATTCCAACGGTATAAGTTTTTGGTGGATGAGCTCGCTGGCGAGCAGGATGGCATTGAGCAGTTGACCTTTGTGGTTGTAATGGTAAGCGTAGTGGAATTGTTCAGTATCGTAATATGTAAATTTTAACGCGTTCGAGGAATCGGTTAGATCCATGAAAGGGATACCCTTCTTGGCGCAGACTTCTTTCCAAAAATCCCGGTAAGGCCCGTTGGGCATTTCCCCCATGGAACCCAAGTTCCCCACGGGTAAAAAGCACAGCTCAAAACCGACGGGAACCCCAGCGCTGGTTTTCATCGATTGAACTTTTTGAGAAAGAAGCTCATAGGGCCTTCCTTCCAACTCCATCAGGTCATTTCGAATATCTTTGTTTTTGAAAAGATAAGGCATGTCCTGAAAAACGTTATTGTTTTTCATGTCGGCCAGGTTCGCTTTCAATGCCCGCTCGAACAAATCTTCCGTGATCGGGCTGACCGAAGCCCGTTCTTTGAAAGACTTTAATGAGTAGTTAGGATCTGGGTTTTCCGTTGGGATTCCTTCTTTGGTTAAGGGGCGGTTGTAATAGATCCAAAATTCCAGCAAGGCCGGGTTGACTTGTTTGATGCACAAATCGATGTCGAATTTTTTAACGACATCGGGCACATGGTAATTCGCCCAGGTTAAACCATCCCCGATATCGGGGTGGCCCTGATGCAGGACTTGGAAATGAACATTGCTGCCCATCAGGGAACTCAGGGTGTTCAAAACCAGTTCCAGTTTTTTGGGAAGAATTTCCATTCGATTTTCCCAGTTCCAGGGGCGGGGAATGTTTTCTTCGATCATTTGATAGGACAGGGAAGCGCCGGAAATCAGGATACGGAAAGTGTGGGGAGGTTTTTTAAGGGGATAATCGTAGTCGGATATTCCGTTGATATTACAACCATCCGAACCGCCGGGAATGTTCACCTTCCAAGCGTCGAATCGGTAATCCCTCAAGCTCAGGATGATGTTTTTGTTGGGCCGGGAGAAATAAAATCTTTTGTCATCCCGGGGATCCGCCACAAAGCCGGCCGACAGGTACCTTGTGTCGAGGCTAAAAAGATCGGACAGGGCCGGGACTTGCTCATCCGAGACCGTGTCTCCCCAGATTTCCAGAAGGGAAAGCGGGCCCGCACCCTGAGCGGGGGCGATCTGCATCCAAGTCGTGTTGCTTTTGGATGGGATTCCATAAAGGGTCGCCCCCATGGCGGCCATGGTGGAAAGTCCATCGCCTTTTCCGATATCCGCGAGGGAAACGGAAGCGCTCAAGGTATTGGAACCGGGTTCAACCTGGTAAACCTCGCCGGTATCGCGATCCGCCACGCAAATTTTGCCTTGAAAATCACAGAGGGTTCCTACTGTGAAGCTGGCGGGTGCGGTCATCGACTGGGGTGAACAAATAAAGGTGTTGAGGTCAAGCCGTTGAAGAGCCGACCAAGGAGGTCCTTGGGTGAAATACAGAGCGTTTTCCTTACCATGAAAGACCAGCCCTTCCACGTAATCGTACCCAAGTCCCTTCGCGCCGGATGGATTCGTAATATTCGGGGTCGTCACGATTTTGGATGCCAAGTCCACGTATCGGATGTGTTTATCCCCGAAGTCATAAACAAAAAGATGGGTCGGATCTGCGAAGGTCAGCCATTGAGGATTGTTGAAGGAGGCCTGGCCCAGGGGTCCGTCTTTCAGGGTAGCCGCGCCGTTCCCGGCGACCGTTTGAACCAGATTATTCTGGTCCAGAAGGATGACCCGAATCCGGTTATTGGTTGTGTCGGCCACGAAGAGTTGAGTGCCTCCCGGGTCTATCGCCAACCCCGTGGGCTGGTTGAACATGGCGGAAGTGAAGGCTCCATCCCGATAGTCCGCTTCGCCTTCCCCGGCCACGAGATCGTTGAATTCCACCATCGGGCTTACGCCCAGAACATGGGTGGCGGTTCCCCATAAAAAAATCATGAGGGTTCCCGAAGTCAAAAGACGGATTGTCATGGTTTTAAAATCCTTTCCCCATTTCCACCGAGTATAAAACGAACTGCCTTTTACTTTCCTTCTGCTGATGAAGATTCAGCGGGCGGTGGCCCGGCGGGCCGGGACCAGGGAATGTAACCATCCCGGATCAAGTCATGGGCCAAAAGCTGGCCGAAAAACAGGTGTCCTTCCGGGTTGAAATGATCGTTCTGCGCGTTCTGGGAAAGGGGGTAATAGGTCAGGTTCAGCGCGGTCATTTCGTCGTTCGTATCCAGATGGGATATGCCGTATTTCTTGCAGACTCCATCCCACAAATGCCTGGGTCTTCCGGGTTCGGCCGCAAAATCCCCGTGTGGGTAGTGCAAAGCAACAATTTGACGGGTTGGCCGCCCGAGGTTTTGATTAGGTCGATCTTCTTTTTCAGCAAATCAAGCGGTTTCCCGTATATGCGAACCAGCACATCGTGAAATTCAGGGTTCAAGAATAGGGAATCATCAAAGATGAAGTTATTGTCCTTCGTGGTCACCAGGTGTTTGGACTTGCATAGGTTATAAAATTCCCGGGCTTCCCCCGCGGGAATCCTTTTCTCGGGCGGCTTCAGATAATATTCCATGTCCAGCGGGTAAGTCGGGATGCCGTCCGCCGTCAGCGGGGACCAAAAGTAATAGAGGTAAGGATAAACGGTGCTGATCGTGGGCGGCTGGAGGATGACCACCAGGTCGATATCGTTCTTTTTGGCTAGATCCGGAATGATATTCGTGGGCCAAAGGAAGAGAGGCTGGTCAGCCGGGAAGTACCGGTTGAGGACCTCGAAATTCAGGGGCTGGTTGTCCAGGGCCCCGAGCGTGTTCAATTCCAGTTCGGTGCGTTTGGTGAGGCTCAGGACGCGGGGGTATCCGCTCTCCTCACCATGGGTCGCCATGGTTCTCGTGAAGGGGTAGGTGTCCACCACGCTCGAGCGGGAATCCCCGACCAGAAGGATTCGGAAGGTCTTGGCGGGTTTCGTGAGGGGATATTCGGATTCGTTGAGCCCATTGGAATTAGCCCATTCTCCTCCCGCCCTGGGGTTTCCGTATAAATCCCGGTAGGACAGGACCGCGTTGAGACGGGGGTTGGAAAAATAGAGCTTTCGTTCGTTGTTGGGGTCGCAAACCAGGCCGCCGGGTTGGTTGGACATGATGTTTGAAAAGGGGTAGAGGTTCGAGCCCGGTTCGGGAACTTGATCCCCCCACACGCTGACGAATGTCAAAGGCTGGGCCAGGTTGGCGGGCAAGAGCCTTGAAAAAGGAAAGCTAAAGCTTTTTTGAAAGGCATAGAGATAGCCCTTGGTTTCGGCTAATGAAAAGACCGGGTCGGAGGCGGTGAGGCAGGGCGTGAGTGTCACGGGTGAATCCTCTTTCCAGCTGAGGCCTAGGACTCCCCGGCTTTCCCACAAGCCCACATAAAGCCTATTGTCGACCGCGCAGACGGCGGTCGGGCCGTTGGCCTTCATCACGGGGGGTATTTGCGTGACCTTCCGGGTTTTCAAATCCAATCGGCGGACCGTTCCCGCTTCGGTGTCAGTGACGAAAAGCGAATCGGCGGCGGGCAGGTAAGCCATGTCCCGGATGTTGGCCATGGAAACTTGGCTGGCCGGCCCCTCCGAAAGATCGGCGTGGGCGCCTCCCGCCAGGGTCGTGACGATGCCGCTTTTAAGATCAATCAGGCGGATGAGCTTGTTCCCGAAGTCGTTGACGGCGAGCAGATCCCCCGGCAGATAAACCACACTCCTGGGTTGATTGAATAGGGCATGACTCAGTGGGCCGTTTTGTTTGCCGGCAGAATCCTGTCCCGCGAGCGTGTCCACCCTATTGTCCGCGTCTAAATGGATCACTCGAATCCGGTTGTTTCCTGAGTCGGCGACGTAAAGCTTCGAACTGTCGGGACAAATGGCCAGGCCCATGGGCGTGTTGAACCGGGCCTGGGTAAAGGAGCCGTCCAGAAAACCGGCCGTTTCGGCCCCTGCCACCAAATCGATGGAATAGGAGGAAATGGGTCTGACCGCCCACCCGGATGGGGCCCAAAGGAAGGTGAGGGTAAAAATGATAACGGGGGACCTAAAAACCATGGCCGGGTCTCCTGAAAGCCAATAAAATCCAACGGGTGTCTATGATACCTATTTCGACACTTATTTATGGACCAATATGACTTTGGGTGACGGAACCTCTCAATGAAAAAGTCTTTTTTATTTGTTCTCGCGGGGCTGTTATTCCTGATTTTTCGCTTTTTTCAGGCCCAGTGGAATTTTAATCAACAACAATCCCTTTATCCTCAGCCAACCTCCGGATTATGGCAAGTTTGGGTCACCGAGGAACCGGAGGTTCTTTTCAACCATCGGGAAGGCCGCCATGACACGGGCCGACGGGATGGCTTTTACGAGCCTTATGTCAAAGAAGTCCGCGCGGTATGCAAATTGAAGACCCGGGAGGGGGTGTCAGTCGCTCCTGTAAAGGTCCGATGCACCCTCCGGTTGAACCCAGAGGACCCGGCCCCCGCCCTGATTTCCTATGGGGAAACAGTTGAAATCACGGGAACCCTTCTCCAACCTTCCTGTGCCTTGAACCCCGGGCAGTTCGATTACGCCCATTACCTAAAAACCAAATGCGTTCCCTATGTGATGTACGCGTCCTCTCGCCAGTGGCGTAGAGCCGACGGAGCGGTGAACGACGGATGGTTTTTCATGAGGACTTCCTGCCGATTGAGGCGATGGGCCCAGGACCGGATCTACCGCCTTTTGCCCTTTCCCCAAAACGCCCTACTGGACGGCATTTTGTTGGGTGAAAGGGGCGCCCTTCCGGGGGAGATGGTGGAAGCCTTCATGGAGACTGGCACGGTCCATATCCTGGCCGTTTCGGGAATGATCACCGCTTTCGTGGCGGGTCTCTTTTATATTTTAATGAGAGCTTGCCAGATACCCCGAAAGGTCTCGGCACTATTGGCCCTATTCGAGGTCATCTTCTTCATTGCTCTCACCGGCGCCCATCCTCCCGTCTGCCGGGCAGGGTTGTTTTCGGTTCTGGCGCTTCTTTCCGTGATTCTTGAACGGCGCGTTCGCGTCGGAAGACTTCTACTGGTCACGGCCTGGGTGTTGGTGGCCGTGAACCCCTTTGTGTTAGAGGATTTATCTTTCCAGATATCCTTTTTAGCCACCGCGGGGCTGATGGTGATGGGAAGAAGGATCGAGGAAAGGCTCCGATTAGGTTGGAAACCGGTGTCGGGTCTCCTCGCGGCAACGGCTGCGGCCCAGTTATCCGTGTGGTGTCTTCTTATATATAGCTTCAATCAGTTGTCTCTCTATTCACTCCCCGCCAATCTTCTGATTGTGCCGCTGGCCCTTCTATCGGTGGCGGCGGGCCTGACTGCCCTGGCGGCTTCATGCCTTATTCCTTTTCTGGGAAACCTGTTCGCGGCGGGATGTGACGTGGTTTTAAGGGTTCTAGTTTGGCTGGCCCAATGGATCAACGGTTGGCCGGGCGCGAATTTCACGGTCGCCTCTCCTTCCCTTGGTTGGATTCTGGTCTTTCATGGGCTTCTGATCGTTACTTTTTATTTCACGTGGCCAAAAGTTAAACCCGAAAATCCTTCGAACGAGTGGAAAAGGCGGGAAATGCCTTTTCGAAAAGCACGCCGATTGCTTTCTTGGGTTTGGATGTTGTTTTTGGGGGCGTCCCTTATCGGGTGGGGAGTATCCAACGCTTGGCCCCGAGGATACCGGGTCCTTTTTTTTGCCGTGGGGCATGGAGACGCGGCCCTTCTTGAAACCCCTTCGGGTAGGGTCTTTGCCCTTGAGGGGGGCTGGTTCAACCAGGGGCTGTCCCGCTACCAAACTACCGCGGCCTATTTGCGGCATAGGGGTATCAGCCGGTTAGCCGGGGTCGTGAATCTTTCGCCGACCGATGAGGACGCGGGCGGGCTGGCAAACCTGGTACAAGCTTTGCCGGTCTCGGAAGCTTTCGGTTTGCCGGGGGAGTATCCGGAAAGCTGGGGATGCCAGGCTTTTCTGGACGCCTTGGCGGATAAGGACCTTCGCCTTCATCCCCTGCGAAAGGGAGATTCCATTCCCCTTTTGGATGGAGCGGCTTTGAAGGTCATCTATTCACCGGAGGGAGAAAAGGTTTCGGCGGCCCATAACCCCAACCGTTCCCTGGGGCTTTTATTAACCCTCCCGGGCGCCGAAGGACCGGTTCAGATTTTGTTCGCGGGTAATTTAGGGAAAGAAGGCATTCGGGCCATTGGCAAAGATTTTTCCACTTTACTTCATCCGGACTGGC
The DNA here is from genome assembly GCA_964525605.1 of uncultured bacterium. GTDB lineage: Bacteria > Oederibacteriota > Muellerivitia > Muellerivitales > Muellerivitaceae > CAVTWJ01. The sequence continues at coordinate 123,328 of CAZGKT010000005.1, forward strand.
TCGCGGCCCCCCGGCACGGGGCTGAAAGCGCGAACCCGGAAGAATGGGCTCGTGGATTAACGCCTTCCCATATCCTCGTGAGCGATTCCAGAAACCATCCGGCGGATCAAGAGATCTACCGGTTGGCCAATCCCGCGGCGAAGGTCCTTTGCACCGCTCTTGAGGGAGCCGTTGAATTAGAAGTTGGCCCGGGGAGTCGAAAGCGATTCCGAAACTATCGAGAAGGTATCTGGCAAAATTTCTGATGTTGTGGAGAAGAAGAGGAATAAACGATATAAATCTCGAATTGCTTATTTTGCGCGCATTTAGAGTGAAGGTTCTATCTAGACTTATCGGCTTCAACCGGAGTATTGTTTGATGAAAGAAAAGTTAGTCATTTGTTGGGGGTTTAATGTTTTCCCTTTTTCCAGGCGCTAGTCTCAAAATCGCAAAAAACCTCATCAAAGTTACCGGTGTAAAAGACGGCCTAAAACTTTTTTTATCGATGAACCTTTCCAACGTCAACAAGACCGAATTGTATATCCAGATGCTGGCGCTGAACGCCACGAATCTTCTCCAAACGATGAAAGAAGACTTCATCAGCAAGGAAATTGATTCGGAGGACAGCCAGGATATCGTGGATGACTATGTGATCGAAAACCTCCGCCATCAAGAATTTATTCCCATACGCGATGGGGCGGAACTGATGGATAAATGCCAGGAAATCGAGGGATATGCCCAAAAATTCCGTATCCACTGGTTGGGCGAAGGCGAACAGACGGGTCCCGAACCCCGATATTTTTGCGTGATGGATGTATTACGAAAGCTTGGGAACGAGAAAAATCATTTTTTACAGGACACCCTTTTCGATTTCGTCACCCTCCAACATCAGCATTTCACGCATTATTTTCAGACCCTCTTAAAGCCGATGGAAGAACCCGATATTCAGCCCGTGCCGGTAGCCGCCCCTGAAGTTCCGGCGGCCCAAGAAGTTTCGAAACCCGAGCCTTTAACGGAAGATTTGCCCCTCCCGGTCGCCCAAGAACCTGAACCGGTGTCCCAAGAAATCCCATCCGCGATTACCCCCGAAACCGTTCCCGTTGCGGAAGTTCAGCCTGCCCCAACGGCGCAAGCGCCCGAACCGGTGCCGGTGACGCTAAACCCCCTGAAGGATCAGGATATGTCCTGGTTGGAACGGCTTTTTTGCCCTGAAACCGAAACCCCCGCCGTCCCCAAATCTGTCGCGGCTTCGGGAAATACCCCCTCCCGAACCCTCCAACCCACACCCTCCTCCCCCGCGAAGGAATCTCCCAATAATAAAGTCTTTGATTTGCCTAAAATGGAAAACCCTTTCCACCTTTAAAAGTCCGTGTGTGCCGGTCCCGTCCCGCGCTTTCCTTCGATCCTCCTACAAACCAGTCCTTTGAATTTGGGGGTCCGCCTATTAAACTTATGTCTCGCTTCTAACCTATACACGGAAATCCCCCTTGAACCCGAATCAAAAAAGCAGGCCCATCGGCCGGTTTCTTGCCCTTCTCGGAGTTCCTCTGTTCATGACTTTCGCGGTATCCGCTTTTGCCGGTCCCGTTTTGAAGGGGCATGTGCTGGAGGAAATCTCAAGCCTCCCCAAATGGGGCGCGGTGGAAGATTCGGCCATCCTGAGGCTTGGCATCGGATTACCCCTTCGGGACCCGCAGGACCTCCAGGACCTCTTGACCCGTCTCTACGACCCCCGTGACCCGCTGTACCGGCATTTCCTCACCCCCGATGATTTCGCCCAGAGGTTCGGGCCGTCCGAGTCGGACTATCAGGCCCTGATCGCTTTCGTCCAATCCCAGGGTTTGACGGTCACCGGCACCTTCCCCAGCCGTGAGCAATTGGACGTGGCCGGAAAAGCGTCGGATATCCGAAAGGTTTTTCATGTGAAACTGGATTACTACCAACGACCGGATGGGAGCCGTTTTTACGCCAACGATTCCGACCCCACGCCCGACAGTCCCGTGCCGATCCACTACATTTCGGGTCTGAACAACTTTCATCGGCCCTTTTCCAAGTTGAGAAAAATAACAAGCTCCCAAGGCGGGGAATTCTCCCGAGGACCCAAGACGGGAACCGGCCCCGACGGGTTTTACCGGGGGAATGATTTTCGGGACGCCTATGTCCCCAACGTACCCGTCACGGTCAACGGGGCGGGGCAGTCCGTGGCCCTGTTGGAGTATGACGGTTATATTTTGTCCGACATTACGAGTTACCTCGCCGGTTGCAATCCCCCCGTTACCGCCGCCGCTCCCGTGCCCGTTTTTTGCGATGGGGCCACTTCCTCGAATCCCTCCTCACAGGGTGTGACGAACGGAAATGAGGATGAGGTGGTCTTGGATATCGACATGGTGAATTGCATGGCCCCGGGGGCCCAGGTGGTCGTTTATATGGTTCCCGGCGCTATTTTCAACAGCGGTCAGGCCCAATACGACACGGCTGCGGACGATATGCTCCTGCAAATGGCCAATGACGGTACCTGCCTTCAGATCAGCAGTTCCTGGGGCGGATACGGGGATGGCAATACCACCACTTACGAAAACCGGTTGGCTTCCCAAGGCCAGGCTTATTTTGAAGCCTCGGGGGACGGGGGTTCCTACATCCAGATCAGCTCAATCCACGGGAGTCCGGTAACCACCAATACCATTAGCCAGGACCCGAGTCTTTACTCCAGCATCTATGAGACCCTCGTCGGGGGAACCGGCCTGACCACCACGACCCCCTCGGGAAGCCCCATCACCCTGTCTTATACCTCCGAGACCACCTGGACCGATTCTCTGGGGGCGGGAAGCGGGGGCATCGCTTCGGGTCTAATGAACATTCCTTCTTATCAATCCTCCGTGCCCATGAGTACCAACGGGGGTTCGACTCAATATCGGGATTTGCCGGATGTTTCCATGTGCGCCCAGAATGGCTATTTAATTTCGGAGAATGGGGGTTACCGGGGGCTCATCGAGGGAACCAGCATGGCCTCGCCCCTCTGGGCCGCCTATTGGGCGCTCGGCAACCAGGAAGCTAAGGCGGCTGAAAAAGGTCCGCTCGGTTCAGCGAACCCTCCTCTCTATCAAATCGCCAAGGGTTCCAATTACTCCACTGATTTTCACGATATCGCCGATGGAAGCGATAACTATTGGCCCAACCAACCCGCTTCCGGTCCCTATACCGCCGTGTCGGGTTACGACCTGGCCACCGGATGGGGAAGCCCGAACGGGCAAAACCTCATCACCGATTTGCTGGGCACCCTGCCTGTTTGGACGCCCACCCGAACCGTGACCCATTCCCCCACGATCACTCAAACTCCCACGATCACCAATACCCGAACCCCCACCTTTACCCCGACGCAAAGTTTCACTCCCACCCAAACCCCTACCGTCACCTCGACCGAGACGCCCTGCGGCTATCCGGGCGCGACCTGTACCTTTACCCCGACCGACACTTTGACCTTTACCTCGACCTACACCCCGACCTCGACGGCGACCTTCAGCCCCACCCTCACCTATACCCCCACTCCCACCCTCAGCCCGACGCCCACCTTAAGCCCGACCGTCACCTCCACCCAGCTTCTCTCAAACCTGGGCGGTGTGGTTTTGGCACCCGTTCCGGTTTCAACCGGAGGTTCTCTCTGCCTTTTCCCCGACAGGCCGATCACCGGAAGCCAGTGGAATATTTTCAATATTCTGGGCGAATCGGTGGCCAGTTTTTCCTTTTCCACACCCGTGGGTAACTGTTGGATCACGCAGGGCATCGCTCCGGGCCTTTACCTGGTCCAGTTGAAGATCCTGTATTCGGATGGAACCACCGGTGCCTTTTTGAAAAAAGTCGTGGTGACCCGATGAGCCGGTTTTCGCGAAAGGGTTGCGCCGGGGTCCTGATGTTATTTGCTTGGAGCCTGACATCCTATGGGTTTGCCGATGGGGCCGGGACCCTGGCGGCGCCCTGGGCCCAATTGCCTGACAGCACCCGCCAGGCCGCGTTGGGCGGATCGGCCGGGGCTTTAGTGAATTTTCTGGACGCTTTAAATGTGAACCCCGCGGGTTTGGCCGGCCTGACGGGCGATGAAATCGCCTTCACCCAGGAATTCTGGCTACAGGGTCTTTCGGCGGAACACGCGGCATACGCCCATTCGCTCGGGGATTGCACGCTGGCCCTGGCAGTGGATTACCTCAATTTCGGCTCCATCAACCAATACAGCCTCAACGCCGGCGGATTGCCGGTGGCCAACGGAACCTATTCCCCGACGGCCTTGAACCTCCAAGCGGGTTTTGGAATCAAACTGAGCGGCGACTTCAACCTGGGCCTCAGCGCCGAAGGGCTCTACCAGAGCCTTTCCGCCGAGGACCAGGCCTGGGCGATCGCCGCCGATTTGGGCGTGCGTTACGTTGCAAGGGACTTGGGATTAAGGGCCGGTTTGGCGGTTCAAAACCTGGGCACGCAGTTGGACGGCGCCAACCTTCCCCTGATTCTGGATCTTTCCGCGGCCTGGAGCGGGGAACTGGCCGCGGACCACCGCTTTTCACTCACGGCCGACGGGGGTCTGAACCTTCAGCAAAGCGGCGATTCCACCGCCGGTGCCGGACTGGAATATGTTTATCAGGGAATCCTGGCCTTGAGGCTGGGTTATCGGGCGGCTTCTTACGGAAACCTGACCGGCCTGTCGGGCTTGAGCTCCGGCATCGCCGTCAAGGTGAACCCCTTTGAATTGGGCTACGCCCTGACCGCCCTCGGGGACCTGGGCACGGCCCAGGAAATTTCCCTCAAATCTTTTTATTGATCATCACAACCATCCTAAGAACCTGAAACAAAACCTCGAAGCAAAGACGTTTTTCACCGCAAAGACGCCAAGATCACCAAGAACAACCAAAGACATAAAAGTTTAAATTATTCAAATCCTGATTTTTTGACTTTCTTGGCGAACTTGGCGTCTTGGCGGTTAAATTAGTTTTGTTAGAAGTTTTGCGGTTTTCCCTCCGTTGAATATATGAAAGAATCGGCATATATTCATGTATCCCAGGGGAGGCCTCATGATCGATCCAGACTTTGTGTTTAAAATCAAATCCGACTTTTTGAAAGCCCTGGCCCATCCGGGCCGTCTCAAGATCATCGAGCATCTCAAACGCGGCGAAAAATCCGTCAACGAAATGTGCCGGGCCCTGGAAATGGAACAATCGGGTCTTTCCAAACACCTCTCCATCCTGAAGCAGGCCGGCATCCTGAACTCCCGCCAGGAAAAGGTGACCGTGTTCTATTCGGTCCGGGACAAGGGCATTTACGACGTCCTAAAACATGTTTCCCATTTCCTCAAAAAGAAGTTCAAGGAAAGCCAGAAAATACTGGACCACCTGGGAAAAGAATAATGCCCACCCGTTTCTCCCCGAGGGCCAAACGGAAGGTGAACCTTCCGTGACAGACCCCCACCACCCCTTGAACCCGGATCAGGCCCAAAGCGTCCCTTCGACTCCTGAGGACGCCGTGCGGCGGATGGTCGAACAGGCCGCCCACCTTCTGCCCGCCCAGGGCCCCATCCGCGTCTTCGTCCACCACAACACCCTGCATGCCTTCGAAGACCTTCCCTTCGAGGAAGCGGTGGTGAAGGCCGGGGAGCGCTTCGGCTGTCGGCCCTTTTTGGATGAGGAAGAATACCGGAGCCTATGGCTCGAAGGCCGCATCCTCACCGAGGACCTTCGGTCCGTTTTGTTGGAAGACCTAGGCGTTAGTAGTTCTGAAGCTGTTGCGGGAGCCACGACCCGCCTGGAATTGCGGCTGGCCTTGATGGCGGTGGGGCTTCAAGAACCCGACGAGGAAGAGCTGGACTGGCACCTCAACGAGTCGGACAAACCCATGGACCGCCCCCTGTGGAAAGCCTGCCTCGCTTTGGTGAGCCCACTGGGCCCATTAAACCAACCGGCCCCCCCCTCATCCGTCCGATACCGTGACAGGCTCTTGAACCTGACGGGTGAAGATACGGACGCCATCCTTCAGCCTCTGCTCATCCGTTTCTGCGGGGCCTTTTGCGACCAGGGCATCGCCTATTGGCGTATCCCCGGCCGAAGCCTGGGTTTTCTCGAATCCTTCCTGAAGATCTACCGGGACGCCCCCCTCCCGGATACCTGGCTGAAGGGCTTCCACGAAAGGTGCAAAGGCCGGTATAACCCGGCTTCTTCCATCGTCCGCTCGCTCCAGAACCTCCAGATCCCCCCCGAAGAGTGGGGCCTCTATATAGAAGAGATGATGCTGGCCATGCGGGGTTGGCCCGGCATGCTGCGCCAGATCGAAGAACGGCCAGACCGCGTCCTGATCCCAGGCCCGCCGGGTACGCTTTTGGAATTCGCGGCGGTCAGGCTCATCCTCGAAGAACAGGCCGCGGCCTATGTCACGGCGCGCGCTGGGCTCACCCTGAAAGACTTAAGGCAAATCCCCCTGAAGATGCCCGTGAAGACCGCCGCCATGCGGGCCTTCACTTTGTACCAGGGGGCCCAGATTTTGGGTTGGTCCAAGGAAACCGTGCAGACCCAACCGGCAGACGCCCTTTTGGGGGAACTGGAATCTTTCTTCTCTATGGAACGCCGCCGCCTTTTCCACCTGGCCTACGAGCGGCGGTACCGCATCAAGACGCTGGATGCGCTGTTGACCCATACCATGGAAAACTCATCCACCGGTTTGGATTCACCCTCACCCCGACCCTCTCCCCTCGAGGGAGAGGGGGGAAAACACCCTAAATTCCAAGCGCTTTGCTGTTTGGACGAAAGGGAAGAGTCCTTCCGCCGCCATCTGGAAGAAACCGACCCCGCCTGCGAAACCTACGGCACAGCCGGGTTCTTCGGCCTCGCCATGTTCTACAAGGGCATCGAGGATGCCCATTCGGTGCCCCTCTGCCCGATCCTGGTCAAACCCACCCATTTCGTGAAGGAAGTTCCGGTGAACGGGGTAACTGCGGGTACTAAAACTTTTCGTCAAGCCTGGGGCCGCACGGCCTACGCCTTTCACGTGGGAAGCCGCACGGGTGTGCGGGGCGCCCTTTTCAGCGGCCTCTTCGGCACGCTGGCCGCCTTGCCCCTGATCATGCGAGTCGTCTTTCCGCGCCACGCGGCGAAATTGCGCTCCAACTTCAGCCAAACCCGCGTCCCGACCCGCTTGGAATGGAACTACACGACCGAAGAATCGGCGAAGGTGGTGGGGAACTTGCTGGAAGAAACGGGGATCATGAACGGGTTTTCCCGGCTGGTGGTCGTCGTCGGCCACGGCTCTTCCAGCATGAACAATCCCCATGAGTCGGCGCACGATTGCGGCGCCTGTGGCGGGGGCCGGGGCGGCCCCAACGCGCGCGTTTTCGCGCTGATGGCCAACGACCCGGGGGTGCGAAAGATACTGAACATCCCGCCGGAAACGATCTTCGTGGCGGCCTACCACAACACCTGCGACGATCTCATGGACTATTACGACCTGGACCGCGTGCCCTCCTCCCACGAATCGGATTTGAAGCGTGCGAGGGTGGCCCTCAACCGGGCCGCGGCCCTAGGCGCCCAGGAGCGCAGCCGCCGCTTCGACAACGTTTCGCCCGATGTCACCCCCCTGGGCGCCCTCACCGCCATGGCCGACCGCACCGAAGACCTGGCCCAGGTGAGGCCCGAATACGGCCACGCCACCAACGCGGTCGCGGTGGTGGGAAGGCGCTCCCTCACCCGGGGCCTTTTCATGGACCGGCGTTCCTTTCTGGCGTCCTACGACCCCGAGTCCGATAACGACGCGGGCGACTATTTAACCCGGGTCCTGGCGGCGGTGGGGCCGGTCTGCGGCGGCATCAACCTGGAATATTATTTTTCCTTTACCGACCGCTTCGGCTATGGCTGCGGCACCAAACTGCCCCACAACATCACGGGCATGCTGGGCGTGATGGATGGCCACGCCAGCGACCTGCGCACGGGCCTGCCCTGGCAGATGGTCGAGATCCACGAGCCGGTCCGGCTTCTTCTGGTGGTGGAATCGCCGCTTTCCCGGCTCCAAAAGGCCCTCACCCGATTACCCGCGGTGGAACGCCTGGTCAAGAACCGCTGGATCCAACTGGCCGTGCTGGAACCGGGGAAAAAAGAAATCCTTCTCTACCACAACGGCCATTACGAGCCCTACCAGCCCGAAAGCCGGGAACTGCCCCAGGCCCTTTCCTCGTGGGAATGGTACCGGGGAAAAAGCGGTCACTTGGATTACGCGACCATCGCGTCGACCACCCCGGTTGATGTTCAAGAGAAAAGCGGGGCCGCCCGATGAATCAACCCTTTACGTGTTCAGGCGAAATTAAAGCTAGGTCTAAAAACAAAAAACGAGGCTTAGGTTGGCCACAGATGCATGGGATTCATGGGATTTTAAAACAAAAATTCTTTGGGCTGTTTCTTTGCCGATCCTATGCATCCCATGAATCTGTGGCTCAAATTTATTTTTGGTGGTTGCGTCCATGAACCTTCCCCTCCTCATCGCCCTGGGGCTGCCCACCCTGCTTTTCCTTTTGCTCTCCCTCTTTTCCCTCGTCGACCGGGCCCTATCGGAACGGGTCACGGGCCTGCTCGTGCCCATCACCCTCGTTCCCGCCTTCGCCGCGTCCCTGGCGTTGGCCCTGTCCCATCCCGTCCGAACTGAACTGGTCTATTCCCCCTTCGGCGTCATCGCGGGCCAGACCTTTGAATTCAGGCTCATCCTCGACTGGCTCTCCCTGCCTTTCCTGGCCCTCATCCTGCTTTTGTGCGGGGTCACGGGCATCTTCGCCCACCGTTACCTGCACAAAGAACCCGGCTACAACCGGTTCTTCTTTCTCTTCTCGCTCTTCATCGTGGGTATGGAATTCGCGGCCCTGGCCGGGTCCATGGAAACATTGGTTGCGGCCTGGGAGCTATTGGGTCTTTCGTCGGTTCTCTTGATCGCGTATTTCCACGAAAGGCCCGAGCCGGTGCGAAACGCCCTTCGGGTCTGGACCATCTACCGCATCGGCGATCTGGGGATGGTCTTCGCGGCTTGCCTGGCCCACCATTGGACCGGCACCGGCGCTTTCGATGTGGTCTTCCAATCGGGCCACGCCAGCCTGGCCCTCCTGATTCTTCTGGCGGCCATGGGCAAATCGGCCCTGGTGCCTTTTTCCAACTGGCTGCCGCGCGCCATGGAAGGCCCCACGCCCTCCAGCGCCATTTTTTACGGGGCCCTTTCGGTGCATCTGGGCGCCTTCCTGCTCTTGCGGGCGGCGCCGCTGTTGGACGCCAACCCGCCGGTGGCCTGGCTGGTCGTGGCCTTAGGGCTACTCACTTTCTTCCACGGCACCTTCGTGGGCCGGGCCCAGACGGATATCAAATGCGCGTTGGCCTACGCCTCCCTGACGCAGGTGGGCATCATCGTGGCGGAAATTGGGCTGGGCTTGCGCGTCATCCCCTTCATCCACCTCCTGGGCCACGCCTGCCTGCGAACCCTCCAGTTCCTCCGGGCGCCCTCACTCCTTCACGACATGCACCGCATCGAGAACGCGGTGGGTTCCCACCTGCCCCGAACGGGGCTCCATTACGAAAGATGGATTCCCCTGCGACTGCGGTTTCGGCTCTACCGGGCGGCCCTGGAACGGGGTTACCTGGAAGCCATCCTGCGTGATTGGGTGGCCCGGCCCTTCCTGGCTTCCGCGGCTTTTCTGGACAAGGCGGAACTGTGGTGGACGAACGTGTTGGAAAGGCGCCCAAAATGAACGGAACTTCCAAAAATTCATCTTTCACCCTCACCCCACCCTCTCCCCTCAAGGGAGAGGGTGGAAAAGACACGCGAATAATACAGTTCCCTCGCCCCTGGAGGGAGAGGGCTAGGGTGAGGGGGCTGTTGGGTGCGATTATTAAAGATGACCTTAAACTTGGTCTCTTGGCGCAGAAGGGAAGTGCCCGATGATCTCGGTTCTTCAGTTTCCCTGGCTCTCCCTGCTTTTCTTATTGCCGGCCCTGGGTGTGGGCGCGGTTCTTCTTTTTCCCCGTTTTTCCCACAAGATCGGCATCGGGGTCACGCTCGCCGCGTTGGTCATGGCGGTGGGCTCCTGGGTTGAACTGGGGCCTCTCAAGATCGCCGTCGACCCCTGGCTCCCCCTTCTCAGCCTCGATCATCTGGGCGCCCCCCTGGTTTTTTGCTGTACGGTCACGGCGGCGGCGGTGCTTTACACCATGCCCCGTTCCCACCGCACACCCGAGCTGGCGGCCAAGTTTCTCCTTTCCGAGACCATTCTTCTGCTCACCTTCTCCACCGTGAACCCCTGGTTTCTAGCGGCGCTTTTCACGGCAGGCGCCTTTTTGCCCTGGTTCGAAATACGTTCCCGTGGTTTCGCCCTTTACATGGCGGTTTCCGTCCTCTGTTTCATCCTGGGCGTCGCGGCGGGGCCGACCCGTTGGTTCTGCCTGCCCCTGGTGGCCGCCGTGCTCATCCGCAAGGGCATACTGCCGTTGCATTCCTGGCTGCCTTCCTTTTTCCAGTCCGCCCGCTTTGGAACCTCCCTGCTTTTCGTCATTCCCCAGGTCGGCACCTATTGCGCGGCGCGGCTCATCCTGCCCTCGGCCCCGGCGGTGACCCTGGAAATCATGGGAGTTCTCGCGCTTTTGACCTCCGTTTACGCGGCGGCCCTGGGGCTCGTGCAGAAAGATGTACGGCGCATGTTCGGTTATTTCTTCATGAGCCAGTCGGCGGTGGTTTTGGCGGGCCTGACCTGCGACAACCTGGGCGGCCTGGCCGGGGGATTGACGCTTTGGATCTCCAGCATCCTTTCCCTCACGGGATTCGGGTTGGCCCTGCGGGCCCTGGAAGCGAGGCGGGGTCTGCTTTCTCTGGATGTTTTCCACGGCGGCTACGAACGAATGCCTCTTTTGGCGGTGGGCTTTCTGGTACTGGGCCTGGCCTGCGTGGGCATTCCGGGCACCCTGGGCTTTGTGTCCCAGGAAATGCTGGTGGATGGGGCCGTCGAAACCTTTCCCTGGTTCGGCTTTCTCGTCGGCGTGGCGGCGGCCTTGAACGGCATCACCATCCTCAAGGCCTATGGTTCGCTCTTTTGCGGAACCTTCACCAGCCCCTTTCAAGAACAGTTAAGGCCCCGGGAAAAGTTGGCCATGATGGGTCTTTTGGCTTTCCTCTTGGCTTGCGGCCTTTGGCCCGTGCCCTTGTTGAAGGGCAACCTATCCGCTGCTTCGATTTTGCTAATGGAGCGCCAGGCGGCCCAGCCGCCGATCAAAACCAACGAAACCCCGCTCGAGTGAAGTGAAATCAGCCTCCCTGGCCTCCGAGATTCCCAGGCCTGATCCTGATACTATGGGACCCTTCGGGAGGGTGGAATGATGTTTTCAAGTCAGCGCGTGTGAGGGATGGCAAATGAATAAACGATCCCCTCAACATTTAAAACTCGAAGCCTTGAAAAAAATCGATCGGTTGCTCGCGATCTATCCGGATTTGATCGAAGAGCGCTATCAACGGGCATGCGTTTTGGAAGAGTTGGGACGCCCGGAAGAAGCTAAAACCGAATTTTTGGAGGTTTTAAAAAGGGCGCCCACCCATTTCGGGACCTTGATTCGATTCGGTAATCTGCTTTATGCGAAGGGGTTGGTCGCGGATGCCCTGATCCTTTACCGGGAAGCCGTCAAAAGACATCCTTCGAACCCCGTCGGTTATGTCAACCTCGCGAATGTGCAGGCGCAAAACAACGAACCGGAACAAGCCCGATTAAATTTCGAAGCCGCCCTTCGGATTGATCCTGATTATTGGGCCGCCAATCGGGGCATGGCCTACCTGCTGACGGACTCAAGGGATGAGCAGATCGCCAAACGATACCGGGATAAGGCCTTCGGGCAAAACCCGCTCCTTCATTGGCCCTCTACCGGAGAAAAATCGCCGGTGAACCTACTCATGCTGGTATCGGCCATGGGCGGCCTGGTCCGGTTTCGCCACCACCTCGACAGCCGCGTCTTTGAGGTCACCGAGCTTTTTGTGGAGTATTTCGACCCATCCCAACCCTTGCCGCCCCACCAGAAGGTGGTGAATGCCATTGGGAACGCGGATGTGGCCCGTTCGGGCCTTGAAATCGCCGTGAAGCTATTGGAAAAAACATCCGCCCCGGTCCTCAATCATCCTTCCCGGGTCCTCCCGACGGGTCGCGAAGAAGTTCTCAAGAAATTAGGAACCATCCCCGGGGTCATCACGCCCCGCACCTCGCTCGTTTCTCGGGAAAAATTGATGAGTCCGCAGGTTGGGGGTTATTTGGACGAACTCGGATTTTCCTTCCCCTTCTTGCTGCGTTCGGCCGGATTTCAAGGGGGCCGACATTTCATTCAGGTTGAAAACGAGGAAGCGCTTCAAAACCAACTGCCGACCCTGCCGGGAGAAGAACTTCTGGCCATTCAGTTTTTGGATGCCCGCAGCCCTGACGGAAAAATACGCAAATACCGTGTCATGATGATCGATGGAAAATTGTATCCCCTGCACGCCGCCATTTCGCGCGATTGGAAAATTCATTTTTTCAGCGCGGATATGGCGGATAACCCTGAAAACCGGGAAGAAGATTTGAGATTCCTGAACCAGATGCCGGAAGTCCTTGGAAATCCCGCGATGGAAGCATTAGAGAAGATTTGTTCAAGTCTGGGTCTGGATTATGCCGGGGCCGATTTCAGCCTTAATGCGAAAGGGGAAATTCTTTTATTCGAGGCCAACGCGACGATGGTGGTGAATCCGCCTGAAACGGACCCAAAATGGGATTATCGCCGGCCGGCGGTCCAGAAAATTTTGCAGGCCATCCAGCAAATGTTTCGAAAATAAAATCGGTTGGGCTTTGTTTCCCGGGAGTCGAAACTTTTCCGTGGTTCGGCTTCCTCGTCGGGGTGGCGGCGGCCTTGAACGGCATAGGGTTCGCTCTTTTGCGGAACCTTCACCAGCCCCTTTCAAGAACAGTTAAGGCCCCGGGAAAAGTTGGCCATGATGGGTCTTTTGGCTTTCCTCTTGGCCTGCGGCCTTTGGCCCGTGCCCTTGTTGAAAGGCAACCTAAATGCCGCTTCGGTTTTGTTACTGGAGCGCCAAGCGGCACAGCCACAGACAAAGACCCTCGATACCCCGGCCGGGAGCAACGAGGCCGTCGATGGGGCGGGGAAGAACTGATCCTACTGGATAGTTTGTTGCGATTGCTGGGAAAACTGGAAACCCAGGGGAAAATCAAGATTTAGATTTTTGCCCTTAGAACCTATAACAAAATCAAACTAACCACCAATTGATGCAAGGCGTATTTGAAAGCCCCTTTGTTATAATGTTGAAAATATATATTTCGATGGGATGGGAGACTTAAAAATGCAGGTGGAAATGTCGATTGTCGACAAACTCATAGATCAAATCGTAAAAACCGCCCATCCCCTCCGAATAATCCTTTTTGGGTCAGCGGCCCGTGGAGATATGCGGCCGGATAGCGACATTGATCTTTTAATTGTTATGCCGGAAGGAACGGATAGCGATAGTGTCGGCAAACTGCTTTATTGTGAAGTAGGCGGGGTTAATGTGGCGTTTGATATGGTGGTTACCACTCCGGATGTCCTCGAGAAATACAAGGACAATTGCGCTTTGGTTTATAAATGGGCGCTCAAGGAAGGCCGGGAAGTCTATGCCGCTTGAGAAGAAGGATTTAAACGATCCGGCCATCTGGATTGAATACGCTAAAAGTGACCTTGCATTAGCGCGGCGTGGAAAGGGACCGGAAGTTCGTTTTGGTGCGCTTTGTTACCTTTGCCAACAAGCGGCGGAAAAAGCTTTGAAAGCTGTTTTGTTAAAGGAAAAGGTAGAATTTCCACCTACGCACAGCATTAAAGTTCTTTTAGACCTATTACCCTCCCCGCTTTCCCCAACCCCTGAAATAAAAGAAGCCGCCCAATTGAGCCATTATGCTTTTAAAGGGCGGTATCCCTTGGATTTCCTGGACATTCAACCGGATGAATACGAAAAAGCGATTAAGCTAACGGATAGGGTCTTACGGTGGGCTGAAAAAGCTTTGAAGTAAAGGTGGGGGCACTATGTCGGCCGCCAGGATTCAGACGATCGAAAAACAAGTGAAGAATCTGGATCAGGACGATTGGGCGGTTTTTCGTGATTGGTTCAGCAAATACGACGCGAGGGTCTGGCATCAACAGATCAATAAGGACGCTTGGTCCGTAAATGGGGTCAGTCATTAATAATTAATATTTTAGAGAAAGAAAACCAGAAAAAGGGTTACGCTCCGCAGTTTGGAGCGGATACGATAATCCAATTTATTTAACCGCCCGACGAAGAAATCCTCTGCTCGATGGTGTTCAATTGCTGGCCCAGGGAATCGGCTTGTTCCGGGGTCAATTCCTGGGTGGGGGTCCCGTTGACCCAATCGTTGGCTTGATGCCTCACGCCATCCAAGTCCGACAGGAAATATTGGGCCTGGGGGTTCGACAATTTTCTACTGGCCCGGGCCCCCTGCACCCGTTGGTTTAACTGGTTGATCCGCTGGGTCAACGCGGTGAAGAAGGGGTTGGGGATGGGGGTTGGTTGCGGATTATAAATAGAGTTGTTGTTTAACGCCGGGTTGGGATTGGGGGATAAACCCTGATTTGTGGACATATGCTTGTGAGCTTTGTGTTTCAGGAAACGCTGGAAAAAACCAGGTGTCTCGTCGGGCGAGGGTTGCGTATTATCCGGGGCCGTCATCGCTTGGCGCGCCGTTTGGGGGGAGGGTGCTTGCGGCAACTGTTCCGACAGCCCCTCCAGTTCCTGGCGCAATTGGGCGGCTTGGTCGAGGGTGATGCCGTAACCCGGGTTACTTCGCTGGTCCTTCTGCAACTCGCTCAGAACCGCTTGGATCTCCTCTCGCTTATCGCTGATCTGCGTCGGGCTGTAATGCCCACTCTGCTGGGCCACCGCTAGTTGTGAAAAGATAGCGCGGGCCTGCGCGGATATATCATTCGCGAGTTTTTGCCCGTCGGGATGTAGGGGATCATCGGCCTGGTAGGCTTCCGCTTGGACCATGGGGAGGTTTGCCATCAATGTAAAAAACATAAACCCTATAAACCTGTGATTCATATGTGCCTCCCGGATCGACGACATATGCGTTTATTATCCCTCTTCTTTCCCCAAAAGAAAAAAGAGAAACAGGCCGACATGATTCACTTTGTCGAGAGCCGGTATAAAATAGGCTGCGGTGATGGGGAAAATTTGTTCAGGAGACGGATATGCGAGGGTGTCTAGGCCCCATCTTGGTACTGGTGGTTTTGGGCCTATTTTTTGTGCTGGTGTTAATCCTTTTGATGATTCATTTGTTGATAGTGCTCGCCCCGCTTTTGCTGGTCATTGGCGTCATAGCGTTCATAGTTTGGTTATTCAAAAAATTGAACAAGTAAGTAAAAGAAATGGAAATTACGAATATTTAAAGGGGCGCAAATGAATCCAGATCCTATTGAACAAACCTCTCCAGAACGTCAAGTTTACTATCCCGAGACAATAAAAAACGCTAAAACCATTTTACCGTTGGTGTTATTCGCTCTTTTTATACCTTTGGGCTTCCTCGTATTAGCCGTAAAAATTTACATCCATACGGGTAGGTTTTATTTCCCCTGGTGGGCCCGCCAAATCCGGCCTTTGTATTTTATCTGGCCTATGAATTTGGCGGTTGTCTTCTTCCGAATCCGTAGTCAAAAGACTTATGTCGAAACTTCCCCCGTAGGTCTTGAACAGATGAATGTGTTTGGGAAAAAGATCGTGATTCCCTGGGATGAAATGGGACGGGTTTATGCGGATGAGGGCGGCTATGTGCGGGTCAAGGATAAATCCGGGAAAAGAACCATCAACCTTGCGAAGTTTTACAAGAATTTCGATCAGCTTAAAAAAAGGGTTTTCGAAGAATCTGAAAGGAAAAGGATCCCCGGGGCGAAGGAGGCAGAGGTTTATGGCGTGACCGCCAAGGTCGGCATTGTTTACTTGTGGGGCGGGTTATTTATTCTGCTGATGGGATTGGCTTGTGTGGCGGGTGGTGTAACGACCCTCTTGGGTTATGGGGTTTCAAAATTTAACCCGTTATTTAGTGAAATCTTCTTCTTCATTTCCGGCTCGGCTTACATTGCGCTTGCGGTTTACTGCCTCGGATGGGGTTTAAAGGTCAAGTACAGTAAGATCGAATTAACTCAATTGGGAATCGCCCGACTGGAAAAGAATAGAAGCCGGGTTTTCATCAAATGGGAGGACGTTACCCGGTTGACGAAGAGGGAACTGATGAAGCAAATCGGCGTTTATAGCCTGGACCCCACGAAAAAAATAATGGTGGATTACCAATTTGAGGGGTTTGAACAGATTCGGGATAGGGTTTTCAAGGAATTCGAAAAAAGGTTGACCTTGCCGGTGGTCGCCACGACCTATGGCCCCAGCTGGATCCATCCCAATTTCGCATTGATGGGTTTTAGGGCAGTTTTTATCGGGTTCTTATGCTTTATCCGTTTCAGCCAGATAACCACGGGCGATACCACTCCCTTAAATTTCATGATCATCCTATTCGTGTTTTTCTATTTGATCATCCTTAACACGGAATCGAAGGGGGTGAAAGCCCTGATCCTGAACGGCAATGAAATCGTTCTGCGTAAACTTTTTGGAAAAACGATCCTCCAAGCTCGCGAAGTGGATGAAATAACGATGGATAGTATCGCCGGCCATAATGGGACTTTTTATTACAGGATTCTATTGAGCGCCCGGGATGGGAAAAAATACATCTTCACTAATGAATTGGGCACAGAGGTGGGCGTTTATTTGGTTCTCAAGAAATGGCTGGAGAAACAAAGGTAGCCAGACTGCAGAATGCCGGGCCCTGTTCGCGAGTGGATGCCATAAGAAGAGCCGCGGATGATAAAATCAAAGATGATTTTTCGTAGAAAGCTTTCGTTGGTTCAAACCTTGTGGGGAGGAAAGACAATGAACTGGAAAGTATTCGCGGTGATGGGGGGTTGCTTCGCCATTCTAGGCGCGGCATCGGCTCTTGATGCGGCGGGGGCTTCGAAGGGAATGGCATGGACGGCCCGCACACTCCCCAGTTCGAAATTGGAATTAGTCGCCTACGGGAATGGGAAGTTTGTGGCCCTTTCGGGGGGGACGGCGGCGGCGACCTCGCCGGACGGGATCCACTGGACGGCCCGCACCCTCCCCGGTTCAAATTCCTGGATATCCTTGACCTACGGAAATGGGCTGTTTGTGGCGGTTGCTTCCGAATATGGCGGTACTACGGCGGCCATGACGTCACCGGATGGAATCAATTGGACGGCCCGCACCCTCCCCAGTTCACAGCAATGGTGGTCCGTGACCTACGGCAATGGGGAATTCGTGGCAATCGCCAATGACAGTACGGCGGCGGCGACCTCCCCGGACGGGATCACCTGGACGGCGCAAACCCTCCCCAGTTCAGACGCCTGGTATTCAATAACCTATGGCCATCGAGAGTTTGTGGTGATTTCGGGTGGAACGGCGGCGGCGACATCCCCGGACGGGAGCCATTGGACGGCCCAAACCCTCCCCACCCTCGACCCTGGAACACAGGCCTGGGAGTCGGTGGCCTACGGGAATGGGCTGTTTGTGGCGGTTGCGAGTGGTACTGCGTTGGCGGCGACCTCATCGGACGGGGTCCACTGGACGACCTCCCCCCTCCCCGTTTCACAGCAATGGCAGGCGGTCACTTACGGGAATGGGATGTTTGTGGCGATCGCTTCTTATAGCGGGGTGGGGGCGACCTCCCCGGACGGAATCCACTGGACGGCCAGCACCCTCCCCAAATCCCAGCAATGGGTGGCCCTGACCTACGGGAATGGAGTGTTTGTGGCGATACCTTTTAACAGTACGGTGGCAGCGACTTCACCTTGAAATAGGGGGGGTCAGACACCACGCACCGCAGCGTGGAGGTTACCGGTAGACTTCTCGCCTGTTCCCAATCTTATAAATCATCACCGATTTGGTTTGGTCATCAATGGTATAGATCGCCCGCCAATCACCTTGCCGGATTCGATAACGCTCTTGGCCTTCAAGCTTCTCGCACCCATGGGGCCTGGGTTGATGGGCTAAGCTTTTGAGCTTGTCCCTGAGTTTTCCAAAATCCTTGGGTGGAACGGAAGCCAGTTCCTTCTCGGCGCTTTTTTTGACGAAAACTTTATAGGGTTCCGTCACGCTTCAGGTCTTTCAGGACGGATTCAAGGCTTCGGGCTGGTTCTTTGGCTCTTTTTTCAAAGGCCTCATAATCCGCCGCGTCTTCCTGGAGGGAAAGTTTTAGGGCTTCATTCACCAGGTAGGAAAGGCTTTGCTCGGTATGGGCGGCCTTGATTTTGGCGGCTTTCAAGAGCTTGGAATCCAGGTAAAGGGTGGCTTTTGCGTTCATGAGCTTACCTCCAGGGTCAATTTACCGTCATGACGTCATAGCGTCAAGTGAGGAGTGACCCGCCCCGATAGTAGAAAAGAGGTCAGGTTCTACGCACCGCAGCGTGGAAGTGAGATTTGCGTCTAAAGGCCGGTGGGTTTTCCCATCGGTAAATGGCTAACGAAACTGCTAAGGAAATGGCTAATAGCTAAGACGCCGCTTTAGCAGATTAGCAGAATAGGTAGAGTCGGCCGTTTTGTTGGGTTTTCCCATCGGTAAATGGCTAACGAATCTGCTAAGGAAATGGCTAATAGAAAGCCGCCGGTTTAGCAGATTAGCAGAATAGGGTGAACCGGCCGTTTTATTGGGTTTTCCCATCGGTAAATGGCTAACGAAACTGCTAAGGAAATGGCTAATAG
>CAZGKT010000005.1:142231-147286 GCA_964525605.1 uncultured bacterium
AATAGGTAGAGTCGGCCGTTTTGTTGGGTTTTCCCATCGGTAAATGGCTAACGAAACTGCTAAGGAAATGGCTAATAGCTAAGACGCCGCTTTAGCAGATTAGCAGAATAGGTAGAGTCGGCCGTTTTGTTGGGTTTTCCCATCGGTAAATGGCTAACGAAACTGCTAAGGAAATGGCTAATAGCTAAGACGCCGCTTTAGCAGATTAGCAGAATAGGTAGAGTCGGCCGTTTTGTTGGGTTTTCCCATCGGTAAATGGCTAACGAATCTGCTAAGGAAATGGCTAATAGCTAAGACCCGGCTTTAGCAGATTAGCAGAATAGGCGGAGTCGGCCTGTTTGGGTTTTAGGTGGTCTCTGGCAAAAAATTAGGTCACCTAACTTCTTGCTGGAGTTTTTAGCTTAATCGGGCGTCTCGAAGAGAGAAGACTGATTACATAGCCCCCTGTTTCCCGATCTGCCCCCCGACCCTCCCACCGGCTAGCCCACCGACTCGCCCACCGGAGCCTAGGCGTAGGTGGGAGCCTCGGCGAAGGGGTTCAAACTCCTCACTCCAATGGTATACTCCTGTATACCATTTAGGAGGCTCCTATGCCCGTTATGCCCAAATCCAAATCCGTACGAACCCTCTACCGCATTACCCCCACCCGCAAGCTCCGCATCCCCCTCTATCTCACCCGGGTCTCGGCGGGCGCCTTTTCGCCCGCGGATGATTACGTGGAAAAGGGTCTGGATATGAACGAACACCTCATCCAGCACCCGGCCGCCACCTTCGCCTTTCACGTGTCCGGCGATTCCATGGTGGGGGCGGGCATCTTCCCCGGCGATCTTTTGATTGTGGACCGGGCGGTAAAACCGGTCAGCGGGTCGGTGGTGGTGGCCAAGCTGGGGGGCGACCTGGTGTGCAAGCGATTGAAGCTGGTGAAGGGCAAGGTCTTTCTGGCGCCCGAAAACCCGGCCTACCCAACCATCGAGGTGACGGATGACATGGAAGGTTTTGAAATCTGCGGGGTGCTGTTGCACAACATCCATTCGCATGGGGTGAAGAAAACGTAAAGCAAAACATTTCTTGGCCACAGATGCATGGGATGCACACGGATAAGATAAAGGCTTTTTGGGTTTAAAAGCCCGGGCCATTCGGCGGTCCCTTCTCTCGGCAGGAAAGATTGAACAGAAAATGGTTTGTGTTTTTTAAATCCCATGAATCCCATGTATCTGTGGCTAAATTTTTGAGGTGTGAATGAATCAAATCGAACCTATTGCCCATTGTGCCGATTCCGGTAATGAATCGGCACGATCAAACCGTCAGCCACGGGTTGAGCCCGTGGCTTTGATCGACTGTAATAATTTCTACTGCAGTTGCGAGCGGGTGTATAACCCCAAGCTCACGGGCAAGCCCGTCATCGTCCTCTCCAACAACGACGGCATGCCCATTTCCCGTTCCGAAGAGGCCAAGGCCATCGGCATCGACATGGCCCGGCCCGTCTTTGAGCTCAAAGACATCATCGAAAAACACAAGGTCCATGTTTTCAGTTCCAACTACACCCTCTACGGCGATTTTTCACGGCGGGTCATGCAAACCATCCGCCAGTTCAGCCCCAGGGTGGAAGAATATTCCATCGACGAGGCTTTCGTGGGGCTTCAAGGCTTCGCCCACCGCGACCTCACCGAATATGGCAGGGAAATGAAGGCCACGATTTACCAGTGGACGGGCATTCCGGTATCGGTGGGCATCGCCCCCACCAAAACCATGGCCAAGATCGCCAGCAAGATCGCCAAGAAATCGAAAAAGTCCAAGGGCGTGCTCGACCTCACCAACCCCCGCTACCAGGAAATCGCCCTGAAGCGCTACGACATCGCCGACATCTGGAAATGCGGGCCCGCCCGCACAAAGCTTTTGAAAAGCCACGGCATCCATACCGCCTGGGACCTGCGAAATGTTCCACTTACCTGGATCGACAAGCGAATGGGGGTCGAGGGCACGCGAATGGTGAAGGAACTGCGGGGCGAACCCTGTATTCCGCTGGAACTGACAGCCCCTAAGAAAAAGCGCATCGGGTGCGGAAGAAGCTTTGGGCGAAAGGTGGAATCGCTTTTCGAGATCAAAGAATGCCTGGCTTCCCATATCGCCGACGCGGCGGTGCGCCTCAGGCGCGACGGCCAGGCCGCCACGGGTATGAAGATTTACCTGCAAACCAACCCCTACAGCAACGGGCCCCAATACAACCAGGGCATCGGGGTGGAACTGCCCTTAGCCACCGATGAAACGGGTGAACTGATCCGCTGGGCAACCAAGGCCGTGGAGCAAATCTACAAGCCGGGCATTGTATATAAGAGGGTGCATGTGGATTTTGACGGCTTGGTGCCCAATAACCAGATTCAGCAGAGCCTTTTTGTGCAAAAAGACCGCCAAAAGCAGGTGCGGTTGATGGCCGCTCTGGACCAGGTGAACCGGGATTTCGGGGTAGGTAGGCTTCGCTATCTCGCCGAAGGGCTGGAAAAGGCTTGGAAAACAAGGTTTGAATACCGTTCGCCCAGGTACACGACGAGGTGGGATGAGCTACTGACGGTGCGGGCGTAGGTTGCGCCAAAAACTGGGCGGTTTTTCTCCTCCTAACAAAGATGTAACTACAATAGATGGAAAGTAAACGATTATGGTTTTCTTAAAAGGCAGGGGAAAGATTTGAGGAGTACGATGTTTATTAGTAAGTGGGTTATATAAGTGGGGCGGGGTACCATTTTCTTTTTTCAGTCCCGATTACGTTTGTTTTGATTATTTTTTTAAAGGTAAAAACATGCCTAGAAAAAATTTAGAAAAATTCAAATTTATTAAAAATGACAATGTGGGTGCGGCTGCAGCAGAAGATGATAAAGAATTTTTACTTAACTGTTTTTACGATAACGGTGATATTCAAGCTTTAAGAAATTGCACCGACATAAAATGTATTGTTGTTGGAAGAACTGGCGTAGGAAAAACAGCATTATTTTTTGAATTATTTAAACACGAACCTAACACTACGGTTTTAAATCCTAATGATTTATCTTTCCGTTATTTAGCGGATTCTGAATTTTTGAGAGGTTTAGAAGCATTAAATGTAAATTTAAGTTTATTTTATAAATTATTGTGGAAACACATCATTTGTGTCGAGATGATTAAATTAAAATTCCCTATAAAAACAGAAAAAGATAAAGATAATTTTTTTTCTAAAATATTTAATTTCAATCGTGATAAAAATAAGGAAAGAGCTATAAGTTATCTTCGTCAGTGGGGCGAGTCTTTTTGGAAAACAACAGAATATAGGGTAAAGGAAGTAACTGAAAAACTAGAAGCGGATGTTCAGGCAAAACTTGGCGCTGAATTTGTTGGTTTAACTGCGTCTGCTGCTGCGGCTGAAACTTTATCAGTTGAGCAAAAAGCTGAGGTTCATAATCATGCACAAAAGGTTATTGATCAAATTCAAATCTCTGAACTGACGGAAGTTGTTCGTTTACTCAAAGAAGAATGTTTTACTGATGATTTCCCAAGATATTTTATTGTTATCGATCAACTCGATGAAGATTGGGTTGAAGATCGGCTTCGCTATAAGTTAATTAAATCATTAATTGAAAACGCACGAGATTTTTCGAGAGTTCCGGGTTTTAAAGTCGCTATTGCCCTTCGTGAAGATTTATTAGAACGCGTAATTCGTCTTACGCGAGATATTGGTTTTCAGGAAGAGAAATATCGCAGTTTTTATTTACCAATTCGTTGGACGAACAGACAACTCTTCGAATTATTAAACTTACGTATAAAACGCTTGATTTATCGCAGGTATACAAAAGGCGAAATTTCATGGAAAGATGTTTTTCCCACTTATGTAAATAAAATTGCCATTGAAGATTATCTTGGTGTTATGACTTTAGGGAGACCACGCGATCTAGTTGAGTTTTTTAATTTTTGTATAGAAGCCGCTATCGATAGCCCGGAAGTTACAGCTACTGCTGTAAGAATTGCAGAGGGTAAATATTCCGAGTCAAGATTCAGGTCGTTGGCAGATGAATGGATTGGAGATTATCCAACACTTTTAGAGTGTGCTTCGAGGATTCTAAAAAACAAAAAACCAACTTTTTTAGTAAAAGATATAAATTTGATAGAAATTGAAAATCTTTGCTTTGACCTAGCAATTAGAAGATATTCCCGCATGGACTTGTTATATAGCAAAGCGCTAGATGTTAGCGAAGGTAATATGAAACTTGAAAACTTTAGATCTGATTTATTACAAGTATTTTATAAAACGGGTTTAATAGGTTTAAAAATTACCAGTCAGCATGGGGTGGCTTGGTCCTTTAAAACTGAAGAACCAATAAGAAGTGCTGAAATAACTGAAGATTCCCGAATTCACATTTGTCCTGTTTTCTTTCGAGTTTTAGGTATTTCTGAGAAAAACATAGTTTGACGAAAATGGAATCGTCATTAGAGTTTAAGGGCTTTTTCTAGAAACAAATTCATAACGAGAATAATTTTGAATTACACGGCATTTAAAACAAAACATCCGATTATAAATGCATTATTTATTTATTTGTTTATGCCCCTTTTTTGGATTTTTGTCGGTGGAATTACCACCCACTTATTTGAAAAATATTACGAAGAGGTGCCAACATTGTTGTATCAGGAAAATTCTAAATGGAAGGTGACGTGTTTTAATTCCGGAAATAAAGTCGCCAAATTAATTACTGTTGAAGTCACATTTGATAAAAATATTAAAAATGGCTCTATAACTTATTTTGTGCCCAGAATAAAAGAAATTAGTTCTAGTGGTATTGTTCAAAAAAACATTTATGAATTACAAATAACCCGACTACATTCCAGATTTAATGGGAATAAAAGTTCTAAACAAGAAGAAATTCGAATAATTAATAACGATGAGTCTAATTCGGTCTCACTTATAAGTTTCGCATCAGACGAAACAATTGGTCAGCCCGATCCAAGTTATTCATTTACCAAGAATGAGTGGAGCGAATATGACCTGCCCCCGTTGTTTGCACCACTTATTAAGTCACACTATAGAGCGAGTTT
>CAZGKT010000006.1:0-13988 GCA_964525605.1 uncultured bacterium
ATTCCCTTAATGTCTGCATCCCCCCCGCACGGGCTATTTTTTTCAACTCCGATGCCGATTTGCGCTGGAGAACACCTTTTCGGAAATCCTCGTTTAACATCAAAACTTCATGAATAGCCATTCGACCCTTGTATCCGGTGTTAGAACAGGTATTGCAACCCACACCTCGATGAAGCGTGACTGGTTCACCCGTCGATTGGACTCCTAATTCTTCTAATATTTCACTGGTCGCTTCAAACGGTTGTTTACAATCTTTGCAAATTCGACGTAAAAGACGTTGAGCGACCACACAATGGACCGTCGAAGTGATAAGAAATGGTTCCACCCCCATATTTCCCATACGAGTCACGGCGCCTGGCGCGTCATTCGTATGAAGCGTGGAAAACACCAAGTGACCCGTCAAGGCGGCGTTAATAGCGATTTCAGCCGTTTCTTTGTCGCGAATTTCTCCAACCATGATCACATCTGGGTCCTGCCGCAAAAAAGACCTCAAACCCGCCGCGAAGGTTAATCCAATTCCAGCCTTAGCGTTCACTTGATTAATCCCTGGCAAATTGTATTCCACAGGGTCTTCAATGGTCGAAATGTTAGTGTCTGGATCGTTAATATAATGGAGAGCGGAATAAAGGGTCGTTGATTTCCCAGAACCTGTCGGCCCCGTCACGAGAACCAATCCATAAGGTTCTACAATGGCTTTTTCAAATTTCGGAAGAATGTCTTCCTCAAAGCCTAATTTCGGTAGATCCAAAGAGAGGTTGGACGAATCCAAGATACGCATAACGATCTTCTCTCCGAACTGAACGGGACAAACCGAAACACGAAGGTCAATTTCTTTCCCCAAGACCTTAATTTTGATACGACCGTCCTGGGGCAATCGGCGTTCGGCGATATCCAACGAGGCCATAATTTTGAGACGGGAAGAAATGGCCGCAGCCAGGGATTTGGGGGGAGATTGCACCTCGTGTAAAACTCCGTCGATTCGATACCGGCAGCGAAGATTTTTCTCGTAGGGTTCAATGTGGATATCACTCGCGTTCGAACGGACGGCTTCCGTCAAGACAAGGTTGACCAAACGAACAACCGGGGCATCCTCACCCGCAGCCTCCAGTTTGGAAATGTCCATTTCTTCTTCTTTTTCTTCCATCACCTCCAGGTTGTTGTCCCCTCCTCCCATGGAGTTAAGGATTTCCTGCATGTCGCCACCCGCTTCGGGCCCACCACTTGCAGCCCCTCCCGACGCGCCGCCCGTACCATAATATTTAGCATGCATAGCCTTGATTTCGGTTTCACTCGCGATAGCGGGTTCAACTTCAAAGCCTGTCATCATTTTGATATCGTCAATGGCGAAAACATTAAGTGGATCGGCCATGGCCACGGTCAGCTTTTTATCTTTTTTAACAATGGGTATGAGGCAATGGTTCAGAGCAATGGATTCGGGAACGGAAAAAACCACATCGTTGGGGATATCACCAATTTCGTTCAAACTCACATGAGGAATTCCTAACTGCGTACCAACAAAGGCCATGATAACGTCTTGCGTTACATAACCCTGACTTATCAATATTTTTTCCAGCCGGCCCCCTTTGATTTTTTGCTCATGGAGGGCTTCCTGAAGCTGTTCTTCAGAAATGATTCCCTCATCAACCAACATTTCGCCGAGGCGTTTTTTCATCGATTCAGGCATGGAAAACCTCGGACCAGAGGGAGTGTGGAAGGGTCAATGATCTCATCACATCTGAAGTATAAATTCGAAAAAAAATGAAGTCAACGCTACCCACCCAGACTTAACTTACCTGGGCCAAGGTCTGGAGTAAGGCCCTTTTCATGTCGAATAGAGGGGCCCTTTTCCCGGTCCAGAGCTCGAAGGAGAGGGCGCCCTGATAAAGCAACATGCCGAGACCATTTTTAGAAAGAAGCTTCTGGTTCCCGGCCTGCTTTAAAAACTCCGTTTCGCGGTGATAAATCAAATCGAGAACCCAGGTTCTCGGTCGGGCTTTTTTCAAAGAAATAGGTGATGGGTCTCCTTTCTTCAATCCAAGAGACGTGGCTTGAATCACCCAGTCACATTCCGGAACGATCTTTGCCCCCTCTTCCAAGCTAAGAATCCCTGTTTGAAGTTTTCGGAAACCTTGGCGAACCGCAGCCTGAAGTCCTTCGGCTTCCTTGGCATCCCAGTTAGCGATCATAAGAGATTTGATCCCCGAAGAAGCCAACGCATTCCCGACCGCTCTAGCTGCCCCCCCGGCTCCAACGATCATCCCTTGACTGCCCCTTAAACTCTTACGCCAACTACCCAACGACAATAAAAAACCTTCACCATCCGTTGAAGTTCCGTGAAGACGACCCTTCCTTTTGTAGATGGTATTCACCGAGTTCAACCTCTGAGCCGAAAGATCCACGCGGTCCAAATGTCTAAGAATCATTGTCTTCAGAGGCACGGTCACATTGGCGCCCCTTACATTTTCACTGCGAATCATTTCGATGACATTCGGAAGATGGACGGGCTCAACTTCCAACGGAACATAGACCCAGGGGAGCTCCTTTTTTCGAATGGCTTCGTTTTGAAAAACAGGAGATAAAGAATGTTCTACGGGATGCCCCAGGATAAAAACTAGCTGGGTCGATCCTGTGATCAATGGAGGTAGGTTTGTTGATTTCAGCTGAAACCCCTTGACGAAAATAGGCGTTCCCCAAGTTCATATTGGATCATAGCCGTAACAACTAACCCGGCGGTTTCCGTTCGAAGTATGGGAGTAGGCAAATGCACAGGAAAAGCACCCCGGCTTCGGGCTTCCT
This sequence comes from uncultured bacterium, assembly GCA_964525605.1. GTDB lineage: Bacteria > Oederibacteriota > Muellerivitia > Muellerivitales > Muellerivitaceae > CAVTWJ01. The sequence goes on from CAZGKT010000006.1 coordinate 2,797, forward strand.
GAATCTCCTCGGGGGCCCAGCCCCCTTCCGGCCCCACCAAAGTCAATACCTTATTAACACTCGGGTGGGATTCTAACACTGTTCGAAGGGTGGGCGCTTCCTTTTCATATGGCATCAACACCAGGTCGAATCCCTGAAAGAGATCCAGGGAATGGCCCCAATCTCGGATGGGGTCCAGGATGGGAACATCATTGCGTCCGCTTTGACGGCAAGCTTCTACCAGTATTTTAAGCCAACGATCATGCTTATGATTGAATTGCGAATCCTCCGGACGGGAAACGCTCCTTTGGGTCACCATCGGGATAAAACGGTGAATTCCCAATTCGGTTCCCTGGCGAAGAATTAAATCAAACTTGGACGCCTTGGGAAGACTTTGACCTAAAGCAATTTGTAAATTGGGCCCATCCTGAAGTTTTGATTCCTCGGAAGTTTTCTTGACCCACACCCGTCGATTCTCAATCTTGAGAAATTGCAATTGAAATACCTTTTGTCCGGTATCAAAACCCATAAGAGCATCGCCAGCCTCCAGTCTTAAAACCTGGGAAAGATAGTGGGAGGTCGGTTCATCCAGGGCCATTTCCGTCCCCAGGGAGAACCCATCGGGTAGGAAAACACGGGGTACGAAACTCATTTCTTCCGGGTGAAAAGGTTCTTCATTTTGGTTAAGAACTTGGCCGTTTGGGGCGTGTTGTTTTCAGTGGTGGCCGCTTCGAATTCCTCTAGAATTTTCTTCTGTTTGGCGCTCAAATCCGATGGGGTCTCAACCGAGATCACCACCATCAGGTCTCCGACTTCATTGGTATTGGGCGTCTTGAGTCCCTTTTCCCTCAGACGGAAAATTTTTCCGGATTGAGTCCCGGCGGGAACCTTCATTTTGACGGGGCCTTCCAATGTGGGAACTTCAATTTCAGCGCCGAGTGCCGCCTGGACAAAACTGACCGGGATGGAACAATGCAAATCCCCGCCGTCGCGTTCGAAAAATTCATGATCCTGAACATGAAGGAAAATATATAGATCGCCTGCGGGACCGCCGTTCAACCCCGCCTCGCCTTCACCCCTTAACCTCAATCGGGAACCCTCGTCGACTCCGGCCGGTACTTTCACCGAAACGGTTCTTTCTTTCTCCATCCGACCCTGGCCCTGACAAGTGGGGCATGGGCTTCCAGGCATTTCACCCTGTCCCCCACAGCGGGAACAGGTTCGGGCAATAGTGAAAAAGCCTTGGGATTGCCGGACCTGGCCAGTACCCTTGCACTGGGTACAAACCACACGGCCCGAGCCAGCTTTGGCACCCGATCCATGACAGGTTTCACAAGTCATGAGTTTTCTTATCTTTACATCTTTGGAAGTTCCAAAAGCGGCTTCCTCAAAGGAAAGGGTCAAGTCATGACGAAGATCATCGCCTTCCTGGGCTTGATTTCGTGAACGTCCCCCCGCTCGCCCTTCGGCTCCGAAAAAGTTGGAGAACACATCACCAAAAATATCCTCGAAATCGGCAGACCCGTTGAAATCCTGGGGCCGAAATCCACCCGCCCCGTAGCCTCCCGCAGAAGGTCCTCCCATTCCCACACCCGCATGGCCAAACTGGTCATAGGCGGCTTTCTTTTGAGTATCAGAAAGCACCTCATAGGCCTCGTTAATTTCTTTGAATTTCTCTTCCGCTTCTTTGTTATTGGGGTTGGCGTCGGGATGGTATTTTTTCGCCATGGTCCGATAAGCTTTTTTCAATTCATCCGCGTTGGCCCCTTTGGGGACCCCTAGAAGTTCGTAATAGTCTTTTTTCGAAGCCATGTTTTCCTTCATTTCAAATCCCGTTCCGCTTAAACGTGCGATTTACGTGCCAAACCGAAACAACCCCATTGCCTGCTTAAAAGCTAAGAAGAAAGGTCGCGCTCGACAAGAATCTACGGACGGGTTTCAAGGCATCAAGCTAACATCTCACTTCAAGGCCGTAAAGCCGTTATTCCCAGGAAAAAAAGCGAGTTTGGTCTTGCGGTTAAAAGGGACGTTACTTTAAACTACCCCGGCTTCGATACCCCTCTACTCCCTTTAGGGAAGGAAGGGTGCCGGTTCGTTTAACCCTCTCCCGCAGAGAGTCCACTAAAAGAAGGAGGAAGTCATGCCTTACGTCATTACCGAGAAGTGCCTGGGCGAGGTTTACGCGCAATGCGTCGATGTTTGCCCGGTGAATTGCATCCATCCGGGAGAATATAAGGGCCAGCCCTTCATGATCATCAATCCCGAGGAATGCACCGAGTGCACCAGCTGTTATTCGGCCTGCCCCATTGGCGCGATCGTAGAAGGCGCGGATAAAGACCCCGCTTACGCCAAAATCAACGCCGAACTTGCGCCGACCTTCAAGAACAACCCCCCCATCTCGACCCGCCCGGCGAACGACCCGCCGCGCCGTCCCGATGTGAACAAGCTCGTCAACTAGTTTTCTTCAATAGAAAAAGGCTCCACCCTCAAAAGGTGGGGCCTTTTTTATTTTCCAACAAATTTCTTCCGATTTTTTCAGCGAAAGTTAACAGGCTTCAAATTTTCTGGTATATCTCTGCGCCCGTTTCGACAAAAGTCTCGGACATTTTTTTCATTCCATCTTCCAAAGCCTTGTCCTCGGTCAATCCCTGTTCCTTAGCGTAGTCCCGAACGTCCTGAGTGATTTTCATGCTGCAAAACTTGGGTCCACACATGGAACAAAAATGGGCCACTTTGGCGCCATCCGCAGGTAGAGTCTCGTCGTGATATTCCCGAGCCAGTTCAGGATCCAGGGCTAGGTTGAACTGATCCTCCCACCTAAATTCGAACCTCGCTTTGGAAAGGGCGTTGTCCCAATTCTGCGCGGCTGGATGCCCTTTGGCCAAGTCCGCCGCGTGAGCGGCGATTTTGTAAGCGATGACGCCGGCTCGAACATCATCCTTATTCGGCAGTCCCAGATGTTCCTTGGGGGTTACGTAACAAAGCATGGCGGTACCGAACCATCCGATCATGGCCGCGCCAATGGCGCTAGTGATGTGGTCGTAACCCGGCGCGATATCCGTGGTGAGGGGCCCTAACGTATAAAAGGGCGCTTCATGGCATTCGGCCAACTGTTTGTCCATGTTTTCTTTAATCAGTTGCATGGGAACATGGCCCGGGCCCTCGATCATCACCTGCACGTCTTGTTTCCAGGCTTTTTGGGTCAAATCTCCCAGGGTTTTGAGTTCAGAGAACTGGGCTTCGTCATTCGCGTCCTCAATGGAGCCCGGCCTCAATCCATCCCCGAGGCTGAAGGAAACATTGAAAGCCTTCATGATTTCACAAATTTCCTCGAAATGAGTATAGGTGAAATTCTCCTGGTGGTGAGCCAAACACCACTTGGCATGGATGGATCCTCCCCGAGAAACGATCCCGGTCCGGCGCCAAGCGGTCATGGGTACGTAACGCAACAAGACCCCCGCGTGTATGGTGAAATAATCCACTCCCTGTTCGGCTTGCTCGATCAAGGTATCGCGATAAATTTCCCAGGTCAGGTCTTCCGCAATTCCCCCCACCTTTTCCAAGGCCTGGTAGATGGGCACAGTTCCCACGGGAACGGGGCAATTGCGAAGAATCCATTCCCGTGTCTCGTGAATATTTTGCCCCGTGGAAAGATCCATCAGGGTGTCCCCGCCCCAGCGCACGGACCAAATCATCTTTTCCACTTCTTCCTCAATGGAAGAAGTCACGGATGAATTTCCAATATTGGTATTGATCTTCACCAAGAAATTACGGCCGATGATCATTGGTTCAAGCTCGGGGTGATTGATATTAGAGGGAATGATGGCCCGGCCCCGGGCCACTTCGTCCCGCACGAATTCGGGAGTGAAAACCCTGGGGAGAACCGCCCCAAATGCCTGGCCTTTATGAACCCGCCCCTGTTCCATCCTGTTCTCAGCCATTTGGTTTTCCCGGATGGCGATATATTCCATCTCGGGGGTGACAATTCCCTTTTTGGCGTAATGCATTTGACTGACATTGTGACTAGGTTTGGCCCTCAAGGGTTTGCGGCGGGAAGTTGCCGGAAAAATTTCAATTCCGGGAGCGGATTTTTCGCGATAGAAGCCTTCCGTTTCCACCACATCCGCCCGTTCCCGGATCCAAGGGAGACAGATGGGTTGTATTCCCTTCTCCAGATCAATTTCAATGTTTAAATCAGTGTAGGGGCCGCTGGTGTCATAGACACAAAAGGGAGAGTTCTCTTCTTGTCCTTGGGCTGTTTTCGTGGGGCTTAAGGAAATTTCCCTGACGGGAACCTTCAGATCCGGCCGATTTCCCTGGACATATTTTTTCATCGATCCCGGAAAGGGTTTCCGGGTGATTCCTCCCTGAAAAGGATGCGAACCGTTGTTTTTCCCCATGGGACTTCGCCTCACACAAACGTGGAATGAATTACGTTCTCAACCGATTTCAACAATAACGAGGGGCCTCATGAAAAGCAACGCACTCGCCCAATTTCAGGAAAACGACTCTTCGATCTTATAGCATTCGTATCGGATCTTCTTGAAACTCCGAAAGGAGGGATCGTTTAAAAGCTTGGAGAATTCTTCCAGGGACCGAAGGGCTTCTTGAGCCCTTTTCAAATTGGCCGTCAAAACGTCTCGGGGACTGGACCGGGTTTTTTCGGAATTTTCTCGGGTTTGGCGGCCCAAATCACCAGCCACATCTCGGTAGAGAGTACGCAAAGCCTTCGATTTAAAAAGCTTTTGTTCCGCCAGGCTGACCGAGTGACGAAGTTTTTTAATCCTGCCAAGAAGAGGGGCGTCGTTCAGGATGAAGCGGGCCACATCCTCCGCAACCCGGAAACCTTCCCTCGCCCGGTTACAGTTAGCGTCCAAGGCTCTCAGGATCGCTTTTTTTTCAGCCCGTGAGATCACGGCCGGCCTTTCCTCACCGGCGGATTATTTCTTCTTGGACGCCGGTTTCACGGCGACCGAGGCGGCAGAAGCGTGAAAGACCGGCGAGGCGATGGTTTTCTTGCTGAACATGGGAGCGGGTTTAGCGGGCGCCTTCTTAGGTTTGACCGCCAGCTTTACCGCAGGGCTTGCCATTTTCCCCTCTGTCTTTTTCCCAGAAACTGTTTCCTTCTTCTTGCTATCGGCCTTTTTGTCCTCAGCTACCACGCCCTTCTTAGCCAAGACTTTCTCCATACCCGGAACGGGATGCTCCGGATTCTTCGGGAACAAAGGTACGGTCACCTTGATCGATTTTCCCTTTTGAGGCGCGCTGGAAGTCTTGGGTTTCCCGTCCGAATCAAGTAAGCGTTTGGGCTTGGGAGTGTCTTCTTTTAAAAAGAGCTGATCTTTGAGGAACGGCACGGAGGAAACACGGCTTATCTTGGCGGCAAAATCCAGGTCCTTGGCACAACCCTTTCGAATCAGTTCCTTCCCATCGGGCGATTCTCGGAGCAATTCAACAATTCTCCCCTGCCAAGGTTTGTAAATCGCGATGGCATCCTTGGCGCTTTCCGCCAAGAGTATTGGAGTGGAACCCAGGGTGCTTTGGAGATAATCCACCAGCATTCCGGCGAAGGCCGAATCTTCCGGGTTGCCGGCGCAAACAATCACCACGTCCCGGTTCCCCCGCAGGCAGGAATCATAAACGTCACCTAGGTTGATGAAAGAACCTAGGATGACATACTTGGCCTCGGCGGGAATTCTCAAAGGGCTTTGGGTCGAAAAACAAATGAGGCGGTCCTTCAACTTTTCCCGGCTCGAATCAAGCGGAGACCCGCTCTGTTGGAACCCGGGGATTTTTTCCCAATCCCTTTCGCCCGCCAATAGGCCTTCCCCGCGTTTCAATTTATCGAAATGTTTCTTGGCCGAACCCGGATCGTGGCAAAAGGCAACTCCCTTCGCGCCGTGATAAAGAAACATCGGGATCGTGGTGGTGGCCCGCAAAACGTCCACCAATACGACGGTGGCGTTCTGAACCACCGTGGGTTTCACAGCCTTGGCGTCAAAATAAACAGTAATTTTCAAGAGTATTCTCCCGTTTCAGGCTAGGCCCCGGATCTTCGGCCTTACTTTTTTTCCTTATCCTCGTTGTTCTTTTTGAGGAAATTTTCAACAAAGCGGGTGGAATAATTCGCCCGCTTGAATGATTCACTTTCCAGAATGGTCTTCAAAAAACTCGTCGTGGTATGGATACCATCCACTACCAGTTCATCCAACGCCCGCACCATGCGCTTGATGGCTTCCTGCCGATTCGGTGCGTGCACAATGATCTTGGCCAGCAGAGAGTCGTAAAAAGGCGGCACCCGGTATCCCTGGTAAAGGTGGGTGTCCACTCGAACCCCCGGCCCGCCTGGGACGTGGTAAGTCGTAATGAGCCCGGGAGAAGGGCGGAAGCCGTCGGCAGGATTCTCCGCGTTGATTCGGCATTCGATCGCGTGGCCCCGGGGTTCCAGGAAATCCTTAACAATGGATAGCCTTTCCCCCGCAGCGACACGAATTTGTTCTTTGATGATATCCACACCCATGATGAGTTCGGTAACCGGATGCTCCACTTGGACCCGGGTATTCATTTCCATGAAATAAAAATCGCCTTCTTTATCCATCAGGAACTCGATAGTCCCCGCCGAAGTGTACTTGACCTCTTTGGCGAGTTTGAGCGCGTATTTCCCTATCTTTTTACGCTGTTTGGCGTTGAGAGCAGGCGAAGGGGCTTCTTCAATTAATTTTTGGTGGGATCTTTGAATGGTGCAATCGCGCTCGCCTAAATGAACTATATGGCCGTATTCATCCCCCAGGATCTGGACTTCAATATGCCGTGGTTCTTCGATGAATTTTTCGATATAAACTTCCGGGTTTCCGAAAGCCGCTTCGGCTTCGGCCCGGGCCGTTTGGAAAGCCTGTGTTAGGGAGAGGTCCGTATGGGCTACCCGCATGCCCTTTCCGCCTCCGCCGGCCGAGGCCTTGATGATGACGGGGTACTTCACCTTGCGGGCCACTTCCAGGGCCTGTTTTTCGTCCTTCACGGGTCCGTCGCTTCCCGGGGTGGTGGGGATTCCCGCTTTCTTCGCGGTATTAATCGCCATCACCTTATCGCCCATCATTCGCATGACTTCGGGCTTGGGACCGATGAATTTAATCTGGCAGCTGGAACAAACCTCGGCGAAATGGGGATTCTCCGCGAGGAAACCGTAACCCGGATGGATGGCCTCGGCATCGGTGATCTCGGCGGCACTGATGATAGCCGGAATATTCAGGTAGCTTTCCTTGCTGGGTCCCCGGCCGATACAAACGCTTTCGTCCGCCAGGTGGACATGCAGGGAATCGGCGTCGGCCTGGGAATGGACGGAAACGGTCTTGATGCCCATTTCCTTGCAAGCGCGGATGACCCGGATGGCGATTTCTCCACGGTTAGCGATGAGGATCTTATTAAACATGTTTTCCTTTTTTTAAAAAACTATTCAGCGGACGCGGTCACCGCGCCGTTAGTTTTGCGAAACACCCGTGATTAACTTGGATCAACAATCAGGAGGGGCTGGTTGAATTCGACTGCCTGGCCGTTCTGAACCAGTATTTTGACGACTTTGCCGGCCACTTCGGCCTTCACTTCATTCATGAGTTTCATGGCCTCAATGATGCAATACACTTGGCCGACAGCCACCTTGTCCCCTTCTTCCACAAAAGGCTTGGAATCGGGAGAGGCGGCCCGGTAAAAGGTTCCGACCATGGGGGAAGCGAAGGTCAGGGTTTTGTCGTTGGCAACTGGCGCGGCAGGGGTTGCGGGTGCGCCGGCTGGGGACCCCACGGGGGCGGCAACACCGGCACCTGGGACCGTGGAAATGACCACGGGCGCGTTCGTATCAAAGGGCATCCCGGGACCCTTGCGCAAGTGAATCTTCGTCCCGGCCTGTTCAAAGAGAATCTCGTTGATTTGGGAAGCATCCATGAGGGCGATCACGTCCTGAACGATCGTAAGCTTGGGATTGACCTTCAACTTCTTAGGGGCGGCGGTTTGGGCCTTTTTCTTCTTCTCGGCCTTAGTACCTTCCAACTTTTCCGGATTCGTGGACATCAGTCTTTTCTCCTTTTCTCAAACAGCCTTGAGGCTCTGCTAAGTGGGTGAGACTAGACTCGCTCCAGGTATTCCCCGGTCCTTGTGTCGATCTTGATCATGTCCCCTTCTTTCACAAAAAGAGGCACTTGGACGATAGCTCCGGATTCGAGCGTGGCGGGCTTGCTGGCGCCCGAAACTCGATCTCCCTTAATGCCAGGCTCAGATGAAGTGATCTTGAGATTAACGGTAATGGGAAGCTTTACTGAAATGGGGCGTCCCTTGTAGAAAAGAACCTCGATGGCCATCTCATCCTTGAGCCATTGGTGCCCTTCCCCGACTTCTTCCTCAGTCAGTTCAAGCTGCTCGTAGGTTTCGGTATCCATGAAAACGAACTTTTCGCCCTGCTTGTACAGGTATTGCATCTCTTTTTCTTCAACCGGTGGGTCCGCTACCTTTTCCCAGCTGTCCAAGGTCTTGTCGGTAACGGTACCTAATTCGACATTCTTGAGTTTGAGCCTAACAAATCCCCCACCCTTACCGGGTTTCACGTGTTGGAAATTAACAACCCTGAATAGGGTTCCGTCAAACTCACACAAGGCACCGGCCCGAAGCTCCATCACAGTAAGCATGCCTGCTCCTTAAGATGATTGGTTGGATAGAAATGTCAAAAAAACCCTTATTTTCGAGGGTTAGGTTGTAAAATCCCTTATTTTTCAATAGTTTTTGCCAAAAAGGAGCGTCATTGTAACGGAAAGGCCCCTCAAGGTCAAACCAAGAGGGATATTGTTATAGTAGACTTTGACAAATTTTGGCGGGACTTTGCTCTAGCGGGACTTTTTAGCTTTTCGGGCTTTCTCAATGAAAACCTCCTTCGCGGCATACATGGCATTCATGGCGGCTGGAAAACCGGCATAAATGGCCATTTGAAGGATCACTTCGACTATTTCTTGCTGAGTACATCCCACGTTGAGGGCTCCCTTGATATGGGATTTGAGTTGTAAGGGGGCATTTCCCAGGGTGACCAGCGAAGCAATGGTCAGCATTTGCCGGGTCTTAAGGTCCAGACCCGGGCGGGAATAGATCTCCCCAAAAGCCAACTCGGTCACGAACCGACCTAGTTCGGGGGAAATATCTTTCAGGCTGTCCAGGGTAGCTTTGGCGACCGGGCCGTGTATTTCCTCAAACTTTTTCCAGCCTTTTTTAAATCGGTCCGTCATCCCTTACTCCTTTAAGGCGCTTCATCAATAAACCTTCTATGCCACAGCTCCACCAATAGCATCCCATACAAAATCAAATGGTGGTCCTTACGACCCGACATGTGTTCTTCAATCAGTTTTTCCGTTTGAGCGGGGTTGAAATAACCCCGGTCCTTGAATTTGTCTGAGCGTAACAGGTCAACCACCAGGGGTTTTAATTCATGTCGGAACCAGGGGCCTAGGGGCACCGCGAAACCCTTCTTTTGCCGGTAGATGATTTCCTTGGGCAGGTATTTTTGGGCCGCTTGTTTGAGGATGTACTTCCCTTCCCCCTGCCGAAGCTTTACTCCAGAAGGTAAACCAAAGGCGAATTCCACCAGTCGATGGTCCAGATAGGGCACCCGGGCTTCCAGGGAGGCCGCCATGCTCATCCGGTCCACCTTGTTCAACAGGTCATCCGGAAGCCAGGTTTTCAGATCCAGGTAAAGCATCAGGTTGAAATTATCGAATCCATAGGGTTCGGCGTTTTCGAACAAGCGTTCAAGGGATTCCTCGACCTTTGATTGTTCCATTTCATAGAGGAGCTTCTCCCCTGCCAGTTCTTCCAGGGTCGATTCCAAACTCAACCGAGACCAGGCCAGGTGACGTTGAACCAGGTCTGACTTTTGAAGAGCCTGCCAGGCCTGGTGGTAAGGATCTTTCAACCCCTTCGTCATGAAGGGCACCATTTTGCGAATCCATCCCGGCACCTTGCCCACCGTTCCCGCCAAGCGATCGAATGAATAGCGGCGGTAGCCCCCGAACATCTCGTCCGCTCCCTCGCCGGTCAAGACCACCTTCACTTCCTGCCGGGCGAACATGGAAACCACGAAGGTGGGCAGTACCGCCGGGTCAATCACCGGGTCGTCCTGGTATTTCACCAGCTTGGGGATCAGGTCGTTCAACATCCGGGCGTCCACCATGATCTCCTGATGCTGGCTCTTGAGATATTGAGCGACCTGTTGGGAATATTTCAGTTCGTTGAAATCGTGCTGGTTCTCAAAGCCCACCGAATAGGTTTTGACCGGCTTCTGGGTTTGCTGGGTCATGGCGGCTACGACAAGGGAGGAATCCAACCCGCCCGAAAGAAAAGCCCCCAGGGGCACATCGGACATCAACTGTTCCTTCACGCTGGCGAAAAACCGTTCCTGAAGTTCGTCTGTCCAATCTTTGATCTTTGAAGGCGTGACTTCCTGATCCACCCGCTCAGGCCTCTTGGGCAGTTCCCAAAAGGGCTTGATCAATATCTTTCCCGACTGGCAGATAAGGGTATGGCCCGCCGGGAGCTTGCGAATCCCCTTCAGCAAGGTGTCAGGCGAGGGAACATATTGAAGCGTCATCAGGGTTAGAATCTGCTTGGTATCTACCCTCCGTGGCACCGTGGGCACGGACAGAAGGGGTTTGATTTCGGACCCGAAAATCAGGTTGCCGTCGGCGGTGGTGTAATAGAGGGGTTTGACCCCCAGGTGGTCCCGTGCGATCAGGAGCTTTTGAAAGGTCTGGTCCCAGAGGGCGAAGGCGAACATGCCCCGCAGTTTGCCCACGAAAGAATCCCCATATTCCTCGTAGGCATGCACCAAAACCTCGGTGTCGCTGTTGGTGGCAAATTTGTGCCCAGCTTTTTCCAGCGGTTTTCGGAGTTCCAGGTGGTTGTAGATCTCGCCGTTGAAAACCACCCAGATGTTTTGGCGCTCATTCGCTTGCGGTTGGCTTCCCCCGTCCACATCCACGATGGAAAGACGGGTCATGGCCAACCCCACCGGACCCTTCTGGTAAAAGCCCGAATCGTCCGGCCCCCGGTGCTTAATGGTTTCCGCCATGTCCTGAAGGTGTTGCATCTTCAGGGGAGCGCCCGGTTTAAATTGGCAAAAACCCGCTATACCGCACATGAGTAAACCTGTTCATTTCGAATTAGATCAAAACGATGGAAAA
>CAZGKT010000006.1:14088-142812 GCA_964525605.1 uncultured bacterium
CCTGAGGCCACCCGCAAAGGTGCCACCGAAACTGTCGACTGGGTGAAATAGGGGTTCACATCCGGCACCCATCCGGTCACGAGAACATTTTGGCCATCATGATATTTTTTCAGTTTATTCCTGGGGCTTCCGCCCACCGCCGCGAAAAGAGCGGTTGGAACATGGGTTTTCACCCAAGGCCATATCTTTTGTAGAAACCATAGGGCCCCTTCCTCATTGGGGGCATAACCCATATTGCCCACGAAACAAACTACCGGCCTGCCCTTGGGGTAAACCGCGTTCTTGGATGAAGTCTTCTTGCTGATTGAAACACCATTGGGTATTACCTGCACCTTTTCCATGGGAGCGCCATTTTCCAAAAGAACATTTTCATCTTGAATGGAAATCACTGTGCTCATGGCTGAGCTTTTAACCCAATCCACTTCTTCGCTCTTCAAAAACAAGTTATCCCACTTAGCGGCTAGTTTTCGAGATAAGGGTGCGCCCTTGAGGGTCTTGAGCTTTCCCGTGTAGCCAATCATCGAGTCAGTCAATTCCAGAACGACCGGTTTGCCCGGGTTTTCCACGAAGGCGGCGGGAGCCATGCGAAGACGGTGGGCCAAGACCACATCTACTGATTTACCTTCCGAGCTATTCCAGAAGGCTTTCAACACATCCCGCATCTTGGGTGAATTGTAGCTTGAGATATTGAGCGAACGACTCATAAGTGAACCGCCCAACAGGTTCATCACCAACTCCCAATCTTTCAAATGTTCTACATAGATGGTTCTACAAAGGGGCCTCAGTGCTTCGACCTGCCTCAAATCCTCTTTCACCCGGGTCAGGCACATCAGGTCCACCCGATGGCCCTTGCGCTTCAAATGGAGCAAAAAATGATAAAGCCGCAATTTATCGCCGTCGTGGGGGGGGTAAGGAACGAGAGGAGTGAGAACCAACAAATTCATCGGCGTCTGTCCTTATAACGGTCAATTTTCATGGACAAAAACCACCCCGATAAGCCGATGCACACCGCCAACCAATAGATCGAAAGGAGGTAGGTTCTCCATTCAATAGGTGTGGCGTGAAATGCCGGTTCCCATTGGGTCAAGGGAAGGTGCGTGAAGTCGCCGACGATTTTCAAAATCCAGTTTTCGCCCTGCAATCGGTTGTAGCGCATCCACGGCACGGCCGCCAGCATCCAGTTCACCGCCACCCCAACCAGGAATAAAAAGAGCGTCAATTTGTACCAGATTTCATCCAGCCGAATTTTCTCGAAAACCGGATAAATCATAATCAAAAGGAAGGGTGTCACCCCCACCATGTAACGGGCCGCGGGGGTAAGCCCCAGGTTTTCGTAAAAACACATGAAGAGATAAAAAAAGCCGAAGGTCCCCAAGACCAACCGACGAAGCGGATTCAGGGAAGAGAACAGCAGGTAACCGCCTGCCAACATGAGCGCGAAAATGGGAAAGTGAAACCAGAGCCCGCATTCCTGATCCAAGATCAAGCCGAAGAACCCGATGAAAAACCGGCTTAAAGGGAAAAGAGAGGCGAAGGGTTCATGATGCGCCCCCAGGGGTGTGAACACTCCGTAGACCTTGAGGAAGTAAAGGGCCAACCCAACCACGGGCACCAAAAAACCCGCAAAACCTTTCGCGAGAGCTTTCCCACGGTCTTTTCCCAAGCTGGCGGTTTCTATGATCAACAACACAATCAGGGGGATCACCAACAGCACGTTGCGGTTGTGCATCCAAAGCATCGCCCCGAGGGAAAGACCTATCCATCCCCACCGTTTCCTTAAGAACAGCCAAAGGATAAGAGCCATCAAGAGTGCCGTAGGCACTTCGGGATAGATCAGGCCGGAAAACAATAAAACCGGGCTGGAAAATAGGCCAATCCAGGCCACTGCCCGCAGAGGCCATCCCATCGCCCCTGTCTCTTCCATGACTTTCAAAGTGAAAAAGAGGCCCAGGGCGGCCATCAAAGCCATGGTCAAGGCGGCGCCCACTCTTCCCAAAAGAACAAACCCGGGTATTACCAACAAAACGGGACCGAGCGGATGATAGCTATAGATTTTTCCATTTTCGAAATGGTCAAGGGCCTGGGTATTTAAAAGTCCACGGTGATAAAAATGGAGATAATCCTGGTGCTGGTAATTATTAGCCAGGTCCAAGTCGCCGTCATGCAAGAGGCTGTAACCCATCAAGAGATAATGGGGTTCGTCCCCGCTCAAATCGCATTGGGTCGTCCAAAGGGTCATCCCCAAGAAAAAATACAGGGCCACCCAAAAGAATTTTTTCGAATAACCGCCGGCTTCTTTTCCCGCCCGGTCCAGCAGCCATCCTGAAAAAAGGAACAAATGGGCCGTCCACATGACCCCCAAGAGGATTTGAATCTTCCGAAACGCGAAATTATGAGGATCGGGAAGATTGAGATTCAAAACAAGGGGTAAAGCCCATCCCAAGACCCAGGGCAAATGGGTCATCAGTAAAGATTTGAGAAACGGTTGGCTGCGGTTTACCGAAATTCGAAAAATCAACAAGGCTTCCAATCCCAGAACAAGGAAAAATGTTCCTATAAATATCCCAAGATCGATATAAATCGAACCGGGAAAACCCGGCAATGCAAGCCAAGCACTCCCAAAGAAAAAAGCCAGGGAGGCCAAAACGGATAAAAACAAAAGGAAACAAATCAAATTTTGTGATTTTCGAACTTGGATCAATCTTTTTTCTCCCTTGGTCCCATCCGCTGATAAACCGGAAGGGTCAACTGGGCGGTTTTTTCCCAGGTAAATTGCTTGGCACGGGCCAAACCCTTAACAACCAACGCTTTTCGCAATGCGGGCTTTCGATAAAGCTTTTCCACGCATTGGGCGATATCTTCGGGGTTTTCCGGATCGACCAGCGCTGCCGCGTTCCCCGCCACCTCCGGCAAAGAAGTTGTCTTGGAGGTCACCACCGGCACTCCCGAGGAAAATGCTTCCAGTACCGGCAAGCCAAACCCTTCCAGCCGGGAAGGATATAGAAAGAGATCCACATCGGCGTAGATAGCCCGAAGAATGTCATGGGTCACGTTTCCGACCCACTCCAGCAGATTTCCCAGGTCCAGGTCGATGGCTTCCTGCAGGTATCGGGTACTCTTAAGCTCCGCTTCGTCCATCCCCACGATCAATAGTTGAAAGGGCAGGTTCTTGGCTTTCCAAATCTGGGCGGCCTTAAGAATGTTCGAGAGATTCTTGCGGTCATCCGCCGCGCCATGTACGAGGATCTTGAACAACTTGGAAGGTTTCCTACGTTTCTGGGCAAAAGCCTTTCGGTCCACCCCTTCCAGAGTGATGGTAATTTTTTCTTCGGGAACCCCCGTGGTCCTCTCAATCTCTTTCTTGGAATATTCCGAAACCGTCAGGATCTGCCCGGCCTTCCGGGCGGACCGGGGAACCACCCATTGCTTATAGGCATAAACCAGCCGGTACCAGAGGGAGGGTTTGGGCCGCACCCGGGAGAGGGGACGCACATGCATAGCGTCATGAAGGGTCAAGACAAAGGGAAAATCGGTGAAGGTGGTACCGGAATTGTCGGTGTAATGTAAAAAATCCAGGCCCCTTTCGCGGGCGGCCTTGGGGAGAAGCCATTGTTCATACTGCGCGGGGTTTCCGAAAGGAAGGTCCACCCACTCAAACCGGGGATTGTGGATCTGGACGCGCAATTCTTCCGGGGCGTTGAAGACCGCGTATTGGTTCTGACGGTCCACACGAGAAAGGGCCAAGAGGAGGTTAGCCGTATAGGTGCCGACACCCCGGCGGTAGGCCAGCCGGGCATCGAATCCGATTTTCAGGCCCTTAAGGTTTTGTTTTTTTGGCACGGTCCACGAGAAGGACGGGGATCCCGTTTTCGATGGGGTACTGGTTGCGGCATTCGGTGCAAACAATCGCTTCATTTATTTCCCGCACCGCCGACCCGCAAGCCGGACAAATCAAAATATTCAAAAGTTCAGGTGAGATCACGCTTCCCTCTTTAACCGTGTTTTAAAAATCCTTTAGACTCAACAAATCAAATCCAACACGAAGTCACAAAGACACAAAGAAAAACACATTCTAAATTCATATGCGTCTTAAAGTTTTTCCGTTCTTAGTGCCTTGGTGTCTTTGTGTTGGCAGTCTTTTTAGACGATTCATCATTTTTTCGTTATGGCTTTAAGGAGGATTCCCCCTCCCATCCCGGGGAGGAGAGCGTTTCCGATGGAATCCGCCAAATTGAGGAGGCCCCGGCTCATCGAATCGCCCAAAAGGGTGATCAATCTTTCAAAAATCCTGGGCAATTTCAGGTAATTATAGGTTTGCACTTCCACCCTGTCAAACTTGGCCTCCTGGGCCAGTTTTCGCAGTTCATCGGGCCCGAAAAAGAACAAATGGTCGGTTTGTTTCGCCTTATGGGAATGGTTCACGAAGGGCAGGAGGCGTTTGAAGTAAGACTTGTCGTTCGTCACAGAAACGACCAGCACCCCTCCCGGCTTCAAAAGTCTCCTGGCCTCGTTAAAGACTTTCGACGGATCGAAACAATGATCAATAACCTCTTTCACCACGACACCATGGGCCGTCATGTCTTGCAGGGGAACCTGTTCAGCCACCCCTTGGGCGAACCCTAAGCCGAAGGAAGGTATGTCCCGCTGTTTCAATTGCTCGGCGGATGGCTCCAACCCCAAATAATTCCAAATCTTTTCCCGCCCCTGTTTGTGTAGAAAAAAAGCGAACTCGCCCCGGCCCGCCCCAAGGTCCAGGAGAAAGGGGCGCCCCTTGTCTGCTCCCGATTCCCGAAAGTTTTCACCCAAAATCGCTTCAACCTTCTCATCTAACCGCCGATAGCGGAGTTTCATCAGGGGAGTCAGGGACTTGAGAAAATTATCGTCATCCCAATGGGACTGCAGTTGTTTCCATTTTTGATAGTTCGGTTTTTCCATTCAAATTTATCCGATAAAGGGGATGGCCCAAAAGACGGCCGTAAGAATAAAAAGAATAACATAGAAGACGAAAAAGGCCGCGGTCAGGGGTTCCAAAAAATAATGCAAAACCACACGTGTCATGCCCTCCGGGGAACTCAACCCCGCCCCGGTTTGTTTTTGGGCCTTGCCCAGGGCCCGGTTCAGCCGATCCGGGTCTTTAAAACGGATGACAAAAAAACGAATCATGATCCATTGGAAAAAACGGGGAAAAGGCTTCAACACTTCCTGGAAAAAAGTTTGTATTTTTTCGGTCCATTCCCGTCCGATAACGCCCAAGGTCATGGGAACGAGCCGGGCCGCGGTCTGGAACAGGAGGGAAAGCAAATGGTCGAGAACTTTTTGAAGCGCGAAGGCCCAACCTGCCAAAAGGCCCATCACTCCCCCCACCAAATAAAAGTAGATATGGGGTCCCGAAGCGCCCGATCCTGATAGGGGATGCGCGGAACGATAGAGCAGGGCCAAGCCGCCGGCCAGGCATAGGCCCACCGCGATCCCCAACGTGAGAGTTTGAATGAATATACGAACCACTGGCCGCAAAATTCCTCCTGAGTTTCCAACATTTTAGGCAATGCCACTCAATGTGTCATTGCGACGAGTGGCCACCGATCCTCGCATATTCTTTAATTTTATTAAGTTGAATGCGGGAGTTATCCCATTTCCCTTATTAATATAAATTTTAAGAAGAAATGGGGCTAGGTGGACGGTTACGAGGAAGCAATCCCGGTTTAAATAAGGCTTTTGATAAAACGCGAAGAGCGAACTGAGATCGCTACGTCGCAAATCGCCCCGATTGGGGCTGCTCCTCGCGATGACAGCCTAATCTTTATTAGAGCGGACAAAAAAGAAGTAAATATACAAATCTGTCTTAGTCGCTCCTTGTAACAAACAACTTTCCCCGTATTAATCCCCCCACATATTGGCCCTTTTTATGCTTTTACCCTTCTCAACTTAATCGAGTCAAGGAACCCTATATGGCTTTCGAAAAATACGACACGGATATTTTTTACGACGAACTCTTCGAACATGACGGAGAACCCCGTCCGAGCGCGGCCGTTTTGATCAAGCGGTTGCAATCCATGAGCCCGGCGGACCTGATCCGCCAGCAAAAAGCCGCCGAAAGCGAATTTCACCAGCTCGGGATCACCTTCACCGTTTATGGCGACAAGGCCGGAACCGAAAAGATTTTCCCCTTCGACATCATCCCCCGCATCGTGAACCACGAGGAATGGACCCAGATTGAAACCGGACTGGCCCAGCGCATTCGGGCCCTGAACCTTTTTATCGAGGATGTCTATAACGGCCAAAAGATCCTCAAAGACAAGGTCATTCCCGCCGACATGATCAAGACCTCCCACGGTTTCAAACCCGAATGCATCGGGTTGAAACCTCCGGGAGGAATTTGGATCCACATCACCGGAACCGACCTGGTCCGCAACCGGGACGGGAAATATTACGTGTTGGAAGATAACCTGCGCTGTCCTTCCGGGGTTTCCTATGTGATGGAAAATCGCAGCGTCCTGAAACGCACCCTGCCCCAGGTCTTCAAGGACATGGCCGTTCGACCGGTGGATGATTACCCCCACCGTCTGTTGGACACCCTCTGCCAAACGGCCCCGGCCAGCGCCAAAGGCAATCCCAAAGTGGTGGTGCTGACCCCCGGCTCCTACAACTCGGCTTATTTCGAACACGCCTTTCTCGCCCAACAAATGGGCGTGGAACTGGTGGAAGGACGGGATCTGGTGGTACTGGATGGATATGTCATGGCCCGCACCACCAAGGGCTTTGAGCGGGTGGATGTCATCTACCGCCGGGTTGATGACGACTTCATCGACCCGTTTGTTTTCAATAAGGATTCCCAATTGGGCGTGCCGGGATTGATGGAAGTTTACCGGAAGGGGCGGTTGACCCTGGCGAACGCCCCGGGTACGGGTGTGGCCGACGACAAGGCCATCTATACCTACGTTCCCGATATCATCCGCTACTACCTGGATGAGGAACCCATCCTGCCTAATGTCCAATCCTACGTCTGCTGGGAACCTGCCCAGAAGAAATACGTTTTGGAAAATCTGGGAAACCTGGTGGTCAAGGCCGTCAACCAATCGGGCGGGTACGGCATGTTGGTGGGCCCCCATTCGACCCTGAAGGAACAAAAAAAATTCGCCGAACTGATCCAGAAAAACCCGAGGGATTACATCGCCCAGCCTACGCTCTCCCTGTCGCGAGCTCCCATCATCGTGGATAATCATTTCGAGGGACGGCATGTGGATCTGCGCCCCTACATTCTTTACGGCAAGGCCCCTTATATCATTCCGGGCGGCCTGACCCGGGTGGCTCTGAAAAAAGGTTCGCTGGTCGTCAATTCATCCCAGGGCGGAGGCAGTAAAGACACCTGGGTACTGGACAAACCTACGGTGCCTGCGGGAAGGAATTAACCATGCTCAGCCGACTCGCCGATTCCCTATTCTGGCTCGGGCGTTATGTGGAACGCGCTGAAAACGTGGCGCGCTTCATCGGCGTCAACCTGAACTTGATGCTGGATCTGCCCTTGGAACAATCCCAGCAATGGCGTCCTCTCGTGGTTACCACGGGGGACTACGCGGCCTTTCAAAAAAATTACGGGGAACCCACCCGCGAAAACGTGATCCGCTTCCTCATGTATGACACGAGCAATCCCAACTCGGTGCTTTCCTGCCTGCAGAAAGCCCGGGAAAACGCCCGCACCAGCCGGGAAGTGATTTCTTCCGAGATGTGGGAGCACGTCAATATCTTCTATCACCACGTCAGCGGAGCCCTCAACAACCCTCCCGACGATGATTTCCTTTATCCCTTCTGCCGCCAGATCCGCTTCAACAGCCATCTCCTGACGGGTCTGTCGGACGACACCATGTCCCACAACGAAGCCTGGCATTTCCTGCGCCTGGGGCGCCTCTTCGAGCGAGCGGACAAGACCGCCCGCATCCTCGACGTGAAATACTTCATCCTCCTGCCCAAGGTGGAGGATATCGGCACTCCCTATGACGTGATTCTATGGACCGCACTCCTCAAGTCGGCTTCCGCCAGCGAAATGTACCGCAAGAAACACAGCCTCATCCATCCCGCCAAGGTTGCGGAATTCTTGATGCTGGATCCGGACTTTCCTCGGTCCATACGCTATTGCTTAATAAACGCCGAAAAATCGCTCCGAGCCGTGGCCAATACCCCTCCCGGCACCTATTCAAATAACGCCGAGAAACAGCTGGGGCTCTTGAGAGCGGAACTGGATTACGCGGACATCCAGGAAATCATCAAGAACGGTTTGCATGAGTACCTCGACAACTTCGAGGCCAAATTGAATTCGGTGGGTGAAGCGCTCTTCTCGGTATTTTTTGCCTTTCGGCCCCTGCCGAGCGAAACCCCGCAGGTTCAAATCCAAAAAATGGAGACACAGGAACAATGACCTTTTGCATCGCCATGAAGGTAAAAGAAGGTTTGGTAGCCCTGGCCGACACCCGCATTACCAGCGGGACCGAACACATCACGGGAAAAAAAGTTTCCGTCCATCCCAACGGAAACCATCCCCTTTTCTTGATGACCTCAGGCCTGAGATCGGCGAGGGATAAGGCCCTGACTTATTTTCAAGAAGTCCTGGATGACCCCAATGCCCGCTACGACAAGTTGTACAAGGCTGTCAACGCCTTTGCCGAGCAATTGCGCCGGGTCGCCAAGGAAGATAAAGAAGCGCTGGAAACCAGCGGTTATTCCTTCAATCTCTTTTCCATCATGGGCGGGCAGTTGTCGGGGGATGCGGAGCACAAGCTTTACCTGATTTATCCCCAGGGCAACTGGGTGGAGGTGACGGAAAGTACCCCCTATTACGCCATCGGCGAATCCAGCTACGGAAAGCCTCTGCTGGACCGGGCCTTGAATTTCGACAGCACCATGGAGCTGGCCCTGAAGGTGGGCTACCTGGCTTTCGAGGCCACCCGCTCCAGCGCTACGGACGTGGATTTCCCCATCGACGTGGTTCTTTACCACAAAGGTTCCTTCATGATGGACGAGATCCGCTATGGTCAAAAAGACATGGAGGCGGTTTCGGAGTGGTGGAAAACGCGTGTCAAGGAAACGGTGGAACTTTGCCCCTCGAACTGGGCCAAGGAAGCGCTTGAAAATAAATCAAAACTACGGGCGGTCGATTCGGGACCTTGATCCGGGCTAAAGAGAGGACGGGAGCGTCCCATGAAATTTAAAATCACCCATCAAATTCAATACACCTACAGCCGGGAAGTTTTCGTGGAACCCACGATATTGAGGCTTAAGCCCCGGGATGATTTCAGCCAAAAGCTGGAAAACTTCCAGATGGTCCTGACCCCGGCCCCCTCAGGCCGCTCGGAAGGGCTGGATCTCTACAACAATCCGGTCACCCTCTTTTGGCACACCGCCGAACTGGCAAAGTGGGAAGCCTCCACGAGCTTTACCATCGAAACGCTTTTGAATAATCCCTTCAACTATCTCATCACTGATCAGCAGGTTTTGAAGCTTCCCGCTAAATACAGCAAGGAAAACCGCCAGGCTTTAGCGCCCTATCTATTCCGCCCGGAACCGGACGGAGCGGTGGATGAATTGGCCCAAAGACTGTTGACCGAGAGCGACGACAACACCTTGAGTTTCCTCTACCACATGACGGACAACCTGCACCGGGATTTCAACCAGGTGGTCCGGCTAGTAGGCGAGGCTCTTCCCCCCGGCAAAACCCTTCGTCGAAAGGAAGGCGCCTGCCGGGACCTGACGGTCTTGTTCATCGATCTTTGCCGGTCCCTGGGGATCGCCGCCCGGTTCGTCAGCGGTTACAAATACGATCCCGATTCCAAGGACAGCTTTGAATTGCACGCCTGGGCGGAGGTCTTTTTGCCAGGTGCCGGATGGCGGGGATACGACCCTTCCCTGGGGCTGGCGGTGGCAGATACGCATATCGCTCTGGCCTCCGGACCAGGCCATGCCGAGGCGGGGGCGGTGACGGGCACCTTCCGGGGATCAAACGTTCTTTCCAAGCTGACGTACCAGGTGAATATGGAAAACCTAACCCCGGCTGAGAAGGTGCAAGCGTGAGGGGTTCCGGGCTCTTCCCTAAGGGAATGGGAACCGTCAAGCCAGTTTCGTTATTCGATCTAAAACCTCCATGCGAATAAATTCTTTTCGAAGGGGCCTGGGGTCATTCAACGGGTAAGCTGGATTTCCCCCATTTTCAAATTTATACTGCCCTCCACATGGTTTCCTCCACCCCCCTAGAATCCACCGGTTTAAACGGCATGACCGTGGCGGCTTTTGAAAGCCGCATGGCCAAGGAAATGGGAGATTTGATCGAGCGCCACGGAGGCATCCCCCGCGTGGCCCCCTCCATGAGGGAAATCCCCCTGACCGATAACACGGAAGCCTTCGAATTTTTCGAGCGCCTGAAACAAAAACCCCTCGACCTGATCGTCTTCATGACCGGCATTGGAACCCGCACCATTTTCCAGGCCCTTCTGGCCAAATATCCCAAGAGCCTGGTGGACCAAGCCTTCAGGCGCGTCACGCTGGCTGCCCGGGGCCCGAAATCGGTGAAGGCCTTGACCGAATTTGGATTCCACGCCTCCCGGGTAGCCGAGGAACCCAATACCTGGCGGGAAATGCTCGAAGCCCTGGGCCCCTTGAAGGGTAAAAGATTGGCCGTGCAGGAATACGGCGCCCCCAACAAGGAGTTCTACAAGGCCCTTCGGGAAGCGGGCGCGCTGGAAATCATTCCCGTTCCCGTTTACCGCTATTCCCTTCCAGTGAATATCGGCCCCCTGCAGGATCTCATCACGGACATTACAGACGGGAAGGTCCAGGTCGCCCTTTTTACCAGCGCCACCCAGATTCACAACACTTTAGAAGTCGCCCGGCAAATGGGTTTGGAGCAGAGATTAAAGACCGCTTTTTCCTTGATGGCGGTGGGCTCGGTGGGTTCCATCGCGACGGCGGCGATACGAAGCGAAGGCATCCAGATTGATTTTGAGCCCGAGCATCCCAAGATGGGCTTCCTCGTGAAGGAAGCGGCGGAAAAGGCACTGAGCGTGATCCCGGCCAAACTCATTGGCGCGCCCACCCTGGCCGCACCCAGGGCCGACGCCCTCCACGACAGCCTTTTCCTCAAGGCTTGCCGAAAAGAGCCCACGCCCCGTACACCGGTCTGGATCATGCGCCAAGCCGGCCGCTACCTACCGGAGTACCAGGAAATTCGCTCGAAGGTTTCTTTTCTGGAGCTTTGCAAAACCCCTGAGCTGGCCTGCGAGGCGACGGTCTCAGCCCAGGAAGTTCTGGGCGTGGACGCCGCCATATTGTTCGCCGACATCCTTCTCATCGCCGAGCCCATGGGCTTCGAGCTGGAATTCAGCGACAAGGGTGGGCCAGCCATTCACAACCCCTTCCGACAGGCGGAGGACTTGAAGCGTTTGAAATCGGTAGATATCGAACGGGACCTCGGTTATGTCCTGGAAGCCGTGCGCTTGATCCGGTCCCGGCTCGAGGTGGATATTCCCCTGATCGGCTTCGCCGGGGCTCCCTTCACGTTGGCTTCTTATCTTATGGAAGGCGGTTCATCCCGGGATTTCTTGCACACCCGCGCCCTACTGGCGGAAGACCCGGACTGCTGGGAAAAGCTGATGGATAAAATTGTGACGGCCACTGCCGCTTACCTGAATGCCCAGGTTGAGGCGGGCGCCCAGGCCCTGCAATTGTTTGATTCATGGGTGGGTATCCTGACCCCGATTGAATACAAAAGGTTCGTTCTTCCCCACGTGAAACGGCTCACCTCCTTATTGAAGCCCGGCGTACCGCTCATCTATTTCGGAGTTCACACCGGACCCTTCCTGCCCTTTTTGAAGGAAACAGGAGCCTCGGTAATCGGAGTGGATTCAACCCACCCCTTGGACGAGGCGTGGAAATTTTTGGGAGACACGGCCATCCAAGGCAACCTGGACCCCAAGTTATTGCTAGAGGCCACCCCCAACGAGATTTGCGTCAAGACCGAGGAAATATTAAGGCGGGCTCATGGACGTCCCGGTCATATCTTCAATTTGGGGCACGGCATCCTTCCCAAAACGCCTTTGGAAAACGTACGGGCCATGATTTCCACGGTGAAACATTGGAAAAACAAGTAATGGCTTCTTTCCTATATGACGCGGTTCTTCTCATAGGATTTGGCGGGCCTGAAAAACCCCAGGATGTTATTCCCTTCCTGAAGGACGTCACCGCAGGAAAGGATATTCCCCTCGAACGGCTTCAGCTGGTGGCCCAGCAGTATGAGAAAATCGGCGGTTCTTCCCCCTACAACCGCCTTACCCAGGGCCAAGCTCTGGCCCTGGAAAATCTCCTCAAAGCCCGCGGATTGGATATGCCCGTCGTGGTTGGATACGCCCATTCAAATCCAATGATTGCCGACTCCCTCCAAGGTCTGGCCCAGGCAGGCAAAACCCGCATCTTCGCCATCGTGATGGCACCCCACCGCTGTCCCGCCTCCTTCGACAAGTATGTCCAGAAGGTGGATGAGGCGCTTAAAAAGCTTCCCGCCCTTCAAATCACCTATGCCCCCGCATGGCACAACCGTCCCGGTTTCATCCAGGCCATCGCCGACCGGGTGAATGAGGCTTACACCCAACTTTCAGAGGAAGAAAAATCCCGTCACAGGGCCGAACTCATTTTCACGACCCACAGCATTCCGAAGGCCATGGCCAACTCCTCCCCCTACTCGGGTCAATTCGAGGAAACCGCCATGTTGGTCACCCAAAAGGTGGGCGTACCCTATTACCAAACCGCCTATACCAGCCGAAGCGGAAGACCCACCGACGCTTGGCTGGAACCCGACCTGGGAGATTTCATTGAACGCCGGACCTACGAAACCCTGTCGGCCTGCGTGGTGGCTCCCATCGGGTTCTTGGTCGATCATGTTGAGGTTCTTTACGACATTGATACCCTGGCCCAGGAAAAAGCCAAATGGAAAAGCCTGCACATGGTTCGCGCCAAAACCGTGGGTACCCATCCTTCCTTCATCGCCATGCTGGCCTCGCTCGTCGAGGAAGCCAGGCAAGATTTCTAGAAGTAGGGATAAAATCGGCTTTTGATGTTTACTCATGAAGGAATTTTCTATCTATTGGTTTTTCAAGATGTTTTTGGATTAATATCCTTCGTCGCAATAGCAACCTGAGATAGGGCTTACGAGTTTGCAGACTTCGATTAAGCCTTTGAGAATCGGAAACCAATGGATCAATTAAGGGTCGTCATCATCGGGGCAGGCATGAGCGGCCTGGCCTCGGCCTTGCGACTGGAGGAATCGGCCCGTGCCAGCGGGATCCCCCTCGACCTGACCCTGTTGGAAAGCGGCCCCAAACCCGGTGGAGTCACCTCCACCATCGAGATGAACGGCTTTTTGATCGAGGAAGGCCCGGATTGTTTCCTCACCGAAAAACCGGCGGGGGTTGCCCTGGTAAAACATCTGGGGCTGGAAGACCAGCTCATCGGCACGAATCCCAACATCCATCAATCTTTCATCCTAAAAGGCAACCGGCTGTGTCCTATCCCCGAGGGTTTTTACATGATGGCCCCCTCTCGGCTCATGCCCCTCATGACCACCCCCCTTCTATCGCCCTTCGGGAAACTTCGGGCTGCTCTGGAACCCTTCATCCCCCGGCGAAAAGACGTTCAGGATGAAAGCATCGCCGATTTCGTCACCCGCCGTCTTGGCCGCGAAGCCCTCGATTATCTGGCCCAGCCCCTGGTGGGCGGGGTCTACAACGCCGACCCCAAGGACTTAAGCCTCGCGGCCTGCACGCCCCAATTCAAGGTCATGGAACAGAAGTACGGCTCCCTTTTAAAGGCCATGGCCGCCCGCAAGCTCAACTCCCAAAAGCGGGTTTCGGGTGCACGTTATTCCCTTTTTGCCACCTTCCCCAAGGGACTGCAAACCCTGGTGGACGCCATGGTCTCCAGGATTCCCTCGGAAGCCTTTTGGATGAACCATCCGGTTCATTCCCTAAAACCCCGCGACGGCGGGGGGTGGGAAATTGTCAACCGCGACCGTTCTTTCGAGGCGGACGCGGTCATCTTGGCGCTCCAGCCCAACAAGATGTCTCCTCTTCTGGGTCCCTTGGATCGGGAGTGGGAAAAATTACTCGGCGGCATCCCCGCCCACGATTCCGCCACCTTGAACCTGGGTTTCCGGCGGGAAGATGTGGGTCATTCGCTCGATGGTTACGGATTTGTAGTGCCGACCGTCGAGAAAAGGTTGTGCGTCGGGGCTTCCTTCTCCAGCCAAAAGTTCGCGGGCCGGGCTCCGGAAGGAAACGTGCTGATCCGGGTGTTTTTGGGCAAAGAAGCCTGCGCGCTCTTCAAATCCCAGGGGCCGGATCATCTCATGGCGGAAGTTCTGGTTGAACTCAGCCCCATCCTTCAACTGAAACGCCATCCCCTGTTTCAACATTTGGCCGTTTATTCCCAATCCCAGTCCTATTACCGCCCCGGTCATCTCAGCTTGGCCGCCAGACTTCTGGAGAAGGCGGGCGAAACCCGGGGTCTCTATCTGGCCGGCAACGGACTATCCGGAAGCGGCATTCCCGATTGCGTGGCCGCCGGGGAAGCGGCCGCGGACAAAATCATAAAAGACTTCAAACACGCCTAAGTCCTTTCACCGCGAAGACGCGGAGAAAACCTCAAATTGATTCTCTCTAAAACACCAAAATCCATGTTTGCTTTTGTCCTTCTCCGCGCCTCCGCGGTAAAAAGCCTTTGATATTTTCCCTTTTGCTGGGTTCCCGGCCCACTCTGTGGTAAAACCTTTCATTCCAAACTCTTTGAAGGAGGGCCCCGTGGATTATTCCAGCTTCTTTTCCCAAAACTCAAACCAAATGAAACCCTCCGTTATTCGGGCACTCCTGAAGTTGGTCCAGCAATCCGATATCATTTCTTTCGCGGGCGGCACTCCCGACGCGGAACTTTTTCCCAGGGACCTCCTGGCCGATATCGCCGCCAAGGTCATTCGAGAACAGGGAAAGCAGGCGCTTCAATACGGTGAGACCGTCGGCTTTAAGCCCTTCCGGGAACAGATCGCTCTGTATCTCAACCAACAAGGTATTGATTGCACCTACGAGAACATCCTCATCACCACGGGAAGCCAGCAGGGCCTTTTTCTTTCCGGACTAACCTTGATGAACCCTGGCGATGGGGTTGCCGTGGAAGAACCAAGCTACCTGGGCGGTCTTCTTTGCTTTAAAAATTTTTCCGCCGAATTCTTGCCTATTCATTGTGGTGAAGACGGGATCAACCCCGCCGATTTGGATCAGGCCCTCTCCCAGGCTCCCCGCAGGCCAAAACTTCTCTATACCATCCCCAATTTCCAAAATCCCGCGGGAGCCACCATCCCCGAATCCCAAAGGGCCCGTTTACTCGAGGTGGCCCGCAAGCACGATATTCTCGTGGTGGAGGACAACCCCTACGGCGAACTGAACTTCACGGGCAATCCGATCAAGTCCCTCAAATCGTTCGACAAGGACGGCCGGGTCATCTATCTGGGCAGTTTCAGCAAGATCGCCTCGCCCGGCATGCGCCTGGGTTGGGTTTGCGCCGATCCCGCACTGATCGCCCGCATGACCATGGCCAAAGAAACGGCGGATGTCTGTACCGACGTGCTTTCCCAGGTCATCGCGACTGAATTTTTCAGAGGCGGACACTTGAAGGATCACCTGGACAAACTCATCGGCACTTACCAACGCCGAAGGGACGCCATGCTTACCGCGATCAAAGAATATTTTCCGAAGGAAGTCCGCTCCAACCGCCCCCTGGGCGGGTTCTTCGTCTGGGCCGAACTACCGAAAGAACTCAACGCCGTCACCCTGTTTGAGAAAGCGGTCGCGGCCAAGGTAGCCTATGTGGTGGGCACCGCCTTTTACACGAAGGAAGGCCAGGGCCTCAATACATTGCGTCTGACCTATTGCGCGGTGGACGAGGCAAAAATAAAAGATGGCATCCAGCGACTGGGTGGTGTCTTCAAGGAAGCCCTCAAAAACCAATGACCACCGAAAAGGCAAAATCCAACCCAACCGAACAAGCCAATCGAAATACCCAGACCAATCCCAAATCGGGTCACAAGCCCAAACTGCTCATGCTCAACAAGCCCAAGGGTTATGTCGTCACCCGCTCCGACGAAAAGGATCGAAAGATCGTTTATGAGCTTCTACCCCCCTGGGCCTATACCGACCATTGGAAACCCGTTGGCCGATTGGACCTGGACTCCAAGGGCCTGCTTCTTTTTACCAAGAACGACAAGCTGGCAAATAAGATCACAACCCCGGGCGGCTGTTTGAAAACTTATGAAGTCATTGTGCGGGGGATCGTGACTCCCGAACACCTGAAGATGGCCTTAAAAGGGGTGGAAAATTCGGGTGAGATTCTAAAAGTATTTCAGGTTCGAATCATTGGCGGCGGTGGAGCGAAAACGAAGTTGGAGGTGGTTTTAGATGAGGGTAAAAACCGCCACATACGACGGCTTTTCGGAACCATGAAAGACCCGAAGTTTAAAACCGCCTTGAAGGTTTTGGATTTGAAACGGGTGCAAATCGGCGGATTGCATTTGGATGTGGAATCGGGCAAGTGGCGCTTCCTAACCTCGGATGACGAGTTGTTGTTGGTTTAAATCCGCACCGGGGGAGAGGTAAGGCTAAGAAGGATGAAACGATTTTCACTTCTGAGCCTGGTCGCTTCCCTTTTCTTCCTCAGCTGTTCCCCATCAAGTTTCAAACACGTTTCGAACGGATTTCGCACGATCGGTCTGGGCATGACTCGCCCCCAAGTGATTGAACGGCTTCAGTCAGACCCTTCGATAACCTATTCTTCTTCCCAACCCGTCCCCAATCGTTTGAATGCCAGCACGACCCTGGGCCGTTATTCAGCTTCCCTGATCTTCGATTTCACCTCGGACCATCGTCTCTATACCATTCGGATTGGAATTGGCGAGACAGGATTTTCTTACGTGGATGATCAAGCTTTTCCCTATTTTTGGAGTTTGCTTAAATCGAAATTCGGGGAGCCCAAGGCAAGCGAAGACGCCGTTAACGAAGTGGATCTTTTTACCTGGCAAAGCCCCGAGGCGAGGCGCACCCTGGCCACGCTTCGTTATCCTATTCCCACCGGTCATTTTTGTTTAATCTTGATCAGCGACCCGAAGGAAATGTCGCCGGAAGAAACGGCTTTGAGGAAATGGGAAAAACCGGTCCAACAAAGCGTCACGCCACAATTTGTTTCTGATTTTAGTTCAAAAGATTTTTAAAATTAATTCTAACTTCGTTTTTTGGTTCCCGTGAATTTATCAAGAACTGCCTTGCCTTCTTCCGAATTCGCCAAAACCAGATAGTGCCCATCGCATTCAATACAAACCCTATAGAGTGGAAAATTTTTCCAGAAAATATAGACGGGGTCCGGTTTTCCAGCGAGATGCACTGACCGATAGCCCACTAGGTGAAGTATTTCATAAGGGACGAACAGAACTCCCAAGAACAGCTGAAACCATCCGCCCCGGAAATGCCAAAATGAATTCGTCTGTTGCCCGCAATCCTTGCAAACCCAATCACCCATAGAACCTCAATGCGCCTCTTCCATCAAACGTTTCACTTCCTCCACCACCTCATCCACCTTGATGTCGGACATGCAGAAATAGCCGTCCGTGCGTTTGCACTCATAGGCCTGGCAGGGTGAACAATCGGGATGCCGGGTCAAAACCTTCACCTTGGGTCCCCAGGGACGCCACACCGCTGATTCATTGGCGGCTGAGAAAAGGGATAGCACCGGGACTCCCATGGCGGCGGCGATATGGGTCGCCCCGGAATCGCAACCGACGAAGACCTTGCAGTGTTGGACCAGGGCGGCCATCTGTTTCAGGTCGAGCTTGCCGGTGAGGTTTACCACCGGGCATTCCAGGCCATCCACCACCTCGTGGGCAAAATCCAGGTCCTGTTCCCCGCCCAAAACGAGGATGTCCGCCTGTGTGGCGGCGTGTAGCTCATGAATGAGGGTCGAGAAGCTTTCCTCCGGCCAGCGCTTGGAAGGCATGGCCGCTCCCAGGTGAATGGCTATGCGGGCGATACCGGGCAAAAGCTCCTGGGAAGGCAGGTGGTCCTGGGCGGTTTTCTTGTCCCTTTCATCCACCCACATCTCAAGACGCCTTTCCTGGAGGGGAATCCCTGTGTTTTGGAGAATCAGGAGATTTCGGTCCACTTGGTGTGTTTCCGCAGTGGGTTGGGGAACCTTATCGGTCAAAAACCAGCTGGCCCACCCCAACTGGAATCCCACCCGGCGCTTGGCGCCGGAAAGGCCGGTGACCAGAACATCGAGGCGGCTTTGGTAACGAAAATCGAGAACCAGATCGATGGGGAGAGACCTGAGAAACCGGATGAGTTTGAGGGCGGATTTCCACCGGGGTTTGCGTTCGGCCTTGGGTTTGAGCCAGAGGGCATCAAAGATATAAACCTCATCAAAATAGGGGCAAGCCTTGGCGAGCGCGGCCACTTCAGAAGAAACGACCACCGAAATTCGGTCGGCCTGATAGGCCAGGCGCAGGGCCCGATAGGCCGGAATGCCCAGGACGAAATCCCCAATTCGATCAAGTCTTAATAGAACGATTTCCATGGTTTGTCATCTTAGCAGAAGGTCTTTCCTTATATAAAAAGACAATTCTATTTAAGGACGATAACTTTCACGGTTTTGTGGATTTTGGTCCCTGAAAGAACATCCGAAGCTTCTTCCGAGGCCAAATAAAGCCCCGAAGCCACGGTTTGACCCGACAATCGGGTTAAATCCCACGAGGTTTGTCCGTTTTGCCAAGGCAAGGTTTTGACCAACTCTCCCGCCAGGGTAAAGATTCGCAAGGGTTCGTTGTTGGGTCCGGCGGGAAAACCCTGAATTTCGGACCGGAAAATCACGAGAGTTCCCTCTTCGGCAAAGTTGGGCGAGGCTGAAAGTTGGAGAGATGTTTGGCTGTGGCTGGGATCGATATAGACATCTTTAGAGGGTATGGCCGAGTTGGACAAAACCGGACTTTGGATGATGACGATTTGGTAAAACCCGTTCGGAACGATTTTTCCCTGTTGATCCTTCGAATCCCAATCGGCCGCCACAATCCCGTTGAGAAGAATGGGGAGCAACCCGCCGGTGTTTCCGGGAACGGGTTGATAAACCCCGAATGAAAGAACGGGTGTGTCAGGAGATGAGGAAACCCACGTTCCACATAATTGGCGGACTAATTCTCCCCGGTCATCGAAAATATTCACGGTTTCTTTCGAGCAATCGGGAACCAGAGTGGAAGTGACAACCGGTGAGCCGGTGGGCCTGGAACTGGGGGTCCAGGAGGGGGTCTGGGAAACGGTAGGAGTAGCGGAGGGGCTCCAGGTCGAAGTCGGTGTACCGGGGATATTCGTCGGGGTGAGGGATGGCGTGGAGGTGACCGTGATCGTCCAAGAGCTCGTGGGAGTATCGACGAGCGTCGGGGTGGAAGTCGCGGTAAATGAATGGGTCATCGTCCAGGTGGGTGTGCCCGGAATAGGGGTGGACGTCAGAGTCGGGGTGTTGGTGATCGTCGCCGTGGTTGTATGGGTACCGGTCGAGGTGGGCGTCCCCGGGATATTTGTTTGGGTAGCGGTTGGGGTTGAGGTAAAAGTACCCGTCCAGGTACCCGTCTGGGTATTCACAAGTGTTTGAGTCGGGGTGGTCGTAAAAGCGAAGGTCAAGGTCCAAGTGGGAGTTCCGGGAATAGGAGTAGGACTTTGAGTCGGCGTGTTTGTAACCGTTACGGTGGGCGTATGGGTTTCGGTCAAAGTTGGGGTTCCCGGGATATTCGTCGAGGTAGGGGTAGGGGTTCCAGTAACCGTGTTCGTCCAGGTAGGCGTAGCAGGAATCTGAGTTGGGGTATTCGTGGAGGTGCTGGTGTTTGTGGGAGGTGGGCTCGAGGTGCTTGTCAATGTATTGGTAGCAGTTGGAGTGCTGGTGACCGAAGAGGTAAAGGTCATTGTAGATGTCCCGGTGGATGTCGGGTTAGGGGTGTTTGTGATCGTCGAAGTGTTGGTAACCGTCAGGGTACTCGTAACCGTAAACGAGTTGGTAGAAGTATTCGTCGGCGTATCCGAAATCGTCGAAGTGTAGGTGATAGTTGGCGTACTTGTCGTCGTAAAAGTGCCGGTTAACGTCTGTGTGGTTGTGGCCGTGGTGGTCGGGGTATTGGTCAACGATGGGGTGTCCGTAACGGTGAACGAGTTGGTGGAGGTACTGGTCGGCGTATCCGAAATCGTCGAGGTGTTGGTGATGGTTGGCGTATGGGTCGCCGTAAAGGTGTCAGTCGAAGTCGGCGTGGTTGTGTTGGTGATCGTTGAAGTGTTGGTAACCGTCGGCGTGTTCGTAACGGTAAACGAGTTGGTGGAGGTACTAGTCGGCGTGTCCGAAATAGTCGAGGTGGTGGTGATGGTGGATGTAGGGGTGATCGTAAAGGTTCCGGTCGATGTGGGGGTAGTTGTGCTTGTGTTCGTTGGAGTGTTGGTAACCGTCGGTGTATTCGTGAGAGTAAACGAGTTGGTGGAGGTGTTCGTCGGAGTGTCAGATAGGGTTGAGGTGTTGGTGATTGTCGGGGTATTCGTGGGGGTTGAGCTATTGGTTGGCGTTTGGGTGGGGGTAATCGTGAAGGTATGGGTAGAAGTAGGCGTTGGAGTTATGGAAAAAGTGGATGTGGGAGTGGGGGGGAAGGTTAAGGTATTCGTAGGGGTTGGCGAGCAGCCGGAAAGGATCGTGGAAACCGCGTTGGAAAATACGCTGTTCATGGGGGTGCTTCCGTCCAATTCACCGGTGTTCACCAAGGTTAACCCGCAGTTGTTGATCGTACCCACCACGGTCAAGGAGCCAGCGGCCCCGGAAGCCAGGTTGCCCAGAGGCCAAACGACCTGTTGGCCCGTAACCGTGGGCGCTCCGCTGGCGGAAGAATAGGCCAAACCGGTCGGCAAGGTATCCGTGAGAGTCACGTTATAAGCGGGTGGGTATTTCACGACATAGACATTGTCGAACTCGACCGTACTACCGCTGTTGGATTGGACGCCGCCTTGTCCCGTCGTAATCACAAAAGGAGTTACACCCGTGGCCTCCAAGGTACCGTTGATCCACAATTTCATGGTCACGGAGACGGGGTTGGTGCTGGTAGTCGTCACCTCGAATTTGGCGGTGATCCAGGTACCAGCTGCGATGGCAGCGCTTCCGGTCGCCACCGTAGTAAACGTGGCGGCTGGATTGTTCCAATAATTGACCGACACATTGTTGGTGTTGCCTACGTTGATCAAGGCCTGGTAATTGGAACCGTTCACCGTGCCGGTGCCGTTGAATCGAAAAATAAGCACACCGGTTTCGGTCGCACCAGTCACAATTTTCATGTCCGATTGGATGTAGCCGTCTCCCACTTGGGTCCCGCAGTTATTGAGAAGGTAGGGATAATTGTTGGCGGTCGAAACGCCCTGGAGGGCCTGAACCCCGGTCAGGGTGGGGCCGTTATCCGTAATGACGCTCCAAGCCCCGCCTGAACTGACCCAGCCGGAGGGAAAGGCCCCCAGTGTGTCGGACTCAAAGGTATCCAAACAAGTCACACTGGAGCTCGCGTTCTGATAGGAAAGGATGTAAGTCACCGCACTGCCAGGGGATGTGCTCCCTGCCACAGCCGATTTGACGAGGGTCACTTGGGCTTGAACCCTCCCAGGGCACAGGCAAAAAACCAGCAAAAGGGCTGGAATACGAACCAGGATAAAACGGACGGCTCTCATAATTGGGAATTGGATGGGCGCACCCATTTCAAAACAACCAAGGGATTTCTTCAAAAATCCCTTTTCGTTTCGATCCAAAGTCTCCTTTTAGCTAAGAATAAAATGATTGGCGAAATTATACCCTTTATTGGGTATGGGGGAGAGGGGGGAGGGCTTTGAGGGCGCTGGGCCACTATATATGGGGGATGGAAACCGTCTTACGACCTTGACCGATCCTTCGCATCCTGAAGGAGCATCAAAATGGTTTCCAATTCTCCGCCATCACACCAAACCGCCCCACAGCCGTATTTATTGCAATGGTCCAACACCACTTGGGTCAGGCTGGAATGGATGCCCTTCCCCATGAGTTCCTGGCAATAGGGGCATTGAATCTGTGGAAACGCGTCCCGGTTTTTTAACGGTCCGGTTTGGTGGTCGCGCCAAGCTTTTGCCTTGGTCACATCGTCCGGATTGAAAGACCCCGGATCCCTGGAAATCAATCTTTCCAAAACTCCCGCGCGCAATAAATAGCCGCCGCAAAAAGAACACTTTTCTACCGAGGAACCCTCAAGGGTTTGTTCCACCAGTGAAACCCGGCACCGGGGACATTTTTCCCCGGCGACCGAGCCCTGGACCCGCATTTGAAAAAGCGGCAACAGTTCGGGACATTCGGAGGCCTTCTGGACATTTTGGGTGCCCGCCGGACAGACCCAACTTCCCGGCGCCAGGGAGCCAAGGGCCAGGAGTTGGGGGCCGTTGTAGGGCCCCACCCATTGGTTGTTCAGGTAGGCCATGAAAGAAGGGCCCGTTTGTCCCGACGGGACCAGGGAGGTAGGCTCCTTCTGATTTTCCGCCTCCGCCTCTTCCCTCGCGTCCATTTGCCGGAGTGTCGCCAGGTCGCTCTTGGCCCAATTCAAGAGTTTATCCACCCTCTTATTGACCGGCGGATGGGTGCTGAACAAATTTGCCCATAAGCCTTCCTGTTCGGCCAGTTGGGATGCCTGGGGGTCTAGGATGAAAACGGCGGAAAAGGAAGAGGAGCAGTCACCCCGGTACCTGTGGGAAATTTTGTAAAGGGCTTCGGCGAGTGAAAGCGGGTCCTTGCTGAGGGCCACGCCGTCCGCGTCGGCCAGGTATTCCCTTTCCCGCGAGAGGGCCATGCCGATGAGTTTGGTCAGCAAAAAACCCAATCCCGAGATCAGCCACAGGACGACAATCACTAATAACCCCCCGCCTCCATGGCCTCCCCGGCGGGAAGAGGGGGACCGATCCGATCCTGAAAGCGCGATACCCAAAGCGGCGTTGATGTTTCCAAAAACGCCGAACAGAAAGGTGGCGGTGGCGATCAGCCTGGAATCCTCATGCAAAAGGTGGGCGGCTTCATGGGCCACCACACCGGAAAGTTCAGGGTCGGTCAACTTGGCCAATAATCCATCGGTGACCCCGATGGCGCTGTTTCCCTTTCCATCCTGAAGCGAAAAAGCGTTGCACCCCGGGGTGTTGAGAATGACCGGGCGGATGCCGTGAACCCCGGTGGCCGATTCAGCCTCCGAAACCAGTCGGATAAATTTCTGATGGTACTGGTCTTTTGGATCGGTATTTTTTCCCCCGATGGCCTCCACCATATCGTCCAGGGTCTTGGCCCGAACATAGGCGAAATGGATGACCGCCGTCACCGCCGCGATCAGGGTGGTCCAAAGGATGATTTGATCCGAGGGCACGATTCCCCGTTTTTTTAAATAAAAACCGAAGACCATATCCGTTGAGAACGTCATGAGGTTCGCGAAGAAAATATAGAGAAAGACGAGGAGGAAAAACAAAAGGATCGTGGCCCGTCGGGTGCGGGCCTTCGCCTCAAAAACCGTTTCCTCGGGAAGCTTGTAGAACATAGAGCACCCAAATCTAACACAAAGACACTGAAACTCTAAGTAAGACAATTTCTCTTCTTAAGAAACCAACCTTTTCCTTCGTGTCTTTGAGTCTTCGCGTTGGAAGTTTTTGGGGGTTCGTTTCCTAATTAAAACTTTACTTGGGGTACTTCCTTATCCGCGTCGGCGGTTTTCAGGAACTCGCGGGCGGTGAATCCAAAGGGACCCGCCACCAGGTTGGAGGGAAACTGCTGGATCAAGGCGTTGAAGTTCGCCACCACGTCGTTGTAGTGGCCTCGGACGTAGGCAATTTTGTTTTCGGTGGAGGTTAGTTCCTGTTGAAGGGCCATGGCGTTCTCGTTGGACTTGAGGGCCGGGTAGTTTTCCCAGACCGCCATCAGTCGGCCCAACCCCGACGTGATGTCGTTTTCCGCCTTCAAGCGGTCCGTCATGTTGGAGGCTCCCATGGCGCTGGCCCGGGCCTGCATCACTTGGGTCAGGGTGCTTTTCTCGAAGTCCATGACGCCTTTCACCGATTCCACCAGGTTGGGGATCAAATCGTGGCGGCGCTTCAGCTGAACGTCGATCTGGGACCAGGAATTGTCCACTTCCACGCGGTAACGCACCATGGTGTTGTAGACCGAGACGAGGTAAAGACTGAGGACCCCTAGCACCACGATCAAAAAGACGACCAAGCCCAAAGCCAGCATGGGAATCATAAAACCCTCCCTAACTTGGATGACGGCAGGAATAAGTATAGGGTCGCAGGCTGGGTTCGGACAGGCGGTATTTGGGGGAGATTCGGGCTTCGATACGGAGAAACGCCGTTTCCCCTTTATTCTTGACAGTGTTAATAGGCTTAGTTACTCTTTGGCCCTTAAATTCAACGCCCTGATGCCTGCCGTACTCTTGATTATCCTGGAGGAACCGATGGCCTCTAAAAAGAAAAAATTCAAACCGAAAAAAATCGATAAAAAGGCTTCGAATAAAAAACTCCAGGCCAAGACGAAACCGGCTTCCAAAAAAACAATCGTAAAAGCCGCCCCCGCCCGAAAAAAAGTTCGTATCGCACCCGCCTTCAAACCCCTTCTCAAGAAACTTCAGGACCGGCGCAATGAGATCACCGGCCAGGTCACCCACCTGGAAATGGATTTGCGCGAGGAAATCGCCGACAACCAAAACATGCCGGGCGACATGGCCGACCACGGTTCGGGCGAATTAAACCAGCACCTTTCGGTCACCCTGATGGAAAACGACCGCATTGAACTGGAACGCATCGAGCGGGCCATCACCCGTATGCAAGATGGCACCTACGGCCTATGTGAAGTCTGCGAAAAAGCGATCCCCATGTCCCGGATGAAGGCCATCCCCTGGGCCACCCGCTGCATCGGTTGCCAGAGCCGGTTCGAGGGCGGTTGATCCCTTCGGCTTAACGAAGCACCTTTTCTTAGGCCTTTGGGGCACCCCGCAGGCCCGATTGACGGCCTCCGTCGGGGCCGATAGCATGGTTTCATGAAGCTCCGCTTGATCCCCCTCATTGTCCTTCTCACCTTTTTTATTTTTCTATCTCTCTTGTCTCCTCCTTCCCTTTGGGCCAGACGCCACCACGCCACACCTACCGTCACGGCTACCCCTACGGTCACCTGCACCCCCACGGATACTCCCGTCCCCCTTCCCCTCTCCTGGACAGGGAAAAAATATTACACCTTCGATGCCATGTGGGGTTCCAAGGGATCGGGTTTAGGCCAGCTCAACTTCCCGGAAGGGATCGCGGTGGGCCCCTCCGAAAATATTTACATTTGCGACACGGGGAACAATCGAATTCTGGTTTGGGATAAGGAGGGCAGGCCCCTGCGTACCATCGGGTCTTTTGGTTCCTCGGCTACCTGGCGCAATCCACCCCAATTCGACCATCCATCCGGGATCCTTGTCCTACCCAACGGCCAGTTTTACGTGACCGACACCTTGAACCACCGGGTTGTTGTGGTGGACTCGAACGGCTTGGTCTTGAACTCCTGGGGAAGCCAGGGCATCAACAACGGCCAATTCGACCAGCCCCGTTCTATCGCGAAGGACCATTACGGAAATATCTGGGTGCTGGATTCGGGAAATTCCCGTTTCGAAAACTTCAGCACCGAGGGGGTTTTCAACTTCGCCTGGGGCACTTTCGGCACCCAGGACGGGCAATTCAATGTTCCCCTGGGATTCGGTTTGAACACCATCGACCAGGCGATCGTGGCGGATACGGGCAATTTCCGAATCCAGGTCTTCAACGACCAGTCCTCCGCGGCCACGAATCTGGCCCCGGTTACGATCGAGGGCTGGTACGGCGATGGGCCCTTCCAGTTCAAGGAACCGGTGGGGGCGGCCGTCAATAAAAAGGGAATGGTCGCTGTTTTGGACGGCACCTCGGGCCGCGTGGAATTTTTCGACAATCTTTTCAATTTTCTCGGGCAATGGCGGTTCAGCGACGACATCCTGAACGCCAACTTTGTCCCGAGATTCCGGGGAATTGCCTGCGACTCCCAAGATCGTTTTTATCTCACCGATATGCAAAATGACTGCGTCATCCGGTTGAGACCGCTGAAAAACCAACCCGCTCCGGGTTCCATCCCCACCCCCTCGACAAGCCCCGCCCCCCTTCCCACTCCTACGCCTGAAGAGACCGCTCCCTACGGCCAGGACTATCCCATTCGTTGACAATGGGGTCTATTTCAGCGGTCCTTCCCGTTTTTGGCCCCCGCTTCCCATCCCGGCAGACCACTTGGGGCCGCAACCTTGCTCTTTCATAGTGCCTGTGTTAAGTTTTTTTCAGGCGCATTTTAAATTCAGGGCGGTTCCTTTTCCGCCGCTGGCCCAAGGGGAGTTTCCGTGTCGAGCATCCTACTGACTGTTTCCAACCTCCGCTCGATCTTCGGCGACGCCAACGCCGTCCCGGGTCATCCCCATACGGGCATCGCCTACCTGTCTTCCTTCCTCAAATCCAAGGGCGTTCACGTGGATCTTTATGACGAGCGGATGGACGGCCCGGACCGCCTCGTGGAGCTTTTGAGGAACAATTACGATCTGGTGGGCGTCACCTCCTTCAGTTATTCCCTTCCCCACGTTTACTCCTTGATCGACCGGATCAAATTGCACACGAAGGCGCCCGTGGTCATCGGCGGCCCCCACGTCTCCGTCAGCCACCTGAAAGTCATGAAGGATACGGCCGTGGATTTCGCCATCAAGAACGAAGGCGAATTCACGAGTCTGGAGCTTCTGGAAGCCATGAAGTCCCCCAAGCCCGATTTCGCCGCGGTCCAGGGCCTTCTCTGGCGCAAGGGATCGGAAGCCATCGAAAACGAAGAACGCACCTTGATCCAGAACCTCGAGGACATGCCCTATCCCGATTACGAATCCTTCGGGCTGGAACGCTATCCCTGTGCCAAGGTCAAAGCCATCCCCCTCATCACCCAGCGGGGCTGTCCCTATAAATGCACCTTTTGTTCCGTCCCTCTCACCATGGGCGGAGGGTTCCGCTCCCGTTCCGCCCAGGACAGCGTGAAGGAAATCGCCTATTGGTACAACAAGGGCTGGAGACACTTTCAAATCAACGATGACGTTTTCAACCTGAATCCCCAGCGCGTCATGGATATCTGCCGCCTCATCCTGGAGCGCAAGCTCGACATCACCTGGGAACTGTGGAACGGGATGCGGGTGAACGGCGTGACGGAAGAACTGTTGGACCTCATGAAACGGTCCGGATGCCGGCTGGTCAATTTCGGATGCGAATCCGGAAGCCCCCGGGTATTAAAGGTGATCAAAAAGGGCCTCAACAAGGATATGGTGACCAAGGCCGTGACCTTGACCCACAAGGCGGGCATCCCCTGTTCCGTCGGCTTCATCGCGGGGCACCCCACCGAAACCTATGAGGAAGCCAAGGAAAGCCTGAAATACGCCAAGAGCCTTCCCGCCAATTTCATCAACTTCAACAACGCCACGCCCTATCCGGGCACCGAGCTTTTCGAGTTCGTCCGCGACCACGCGCGCCTGCTGGTCCCCAATTACCTGACCGACATGTCCTACAATTCCAAATATCCCATCTACGAGACCGACGAATTCACGAAGGAACAACGGATGGATATCATCCGCCAGGGAAAGAACCTCTACGAGTGGAGCATGCTCCGCTATCGGATGGGGCCTCTCTGGGGGTCCCTGGCCTACTACATGAGCCGTCTCTCCTTCATCGACCATTGGGGCCGGAAATTCGTGACCAACACCCGCATGGGCCACGTCATCTTCAGCAAATTCAGCGAGAAATTTGGCGGAATGGTCTGGATGAGATAAGTCTCCCGTCCTTTTCAAGTGGAGGCCCGCCCGCCCCTGTGATAAACTCCACCCTCGTTGAGCCGAAACCACTTCCCGATCCATAAAAGAGCATGAACAAAATCAACTCCATCGTCACCGGCGGGGCCGGGTTCGTCGGCTCCCACCTTTGCGACTTCCTCATCGAGCAGGGCCACCACGTGGTCTGCGTGGACAACCTCATCACGGGCAAGATGGAAAACATCGCCCACCTGAGGCGCCACCCCCAGTTCCGCTTCGTCAAGCGCGACGTCATCAAGAAGCTTCCCCGGTTTTTAAGCAACATCACCCGGGGGTTCCCCCGTTTTTTCCCCAACGCCGATTATGTCTTCCACCTGGCTTCCCCGGCTTCCCCGGTCGGCTACATGAAAAACTCCATCCAGACCATCCTGGTCAATTCGATGGGCAGCCTCCAGCTTTTGGAATACTGCCGCAAACGCAAGACCAAGTTCTTGTTCGCCTCCACCTCGGAAGTGTACGGAAACCCCAGCGTCCATCCCCAGGTGGAAACTTACTGGGGCAACGTGAATTCCTTCGGGCCCCGCTCCTGCTACGACGAGAGCAAGCGCCTGGGGGAAGCCATCATCTATGAGTACATCAATAAATTTAATGTGGACGCCCGCATTATCCGCATCTTCAATACCTACGGTCCCCGCCTCAACGAAAATGACGGCCGGGTGGTTTCCAACATGATTACCCAGGCCCTGGCGGGCCATTCCCTGACCCTTTATGGCGATGGCTCCCAAACCCGCAGTTTTTGCTACGTATCGGATCTGGTCCGCGGCATTTGGGCCGCTATTTCCACCCAGGGTACCAAGGGCGAAATCTTTAACCTGGGCAACCCCCAGGAGACCAGCATCAAGGAATTCGCGAAGACCGTCCTGGGCCTTTGCGGGAGTAAGAACGCTAAACTCGTCCACCAGCCCCTGCCCCAAGACGACCCGGTCCGTCGGAAGCCTGATATTTCCAAGGCCGTCAAGAAACTCCAGTGGAAACCCCAGGTTTCATTAAAAGAGGGCCTGGGTTACACCATTGATTATTACCGCGGTAGAATATAGTCTTAACAGGCTTCACCTGATAAAGCCGAAATAAAGAAGACCTGTTCATCCCAAAATCTTTTTTTAATTTTGGGGTAGTCCGTAGCCCATCTTTCCCACTGAGGTTTGCATGAAAACCGCCGTTCTCTATCCCCCCTTCCGCAAAGACGGGGAACTTCCCCTCCTGACGCAAAACCGCCATTTGAAATTTTCCAAAACCCTTGAGGTTCGCATCTTTCCATTGGTTCCGGGCCACCTGGCCACCAACCTGAAGCACTTGGGCCACGAGATACTCTGGCTGGACGGCATCAACCGCCGCATGTCGGACGAGGAATTCGAGAAGCACCTGGACGACTTCAAACCCGAGATCGTTTTTTTGGAAACCAAGGCGCCCGTGGTCAAGCGGCACTGGAAATACATCGAGGAACTCAAAGCCCGCTACCCGAACATGAAAACCGTGCTCATGGGCGACCATGTCACTTATTTCCCCGAGGAATCCATCCTCAACTCCCAGGTCGATTACGTCATCACCGGCGGCGATTACGATATCGTGGGCCGCAACCTGGTCCAGCACCTTTCCGGCAAGGAGCCCCTGGGTCCCGGCCTTTGGTTCAGGGACGCTTCGGGCAAACCCGCCACCTCCGGCCCGCACAAGCTCATGGACGCCCTGGATACCCTGCCGTTCATCGACCGAGTCCTCACCCGCTATCGGGATTACGGCGAAGCCTACTTGCTCCGTCCCACGGCCTACATCCTGACCGGCCGGGGTTGCGGCGCCTCCGAACACTCGCCCGGCGGGGTGGGCCTCTGCACCTTCTGTATCTGGCAGCACGCCCTCTGGGGCAAGACCGCGCGCCTTCGATCTCCCAAGAACGTGGCGGAAGAGATGGAAATCTGCATCAACGAACACGGCGTCTGGGAATTTTTCGACGACAACGAATCCGGCCCCATCTACAACATCGAATGGCTCAAGGAATTCGAAAAGGAACTCAAGTCCCGCAAGCTCCTGGGCCGCTTTCAGTTCTCTTCCAACTGCCGGGCCGATACCCTGAATGTCGAAGTGGTGGACCTGCTAGTCCGATGCGGCTGGCGTCTTTTGAAGATAGGCCTGGAATCGGGCTCCGACTACACCATCAAGCATCTGGCCAAATGCGAGACGGTTGATCTCATCAGCAACGGGGTCAAGATGGCCAAGGACCGCGGGTTGAAAGTGCTATTGACCACCATGATGGGATATCCCTGGGAAACGGAAGAGGATGTGCGCAAGACCTACGAGGTCACCCGGGAACTTTTGTACTATAAGGTCCGCGCCGGAGACTGCATGCAGGCCTCGGTCGTGGTAGCTTACCCGGGCTCGCCCCTTTGGCGGGAATCGGTGAACAAGGGCTGGCTCTTGATAGGGGAGAAGGATTACGAGAAATACGACATGAGCCATCCGATATTGAAGTCGCCCATCAACGCGAGCGAGTGGGCGACCAAGACGTGGAATCTGATGAAGCACCCGAAGTTCATATTCGGCCAATTAATGACGGTTCGTTCCCTCAGGGAACTTAATCTATTATGGCGGGGATTACAGTCTTTGCTGGGACACGTGAAGGACTACGGCGATCCCTTGCCGGAAAGCGCAGACCCTCATGGCACGCCCCAAGCCGCAATCTCCCGCTGAGGTCAAGACCGCTTCGGTTGAGACATCCAAGGATTCCACTCCCCGTTGGAAAGTTCTCCTCGCTCTGGGGATGCTGGGAATCTGTCTTTTAGTCCTATTCCTGTTTTCCAGCGGAATATTGAGGGACGCTTTCGCCGGTCCCAAGATTCCCCTTCCCCGCCAGG
This sequence comes from uncultured bacterium, assembly GCA_964525605.1. GTDB lineage: Bacteria > Oederibacteriota > Muellerivitia > Muellerivitales > Muellerivitaceae > CAVTWJ01. The sequence goes on from CAZGKT010000006.1 coordinate 44,953, forward strand.
TGGCGCAGGTGACCCTGGGCCAAACTTTGGAGGAACTCCAGCCGCACTTTACCGGCCTGAAAAAATTGTTGAGGCCCTATAACAACGACCCCGAGTTCAAGATTGCCAGCCTTACCACCGCCAACGGCCTGACGGGACCCTCCAAGGCCGATTTCATTTTTTTCCACAACCAGCTTTATTTCATCTCGACCGAGTGGGACAGCGTCAATGCCCAGGCTCCTCCCTTTGAGGATTGGGCCAAGCAGTTCCGGCGCTGGAACAAGACCCCCCATGTCCAGGCCGAAAAATTGAATGACCAAGTCAACTTGAAGGAATGGCATTTCGCGGATGGGTCCACCGAAATGACCCTGATGCACCTGGATTATCCGGGTAATAACCAATTGCTCCAGCAGCTGCGGGACGCCACCAATTCCCCGGCCCAGGCCGCTTTTGCCAAATACCGCCTGGAAACCGACGGCTGAGGGATTTCCACCCGTTTCGGGACCGTTGAATAAGCTCTTCACGTCCGTCCATCTAGGGGGACCCCTTGAGATTCAAGGAACCCCAACGTAAGCTTTCCTCAAGGGGAGAAAAACATGGCAGAAAAACTGAGGGCTCTTTTAATCAATCCTCCCCGCGTGAAGGGCCTGCCGGTCGTTCGCGAGGAACGGTACGAACACCGCGACGTCGGCTCGGTTTATCCCCCCCTTTCGATCCTCCAAGGCGCCGCATCCCTCCGCAAAGCCGGTTACGAAGTTAAGGTTCTGGATTGCAACGGCTTCGACCTGAGGCTTGAGGAAGTGGGTCGCGCGCTCAGCTCTTACCAGCCCCACCTGGTCGTGGCCCGCATGGCTTTCGATTGCCAGGAAGAAGATTTGAAGGTTCTGCAGATCGCCAAGGCCGCCGTCCCCAATTGCGTGACCGCCATCCGCAACAAGATCATTTCCGAAGTTCCCTGGCTGTTGGAAGAAATCACCCGCCGCCCCGAGGTGGACCTTTACATCATGTCCGAGCTGGACGTGGTTTTGCCCGCCCTGGCCCAGGTCATGCAGTCCGCCCTTTCCGAGAAGGGGGAATTGCCCCCCCATTCCTCCGAATGGTTTTCGGGGGTTTCAGGCCTCGCCTACCAGGGCAAGACCGGCTTCGCCAAGACCCTCCAGGCGCCGCTCATGGAAGTGGCCGACGCGCCCTTCCCCGCCTACGATCTCTTGCCCTCGGTGGATCCCTACCACACCGGCGTCTTTGCCGACCATTTCGCCATGATCCAGACTTCCCGGGGCTGTCCCTTCGGCTGTTCCTTCTGCGCCTACGCCCTGGAAAAATACCGGCCCCGCCCCCACGAGCAGGTGACGGAAGAATTGAAGTGGCTGAAAACCCAATTCGGGGTAAAGAACGTTCTTTTCTTCGACGATCTGCTGGCCCTCAACTCAGCCCGCACCGCCGACCTGGCCGACCAGCTCATCAAGGACGAAGTGAACATGGAATGGGTCTGCTGTACCCGCGCCAACCTGACGGACGTGCCCTCGCTCAAACGCATGCGGCAATCGGGTTGCATCGAACTGGCGGTCGGCATCGAGAGCGGGTCCGAGATGATCCTCGAAAAGATCAACAAGGGCGTTTCCAAGGACGACATCCGCGCCTGCGCCAAGGCCTGCAAGGAAGCGGACATTCTTTTTTACGGCATGACCATCTGCGGGTTGCCCGGCGAGACCGAGGATACCTGGCGGGAAACCATCAACTTCATCAAAGAAATCGACCCCTTCTACACCCAGTTCTGTTTCTCCACGCCCTTCCCCAATACCGAGATGTATCCCTGGTACGAGGAAAAGAAGTGCCTCAACCACAAGGATTGGAGCCAATACTCGCCCCTGGCCCCCACCCCCGTCGTCCGCACCGAAGCCCTGACCACCCAGGATCTGATCCGCCTGCGCCAGATGGCCTACCGGGAAATCCTCTTCAGACCCAAATACCTGCTTTCCAAAATTCGCTTCAACGACCCCCTCTGGACCCTCAAGGGCGGATGGGAAGTCGCCAAACGCGGCGCGGCCGTCTTGACCGGCCACGACGTTCGGTAAGATCAACCCCGTCACCCTTTCGGCCAAACATCTCTTCAACGTAACCTTAGGGTTCCCCCCGGGCCGGGAGTAAAATAGTTCCTGTCTCTGAAGTTACCTTCCCAACCCCTCTTGTTCATTTCCGAAGGAGGCTTTCCATGGCGACCTATTTCATGTTGGGAAAATACACCCCGGATTCGCTCAAGCAAGTCAGCGAAGCCCGAACAACCAAGGTGTTGAGCGGGATCAAGAAACTGGGCGGCCGGGTGGAAAATGTTTATGCCCTGCTCGGGTCTTATGACTTGGTTCTCATCGTGGATTTGCCAAGCGTGGAATCGGCCATGAAGGCCTCTTTGATCTTGAGCCGGTTGACCGGAATTGGATTCACATCCTCTCCGGCCATCAAGATCGATGAATTCGACAAGCTAGCCACGGCGCTGTAATAATTATCAGCAGGCCCCTAAAACTTTGTCGATTCGTTTATCCCGCCCGTCCTCCGACCTGTCCTCCGAAGCCTAGGCGTAGGAGGAACCCGTCCTCCGCCCCCCCCGGAGGTCGAAAGAATCGATTCACACCGGTCATGAGTCGAATGAGTCGATTAGCGAATCGATTCGAATTGATTGAATCGAATAGTGAATCGATTAGACGAATCGTGAGTCGAATAACCCACCAAAAACCCAATAAATTCGATGGTCCTTCCCGGATCAACGAATCGATTCACTTCGGCTATGAATCGATTCACCCCGGTCTTGAATCGATTGAGTCGAATAATGAATCGATTCGAATTGATTGGATCGAATACTGAATCGATTAGACGAATCGTGAGTCGAATAACCCCCCAAAAACCCAATAGATTCGATGGTCCTTCCCGAATCGACGAATCGATTCACTTCGGCCATGAATCGATTGAGTCGAATAATGAATCGATTTGAATCGATTCATACCGGCCTTTAGACGATAAATCTCACTTTCAATTTTAATTGGAAGTGAGATTAGATAATTGGAAGTAAGATTTCCCGGTCTTTTATTTGGTTTTTGTGGTTCTTTTACGGCCGGGAGGGGCGTTAATTGGAAGTGAGATTTATACCGGTAAATACCGGTACGAATACCACTCAATACCACCCGTTTACCAGGTGAATACCACCGAATACCGGTAAAAGCCAACTAGAAAACGGTTTTGGTACAAATCGATTTATACCGGTAATAATCAGGAAATTTGATGGTATTTGGCTGGTACAAATGGGCATTTGTACCGGTATACGGCGGTAAAAATGGCGGTATAAACGGTATAAATGCCGGTACACATCGGTATTCAACCAGATCAACCCAAGCGGTTTGGAATCAATGCCGTCCAAAGTGGTCATAAAACTCGGCGGTTCTCCGCTCCCAGCAGGTTTTGAGGAAGGGATCACCGGTTACTTCCGCTGGGGGGTGGGTAAACAGGTCCTGGGTATCGTCATAGGTCTTTAGGTTTTTCACCTCATTCATAGCCGAACTTAAGCCCTGGAAATAGCGGAAGGGCACCCCCGCCCAGGCCTTCAGGGTGTCCCAATTTCTAGCCGTGACGGGGGTCACCCCCAGCACCAAATCCCCCTGGTTGCCCGATCCGGGGCCCAATTCGGTCCAAACCGCCTCCGGGAACCTCGCCGAAAGGCCAACCCTATCCTCCTGTTCAGCCAAAATCGCCGCCCATTGGCTTCGGTCGGGGCCTTGCAGGGTGTTCCAGGCGGCGTTGAAGGGATAAACCGCCCCCCTCAGGGTCTGGTCCCTCTCGGGGGTAAAGTCGGTAAAGACCAGACCCGATTCTTGGGAATAGTGCTGTAACACCAGGTAGGCCCGGTAAAGGGCCGGGCTCTTGTCGATTCGGCGGAAGGTTTCGTCATAGCGGGAGGGGTCCCGGTAAGGCTGGACCAGGCGGTACCCATCCCAAACCGCCGTGGTACCAAGTAATAACACCGCCGCCCAGACCCGTCCTGGGACCGCCCAAGCCTTGGTCAATCGCTGAAAACCCAGGGCCACCATGAAAAGCGGCAGGGGCATCAAAGGAACGATCCGCAAACCCTGGACGTTGACCGAAAGAACCCCCGGGAGGATGAAAAGAGCGAAGGCCACGCCCAAAACTTTGAAGAAAGGAAGATGCCGAAATTTCCAAGCCTCCACCAGCCCCAGGAAAAACAGCGCACCCAGAAGGGGGTTCAGGTACCCGCCCTGAAAAGGCACATAGCGGGGCACCTCTCCCGCAAAACCCCAGAACACTACATTGAAATAATCGTAGATGACGGCCAAATGATGAAACCAAGTGAAGGTGGTCTTTCCCGCCCAAAGCGCCGAAATATGGCCGCCATATCCTTCCCGCAAACAGGCCGCGATGAACCAGGAAGCCCCCACAACCAGCGAACCCGCGTAAACCAACAGGGTGCGGATCTTTTGTCCCATGACCGACCCCTTCTCAAACCAAAGCACCACGAACACAAGGGCGGGAATGAAAACCCAGGGGACATAGGTATAAGCCCCCAGGCCCACCACAAACCCCAGAACGATGGTCCATTTCAACCGAGACTCCGGTACCGCCTTCAAATATTTGCCCAGGGCCCAAAAAGAAGCCATCTCCCAGGGAGGGAACATAACCGCCTGAAGGCATAACCGGCCTATGTAAAGGGGCCAAAAACTGAAAGCGATGATCCCCGCGAAGAGCCAGGAGAAAGACTTGGAAAAATACTGCCGCGCGGCCAGGTAACCCAAAAGAAGCGTCAGGGTGGAAAAAATTGCCGGGGGAAACCAAAGGTTGAAGAAATAAGAATCACTGACCCTGAAAAACAGCGAACAGATCCAATCCAACACCGGCGGTGACTGCCCGTCGCTATAGAAGAACCGCCAGTCCCAATTTCGGCTTAATTCAATCCCGGCAATCCCGCTAAATCCCTCATCTGCCTGTGGCCATACCAGAAGATTCGTGATGCCCCAAAAGCGATAGAGCAATGCCGCCGCGATAGGGATTAACCAGAAACCTAGATGGCTAGTCGGAAATGACTCTTGAAGGCAAGGAGCAGTTTCTTTGGAAAGAGGTTGGTTCGATTTCCAAGCCATCCAGCCCAAAGGCAGTATCAATCCCCCGACCACCAGAAGGGCTTGTGCCCAGGATGGCAAGGTGAAAATGGAAAGAAGATAGAGGACGAGTAAGCTTAAAAGAAAACAAAACCAATCTAATCGCAAAATCCCATTTTTAAAATCGGATGCGGTTTGTTCCCTGGATAGCTGTTGGGATTTCATGTTACTTCGATCCACCTTTGCCATCTTTTCTAAAAATCGGTTTGACCTAATCGTGCCGGCGTCGCGAACCATCTTCCCGGTTTACCCGCCGATAAAATGCCGATACTCCGCCGATAAAACGTAATGGGCGTCCCTCTTCCCGGTTCCTCGTTTTTGAATCAAACCCAGTCCCATCCACTTGGTCAGCAGATCCCGGGCGGCCCGTTCCTTGACGTCAAAAAGGGAACAAAGATTTTTCGTCCTCAATTGGGAATTTTTCCGGAAATAGGCCAGAACCCTTCTTTCCCTTGGCCCGATTTTCTGCAAGAGTTCAGCATCGTTCGGGCTGAACGGGGCCAACCGAGTTTTGGAGGCTTCCAGGGCCTTTTCTTTGACCCGCTCAAACACGATGGCCGCGCCCTTGAGGAAATATTCCATCCAGGGGGTAATGTCCGGGTTGGGGTTTTCGTAATAATGCGTGCCTTGGCAAAGGTGAAGGGCACCGTAATAACCCTTCAAATCCTCCGCGTAATGTTCCTCCAGGGTATAAAACCGCTTCAACCCGTACCCCGCCCGGTAAAGCACCAGGGTGGCCAGGGCCCGGGCGGTGCGCCCATTCCCGTCCATGAAGGGGTGAATGGTCACGAATTGATAGTGGGCTCCTGCCGCCTTCAGAACCGGATGCGTTTCCAGGTCCTGGTTGAGCCAACCCACAAAAGCCTTTACGAGCTGTGGCACATCTTTCGATTCGGGTGGGAAATAAACCGGCTTTCGGGTGGCCGAGTCATAAACCGCGTTTTGGGCCTCCCGGTATTGCCCCCTCAATTTCCCCTTCACGATCCCCTTTTGGACCGTGGAATGAATGCTTTTGATGATGCCTTCGGTAATCGGTTGTCGGGCTTTGGAGGCGCGGTAGATCAGGTCGAGGCAATCGTAGTAATTCATCGCCTCCCGTTTGTCGATTTCACGGGCGATGACCTCCCGGCCCGCCAGCAATTCTTTTGTTTGCTTCAGGGTGAGGCGGTTACCCTCGATTTTAGTGGAATAGTGCGTCGTCCTCGCGGAGGCATCCTGCCGAAACTCGCGTTCCAGATCGATGGGCAATTCCAGGCCCTCCACGATCTCACGGGCCGCTTCCATTTTTCCCAGCAAGCGGATCATGGAAGACGTCACACGAAATAGGGGCCGGTAATCCAAGGATCCCTCCGCCGAATAACTGCCGTTAAACTGCCGATAAATTATACCCGGAAATCATCCAATGGCCAAATCAATCTCTGGGTACAAATGGGCCTTAGGCCCAGGCCGGCAAGGGGAAAACGGAAAGAAGGCAGAGGACGAGTAAGGTACCAAGAAAATAAATCCCATCGATTCGCGAAAACCCATTTTTCAAATCGGAAGTAGTTGGTTTCCTGGATAGCGATTGGGATTTCATTTGGCCATATTCTAATGGCCTTTTAGGTTGTCCAAGCCGCGTTCCATCGAGGACAAAATTTCTCCAGAAAATTCATACCCTACCTGTTAATCATTTAAAAACATAATGCCGCGTCCAGATCAAGGCCCAGGAGGGTAGGGGTGTCATTAGGAGTGGTGGGCGTGAAAGTGGGTTGTTCGCACCAAACCATTCCGTCCATTCGAAAGCCCTTATTCTCATACCCAATGCCCGCCGTTCCCATAAGGCCGCTGAGCGATTGATTGGGATCAAGCCCAAAATAGCCATCGTTGGCACCATTTTGGCAGGGGTTCTGGGCGTTCTCTTCAACAATCCCCAACCGAATAGACCAATTCTCGGCGACCCATTTTTCACCGCCAAAGCCGAAACGAAAGATGTAATCATTTGAAAGCAAACCAACGGGGGAATTATCGGGTGTCGAAGTGATTCCATACCAATTCAACTGGATCCCTAAGGTTAAGTCTTTTTTCCATTCAAGCCCGACACCCCCTTGGAAGTTGTAAGACATCACCGACATATTGCCTCCCGAACTGCCATCCGGCTGCCAGTAAGATGTTTGGGAAGACGTCAGTTGAAAAAGAGCCCCATGGTTGAAACTAAAAGGGTGGGGATTGCCTGGGTCGACTAACGGCATTCTCCACTTATAGAGAACTGCAACATTTTCCACGCTGATATTTTCGGTCTTAAAGTAAGGTGTGCTGATTTGGTTGGTATCGCCGTTAATAACACCCAATTCATCGGTTTGGTTTTGTAAAGATAACAAAATTCCGCCTTGGAAAGCGCCTGGGACTTCAACAAATAAGCAGGGTTCAAACACCGAATTGGAGGATTTCAAAATCGTCTCAAATGGATTGATAGAAATTGAACCGACTGTCTGCGGGGTCATGATATTGAATGAAAAGGTCCCCCCCAGCCTTAACCAAACGGGGTGCTCCTCTTCACCTAGTGGAAAGTTAACCAATAATCCCGAGTTCAAGTTACCAGATGAACTGTTTGTTTGAGTGGAAGAACCTATCGCTGGTATTGTCGGATTGGAACTAATCTGTTCGTTTCCTCCACTTTCTGAAAATTGAAGCTCCGTACCCAGGGTCAAGGGACCCAGTTCCTTCGCGGCCCGCACCAACTCCTGGCCGCCTTGGGTCGCATTTGCAACCGAGAGCAAGCCATTATCGGTCGACTGGATATCGTTAAATCCTCCGGTGGCTTGAAAAGCCCATTGGTCCGGGGTGACGTAGAGAAAGCCTTGGTATTGGTTACCGGCTGTGGGGTTCATGGGGGCGAGTGTGTTGTTTAAGTTTGGAAATGTTGGAATAAATCCGGAAGAAATCCCGAAATGCGTCTCGTTATACGCGTTGTTGGGTTGGGCGAGGTTAATCAAGGGAAGATTCATCCCAATGCTTCCCCCGACAGGCAGCAACGCCATCCCGGCGGGATTACCCAGGTTATAGGGGGTAATTTCGGTGGTTTCGTCCGAGAGAACCAGGCTTAATCCGCCGGTCGAATCGACCCGCACATCCGAAGCGTTTGCCAGATTAGGCCATGAACCCAACAATAACCCGACAATTCCCAAGACCCATAGAAACATTTTCATATTGTCCAAAAGGCCCTCGCCGTCGCGGACAATTCTTAACGTTAACCACTCAGAACGAAACATCTATTCGTCACCCCAGTCACAAACTTTACCTGTTTTTAAATCAATACTTTTATTTGTTTCTCCACCACTTCTAGTTATAAGTCGAACAATACCTGCGTTTGCATCGGGTTTTAAGTAATAGGAATGTTGTAAATCATTTTCCCAAAGTTTCGAACCAGAAAAATCATACCCGGTATAAGTTGTATCTGAATCCGATAAAAATTTAACCACAAGCAAAACCTTCTCTTTGCTATCAACTAAAACTACCGATGTTTTTAAGGGGAGATTCTTTTTCTGAAAAAGGGCATTCCCTTCAATGTTCAAAAGGGTCAACTCATGAAATCGGTCCCCCGTTCTTTCCAAAGCAATAAACTCACCGTCACTCGAGGCATTAAACTTGAATCCAAAACTTGGCTCATCATCCATATTCTCGTCAGGCACATGTTTTTCAGCACGATTTGAATATGTATTAACGAATACTTCTTTTCCATCCTTAGAACATTTTTTTAATACTCCTTCGTACCCATAAATCAAAAGGGCTTGTTTTTTTTCTTCATTCCAGTAGGTCTGCACTTCACTATCATTCTTCTTTTCCCAAAGAACATTTCCTTGGTTATCCAGGATCACAGTGCTTGTTTTTATTTTGTCCTTCTCCGAATATAGGCAAGACAAGCAAAGATAATTATCGAAATCTTTTATATAGAAGTTTGAGTGCTTTGTACTAGTCAAAGAAACATCGTACGATCTATAACTACCTGTTTTTTTATCAAGAAAATATATTTTGGTTATTTCATAATCGATAAAATTTTTGACGCTTTTATTTTGAGTCTCTACCACGTAGATATTTCCATGGAAGATATTCTTTAGTTTTTCGCCTGATTTCAAAAAAGTCGGACGTTCTGGGTTTCCCCCTCGACTCAAAGAAAAAACCGCTAACAATACCGAAATACAAATGAAATAACCCACTGGTAGAAAAATATATTTTTTAATGGTTCTAGGCACAAACATAAAACCTCTTTTGCTAAACAATTACCTGTCCACGATGAATCCGCATCGTGAACAACAAAGAGCTACATCACATACTATTTAAGCAATCGACAAGCATGTCCATGATGGGTCGTGGTTTAAATCCCAGTTCCCTCTCCGCCTTTGTGGAATTAAAAAACGCCTTGGAACATAAAAGGGTTGCGATTTCTGGGGTGATCTCGGGTCTTTTGCCACTGAAGCTCGACAATAGTTGGGCGGTCCAGGCGTAAACCTTCAGCATCCCCGCGGGTACCGCTTTGACCTTGTGCGGTAGCCCACAGATTTCTTCAATGGTCCTGAATATTTCAGGGTAAGTCGCGTCCGTCCCCGCCAGGATGTAATTCTCGCCCTTTTTCCCCTTTTCAAAAGCCGTCACATGGGCCTTGGCCGCTTCGACCGCGTGGACGAAAGAGCCGGCCCCCGGGGGCGAGCCGGGCATGTTGCCTTCCTTGACCCTCATCAACGACTTTCCCCAATGTTCCCGGTCGAAAGGGCCGATGATGTTGGCGGGATTCAGGATGACCGCGTCCAGGCCCTCTTGAACGGCTTTCTGAACCTCCGCCTCGGCCTGGGCCTTGGTTCGAAAGTAACCGATATGGGATTTCAAACCCTCGTGGGGGAAATTTTCATCCGCCCGGCTTTGGGGAAAGCCATAGACGGCCACGGACGAGGTGTGAATGAAACGCCGTACCTTTCGTTTCATGGAAATGTTCAACAGGGTCTTGGTGGCCTGAACGTTGTCCTGCTCCATCTGGGCGTCATCCCCGCGCCAAAAGCTCACACAGGCCGCCACGTGAAAGACGGCGTCCGTATGGTCGGGGATGGCGGTCAGGATGGATTCGTGCTGGGAGAAGGAACCGGCTTTCAAATGGATGGGCAGACCCTTCAAGCGCCACAGGTCCGAACTGGCGCGGTGAAAGGCGGTGACATCCCAACCCTGGGCCAGGAGTTCCCGAACCAGGTTGGCGCCTAGAAAGCCTGTTGCGCCGGTGACGAAGGCTATTTTTTTAGGCAAGTGATTCCCTCCCGCTAAACAACATTAAGAAACCCCTCACCCTGACCCTCTCCCTCAAGGGGAGAGGGAATCAGGATCTAACAAAACTCACTTTTTCTGAATCTTGCTCCAGAAGGGATCTTTCTTCTTGGCCATTTCCATATAGAGGTCGTAATGTTCGGGAAGGAAACGGGCCAGGCAGTCGATGAGCTGGGCATCCAGGCCGATGAGAACGCGTTGACTTCCCTTCTTGATGCCCTTCACTATTTTTTCCGCCGCTTGAGCGGGCGTGCTTTTGAGGTGGGCTTCCATGTCTTCCCGCCCTTGGTTCTTCTCTTGCGGGGTCAGGTGATATTCGTTTCGGGAAGCCTTATGGATTCCGGTTTTAACCCCGCCGGGGAAAACCAGGGTCACGACCACTTTCGTTTCTTCCATTTCCTGACGCAGGGCCTCGGTAAAACCCCGCACCGCGAACTTGCTGGCGCTGTAAGCCGACTGGCCGTAAAAGCCGATGAGCCCCAGGGCGCTGGAAACATTCACCAGGGAGGCTTCGGGCCGCCCCAAAAGCTGAGGCAAAAAAGCCTGGGTGTTGTGCACCGTACCCCAGAAGTTGACGTCCATCATCCATTTCAAGGTCTCATAGCTGGTATCGGCGGCCATCCCGTAGGCGTTCACCCCGGCGTTGTTGATGAGGATGTCGGCTGGGCCCACTTTTCGTTCGACGGCGGAAGCGAAATGCTCGACTGCCTTGCGATCTGAGACATCCATGGCCCAGATTTGGGCTTCTACGCCTTGAAGGAGGGAAACCGTTTCTTTCAAACCGTCCATGTTCTTATCGGCCAGGGCCAGGGTGGACCCTTCTTTCGCCAGGGCCTGCGCCAGGGCGCGCCCAATGCCCGATCCCGCGCCAGTCACCACCGCCACTTTGCCCTTAAGCGACTTCATTTCCGACCTCCTCATTTAAAGACACTTATTACCGCGGAGACGCGAAGGATACCGAGAAAACAAACGTCACAATAGAATGGAATTCAACAAATCCTGATCGTTTTTGCTTTTCTCCGCGCCTTCGCGGTGAAATGGTTTGTTAAAACCTTGAAGATTATCCTCCAAGACCGGGATTGGGGGAGAGGGTTTATTTGTGAACGTTGCCTGGTGCATAGTTCTGATACAATTTTCCCCTAAATCATGAAACAAAAGCCCTCTAAACAAAAAGCTCGAAAAAGATACCTCATCCTTTCCTCGAAAGGTTGGGGAACCGGCTGTGCCCTGCGAGCCTTTTATATCGCCGAAGCCTTGCGGCGAAAGGGCCATACCGTTCATTTCCCTTCGCCCCTTCCCACCTTGCCCGGTTGGATCGACATGGGCCTTTCGACCTTTTATTACTTTATTTATTCCCTCTTCGTCTGGTCTGACGTGGCCTTTTGCGTCAAACCCTATCCCATGGCCGTTCCCGCCCTTTGGATTCAACGCCGCAAGGGCGCCCGGGTGGTCTTTGACGTGGACGACGTGGACTATGCCTATAGCCATGGTCTCTTCCTCAAGTTTCATCAATGGCTTCAAAAGCCCTGGCCCAACTGGGCCGACCTGGCGACCTACCACAATCCCCTGCTCAAGGAACATCTTCTGAAGGACTTCAAGGTTCGAGCTTCGAGAATTCGGCGTTTGCCCCAGGGTGTGGATGAAACCATCTTCAATACCCTTCCCCTCAAGACCCAAGACCTTCCCCCCGGAGTGGAATATTGGAAGAGCAAAAGCAAGGGGCCAGTACTTTGCTTCACCGCCCATTTGAACGTGGCCTGCGACCTTGGGCCGGCGATGGAAGCCTTTCGGCTTCTTTTGAATACGTCCCCTTCTGTCCGCCTTCTGGTGGCGGGCGGGGGCCCGGACGAAGACAAGTTCATGGACCAGGCTCGGGAGCTTAAGATCAGCAGCTCCGTCTTTTTCACCGGATACCTTTCTCCCCAAGAGGTGGCCGCTTGTCTGAAATTTTCCGACGCCGTCTTGGTTTACTATTCCGACAATCCCGCCAACCGACACCGGTCTTCCATGAAACTGCGGGAATCCCTGGCCTGTGGGCTAAAAGTGGTGGCCACAAATATTGGCGAGGCCGCGGCCTGGAAAAAGGGTCTTTATTTATCCCAGGCCGACCCGACTATTTATGCAAAGACCATTCGGGAGGCGCTTCGGTCCAAAAAACCCCCACAGCAGGCGGCTTTGCTGGTAAAAAAGTGGGGCTGGCAAAATGGTGTGACTGCGCTGGAAGAGGAAATACCCGGTTCATGAAACAACTACGCCCCTACGCCTTCATCATCGGCCTTTCCCTTTATGTATTTATGATTTCCCGATTGGACCTTCACGCTTCCTGGGACCGGCTGAAAACCCTGGATTGGAAACTTTTTCTTTTGGCCTTGTTGATCGGGGTACCTGAGGTGCTGTTCAAATCGTTACGCCTGAAATCCTTCGTGACCAAGTCTGGCTCTCATATCTCCCTGAAAAAGTCGGTGATCTCTTTTATGTCGGGCCAGCCCCTGGCCGCTGTCACTCCGGGAAAACTGGGGGACGTGACGCGCATCGTGCTCTTGAGCCGGTACGGGCGCATTTCCACGCCCACCGCCCTGGCCGTGCATGTGGCGGACCGGCTTTACGACCTGGCGGCCATTGTGCTCTTGGCCGTCATCGGGCTGGTTTCCTTCCTCACCCAGTCCCAGGTCCAGGGCCCGGCACTGGCTACGGTTATCGGCATCCTCGCGGGCATGTTCCTCATCCTCGTTCTCTTGAACCCTCGCTGGATGAAATACGTTTTGAACCCTCTCATGTCCGGGATTTTATCCAAGAAGATGGCCGACCAGCTTTCCCACCACACCAAGGAGTTTTACAACAAACTTCATGCGCTCCTGGTTCCATCCTTCAGCCTATTCGGCCCCTTCGGTCTTTCTTTTCTGGCATGGGAAACCGCCATTTTTAGAAACTGTGTGCTGGCCCTGGCGCTGGGATTGCCCCTTTCCTACCTTAAATTCGTACTCTTGGTCCCCGTAATGGTCGTGGTAGAATTGCTCCCGATTTCAATCCTTGGCTTCGGTCCCCGGGAGGCGGCTCTCTTCATGCTCTTCACGACCCCCACCCTGCATCAGGAAGACCTGGCCGTATTTTCTCTGTTGATGGTCGTGGCAGGCCCCATCTTCATCAGCCTCATGGGCATCCCCGCCTCGTTCCTCATCTTGCGCAAGCATCCGGAATCCCATGAACCAGCCTGATTACGCGGTCGTTATTGCGGTGGATCACACGGAAAAGGTGATCCCCTCGGTTGAATCCTTTCTCAAGCTTCCACCCCATGAGCGCCCGGCCGAGATCTTCGTCAGCACGGGCCGCAACCCCTCGCTGCAGCGCAACATCGGCTTGAACCTGTGCAAAAGCCCCCTGATTTACTTTCTCGATGAGGATAGCTGGGTGATTCCGGGAACTCCCACGCTCTTGATGAGCCATTTTCAGGGCCAAAGGACCGCCGCCGCCGGGGGGCCCAACCTGCCCTACCCCGATTGCTCGAATTTCGAAAAAACCGCCAGCGGAGTCCTGGCCTCCTGGTTGGGAAGTTTCAAGGTGCGCAACCGCTACGCCTCCATCGGATCGGTCAAGGAAGCCACCGAAAAAGACCTGATCCTCTGCAACATGATGGTGCGAAAGGACGCATTTCAGAAGGAAGGCGGCTTCCGAACGGACCTCTACCCCAATGAAGAAAACGAGTTCTTGAACCGGCTTCTCCATCAGGAATACCAGCTCATCTACGACCCCGCCGCGGCCATTTACCGGCCCCGCCGCAAGAATTTCTGGGCCTTCTGCTGGCAGGCCTTCCGGTACGGCCGGGGCCGAGCCCGACAGATGAAGGTCTATCCTTGCCTGTCCGATTTGGTTCACATGATCCCCTTCTTTTTCGCCGTTTACGTCCTTTCACTTTTTATTCCGTTTTTGCCCGTTCCTGATTTTCCCTTTAAGGCTTGGTTGGTTTCCCCATTGTGGAGAATCCCTTTCTACCTCTTCCTGGCACTGGCTTTCGGCACGGGCGCTTCCGTCGTTTCCTGGTTCCGCCACGCGCTGGATTTCATCGGAGTTCCGGTTCTTATCTTTCTCCGCCATTTTTTTTACGGGATCGGTTTATTCGTGGGTCTGGTGACGCCCATGCCCAAACGGCCGACGGACATTCCCGTGCAGGTTTACCAGGTTAAAATCACGGACAACCGCTACAAACTCACCCCCATTCAAGGGAGTAAAAACCGGTGACCGAACCTCTTCATGTTAAAAACCGATCCTACCTGTGGATCTTTTTGGGTGCCGGTTTCATCGCCTTTTTCCAATGTTTGGTCGCAAACCAGGCCTATTTCGCCAACGACCTTTTAAACCAATACAGCCATTTCCGCGCCTTGTTGCGGGATCAGATATTGTCGGGACATTTCCCCCTCTGGAACCCCTATTTCTTCGGCGGCCAGCCCTTTTTCGCCGATCCCAACGTGATGATGTGCTATCCCCTCAATTACCTCACCCTTCTTTTCCCCATCGCCTACGGGCTGGGAGTTTTCTTTTTTCTTCATTTTTTCATTGCCGCCTGCGGGGCTCATTTCTGGCTGAGAAGCCTGCGGCTTTCGGAAAACGCCTGCCGGCTGGGAGCCCTTTTGTTTTCCCTCTCCGGCTTCTTCTGGTGGGAACTGATCCACCCCCCGATCCTGGCGGCCTTCGCCTGGTTGCCCTGGTGGCTGGGGGCGCTGGAAAGACTCAGCCGCGATTGGGCCCCTCCCAAGGCGTTTGGCGCGGGCCTGGCCTTCGCCATGATTTTTCTGTGCGGCAATTTCCAGATGACCAGTTATTTTCTCTACATCGGATTGGCTTATTTTATTCTTCGCGTCCTGTGGCCTTCCGCCCGGGAGGAAAACACAGGCGGAATCCCCTGGAAAAAGATTCCCCTCGCCGCTCTTTTCGGCCTCTGGGGAAGCCTGATCCTTCTCATCCACCTGATCCCAGCCTATGAGTTTTCCCAATACACCAACCGGGAAAGCGCCCACCAGACCTACGACAGCTTCAACGCCCAATTTTCCATGAAACCTTCAACCACCTACACCCTGGCCTTTCCCCAATTCGGCCTCAAGACGGGCGTTCCTTTTGAACAGGCCATGCAATACTTCGATCAGCAGACCATCGACAACGATTTCTACGGCGCCTATGGCTATGTGGGGGTTTGGGCCCCCTTCCTGGTGTTTCTCGCCTTTCTTCGCAAGGACCGCAAATTTCTCTGGAGCGCCCTGGGGTTGGCGGCCCTTTGCCTTTTCGTGGCCTGGGGGAAAAACTTTCCCCTGCATTCCCTTTTGTGTTCCATCCTTCCCACCATCAAGCTCAGCCGGGCTCCCTTCCGGGCTTTGGCAGGGACCGTGGCTTTTTCATCCCTGCTCTGCGCCTACGGCTACCAGGCCCTGGAAAAGGCCATTGAGACCGGGGAAAAGATCCAGACCCAGCTCACCATCGCCCTGGCCGGGGCGGGAGTGCTGTTTCTGGCGGGTTGCCTGAATCTCTCTTCCAATTGGCGCGAATTGCTGGCTCTCGGAATCGGAATACCCGGTTTGATCCTCTGGGCCATGACGGACTCGTGGAAACAATTAGGCAAGTGGTTGTTTCTTTCGGCCCTCGTGTTTCCTCTCTTCCTTTCCGGTTGGGGCGATTGGAGCTGGGGACCTGCCTCCAATTATGATTTGGAAGCCAACTTACCCGCCCTCACGACCCTCAAGGCCAACGCCGCGGACGGGAGATTCTTTTTCGACGGTCAAAGCATCCCCTACCCGGTCCAGGCCGGATCTCGGTCCTACCGATCACATTTTCCCGAGGACGCGCCCATGGTGCTGGGCATCCGGGACTCGGGAGGCTACAACCCCATCTATCTGCTCGACACCTTTGCTCTCCGGGCCCTGCCTTTAGAGAATTATTTCAAGCTCATGTCGGTAAAAGGAATCCTGCTTGGAAAGGACACAGAGGGCCTAAAGGGTTACAGCCGGGAAAACCTGGGCGGCCTCTTCTATTTCGGCGCCCTGAACCCGCCCCGTTACCTGAATGCTCCCTCCCAATACGTGGTCGAACCAGATCCCCAGAAGAACTTGGAACTTTTGAAAAATCCGGCCTTCGACCCGTCACAGACCGTGGTTCTTTCCAACGAACTTCCCGATGCCGACAAAAGCCAGCTTTCAGGCAAACCCGTCGTCTTGAAATACGAATGGGCCAAGGACGAAATGAATTTTCAGGCCTTTCAGGTACAACTCGACCAGAACAGCCTCTTGACCGTTTCGGAGGTCTTGTTCCCCGGATGGAAAGCCTGGGTCGACGGCAAACCGGCGGAAATGTTCAAAGGCAACCACGCCCTGCGAACCCTTTTTGTTCCCTCGGGAAATCACCTTTTGGAATTTCGTTTCGAGCCTTCCTGGGCCCAACCCCTTCTGGCGCTCGCGGTCGTTTGGTTTGTTTCCCTTCTCGCTTTCAGCGCCTGGCTCTGGCGCAAGCGGAATCATACCGGACATGGTTCTTCCCATCCCGCCTGAGGAATCCCCCGCCCCGAAAACGGATTCCACCCCGGGATCTTTGGAAACATGGTTGTATGCCCTTTTAGCTCTTTTGGTTTTCTCCCGCTGCCTGTTCCTGGGCCAAGCCTATTTCGACAACGATCTGCTGGCCCAATTCGGGCCCTGGCGGGCCTTTTTAAGGAACCAGCTTCTGGAGGGGCATTTTCCCCTCTGGAATCCCTATCTATTGGGCGGGTGCCCCTTTCTGGCCGACCCGCAAAACATGATCTTTTATCCCCTGAATTGGTTGACCCTTCTTTTCCCCGTAGCCCAGGGCTTGAGCGTCTTTTTTTGCCTGCATCTTTTCTTAAGCTTCCTCGGAATGGACTTTCTTTTGAAGGGATTCGGTCTGACCCCCTCGTCCCGTTTCGCGGGAGCCCTGGTTTACGGATTCTCGAATTTCTTCTGGCTTGAGATCATCCACCCCCCGGTGCTGGCGGCCTTCGCCCTGTTGCCTTGGATGTTCGGCAGCCTGCACCGATGGGCCGAAACCCTTTCGCGAAAATGGGCCTTTTTCAGCGGGCTCTCTTTCGCTTTTCTTTTTCTTTGCGGGAGCCCCCAGGTTTCGATCGGGGCTTTTTACGGCGGATGGGTTTTCTTTTTTTACTCGCTTTGGAAAAACCGAACAGCGGAAAAGCCGTTCTCCTTTCCGAAATTCATTTATTCCCTTATCGGGGTTTTATGGGGCGCCCTGCCGCTCCTGGCGCAATTGATCCCGACCCTGGAATTTTCAAAACTTACCGACCGGGGGGCGGGAATTCCCTGGGACCAACTGAAGCATTCGCTTTCCCTGAACCCGGCGACCCTTTATCAATTATTCCTGCCGCGCATCCAACTTCCGGAAAGCGTCAGCCTGGCGGAGGCCGTCCAATACCGGGACGGACCCGAAGACCTGGCCACCAATTTCCTCGGGCTCTGGGCTTTCGCGGGGGTATGGACCCCCCTGCTGGCCCTGGGGGCCTGGGCGGGTTCATCCCGCAAAAAAACCGCATTTTGGTTTTTATTCGCCGGAGCGGGCCTGGTGTTGTGCCTGGGCCAGTTCACGCCCCTGTACCGTTGGATCTTTCTCACCCTGCCCGGGTTTTCCATTATTCGAGTGGCTTATCGGTATGTCTTCCTGTTCGTCCTGGCTGTGAGTGTTTTGGCGGCCTGGGGATGGGAATCTTTCTTCCAGGAAACTCCCGTTCCTTCCAGGGGACGGATCTCAATAATTCTGCCCTGGATCTACGGCGTGTTATTGCTGCTATTCGCTCTGGTTCGCCCCTCCTTCAATTGGCGTGAACTATTAGGATTGGGTCTGGGTCTTTTGGTTCTAGCTTTGCGGGAGATCCGTTCGGGAGGAGCCAAGGCCAAAAAGATTCTGGCCCTTTCGGCCCTGGGCTTGCCGCTTTTTTTGAACGCCTGGGGCAACTACCAGCCGGGTCCCGCGTCCAATTTCGACTTTGAAAAAAACTCGATGAGTTTGACCGCCTGGGGACAGGGCCTCTCGCCCCGCAGGGTTTTCTTTGATAACACCCATATGTATTACCCGATCCAGGTGGACGGAAATAAATACATCCTCAATTACCCCCAGAACGCGGCGGCCTCACTGGGAATCAAGGATATCGGCGGTTATAACCCGTTGGTCCTTCAAGCCAAAACGGACCTGGGCAGCCTACCTTTTCACCTGGTCGCGAGGTTAGGCGCCATCGGGGGATGGGTGAGCGGAGTGGATCAAGGGCCCGTCCCCGGATTCGATATGAAAAAAGAACCTCCTTTTAACCTGCTCACCGCGTCCCATGTGCCTCCTTATGTTTTCGCCCCGAGGTTCGTGATTTCGGTGATGGACCCCAAGACTTCCCTCGATCTATTGCGGGAACCGGGGTTTGATCCCGATCAAACCGCCGTGCTTCTCTCGCCCCCGCCATTAAGTTTTACCCTGGGTGATGACGCTCCCTTCCTGACTTATCAAATCACGCGGGATGAACCCGACCATCAAACCTTTGGGGTCGCGGTTTCCCGGCCCTGCGTCGCGGTTTTTTGTGAAACCAACTATCCTGGCTGGAAGGCCTGGGTGGACGGCAAACCGTCACCCCTCCTGACCGCCGACCATCTGCTTCGGGCCCTGGCCCTGGAAGGAGGTTCCCACCGGGTGGAATTTCGTTTCGAGCCTTTTTGGTGGTCGTGGACGGTGGGGGGCCTCGCCTTCTGGACCTTCCTGACCGCCCTGCTGGGACTTCTCAGATGGAAGAATCCTTCCCGCCCCATCGCCTGAAAGGCAGAAGGGCCCAGGTGGTTTAACTGCGGGTTTCGATTCATTACAATGGCCCCATTCCAAACCACAGGAAAAAATAAACATGCTCACTCAAAACCAATTCGTCCGGTCCCATGGCCTGGGCAACGACTATCTGGTGATGGACCCCGCCCAACTCTCTTTCAAGCTGACCCCCGAAAACATCATCCGTGTCTGCAACCGTAATACGGGCGTGGGTTCGGACGGCATCCTGGCCCTGGAGCCGTCGGATAACTCCCAGGCCAAACTGCGCATCTATAACCCGGATGGGAGCGAAGCTGAAAAAAGCGGCAATGGCTTGAGAATTTTCTGCAAATTCCTCTTTGAGCACGGCTATACGGATAAAACCCTTTTTCAGGTTGAGACCGCGGGGGGCAAGGTCCAGGCCCAGCTCCACCTGGTGGTGGGTAAGGCCGTGGCTGTCACGGTTGAAATGGGTCAAGCCAGCTTTGAAGCCAATAAAATTCCGGTGAAAAACTGCGTCGGGGAGGTCGTTCATTTTCCCCTGCCCTTGACCATCCCCCCCGAGGCGGGAGGATTGAAGATCAAGACGCTCGAAGTGACCTGCGTCACGGTCGGCAATCCCCACTGCGTCGTTTTTTTCGAGTCGCTCAAGGAAGCCGAGGAGGAAATTCACCGCCTGGGTCCCCTTTTGGAAAACTACCCCGCCTTTCCCAACCGCAGCAATGTGCAGTTCGTGAAGGTGGACAACGAAAAGGAAATCACCATCCGTATCTGGGAAAGGGGGGCGGGCTACACCCTGGCTTCCGGCTCTTCCTCCTGCGCGGCGGCGGCGGCCTGCGTGAAAACCGGACGCACGGGAAGGGACCTGACCGTCCATATGCCGGGCGGCGACCTTTCCCTGAAGGTGAGCGAAAACTTCGACCTGACCATGAGGGGACCGGTGGAGGAAATCTGCGTGGGAAAAATCACCGGAGAATTGCTGGAGTTTCTGGAAAGTCATTCCAAATAGATGCCTGATCTACCGTTGAAACCGATGGAAACACCCCCCCACGGTTTCTGGCGACGAGAAGGTTGGCCCCTCTTGGTTTTGTTGTTTTCCTTCCTGCTTTTCTTTAAAAACTGGAACCATCCCTTCAACCAGTTTTTCCTTTCCTTGGATTTGAGTGTCCTTTACGAACCGGTTTACTTTTGGGTTCACCAACACCTGCTGGACGGCAAACTGCCCCTGATCTGCGATAACGCCATGCACGGGGCTCCCATCGCCGCCTATTCGATGGCCGGAGTCCTATCCCCCGCCCTCTGGCTGTTTCATTGGGTGTCCTCATCCTTCACCTTCGTTTTCAACCTGCTTTTCCTGGCCCCTCAGATGATTTATTTGACCGGCGCCTATTTCCTGGGTCGCAAGTTGAACCTATCTCGGTCGGCTTCCCTGCTATTGGCCTTCTTCTGGGCCTACAACGGCCACCAGATGGCCCAATTGGACCACCTGAACGTGGCCTGGGCCCACGCTTTTTTCCCCTGGGCTTTCCTGGCCCTTTTGGTTTATTTGGATTGTGGAGAGGTTTTTTGGCTTCTTCTTTCGTCCCTGCTCATGGGGCTGAACCTGTTTTCGGGCCACCCCCAGGTCTTTTTCATGGAGTGCCTTTTCTTTCTCTTTTGGGCCCTGTTTTCAAACTCCTATTCCTTCAAGAAAAGATTGGCCGCGACCGCGCTGATGGGTTTGGGGGCACTAATCGTCGCTTCGCCTCTCATTCTCTTTACCGGCGAATGCCTTTGGGGAGATTTCCAAACCCATTGGAGCGCCATCGACCGTTTCTATCATTCTTGGACTCCATTGAACTTCATGACCTTGATTTATCCCTGGTTCTTCGGGAAGACCCAGTTCGACCGGATAGGCGCGGATTATTGGTGGCAATACCAATTCGTCGAGATGCAGGTGGCCTTCTCGATTGTTGGCCTCTTTTTCATCCTTTATTTCTTTCTTAGGAAAAGCGCCGACCGGAAATGGATAACGCTTACTTTTCTTTTCGCCCTGTTCATGGCCATGGGCAAATTCGCCTTCGTTTATTCCCTCATTCAATCCCTTCCCATCTTTTCGTTCTTTCGGGACCCGGCCCGGTACTGGTTTTTGGCCACTTGGGTTTTGGGGTTAGGAGCCGCGTTCGGGTGGGACCAATGGTTTGGGGATGAGAAAAATCCGGGCAAGAAAATGGCCCTGTGTTTGGCTGGAATAACCATCGGAATTCCCATCCTCGCCCTGGTCTTAAGAGTCTGGGCTTGGGATTGGCTGGTCAAAATGGCTTCTTATTTGGCCTCACACCTCATCGCGAGTGACGCGGAGCACCCTCAACCCTTGACCTTTTATTTGGCCCAGGTCCCCGTCAAATTGAAGGTTTTGTTTTTCAATTTGGACCCCACCCTACCCCGGGTCTTTTTGCCTATTTTATTTTCATGCGGAATGTTAACGGCGGTTTTAACCCGAAATAAGTGGAATTCCAACTGGTTGAAAGTTTTCCTGCTTCTTTTGATCATTGCCGATCTTTTTGTGTTCCGCATGCCCCTGGGAAACGCCTTTTACAAACCATCGGACATCACCCCGCCCAAGGTTCCCGCGCCCCAAAACCGGTCCCTCACCCTGCTTCAAAACAACGTTTCCCCCCTACCCGGCCAATACGGAGAAATGGCTTATCCCAACATGAACCTTATGTTTGACCGCCCCAATCTGGTCTTTGACGCCAATCCGATCCCCAGACGCTACGCCGACCTTTGGGCAAAGCTGGGATGGTTTTCGTGGGTGTATAAGGACAGGGACCCAATTGGTTTTTCACATTATGTCAGACTTCTTAAAACGTTGGGAATTGATCAGATTGTTTCGGATGCTCCCCTTAAACTTCCCAAACCATTCGTTACAATCCAAAAACATTATCCTTTTACATATGGATTAGATTCCGTAAATCCAAAAGCTTACATTCCCCAAATGGAAATAAGAGAAGGAAACATTAATTTCCAAACAGGAAAAACAACAGAAAGAAAAATAGAATCCCATGAACCAAAATTGGTTATTTCCAAATGGGATGAAACGCGAATTTCTTTATTCGCCATTGGGGAGAAACTAACTTTTTCTATTGATGATGATCCAGGAACCACAAGCGATTTTGTTCTTCAGAAGACTTATCTCCCGGGTTGGAATGCTAAGGGCAACGGAATTGGCGAAAAACTAACTTTTTCCACCGATGATCCAAGAACGACAAGCGTTTTGGTACTACAGAAAACTTATCTTCCGGGTTGGAACGCTAAGATCAACGGACATAGAGTTGCAATAAAACAGGGTCGAAATGTATTAGCTACCACCGTCCCATTAGAAGAGGAAGAATACTGGAAAAACTTTGAAGTATTGATGTCCATTCCTTTGGAGATAGGAAATAACCAAGTGGAGCTAAATTTTGAACCCGCCGGACTCCGCCTTGGTTTCTTCCTGTTTTTTGGCTTTTTCAGCGCCTTTACCTTCTTCTTATTTCGTTCTCGGCTGTCTTGAGTCGGTTTTCCCCAAAGCCTACAATGCCGTCACTTCACCCCACCTTCGAAGGGAGTTATCCGTGAAAAAAATCGATCTCAAGCACCGCTCCAACATCATGACCGAGGGAGACAAGCGCGCCCCCAACCGGGCCATGCTCCGCGCCGTCGGATTTCAGGACGAGGATTTCAAGAAACCCATCGTGGGCGTTTCTTCCTCCTGGAGCGAAGTCACTCCCTGCAATATCCACTTGAACGAACTGGCCGAAAGGGCCAAGCGGGGTGTTACTTCCGCCGGGGGGGTGGGCCAGATGTTCGGCACCATCACCGTGGCCGACGGCATCGCCATGGGACACGAGGGGATGAAATTCTCGCTCGTCTCGCGCGAAGTCATCGCCGATTCCATCGAGGTCGTAGCTTCCGCCGAACGCATGGACGCTTTGGTGTCCATCGGCGGCTGCGACAAGAACATGCCCGGCTGCCTGATGGCCATGGGCCGGTTAAACATCCCCGCGGTTTTCGTTTATGGGGGAACCATCCTGCCGGGCAAATGCGACGGCAAGGATATCGACATCGTCTCGGTGTTCGAGGCGGTGGGCAAGCATTCCTCCGGCCAGATCGACCGGAACAAGCTGGATGAAATCGAGAAAAACGCCTGTCCCGGCCCCGGTTCCTGCGGCGGCATGTACACGGCCAATACCATGGCTTCCGCCATCGAAGCTATGGGGATGGCCCTGCCCCACGACTCCTGCCAGCCCGCGGTCGGCGAACCCAAGCGCCTGATATGCGAAAGGGCCGGCCAAGCGGCTGTGGAACTCCTTCGAAAAGGCATCCGCCCCAGCGACATCATGACGAAGAAGGCCTTTGAGAATGCCATCGCGGTGGTCATGGCCCTGGGCGGGTCCACGAACGCGGTCTTGCACCTGATCGCCATCGCCAAGAGCATCGGAGTGAAGCTGACCATCGATGATTTCGACCGCATCAGCCGGAAGGTTCCCCACTTGGCTGATTTGAAACCCAGCGGCAAGTATGTGGCCGCGGATTTGGATCGTATCGGCGGAATCCCGGCGGTCATGAAATTGCTCATGGAAGCCAAACTGATTCACGGGGACTGCCTCACCGTGACCGGAAAAACCGTGAAGGAAAATCTCGATCTGGCCCAACCCCTTTCGAAAAACCAGACCCTCATTCACAGCTTAAAGGCGCCTCTCTACCCTACCGGCCCCATGGTGATCATGCGGGGCAACTTGGCCCCCGAGGGCGCGGTCGCCAAGATCTCAGGCTTGAAAGTCATCACCCAAACCGGCCCTGCCAAGGTTTACGACGGGGAAGAGGCCGCCTTTGAGGCCATCGAAAAACACAAAATCAAGGCTGGCGACGTGGTGGTCATCCGCTACGAGGGTCCTAAGGGTGGCCCCGGTATGAGGGAAATGCTGGCCATCACCTCCGCTCTGGTAGGCCAGGGTTTGGGGGAAAAAGTGGGACTGATCACCGATGGTAGGTTCTCGGGAGGTACCCACGGTCTGGTGGTAGGCCATATCGCACCGGAAGCCCAGGTAGGGGGACCCATAGGGCTTATCAAGAACGGGGACAAAATCACGATTGACGCCGAGAAAAAGAAGCTGGAACTCCATGTGGGAGCGGCGGAATTGAAAAAACGCCGCAAAGCCTGGAAGCCTCGGCCCAACCCCTATCCCAAAGGCGTTTTAGCCAAATATGCCTATTTGGTTTCCTCGGCGAGCGAGGGGGCCGTTACTGACGAGTTTGACTGCTGATACTTAACCTAACCCCGTAAAATTGAAAAGCCGTCTTGGAAAGATCCAAGGCGGCTTTTTTGTGGTTCTAAACTTTAGGGAAAACCTTTGCTCCAAGGGGAAAACAGCTCATCAAGGCAAAAAAAACGGGTGGACCCTTGCGGACCCACCCGATCACGAAAGTTTCAGGACAATGTCCCGAAACCTTAAACCAGCTTTAGGCCGAAATTACTTGGCGGCCGGAGTAGCAGCCGGAGCAGTCGTATCAGCGGCGGCAGCGGCTTTCTTGGCCTTCTTAGCCTTCTTGGCTTTCTTGGCCTTCTTCATCGGAGCAGCGGCCGGAGCAGCAGCCGGGGTAACGGCAGCAGCCGGAGCGGAGGTAGTGGCAGCCTGATCAGCCAACACAACGCTCGTAACGCCCATGAACATCACAGCCATCAAAACGGCAAAGAAACGCTTCATTAAAACCCTCCTTGAATTGAAACAGCGGATTCACCGCTGTTTTTGCGACCCACCTCATCGACCCATCAACACATTGAAATGACAGGCCAATTAAAGGCGGTATTTTAGGGCCTGTTTTTTGAATATTCAATGTTTTTACTTATCTTTAGGCTTACCAATGTCCTGCCAAGCTAATCTAGCAGCCCCAACAACACCCATATTGTCGCCTAATTTAGCCATCCTGAACTTAATTCCTCTCAAATGAGAAGCAAAACACCGGGTTTTTAGCTCTTTCATCATCGGTTTTAGCAATAAATCACCCGCGCCCGCCACACCCCCGCTGAATATGATCATGTTGGGATTTATCAAATGTATCGCGGTAGTTAGACCAACGCCAAGCATCTTGCCCGCATAGTCATAAACTTTTCTAGCCTTCAGATCGCCCTTCTCGGCCATTTTTTGGTAGGTGTAGGCTTCCTGGGGGGCTCCAGCGGGCCTGCGGATACCCATTTCTCCCGCCATGCGGACAATTCCGGTAGCGGAGACGTATTGTTCTAGGATACCGCTGTTTCCGTAGGGGGCTTTGGGCCCGTTAGGATCCACCACGATATGCCCGATATGGTTGCTGACACCCCAGGCACCCTCGAATATTTTTCCACCCAGAATCAATCCGCCACCCACACCTGTACCAAGGGTCAGACAAAGCACGACATCTTCGCCTTTTCCTGCACCGATCCAGGATTCACCCAAAGCGGCCAGGTTGGCGTCATTTTCGAGAAACACTTTTTTCTTCAACTTTTTCTTGAGAATCGCCACAAGAGGAACGTTTTTCCAATTTAAATTCGGGGTGTAAATAATGATTCCCTTTTTGGGATCCAGGGGACCCGGGGAACCTATTCCGACGCTAACATGGGAAGACCAGGGCAGACCACTGGCCAAGCTTGCCGCTCGAGCGCTTTGGGCGATCCGCTCGATAACACCGGACGCGCCGAGGGAAGCCTGAGTCGGTCTTTTATCTTTTCCCAGGACCTTACCCTTTGCGTCAACAACCGCCGAAACGATATTGGTTCCACCCAGATCTATGCCGATAACCGTCTTCAAGGAAATAACCTCCAATGAAATTCACCGTCCGCTTTTTGCGGGGGGGGTATTATCTAGAAAAAAACCAAAAGGGAAAAGGAAATTGATTTCTTTATGAATCTGACAATAACCGGTAATCCAGCCCTGGAAACAGGGGGGTCAGCCGCTCAATCTTCAATAATTCGGGCATTTTTAATACCCCATTTTCAAGGATATCCAGAATCGCGTTTAAACGTTCCAAGTGGGTTTGGACCCTTGCCCTCGCGTAATCCCCGTGGTGTCCGGTTTTCATCATAAAGGCCCAATCACTTGCCTGGGCTAGAAGCAGTTCCCTCAAGGCTTGGTTTAAGGCCCTTTTCTGACTCCCACCTGCCCGCGGATGGGCCTGGACGGCCTGAGTCAAGCGGTCACATGCTTTCACCAGAAGAGGGTAAACCCAATCGTTGGCCTCATTCAGCCAAAATTCCGAATATCCCCCATACCCCCAGGAAGAAGGACGAGGCTGAACCGTTTGAAGAGGATAGGGTTGGGCCAGAATTTGGGAAGGAGTATTGAATTGCAGGGGCATTCCCTGGGCATGGGCCTCCTCGAAAAGGAAGCCGATGAAATCAGGACCCTCGAACCACCAGTGGCCAAAAAGTTCGGCGTCATACATGCAGGCCATGATGGGAGGACGTTTCATGAAACGACCGATATCCATGCATTGTTGCATGCGCTTGAAAAGAAAATCCCTGGCATGGACCCGGGCCCTTTCCAGGCCCTTCGCGGGATCATAGGTCAGTTTTTCCCCTTCACCGCCGGTCACCCGGTAATACTTAAAACCGGTGAAACGGCGAAGACCCTCCGGTTTCATTTGGGGACTTAAATTTTCCAGGGGCAGGTCAAAGCCGATATCCCGGTAGAAATCACGATACAGGGGATCGCCGGGATATCCCTCTTTAGAACTCCAAACTTCTTTGGAACTTTCCGTGTCGCGGGCCAGCACCGCCACGCCAGCGGAAGTGAGAACAGGAGCAAAACTTCCATAGGCTGCCTGGGGCGAGGATTGGGCCAACCCGTGGGTGTCCACGAAAAAATACTCCACCCCGCACTGGGCCAAAATCTTCTCCATCCCCAACTGATAACCGCACTCGGGAAGCCAAAAGCCGCGGCTTTTTATTCCCAGCCGCCGCTCGTGTTCGTCCATCGCGGTCTGAACTTGAACCCGCACCGCGCCTTCCCGAACCCCCAAGAGGGGCAGATAACCGTGGGTGGCGGCACAGGTAATCAATTCCAAGTTTCCCTTTTTAGCCAGGGCCTGGAAACCCCGGGCTGGATCCTTCCGGTATTTCTTTTCCCAGCGGTTCAGTCCCTCCGCAATCCTTCCCCGGTACATCTTCGTGAGATTTAAAAAGTCGGACTGGTCTTTCAATCGGATAATCTCCCTATCCGCCAACTCCATCAGGTCGGAAGCGTATCGGTGAAACCTCTCCTGGAGGAGTGGATCCTCCCACATGGCCAGGAGGGTGGGAGACAGAACCACGGACATCTGGAAAGGGATTTTTCTCTCCGCGAGGGACTCCAACCGCCCCAGAAGGGGAAGGTAGGTTTCCAGCATGGCCTCGTAAAGCCAAATTTCTTCTAGGAAATGTTCATGTTCGGGATGGCGGACATAGGGGAGGTGGGTATGAAGGACCAGCGAGAGACACCCGAGAGGTTTCTTCTCCGGGGATAATTCCGGCTGCTGGGAGCGGCCGATTTTTCTGGAGGACAAAAGTTAAAACCGGGAAGCGGCGTGCCGGTCCTGGGGTCCCAGCCTGCGGCGGTGCAGGGCCTCGTGACCCGCCAGATCCGCGGAAAACATTTTCTTTCCCGGCTCAAAGGACCTCTCAATCACCTCGTCGCTGAAATATTCCTGGATTTCCTCGGGCCTATCCCATCCGTCTGCAGTTTTTTCAGCCGCCCCGGCGGGGTATTCGGCCTGGGGCCCGGTGTGGATCGGCAGGGTGCGTGCCAATACTACGAAGCGTCCCGAAGAGGCCTTATGCCCGATCTCAAGTACATAGCTCCCGCCCGCATCCTCCAAGTTGACATACCGGTTCATTTCGCCCCGGTCGACGATGATTTCTTCCACCAGTTCTGAGGTGCCATCCGCTTTGGATTTCAGGACGCGCAGAACCATTGAGCTTCCCTCGTATTCATGCATCAGCTGGCGTTTGACATCCTCCACCGACTCGGGGGTCACTTCCCAATAGGTAAATATGCAGTTGGGGTCGCGCACAAAAGCCACCAGCTGGGTTTGCCCGAAGCGGGGCAATCGGGAGGTTCGACCTGTTTTTTTTGACGGGAGGGTGCCTGATTCCGGCGTGGAAACGGCAGCCGTTTTTTTTGTCCGGGCCGGGGTTTTCTTAGCACTCGTCTTCAAACTTTCCTTGGCCGACACCTTGGGCTTCGCGGTCTTGAGCGGCTTAGTTCCATCTTCAGCCTTGGCCTTCAAACGGGTTTTAGGTGTTTTGGATTTAGAGGATTCTGTTTTTTCTTCGTTCTTTTTTCGGGGCATGATCGCCCTCCCAGGCTGAAATGATCAAACCTGTTTTAACTTTTATCCCATCAATTGGCAAGAAGGGATTTGGGCATGGTCACAGGAAGGTTAATTCGGCAAAAAACGGTTTCGGAAGGGGTCAAAATCATTGCAATGTATATGGAACAAGCATTGAAAAGAGCCCGTCAAAGGTAAAACAAAGCTGAAAACTCATTCAAAAAGAATAAACTTCCAATAGAAGGAATAAGCTTGGAATAGGAACCATTATGTATTGCGCTTAATTTTAGCAATTTTCCTTTAAAAATGTTTCTTGTTAATGAATTACCGCAACTTTAAGGGAACTTCGTTTGACAGTCCCGCCCTGGGCATTTAAGGATTCGACAACAGCCAAGTAAATTCCGCTGGCGACCTGGGAGGCGTCCCAGGAAACGCTATTTTGACCGGAGAGTCCCATTTTCGGTGTTTGTACCAATTCCCCCGCCATATCGTAAACGCTTACGCGGAGGGTCAGATTTAAGGAAGAATCGCTGAAAAATGTCGTGGTATAGCTTGGAGAGGCGCGGTTGAGAAGATTGGGCCTGGCAGTAACGGTGCCCACACCGTTTTGATCGTTCGTCTCGATGACAGTTACCTTGAGGGTCACATTGGAGTCTCCTCCCTGGCCATCCTGGGTATGGACGCTGATAAAATATTGTCCGCTGGTGACGTAAGCGCCTTGGTCATCCGTCCCGTTCCATACCACGGTCATACCCGCCCCGAAGGATATGGACACATGTCCGTTGTTGCCCGAAGAACTGTTGGGACTCGGATCAAAAACAGATGTCGAAAGTTGGACGTTGCTCACGCCCGCCGGACCTGGATCATCCAAGTATGTCAATAAATGGCGAATCGCCTCGCCAGCCTCGTTATAGATTGTCAGGTCGACCTCGTAGAGTGACCGATTCACCGTTATCTCTTGCGTGGTGGTCTGGACGACCCCGAGGTTGTCGATATTTTCCACCTTCACATAATAATTCCCGTTCTGGACCAGGTTTCCTCCCTGGTTGGTTCCGTTCCAGGATCCGATCACTACTCCCGAATCAACCAGGGTGACCGCATTGTCCGCGCCATGCAAACTTGTAATGGTATGGCCGGGAGTGATCGTGTAGTTGTCTACCGATTGGGAATACTGGGACGCGGGCATCGAATAGACCAGTTCCCCCGCTTCGTTGTATACCCCGATTTCCACCGTATAGTTGCCGTTCACGGTCACCGTGGAGCTGGCATTTAAGGGAGCGGATTGGCCCGCGTAAACGACCTGGGCGTTATTGACCAGAACCGTCCCGCTGGGAGTGAAGTTGTTCACTCCGGCCAGATAGGTCAGTTGGTAATTTCCCGGCCCCAAGGGCGAAGGCAGGGTCCAGGTCAAGAGGGAGAGCGTGGAGTTGTAAGTCGTGCTCGTCCCCGCGGGGGAAGAGCTGAAAGAGGCGAAGGTTTCCTGCGCGGGTAGGGTGTCGGTGAGGACCACGTTTTGGACGCTGCTTCCCGTCACGTTCAGGTTGAGGGTGTAAGTAAGCGAACCTCCCGATTGGGCCGTATAACTGGAGGCTTGCTTGGAAAGGGTCAGGAACGTCGCGGGTGTGAATGTGGGAGTCGGGGTCGAGGTAGGGGTGGGAGTGGGGGTGAAGGTGCTGGTCCAGGTCCAGGTGGCCGTCGGGCTATCGGTCGAAGTCGGTGAGGGGCTTGGGGTCCTCGTCGCGCTGGGAGTAAAGGTGTTCGTGGGGGTGAAAGTAGCCGTGGGCGTGTAACTTTGAGTTGGCGTGAAAGTTTGGGTGTAGGTGAATTGGGGGGTGTAAGTGTTCGAAGGCGTGTAGGTGCTGGTGGGAGTGAGTGTAGCCGTAAAGGTATTGGTCTGGGTGGGTGTGTTACTTGGGGTCCAGGTCCAGGTCGGCGTCACAACGGGAGTGTTGGTCCAAGTATTGGTCACGGTAAAGGTTGGGGTGGTCGTCGGGGTATATTGCGGCGTCCAAGTCCAGGTTGGGGTATCGGTGGTAGTCCGGGTATTGGTCGCTGTGAAAGTTATGGATGGCGTATTGGTGGAGGTCGCTGTGGCGGTCACGGTGGGGGTAAAGGTCGGGGTAAATGTATTCGAAATCGTGGGGGTGAATTGGTAAGTTTGGGTATAGGTGGGCGATATGGTTGGAGTCTGAGTCAAAGTAATGGTAGGTGTGACGGTCAGGGTATGGGTCAGGGTGACCGTGGACGTGTTGGTGGGCGTGACCGTGTTGGTTTTGGTGAAAGTAAAGGTCGGGGACACCGTGGGCGTGATCGTCACGGTCACCGTGGGAGAAGCCGTGGGGGTCACCGTTGATGTGACTGTAAAGGTGTTGGAAATTGTTGGGGTAAATTGAAAGGTCTGAGTAAAGGTCGGTGAAACAGTAGGAGTCTTCGTTACCGTTATGGTGGGAGTCACCGTGGGCGTATAGGTTCGGGTCACGGTGGGAGTGACCGTCGGAGTGTAGGTGCTCGTGGGTGTGTTGAGAACCGTAAAGGTGTTTGTTGGAGTGAAGGTGGGGCTGAAGGTGGGGGTCCGGGTATTCGTAATGGTGGGGGTCACCGTGGGCGTATAGGTCAGGGTGATGGTGAAGGTATTGGTCGGTGTGACCGTATTGGTTTTCGTGTTCGTAAAGGTAGGTGAAACAGTCGGTGTCACAGTCCAAGTAATGGTTGGCGTGTTGGTGGGGGTAAGCGTGTTTGTTTTTGTGGGAGTGAGGGTCTGGGTAAAGGTAGGCGTATAGGTTCGGGTAAATGTAAACGTGGGAGTGACCGTATAAGTATTGGTGGGTGTGGGGGTGGGTGTTTGGGTCCAGGTATTGGTAAAGGTGTTCGTGATATTCGGGGTGTTGGTTTTAGTCCAAGTCGGGGTCCAAGTGATCGTAGGTGTCCATGTGGGGGTCGGTGTATAGGTCGGACTGGGAGTCTGGGTACGGGTTGGCGTCCAGGTAGGGGTCCAAGTCCAACTGGGGGTCGGGGTCGGAGTCTTGGTGTAAGTCGGACTCGGGGTGTATGTCCAGGTATAGGTAGGCGTGGGCATCAATTGAATATAGGTCACGGTACCCGTGGATTTGGTGCCTCCGGGCCAAGCCACGGATGCCTGGTCCACTAGGGTCAGGCCGCAGCTCGAGATTGGATCATAATAATCTGCAACCTGGGCCGTCATGGTAACGCAACCCGTTCCGAGATCCGGAAAAATCAAGGAACTTCCACTGACAGAAGGTTCATTCGCATTTCCCGAAGAGTCGTTGTAACACAATTGATAGGGTTGGATGGCATCCCCGTAACCCCAGCACCCAAATTGGAAGTTGTTGCAGGAAGAAACATTCGTTGGAAAGTTATCCGTCACGGTAGTTCCGCCGTTGGTCACCGGTCCACCGGTATTACAAAGGACGATCGTGTAGTTGAGCACGAGCGAAGTTCCTGCACTATAGGTAACCGCACTGGCTAGCGTTTTGGTGATGGTGAAATTAGGTGGCCCAATGGTGGGCGCGGGGGTGGGGATGGTAACGCATTGCCTCCAAAAAAGCGCGCCGGAGTTATTAGTGGCATTGTAATCCCCGTCGCAAGTGTTGGCGATAAAGGGAATCCGAGCCCCGGAGACAGGGTTGTAAATCGCGTTGGCCCAGGTAGCCGCCGTCACACCGCTAGAACAATAGGAAGAACTAAAAGCGCCAGTACTATTGTTGAAACCAGGTTCGTACCATGCGGTGGTGGTATTGTCAGGGCTGGGCGTTGCGGCGGGATAACCCGTGGGGACGTAATCCACCTGTATTCCACCGCTCGAACTGGTGATCTCGGAATGTTGGTTTGTACCGGAACAAGAGATATCCAGGTCCCACGAACTGAAGTTGTCCTCCGGATTGGTGTTCTGAGTTTCGACGGCCAAGCAGACCGTTCCTCCGGTAAGAAGGGACGGATTGACGCTCATGCAAGTAGCGTTACCAGCTCCGTTCGTGCCAGGAGCACCGGCGTAAGGAAAAGTGCCGATCAGGGTTCCGCCAACATAAATGGTTGTAATGTCGTCACCCGAAGCACAGAGGGTTGCAGCGGTTGGAGTACATTGGGCGAATAGGGCAGATCGGGAAAACAAAGCGACAAGGCATATTCCTATTAACAACCTCAGAATATTAAAATTCTGAAACCGGTTACAGCTGGTGTTTTTACTCTTAATTTTCATGTTCCCCAAGTAAATCCAAGTGTGTTAAAGGGTATGGTTAAATGTAGACTAATATCGTTTTTATTCAATGACAACATCGTATCTCCCCTGCTTCAATTTTCTCATTAAAGGCTTCCAACGCAAGGAAGGTAAGCGCTTTACGACAAAATAAAAATTTTAAAATGCTCATATTTCTCGTTAAAACAGATTTAAATTCCGTTTTTAGCCGCTCTTTTTCATCAAATAACTTTACGAAAAAACAGAACCCTATGAACAAACCAAGGCGCGATTCAACATTCAACCGCTTTTTTCAGTAATCAAAAAAATATCGAATGCGGTCTCATTGGAAAGCCTAAAGATAGGCGCGAAATTCCTCTTGTTATAATTCCAAAATGAATTCCAACCCATCCTCGATGGCACCTGGTTCGGAAACAAAAAACGATCGACTATCATTTTCTAATCCCTGGTGTTATCCCCTTCTTCTTTGTTTTGGTCTCATCATTCTTTTCGGCCTTCACCTGGTGAACGATTCTGACTTGGGGTTTCACCTTCGAACGGGTCAGTGGATCGCACAAAAACACCGAGTCCCTTCCCTGGACGCCTTTACCTATACCGCCACCAACCGGGAATACCTGGATATGGAATGGCTGTACCAATTCGGGCTCTACCTGTCTTGGATGTGCGGTGGATATTCCCTTCTTTCGATCTCGCATATTTTCTTGGCCCTGATGGCTTTTTTTTTGCTCTGGTCGAGGACGAGGGAAGCCGGGGTCTGGCCGGGGATATCAGTTCTTCTATTTTTAATAACCGTCCTGGCGGCAGAACCCAGATTCCGCGTACGCCCTGAAATTCTCACCTGGGTTATCTTGAGTTTTGTTCTGTGGATTCTGGATTCGCGAGTCCGCCGAAAGCGAGACTTACTTTTTCTGCTTCCCCTGATCCAGCTTCTCTGGGTCAACACCGAAGGTCTTTTCTTTTTGGGGCCGGTCGTAATGGGAATCTACCTCTTCGGGGTCCGGGGTTGGCCTGTAAAACTCGATCCCAAACTATTCCGTTATTCCGTCCTGTCCGCCTTGGCATGCCTGATCAATCCTTATTGGGTCCGGGGCCTCCTCTTTCCGCTTTCCCTCCTTACTACGCTGAGTTCTTCCAATCTGTTCAAATATTCGGTTCTAGAATTCCAACCGCCATGGTCTTTTCATCCCGCCGACTGGGCGCCCGTCCCGTCCTACCTGTGGGCTTACAAGGGTTTTTGTTTTATCTTTTTAATTCTACTCATCGCCACGGCCAAATCCCGGAAATTTCACGAATGGCTTTTGGCTGTATTCTTTTTTTTGTTGTCTCTGATGGCCGTACGAAACATTCCCCTCTTCATGATCGCGGCCGTGCCCCTGGCGGCCGCGTGCTGGAAAGATTTGAAATTGCCACATGTCGAGAAAATCCAGGTGTCCTCTTGGTTCCAAATCCTACTTCCGTGGTTCCTCGTCCTTTTCCTGGCCGGATTCTCGGCCCGGATCGTCTCCAACGCCCATTATGTTTCCAACCGCCTCACGGCCCGATTCGGATTGGGTCTGGACATAAATTCCCAGCCTGTGCAGGCCTGCCGTTTCCTGGCGGAGAAGAACTTGAAAGGAAAAATTCTGAATGATCTGGATGACGGCGATTGGTTGGATTGGCTGATTCCTCAAAAGACCTTTGTGGACGGCCGTTTAGAGTTGATGGGGAAAGATTTTCTAGCCCAATATCTCCAGTCCCAGGAGCCGGGAGGGATCGGAACGCTCCTGGCTCAATACCAGCCGGACATCGTCCTGTTCAACCCCTTGCAGATGCCGCAATGGGCGGTGGAACTGGGAGCGCGGCCGGATTGGCGGATGGTTTACCTTGATTCTTTGAACGCCGTCTACCTGCGTAAGGGTTATGAAGACTCCGTCCCGGCGATGGATTTTGAAGCATTACTGGCGGAAAACAGTATTTCCCCTTCCCTCCTCACCCTGGCCCCTACCCTCCTCGCGGCGGAACCGCCATCAGCCTGGAAATGTTTTGGGGAGGATTTCATCCATCCCACGAATTATCCCAATGGGCTGTTAAACCTCGGCATCTTTTCCAGCTACGCCGGGAACTCCCGGGCTTCCGAACTTTTTTTCCTGGAGGCCATCCGGCAAACCCATGGGCGTTACCCCGATTTTTATTACGATTTGGGGCTTTTGTACGCCAACACCAACCGTCGGGAAGAGGCTTTCCTTTGTATGGAACGGGTTCTGAGGGAAAAACCCCAGGATCCCATCGCCCGCCAAATTATGGGTCTGTAACTGCGGGTCGGCGAATCCATTGAAAAACTATCAGAATTTCGCTTTAAATAAGAAATACCAACCAAAGGCTTGCAAGAGAAACAAAAAGCCCTAGTCGAAAAGAGGTTGGCTCGTAGCGAAGTTCGACTTCGTGGATCCCCGCTGATGGAGCTGGCACAGCGAAAAAGAACCCGAACGCCCTTAAAAGAGGAGCGGGGAGCCCATCCACCCAAGCCCTCCATCCCGGCGTATAGGTTTCGTTCCAAACGAGCCAGGATGTATTTCCGGGGGGGGTCTTAACCGTTCTTGTGAAATCCCCAGAGAAACTAGCCCGGGAACCTGCCATCCTTTCCCATCGAACCGTCTTCGCGCCGCCATTGGCAGGGAGGTTCCTCCCGGGCGCAGGTAACGATGTACTTTTTTCCAGATAAACTTTTTCAATCGGTCCCGGCTGGGACTCCTCGCCCGTCAATTGAGAAAGGAGTACTTCCCGGCTATCAAATATCTTCGCGCTTGGCGCGATCCAGGCGTCGTTCTCGCAATGTTCATTCAATATTAGATAATCGTCCCCATCCTTTTCCAAAATCCTGTAATGGGGGTAATCCAGCGTAATCGGCAAGGAAAGGGCCCGGACACCCGCCAGATCCGCAAGCCTGCCTTTGTAATTGAAGATTTGATTGAAATTTTTCCAGAGTTGGTCCATCCCCTGTGTCCAGGTGGAAACATAGGCATGGGAGGTGCGAATTCCCCAGACCGCGTTCGAATTGGCCAGCAGATCCCCCGCCCAAAGATCGGCGGCCGCCCCGAACGTCCGGGAATTGTCGCCCGAACCATAAACGAGCCGCTGATTTTTGGGATGGAGGCTCACAATTCTTTGATTCTGCGCGGCCTCTTTCACTTTTTGCGCCCAAGATTGAATATCGGGTTTGAGGAAGGGATCGGCGACGGGAAATACCGTCCGAACCGGAACCGAAAGCACATCCAGAAGCCAGAGGCAGGTGATGCCCCAAACGAGTGCCTCCCTTGTCTTGTCGGAAATTCGGAACTGAAAAAACCGGTTCATCGCCAAGCCCGCTCCGGTCAAAGCCGCGAGAAGAAAAACCCCCACTGCCTTGGAGGGATTCAGGAGTTCCAAAAGGTTCTCAGGAATGATTTTCCAGAGGGGGAAGGCTCCGCCCATCATCCAGAGGATCCACCCCAAAGCCGACCATCTCCAAAACTTCGGATGGAGGGACTTGGAAAAAAAGAAACCCAGGGCCCAAGCCGCCAGCGGGATCAGGCCGAAATACATCATGAAACTGGCGTTCGCATCCTGCCCCTGGTAGCTGACCGTTCCGGGAAATCCCAAAGCCGTTGGGGAAAACAAGGTGAGAAACTCCGCTCCCCTTGAAAAATAAGGAAAATGCCCCGGGCCGCCCCATCCGCCCCTCGTGGAATAGGAAAGTGTGTCGGCGAATGGCAAAACCTGGATTGCCGCGAGAAGCAACGCCATCCCCGCCGCACCCGCCACCGCCCACCGCCTCCGCAACCCAGCCGGATGGAGGAACATCCAAACGGCCAAAAAGAAAAGGGTATAAAAGCTGAAGAAAGGATACCCCGCGAGGAGCTGGACCCCGATGGTTCCCGTCAGGGCCAGCCACCAGCGCCTCTGTCCCTGTTCCAAAAACCGCCCGGCCGTGAAAAAGACCCAGGGGGTCCACGATTGGGCCGCCGAGAACATGGGATAGGCCCAGATTCGGGTCATGTGAAGCGAACCCGCGAAGGAGATGGCCGTCAGCACGGCCCAGGTCTGGGTGATTTTTTGGCTTCGGGCCCAGAGGAAAAAGCCAAAAAAAGCGAAGGCCGTGTGAAATAAAGACATCCAGACCAGCCAATGGGAAAGTCCGGTTAAAAAAAAGACCCAAAAGGGCGGATAGAAACAGGCCGATAGATCATTTCCCAACTGGGGCATTCCGCAGCCGGTATATGCGTCCCAGAGCGGGATGAAGCCCTTGCGCCACTCGAAAAGGTTCACGCTTTGGCTGGGGTAGCTGAAAAGAACTTCATCGGTGACGGCGGGAAGCTTGCCGTGGAACTGGAAGGCCCAAACGGCCAAAGAAAGTAAAAAGACAACGCCCGCGGCCCGGGCCGGCGAGAGGAAGGATTTCATTTACCTATTTTAGAAGCCGCCTAATCCCCCGCAAGGGAATTGAGGCCACCTTCGAAGCGGCCCTTCTTTATAGAGGCCTCGAATGGGAATGTTTTCCGCCCGGCGCGTGGTAATGCAAGACCTGGATATCCTGCACCGTCACCAGACAGTGGGTGGGGAGCATGGGTTCCACCGCTTTCAGGGCTTTTCGAATTTGGGTTGGTGTATCGACCACCTCGATCAGAATGGGAAGGTTTTCGCTTAATTCCAAAACCCCCGCGTCATGCAGATGGGCTTTGGACCCAAAGCCCTCCACAGCCTTGAATACGGTGGCCCCTGCCACCTTGAGTTCGAGAAGTTTTTTCACGATGGTCCGGTAGAGAAGCTGGTTTTTCAATTTCAGGTTCTCATCCAGGAATATTCTGAGGATTTTGCATTTTCCGGCCAGTTTCATTCCCGCCTCCCGATAGATTACGAATATTTAAATACCTAACAAGCGACCTATCAACCGAAAGATTCCGGAGGAACCAAGGTGTCTTTGGCTTTTAACGATTCATCAAACTATTTTCGCCAGGGTGATTCCACTCCAGGTCCCGAAAAGACAGCCCGCCACGCTTAGGGTGATATTTCCCACGGCTAATTTCCAATTGCCTTCCGAAATATATCGGAAGGTGTCCCAGCTAAAGGTCGAGAAAGTGGTATAGGAGGCGCAAAAGCCAACCGTCAAGAAGAGCCGGATATTGGGGGTGAACACCCCCCGTTGCATATTAAGGGCAAGAACCCAGGCCATGACCAAAGATCCAGTAATGTTGATGAGCAGGGTACCCCAGGCGAAGGTCGTTCCCCATTTATCGGCGGCCCAAAGCCCCAGCCCGTAACGGCTCCAGGCGCCTAGTATTCCTCCAAACGCGATCCAAAGATATCGATCCACATTTCCCTCCAAGGCCTAGCGGTTTTCAGGTTGGGCACGGCCTCGGTCGGCAAAAAAAATCCCACCAAGCCTGCGCCGGTAGGAGTCATCGGTTTCGCCCAGCTTACACGAAACGGTTATGGCGAACTCCATCGCCTTTAGGGTTCAACGGGGCTATCTTACGTAATCAAAGCGGCCGTGTTCAAGCCTTCAACATTCAAAAGAGAAACCTTCTGAAAAAAACCTTTGAACCATGATTTTTCAAAGTTGAAGCCATAGAATAGGCGCACTTTTAAAAAGGATACTTTCAATGGCCACCGTCACCTGCTTCCAACATATCGATTGCGAAGGTCCGGGTTCGCTGGAGGAAGTTCTTCGCTCCAAGGGAATCAAACTCCAAATCTTGAAACCCTTCCAAGGGGACCAGATTTCCGAAAACCTGGGAGACGGCCTGGTGGTTTTGGGTGGACCCATGGGGGTTTACGAGGAAAGCCGTTATCCCTGGATGACGGCCGAACTGGAAGCGATCCAACGATGCCTCAAAACCCTCCGACCCGTCTTAGGGATCTGCCTCGGCTCCCAGATGCTGGCCCATGCGGGAGGAGGCCGGGTCTTCAAGGGCCCCGGTCCGGAAGTGGGCTGGTATCCCATCACCCTGACGAAAGAAGGACATCTGGATCCTTTATTTCTGGGGCTGGACGAAACCCTGACCGCTTTCCACTGGCATGGCGACACTTTCGACCTAAACCCCAGCGCCACTCGGCTGGCGGAAAGCGCCCTTTATCGCAACCAGGCCTTCCGCCTGGGAACCAACGCTTACGGATTTCAGTTTCACCTGGAGACCACCGAGGTCATGATCCGCAGTTGGGAAAAGATTTACGCATCGGAATTAACTCCCCAAGGAGGGCCCAACCCGCCTGAGCGTATCGAGCTGAACCTGGGCTCCAACGCCAGGAACCTGAGGGGAATAGCTCAAAAAGTTTTCAGCCGTTGGGCCGCCCTTCTTTGAATGAATCTGAATACCCAATTCGATCCAGACTTAAGAGTGGACATAACCGACGACCGGCCCTTCAACGAGTATTATTTTCTAAGACAAAGTTTCCCAAGGCTGTTTAAATATTGATAGGTCAATAACGGAATAACACCAGGAGGCATCCCGTGTCCGACAAACCCAAGATTCAATGGCTTCCCGAACCTGAGGACAAGGACTACCCGGCGGCCCAATCCTATTTAAGCCTTCTTCATCCCGAGGCCGAGGCCACCGCCCTTGTTCAAAAGCTCAAATCCGCCAAGGCGACCCAATTCAAGGCCAAGGACATCTTTCGGGCCTCGGGGTTGTCTCTTTTAGGGGTCAGCAATTATCACGTTTCCAAGGACCAACAAAAAATCAAGGAAGGTAAATCCCTCTCACCGCTCCTGCTCGTCCGGGACCCCCAGAACGACAAAGTGGTCATCGCGGACGGCTACCACCGCCTCTGCGCGGTTTATTCCTTTGACGAGGATGAGCTGATTCCCTGCAAGATCGTCTAGTACCTAAACCTTTAAGGTCGTTTTAAGCCCACCCGATCTTCCATTCAATTTCCTTTGTTTTCATTCTTTTTCCCTTGGAACCTTTTTCCCTGAGCTGGGTCCAATGAGTAGATGGCCGCCATAGGCCTAAAAACTCAAGGAGAAGGA
Organism: uncultured bacterium; assembly: GCA_964525605.1. Taxonomy (GTDB): domain Bacteria; phylum Oederibacteriota; class Muellerivitia; order Muellerivitales; family Muellerivitaceae; genus CAVTWJ01. The sequence goes on from CAZGKT010000006.1 coordinate 84,668, forward strand.
TCATGCGACTAAACAAAGGATTATTAGCGGTGCTGTTAGCTTTAGCGGCCTCGAATACCCAGGCCGCCGTGAAGGATCATAACGTCCAATACCGCCTGGCGATCATGGATGAGGACCGGCTGATCCACGAAACCCGGCACCAGAATTACAACTTCCGGATGGAAATCGTGAACGACACGGATGGGGTGAAACCCGAGGCCATCAAGAACGGCCAGCCTTTCGTGACCGCTACCAAAGGAGAACGATACTCGGTGCGTCTTTACAATCCCCTGCCGGTTCGGGTAGCCGTCAACCTGACCGTGGACGGGCTTAATTCCATCACGGGCCAGCCCAGCGGCATTTCGGACGGGCAGAAATGGATGATCGATCCCTATAGCTCCATCACTATCCCGGGTTGGCAAGTGAGCGGAGGGGAGGCCCGGCGGTTTTTCTTTACCGAAAAACCCAAGTCCTACGCCAAGTGGCGGGGCGATGTGACGGGAAAAGACTTAGCGGCCAATTGCGGGGTCATCGGCGCGGCCTATTTCTGGAACCAGGCGGAATTGAACGAGTATTACGACTCGAACCCGATCTATCGCCACCCCCCCTGCATCTTGCCCTTTGGCCACATAACTGAAAAAGCCAAAAAGAGCATGCCCGAATGCGACGCTTCTTCATCCGCCATGCCCGCGCCCTGCGCCCCGACCGGCGGTGCCTCTTCATTGGATGCGATGGATAGTTTGGGAACCCCCGAGAAACTGCCCCAGGAACAGGCGGGAACCGGCATGGGCGAGGGAGAGTCTCACCCCACGGTTCAGGTCGCTTTCGACTACGACACCGGGATGTATTCGCTCGATCAGGCCCTGGTCATCTATTACGATTTCGAGAAGACCCCGAGCCCCAACCCTTTTCCGGCAGTCAGTTACGCCCCGCAGATGCCATAACAGAAATTACTTTCGCTTTAAAACAAAAAGAACCCAGCTTTTTCTAACTGGGTTCTTTTTGCTTTTTACGGGGGTGGCCTGAAATCCATCCATGACCTTAAGGCGTGGTACAGCTACCCCCGATACTGACGCCGTTGGAAAGATTCACATTGGCGTTCGTGACAGTCACCGGCACAAAATTTGACGTGTTACAGGTTCCTCCATCGGTGAGGCCGTCGTAATAGGAAGCAAATTCCCCGGCGGGCACCGGCCAAGTGCTTCCGCCGTTGTAATTGGCCCCGTTGCTGCTGTCAAAAAAAGCCCCGATGTAGTAAACGCCCGGCGTCACGCCGTTGAGGCTGTAAGTCGCGTAATAATTGGCAGTGCCGTCATAGGTCATGCTGGTGATTTGGGTGACAAGCCCGGACCAGACGGTGGAAAAGGGCGCCGAGGGGTCCGAGAAGGCGAAGACATAAACAGGAGCGCCGGAACCCGGGGTCCCGTCAGCCGCGGCCAGGGTCACGGCCCCGGAAATATTGTAATAGGCGATTTGGCATGTATTCCCGAAGGAAAGAGTAGGACCCGTCGTATTTCCGACTACGTTGACCGGCGACAGGTTTGAATAGATATCGCACCCGTTATTGAGGGCTCCATAAGCCGTGTAAAAGTCCCCGTTGGGGGGCCCGCCGCTTCCGCCGGGATACCAGCCGCCTCCACCCGCGTTATAGATGGCCACCAGGTAATAGGTTCCCGAGGTGACGGGGAAATTATAGGTTCCCGAGGCGCTGGTAATCGTCACGGCCTCCAGCATTTTCGCGTTGCTATTAGGACTGATGTTGGGCGAATTGAACAACATCACATAAATCGCGTCCGTGGCATTGACCGTCCCACCGCCCGTGTAATTGACCGATCCCGTCAGTGTGAGGGACGTGTTGTATTTGCAACTGTCACCGAAGACCAGGGCCGGACCAGCGGTATTGCCGTTGACGATTACGCCCGTGGGGTTAAAGTCGCATCCCCCGTCCCCTCCCCCGTAGGCGTAATACGAATCCCCGCTGGGTGGCGGATTTCCCCCCGGCCCGGTCCAGGTACCCGAAGCGTCGTATACCGCAACCAGGTAATAGGGCCCGATCGGCATGCTGTTGAAGCTATATGTGGCGTTGGCGTTGGTGAAGGAGGCATAGGTCACTGGTCCGCCCCCTCCCAAAATATCGGATGTGTTGAACAGCATGACCCAAATCTTGTTGTTGGTTCCCACGGTTCCGCTTCCTGTATAGGTGATAGGTCCCGAAAGGGTGGTGGCTCCGTTGTAGGCGCAGGTCGTGCCGAAAACCAGGGAGGGCCCGGTGGTCGAGCCGCTGACGAAAACGGGCGTGCTGGAAATCAAACCGCACCCACCGGAGCTTCCTCCATAAACGTCGTAATAACCCGATATGGGCACGTAATGGGTGGCCACGGTCCCGGTGCTGTAAACCGCCACTAAATAGTAGTTGCCCGTGGGCAGGTTGGAAAAGCTATAGGTCCCGTTGGCGGTCAAGGTCACGGCCGCCACCGGACTCCCTTCCAGGATGTCGGGGTTGGTGTAGAGATAAACATAAATAGGGTTGGAGGCACTGACCCCGCCCGGAGTGTAGGTCACGGTGCCGGACAAGCTGTTGGTCAGGCTAAAACTGCAATTGTTGCCGAACACCAGGGCGGGCCCGGCCGTGTTTCCGGAAACCGTCACCCCCAAGGCGGAATTGATCGTACAACCGTTGGAACCTCCTCCATAAACGTAATAGTAATCCCCCACGGGCGGGGGGCTGTTGCTGAAGGGCTTCCAGGATCCGTTCGTGTCGTAGAGGGCGCCAATATAGTAGGTTCCAGGGGAAAGGTTCGTGAAATTGTAGGTTCCGTTGGCGGACGTGAGGGTGACCGCGGCGTTGACGCTGTTCTGAAAGAGGGCGCTGGTGGACAAGACCACATAGACGGGATTTCCGGCGCCCACCGGGTCGCCTCCGTTATAGGTCACGGCCCCGGACAGGCTGTAGGTGGGCCCGCTGTAAGGGGTGGGGGTGGCGGTCGGGCTGACATTTTGCGGCCCGGTATTTTTGTTGCTGCAGGCGGTGATCCAAGCGGATAAGAGGACAACGACAACTGGAATCCAAATAAAAACAGTGCGGACTTTCATGAACGGCCTCCCCTTTTTAAACATCAAATAATCAATCGGGTCTTCGACCCGGCCTGCTTGTTACAACCCTAGGCTTTACAACCGTCGAATATCTCGCTTTAAATTCATTGAGTTCCTTCGTCACCCCTTTATCTCGGGTTGAATTTCAACACGTTTCCCGGGCTTAGGCTGGCCACATTGTTGGCCACGTAAATATACCCCTGTCCATCCACCGCGATGCCATAGGGATAGCTGAGGTTCCCCCAGGAACCCACCATCGTTCCTGAAGCATTAAACTCATCCACCTGGTTATATTGGATATCCGTGATATAGATGTTTCCGGCAAAAGGCGAACCCACGGGTGCCACCGCCATCGCGGTGGGTTCAAAGGCGTTGGCGAAGCTCGTTCCAGACCAGGAACCCTGCGGGGCTCCGGCCGGGGAATAAAGGCTGATGAAAGTGACCCCCGAGTTAATCCACGGCGAAGGCGCGGAATAAACCGTCGTCCCCGCGTTGTTCACCGCGATGCTGGCTTCGTAGTATTTACCCCCACCCAGCGGGTTCGCCGTCCAAGAGGCGATATAGGGGAAGGAAGAGGTGCTGGGGCCGAAGGTTTGTACCGTGTAAGTGGGATCACTGTCAGTGATGTAAACATTCCCCGACCCGTCCACCGCGATATCCCATGGCTCATAAAGGTATCCAGGGCTTGCGGAAGTGACTGTGGCGGGGTTTCCAATCGGGGTGACGCTGGTGAGCGTCGAATTCATTTCGACGCCCTGGTTTAAATTAAATGCCGCAGCGTAAACGTTTCCGGCGTTATCCGTCGTCAAACCATAGGGGCCGGCTTCCGTCCCGTTATAACCAATGGAAACGTCTGCCGACATCGAATAGAGGTTGGACCCGGCGGCGGTTTCGGCCCAAATCTGTATGTCGGGATCCTGCGGGGTGAAAAAGTCGATATAAACCGTGGTTCCCGCCGCGTTGACCGCGATCCCGGACGGATAGGTGCCGTACCCGGTCGCGGCAACATCATTGGCGGTCCAGTAGGCCACCGGCGTATCCGGTGTCGGCGAGAGGGTCACCGTGGGCGTGACCGAGAAGGTGGGTGTGGGGCTGTAAGAGGGGGTCGGGGTTCCCGTGGGGAGGGGACTAATATAGGGTGTTTGAGTATTGGCTAAGCAATTCGTATTGACGGTGACAGCCAAGCCGCTCATCGATCCCGTGATGACCGGGGAGCCGGGTAGGGCGCAGCTCAGGGAAACCCCCGCACCCACGTAATAACCGTAATTATCATCGTTAGGAACTCCTCCTCCGTTGTTAAACATGCTCGCGTAATCGTCAACGGCGAGGAGATTGTAGGAACCGGCCGTCGAAACCACGGTAAAGGGCCCATCATTTACTGTGACCTTGGCCACCGCTTGCTGGGCGCCTCCGCTTGCCGGCGCCAATATCACATAAAGCGGCTGCACGGAATTGACCTCGCCCAGGGAAAAGTTGACCAGCCCGGAGACAGTAAGCGGCGCCGCCCCGCCGGGGGTGAAGGTCGGAGTGATGGTAAAGGTGACCGTGGGGGTATTGGAGATGGTGGGGGTCAAGGTGATGGTCGGAGAATTGGTGGAAGTTAGTGAGGGGGTGGAAGTGGGTGTTTCGGTGGGCGTATGGGTGGTTGTGAAGGTGGGTGTGACTGTTGGCGAGTTAGTCACACTCGGGGTCAGGGTGACGGTCGGGGTATTCGTTGGGGTCGACGAGGAAGTGGGGGTGAGCGAATTCGTGGGTGTGTTCGACACCGTGGGCGTGGGGCTTATCGTGAACGTATGAGTCAAAGTGGGTGTTGGAGTAGGCGTTGGGGTGAAGGTTGTGGTCGAGGTAGCGGTGGGCAGGGGGTTAGGGCAATTGCCCGAGAGATCGATGGCGGTCTGCTCATAAGCGTAATAGGCGAGGGTGGTATTCACCCGAAAACGGAAGGATGGGCCCACGGACGACGAGCCCGCACCGCTGATCTGAAGCCAGACGTGCCCTCCCCCGGCCAGCTTCATGCAATAAATATCCCCGGCTTGGATAAGGGTCACCGAAGCTCCGGCCGCTTGTTTGGCCGCTGTGGAGGAAGCCACGTAGCCGCTGGTAGGGGCCATGGCAAATTGCACCAGGTTGCCGTTACCCATATAAGCCACCGTATCGGAGTTCAGGGCGTTCATTTGGAAACCCACTGAGGACCCGATCGTCACCGGAAGGAAATCCACATCGTATCCTGAGGAAGAAACCACTGTAGCGGCGTTCGCCAAGGCGTCCGTTTCGAAAGCGAAATAGGACCCGTCGTTGAATAAGCCCGTGTTAATGCTGTAGCAGTTACGGGCCACCGAGCCCATTTCAACCACGATCGGGGCCGCCGGCTGGGAGGTAAAATCCATCTGCACCGCCCCAACGGCCAGGGGCTGCTGGTTGGCGGCATCGTTCAACTGGAAGGCCAACAACCGGGATGGCCCCAGGGACAGGGGAATCGTGAAATTGATCGTGCCGGAATTGCCCGTCGCGTTGATCGGCCCAACAACACCGGAGACCGTCTGCATGGCGGGTCCGCTGACCTGATATAGCACCTCGTTGGCCGAAACCCCTAAAAGTGAACCAGTGATCGTGTTGGTGGGCAGGGAGACGGAAAGATTCGTTGCCTGGAGGGGGAGGACGGGGGAGTTGGGACCGTGATTGGAGTTACATCCCTCAAGGATCAACATGGCGATCAGAAGAAAAGTATAAGGATGGACCTTCTTTAAAATTTCCCGAATCAATATTTTCGTCCTCAAAATATTATCTTTTCTTGGCGGCTTCGCGTCTTCGCAGTGAAAGGGGAGGAGTTCCTTAAAGTTTGATTTCATAGTTCGCCCCGCAGGTCCAACGGTTATAGAGGATGTTCACGCGGTTTCCCTGGCTGTCGGCCCCGGCCCCGTCGGCCGTGATGTTGTCGTAGGACACCGAGAATTTGAGGATCGATTGGCGGTCCAGCGCGATCAAGTAAGAAGGCTCGATTCCCAGAAGGAGTCCCCCCCCGTCATAGAGGAGGTCGCTCGGGTCGTAGCCGTTGGCCATCACCCATTTCACCCGGCCGGACAAAAGAAAATTCCCAAAAGCCCAGGAAGGATCAAGGTAAAAGCGCGCCCCGAGTGAATTGTGTGTTTCGGCCACCCATAGCCCATTGACCGCCGTTTGGGCCGGAAAAAAGTATTGGACTCCGGCCTCCAGCGACAGGGCCGAGGGATTGGACCAGCTGTAGGAAAGGTTGAGGTTGGGCCCCATCCAAAGGTAGTTCTGGCTGTTTTGCAGGGTCGGCAAGGAATAATAAGCGGAGGCGGAGAAAGTCTGCACCTGGCGGGCCTCGAAGTTGGTCACCCGGTTGAGGGATAGGAAAATCGAGTCTCCCAGTTTCAGGTTTTCCACGGAATTGGCGTTGGGATTGAGGGCGCCCGTATAGAAATATCCCAAGCCCACCCCGTACTGGGTGGCGCCGTCGGGAAAGGCGATGCCGTAGATCCCGCTCAGGCCGAATCCCCTTCCCTGATAGGGAGTGTCCACAAATTCGGCGGGGACGCTGGATTCTTGCGTTTGGGTTTCCCAAGCCTGGTTGCCCGAGGGCAGGTTGACGCCTAGGTCCACAAAGGAATCATAGGAAAAGCTTTTGAAGCCGATCTTCCCGCCGACCACCGTGTCGGTGAAGGCGCTGAGGTTTTGGGTTCCGTTGATCGGGTCGGTGGTTTGACCGTCGGCGAATTCCCCCTGGGCGTAAAAATTGAGATCCCTGAGGGGGTCGATAGAAATCGTGAGGGGAACCAGAAAATATTGCCCATCCAGGGGTGACGTCACGTTGGTATTCCAACTTTGATATTGCGCGCCCAGATCCAGCTGGCTGGCGGATAACCCGCGTACCGCCACCAAAGAAAACAGGATGAGAAACGGAAGGTCCCGTCGACTCATGGACCCACCTCCACCTGGGGAACCAGAAGGATGATGCTCTGGTTGCGGTTGCTGAGGGTTAAATTGTTCTCGTTATTCACGAGCAGTCCCGACTGGTAGGTGGCGTCCAGGCTGGTCAAGGCGGAATTATCGAGCGAGGCGGTAGGTTCGAAGGAAACCGTAAAGTTGCCCGGGTTGATCCCGGGGTGGTTCGCCGTAAGGGAGAGGGTATTGGAGGGATCGACCGTGAAGCTGCCGTTGCCGTTGCCGGGGCCGAGGTCGACGCCCGAAAAGGTGAGGGTGCTGTTGGGCGAGATGGAGATCGTGCCGTTGCCTGGGCCGGGGCCGAGATTGATGGCGGTGAAGGTAAGGGTGCTGTTGGGATTGAAGAGGATCGTGCCGTTGCCGTTGACGGGGCCAAAATTGACCCCCGTGAAGGTGAGGGTATTGTTGGGGTCAAATTGGACGACGCCGTTACCGGAGAGGGATCCGAGGTTGACGTTCGAGAGGGTAGCGGGGCCATTGGGGTTGAAGGTAACGACCCCGGCGGCCGGACCGACGCTGAGGTGACTGCCCGTGAGGGTGAGCGTGGTGTTGGGGTTGATGGTGATGGCGACGGGGGGGACGCCGGTGGATGAGCCGGAGGCGTTATTTCCGGAACCCGAAACAGGCAGGTGGTTGGCGGTCACCCTTGGAGTCTGGGTCGGCTTGACGCCTCCACTCGTGGTGACACCGACCGCGGAAACAGCGGCTCCGCTCGCTGGGGTGCCGCTGCTGAAACTAAAAGAAGTGAGGATGATATTTTTCCCGTGGGAGTCGTTGGTGCCAGAGGGGGTGCCGTTATTAAAATTGAAGGAAGTGATATTGATGTTGTTTCCATTGGAGCTGTTCCCACCGGAACTGCCGTTGATGTTGAGGTAGTTATCGGCCATTCGGACCGATCCTTTGATTCCGTTGCCTGTGTTGGAACCGGTATTTCCCCCGCCCGTCACCCACGAATCCTCGGTGGAATCCAAAGTTTTTCCGCTATAAACCATTGTGTAGCCTCCACTATAGGAGGCGGGATTGCTTGAACTTAAACCGGAACCGCCGCTTTTCAAGGTGGTGGGTTCGCCGTAGGAGACGATGGTGACCCCGTTCACGACCGTCGTGGTGGTTTCCTGGTAGACCACCGTGGTACTACCGCCGTAGACCACCGTGGTGCCGCTCAGCCCATAGGACGAGGAATTGCTCGCCCCCGAACCGGCTCCGCCGTTGCCGGTTGCTGTTCCTATAACGACTCCGCCATTGGCCAATTGAGTGACGGCGCTGCCTGATCCATTGCTCCCACCCGAAACTCCCCAACTCGCTGTTGCCTCACCCGAGCCCCACAACTTCAGACCTGTTTTGATTCCCGTGCCATTGCCTACAATGCCCCCAACCGCGACCCCCGTACCACCGATACCCGTGACAGGATGCCCCAGACCCTGCCCTCCCGTGATTCCGGTATGGCCACCAACAGTTCCCCCAGTCGTGACTCCCGTACCCCCGATACCCGTGACAGGATGCCCCAGTCCCTGTCCTCCCGTGATTCCGGTATGGCCCCCGACAGTTCCTACAGTCGTGACTCCCGTACCACCGATACCCGTGACAGGATGCCCCAGACCCTGCCCTCCCGTGATTCCGGTATGGCCACCAACAGTTCCCCCAGTCGTGACTCCCGTACCACCAGTGCCCGTGACAGGACTGCCCACGATTCCCCCTAATTTGGTTCCGGTATGGCCACCATTCGAACTGCCGGTGTTGCTATTGGTCGAACCCAAAACATGCAGGATATGTAAAGTTTGGCCGGCGTTCACGTTGGTGGCCGTTCCCCCGTTCACCGAGGTATAGACCGTGCCCTCGGTCACGCTCAAATCCACCGTTTGAGCTTCCGGCTGGTAAACCATCTGGTAGACCGTCCCCCGGACGCCGCAGATCACCCCGCCCGCGGAAATCTCAAAACTCGATTTGGATGAGGCTAATTTCTTTACCCGGGCTTTCAGTTCCCCCACCAGAAGCTTGAAATGCAAAATTTTGTCGATCAAGGATGGTTTTTCGAGCTGAGTGATCATCAAGGAGGTTTGGGCGCCGATTTGCAATTCGGACCCGTCGAAAAAGGTAAGGGTGGCGGAGGAATCCTTGCCAGTGGTAACCCAGTCGCCTTCCCGCGCCGTGAGGCCCTTCGTGATATGCCGTTGGATTTTCTTATTCGGCCTTTGTAAGGCGACGGTGCCGGCGATAAAGGAAAAAGTCGCTGGGGCTGGTAGCAAATCTGCCGCCCTGCATGGCGAAAAAACAAAAAACAATCCGAAGATAATAACCATGCATATTTTCGGGGTATTCATTGGGAATGATTTCCGGTGGCAAGGGGAAGCTCTGGAAAGGCAGAAAAAATAACAATGAAAATAAATTGAGATACCCTAAAATCCAAGGCCGACCTCCCCGTCTGTCGAGCAATGGCTGGAATTAATAATTAGATTTTGGGTTGTATTGTCTGCTTACGGGAGTTAAAAGCAACCACTCTTCGCGCGATTTTTCCGTTTATTAGGTAAACGAGAAAAGTTTTGAGTTTTCAATTAAATGGATTCACAAGGGAGGCATTAGGGATCGTAAATCCAACCCAATACCTCCCCGGCAATCGGGCAAGCGCTTTCGATGCCTTAATGGATCCATAGGGATTAGGCCCTGCAGAGTTGATCGCAGAGCTCGATTTTTTCTAAATACTTCAATATTTCAAAAAAAGTACAGTAAAAAAGAGCCCGGCCCGAAACAGCTGGGCCGAGGCCACAAGCCGAGGTCCACGACTTGCTTACACCGGTTCCAATATGGGACTGGGAGGAGCCGGTTTTTTTTATTTCCGGATAATGATCATTTGAATGCCTGGGCATAGTCCCGGGCGAACTGGTCGAACTTGATCGGGGCTTTCTTCGTCACCTTCTCCACCACGTCGGTGGTGGCGGCCCCGTGGCCCGCGGCAAAAACCTCGCCCAATTTGGAAAGATCCCCCGCCAGCCAGTCCGGCATACCCATCCCCGTCATGGACTTCACGATGGCATCCGTGGGAACATCCACGTAGTTCACTTTTTTTCCGATGACGGCTGAAAGTTTTTCTGCCGCCTGAGACTCGGTAAGGGCCTCGCCCCCCGTAATCAGGTAGGTTTTTCCCTCATGACCGGGTTCGGTCAGGCATTCCACCGCCACCGCCGCGATATCCCGCGCGTCCACCATGGCGATCCGGCCTTCCTTGAAGTTTCCATAAATGGCGCTCATGCCCTTGATGCCACCCGCCTGCATGAGGAAATTCTGCATGAAAGAATGGGGTTGGAGGATGGTGTAGCCCAGTCCCGAGCTTTTCAGGTAATCCTCGGCCTTGGCATGCTGGCGGGCGAGGTTGAGGGGAGAATCGGCGCTGGCCCCGATGGCGGAAAGGAGTACCAGGTGGTGAACACCCGCCTTCTTCGCCAGGTCAACAATGGCGCTTTCCTGGTCCCCCTGGTTGGGGCTGGCGGGGGTCAAGAGAAAGACATGATCCACACCCTTCAAGGCGGCTTCGAGGCTGGCCGGCTGGGTCACATCACCCAGGGCCGTCTCCAACCCCAGCTTTTTGACTTCGGCTTCCTTTTGAGCGTTGCGAACCAACACCCTTGTCTTGGCCTTTTTTTCCGCCAACTGCTTCACGACCTCACGGCCGACTGTCCCCGTCCCGCCGATGACCAATATCATTTGCCGCTCCCCTATTTTTAATAAATTCCGGGTTCATCATCGGGAGGGCATTGGGACATTATCAAGGGGAGGATTCGGTATTTTTCATGTTACGGGGTTGAAAACGAAGAGGCCCCGCCTTCAGGCTGAGGGGACCAGCCGGATCACTTCGTAAACCCTGACGGGTTCGGAGAAACCCTTCAGGGAGATCGGGTCGAGGACCCTCACTTCCACCAGGCCCTTGAGCTTGCGGTACATGGAGTCGGAAATCAGGATCTGTCCCGGGGCGGCCTTGGAGCAGAGCCGGGAGGCCAGATTGACCTCCTCCCCGATGACCGTGTAATCGGTCCGCTTGTCCGATCCCAGGTTCCCCGAGATCATGATGCCCGTATTCAGGCCGACCCCCATCGTCAGGGGCACCTGGTTCTTGTCGATACGGGACTTGTTCAACTGCCCCAGCGCCTGCTGCATATCCAGGGCCGCGCTGACCGCCCGAAGTTCCTTGTCCTCGAAGGGGATGGGGGCGCCCCAGACCGCCATGATGGCGTCGCCGATGAACTTGTCCAGTGTGCCCTCGTACTCCACGACCAGGTCCACCATCAGGGTGAAATACTCGTTGAGGTCGGCGACGATCTTTTCCGGCGAGGCGTTCTCGCTCATGGCGGTGAAACCCCGGATATCGGTGAACATCACGGCGCATTCCCGGCGCTCGCCCTTCAGGGCCACCCCGTCCTTTTGCTCCAGGACTTTCCGGGCCACCTCGGGAGAAATGTATTTTCCCAGGATATTCGTGACCCGTTCCTTTTCCTTGAGTCCCTGGGTCATCTGGTTGAAGGAATCGGCCAAGACCGCCAGCTCATCCCTCGATTTCACGGGCACGGTGAAATTCAGGTTTCCACGCGCGATCTCCTGAACGCCCTGGAGCAGTCCGGTGAGGGGCTGGGTGATTCTCTGGGCGATGACCAGGGCCATGGCGAAAGCGAATAAAACACCCAGGGCCCCGATGATCACGATGGACCTCTGGATTTCCCTTTCAAACCGCAGGGCCTTGTCTTCCGAGCGGAGGATGACGTAGGTCCCGATGGCCTGCTGCCGGGTGTCGTTGAAGGGGGAGAGGAGGAACCGGAAGGATTCGCTTCCCAGCTTGAGCGAATGATCACTGGCAGTGCCAGTGCCGGCTCCCAGGGCCGCCAGGGTTTGTTCCACCTGGGGCCTCTGATCCTCCGCCCAGGTGGAGGCGTAAACCCTCTGCCCGATGTCGATGGCGATCTCGCTGTCCGTCATCTGCTTGAGTTGGTTAGCCAAATTGTCGTCCAGGGGCGTTCCCAGGACCAGCGTGCCCAGAATTTCTCCCTGGATCTGGATCGGGACCGTCACGGTCTGGAATGCTTTTTTGATTTCCTTACCGTTCTTGTCCTGCAGGGGCAGGGGGTAAATGAAGGCTCCGCTGGCGGTCGTGCCCTGGAGAGCTTCTTGCACGTTCGGCCAACTGTCGGCGAAGACGGGAGGGGCTACCGTCAATTTTCCCGCATCCGGTTCCCGCCCTTCCCTCAAGGCCAGGATCACTTCGGGAATATGGAAGGAATCGAAAAGAACCTTGCCGTGCTTGTCGGTGACGAGAAACAGGTTTTCGCGGGCGATCTCGTTGAGGTTCAGGCAGACTTCCGAGGTCGTGTTGACGTTGGGTTTGGGAACGTCGATCGCGGCCTTGAGCCTGGGGTCTTCGGCGATGAAGCGGGCCTTAGCCCGCAGGGCGGTCAAACGTTCCTCCACCTGGCGGCTGAAAACCGAGAGGGTTTTATTGAGGTCGTTGTCCAGGGTCTGATTCGTGTCCGCCTGGAGCCGGATGTTGAGGGTGGCCAGGACCACGGACACGAGTAGGACGACCAGAACGGTCACCGAGATAAGGAGTTTGTCCCTGAGGCGCAGGCCCCTGCGCACGCCCGGGGTCATTTTTGCACCATGCTCAGGGTAATATCCGCCCGGGTGGCGGCGCCCTTCTTAACTATCACCTTCCGTTCCACCGGCTGCCAGTAGTCATGCCAGGCCACCATCGTGTAGGTTCCCGGGGGAATGCCGTCAATCTCGAAATTTTGCCCCGGCCCCACCGTCGTGAAGAAGGGGTTATCCAGCACCAGAATGAAGGCCCTCATCGAGGAGTGGATCTCGCAATAAACCCGGATGGGAATCTCCGAATGGGTAAGGGTCACGTAGGATTTTTCACCAGTGGATTTGCGTCCCAGGTGGAAATGGTTGATCAGGGAATTGGTGAAGACGCTGTGGTAGACCGGGTCATGGTTTGTAAAGGCCACTGTAGTCCCCTTCAACAAAGGCAGGACCCGTCGGGAGAATTGAAGGAACTTCTGGTCCAACGCGACAGGTTTTTCAGGGGGCGTGAAATGGCCCGGCACCTTTTTCAGGTAAATCACCACTTCTTCCGGCAGGGCCGTGGAAGCCTTGGGGGGAGGTGCGCTGTTTTGGTAAAGCCCATCGTCGTCATCGTCGGTTTGAGGAACCGGCGCGGCCTTTCGGGGGGGAGCGGTCACGGTCAGGGTTCCCAAAAGGGTTCCGCCCGTGGGGCTGGCCGCGCCCTGGGCCTGGAATAAAATCCCGGCGATGCAAAAAACAACCCAGGTTCCTATCGCTTTATTTTTCATTTTTTCGCCCAAGTCCTTTTTCAAAAGGGGACGCCTTTAATTAGAGGCTAAACATACCATCAAGTTACAAGGTTTGGATAAATTCCTCTTCTTCGGGTTCTGAAAGAATCACTGGAATGCCTGGTTAAAACAGGTTTTTTTGGATAATAAAATCGGTGCTGGATCCCGCTTGGGAGGGATTGAAGGCTTCTCCCGCTTCAAAAAGCCAGCCATCCGTCTTGAACCCCAGTTGGGGCACCAATACCCATTGGCTATCCAGCCCCCCATCGCTGGGAAGAACATCGCCCGTGTAATCCGCCTCGATCTGGAGCGCCCAATGGGCCGCCAGGGCGTAACCCAGAGAGCTGAAGGCGAACCAGTTAGGCTGGTAGGCCTGGTCGATGGCGCCGTTATAGCCGTAGTTCCCCTGGACAGTCCAATGCCCGAAACGCATCCCGGCCAGGCCCTGCAGGACGTAGTTGCTTCCTTCCCCGGGGAACTGGCTGTTAGGGGTGGCCCAATAAAATCCCTGGGCCTCGAGGGAAAAAACCCCCGCCGAATCCGCCATCCGGTTTCTGAACCTGGCGAACACATAACGAAATCCCCCTCCGATGGGCCCGAGCATGGCCGCGCCCTGGCCGATAGGGTCGTCCAGAGTCACCTGGGGAAAGACCACATCCAGGCCCCAATCCCTGGCGAGCCGGAAAACCCCTTCCCCTTCCAGGCTGATCTGGTGTCCCTGGGAAAAATTATTTTCGATGGACCCGGAGACATAGATGGAACTTGAAACTGAAGCCTCATCAATATTAATGGCGCGTGTCAAGGTGGGGCGGTCTTGAGACGGGGTTGAGGAGATTTCCATCGAATCCTGGGCGAAAACCGGTGAAACCGCCATCAGGACCATGCAAGGAAAGAACAGTGATCGAGCGAAGCGGTTGAGACGGTTAACCTGAAAGGCCATAGCCACCCCTTTGGATCAATGGACGGGAACGATGTTAGGATATTTTTCGATAAAAACAAACTCCCACAACCCCATAAAAAACCAGGTTCCTTTATTTCGGCCCTTCAATTTGTTTGAGTTCACCCTGCATCGGTCTCTGGACCGGGGCTTGAGGCTCGTCCCCCTCGGGTTCGGGAGGGTTGGCCACCTCCGTGCGAATCTTTTCCAATTCCTCTAGATTGGCGTGAAGCGATTTGCACAGCGGTTCATTGGAACGGAGTTTCAAGGATTCTTTGTAGGCTTCCGATAACGGATTCTGGGTATCCATGGCCTGAAATAAATGGCTGGATGCCTCCGGCCCCAAGCCGATGGCGATTCCCTGCACGGCCTTTCGCTGCCAATCGCCAATTTTCAGGTAAAAATCCTTCGCCTCTGAGCTTTTAAAAAGGTGGTGGCCCTCCCGGATCAAGTGATCGAGGTAAGCCTTAAAAAAAGCCGAGGAGGTTTGATCAAAGACTTCTTTTCGTTTAAGGGTGTACTCCAGAGCGGCCACCCACAAGAAGAGGGTTCCGCCGATCACCCACCCATACCATGGAATCCAAAAAGAAGGTTGAGTCGGAAAGGCCATCGCCAGCAGGATGGGCGCCAGGAGCATTACTCCTAAGAGGGATAGGAGCGCCCGGTTTCGCAGGGTGAGCCGGAGGATTTCAAAACGAACCTTGAGCCATTGGATCATTTCGGGATTTTATCGCAATCAACCGCGAATTGTGAGGCCGCCTATTCCTCGAGGGGTCTTTGTTTTTAGGTGGGCCTATGGTGAAATCCTCCACGTCTCATCAATTCACGGATTCTGGGGGAGACGAATGGATTCCAAACAACGGGTAGATGTCTTCATCAACGTGCATAAGGGATTGCGCCGGGGCCTTTTGGGCCTGGCGCTGAAAATAGGCCAGGTGGATTTGAACAATGAGGCCGACGTGAAGCCCCTGGAGGATGAATTCGCGATCATGCTCCATTTTCTACGGGAACACTCCACCAACGAGGACGAAATCCAATTCGACTTGTTGGAGAAAAAGGCTCCAGGGGCCGCCACCATGGGACGGGAGGACCACCGCCTCTTGGAAGAGGAACTGAACCAATTGGTGAAGACCTGGGAAATGGTGGGCCCAAGCGCGGACCGGGAAAAAGCGGGTTACGTCTTTTATTTGGCCTTCAACCGTTTCCTTTCCCGCTACCTGGCCCACATGGACCAGGAAGAAACGGAAATGACCGGTGCCTTCTACCAGCATTTCACCGATGAGGAAATTGTGACGGGATTCCAGAAAATCATCGCCCGCACCACGCCCAATGACATGGCCATGATGCTCGGCTACATGATTCCGGCCATGAACGGTACGGAGAGATTCACTTTCCTTACCAACTTGAAACTAACCGCTCCGGCCGAGGTATTCGGTAAGGTGAAGGGATTGGCCCAGAAGGTGCTGGCGCCTCATGATTGGGAAATGCTCTCCGCCCGGCTGGAATAATCAAGCCGAATGATCTTCTAAAGTCGATTAGGGACTGGCGGTGTTGGATTCCTTTGGGGTGAGGGTCAGCCTGTATTTCCCGCCGTCCTCGCCATCCACGCCGTAGATCACGGCATAGAATTTATTTCCGGGCGCGGTGATCTCGATGGCCTCCACGGGATTGTTTTGATTGGAGCTTCCGACCGACTCGAAGGACTCGTTATAGATCTCCAGATGATAATTTTCTTCGTGGTAAACCGGGTTGGGCCTGCCCACGACGTGGGAGTAGCAATCCAAAACCGCTCGGAAGGGGGAGGAGGTCGTGAACGTATAGACATCAACATCCAAAGCGGCGGTATCCACGCCGGGGTCCACCTTGTAGGCGTCGGCGGATGCCGTGTCGGGAGCGTGGAACACCTTCGAGAGGCTGCCTTTGACCTGGAGCCCGGGGGAAGTCAGCGCGCCCAGATCCTGAGCGGTGGCGAAGGTGTTGTTGGATTCACCCTTCTCAACAACGTTCGGCAAGGCCGGGGAGTTGCAGATCGGCTTGAGAGCGGGCGGTTCGGGAGGGGCCAGGGTGGGTGTCGGGGTGATGGTGGGGGTGGGCGTCGGCAATATTTTCTTGTGCCGCGCCTTCTTGGAGGCCTTCTTCTTCGGCACGGGCGTGTCCGTAGGGGTCGGGCTGAAAGTTAAAGTGAAGGTCGGCGTGACCGTGGGGGTAACCGTATTCGTGGCCGTGGCGGTGGAGGTCATGGTGCAAGTCGGGGTCGGCGTGGGGGGCAAGAACCACTGGGTGGGGTCCGGCCCGCGTGATCCCGCCAGGTAAGCGGCGGTGATGATGATCAGCAGGATGATGGCTAACAGAGTTTTTTTCACAACTCCCCCAGGTTTGAAATTCCCGCACGCATTATATTAACAAAAAGGGTCGTTTTACTTGTATTCCGCGTATTGCGCCTGGATCTCGACCTGAGCGCTCACGCCCGAAAGGATGTAGTTGAACACATACCGGTGCCGAGCGTCCCCCCAAAGTTCCTTTTTCGCCTGGGTTTCGTCGGGAGAGAGGGGGTCATGCTCGACGATCACCTTATCCATGGAAATACTCTTGCCGTCCATGACCACATTCCAATCGAGGGTCCAAAAGAGGGTACGATGTTTCTTCACCCGCTTCGAAGCGGGCACGACATTCCCCTGGGCCGACTTGGCCGTGATCGTGATCGCCGCCGTATGGGCATGCTTGACGCCCGCGTCATCATAGGTGGCGTAGTCGTTGGAGTTGGAAAAGGTCTGTTCGTTTTTCCCGTGGGGATCGAAACTGGTGTTGCCTTCCAAACCCGGAAGCCCGAAATATTCGAAGGAGGGGCGAAGGATATTTCTTCCCCGCGTGACCGTGATGGGCGAATAGTAGCGGGTGATATAGCTGACGTCGTAATAGATCAGGTGGTTGCCTGGCTCGATCTTAGTGATGCATTTTCTTAAGTGGTCATCCGGTACCCCTTCCAGTTGTAGCCGGGTCCCGTGATCCAGCAACACATCCGTCGTGTCCGTCCGAACGCCCAGATCCTCAAAGGTCACCGAGGTAAATTTGAACGCCAAGAACCCCAACACCCCTAAAGCCCCGGCCAGCACCAGAGCGAGGGCCGGCATGAAACGGGGCCAATTCGTTTGCTTGTGGGCGCCTTGCGGCGCCTGGGGTTTGACCCCGCCGGGGCGGAAAGCCTCGAAAATTTCCAGGGGCTCGTCGATGCCCTTCACCCGGTACCGCCCGTGGGAAACCCAGGCCGCTTCCTGGCTCTTTCCCGAAAGCCAACCCTTGGCCGAGTCAAACACGCTGTAGGTCAGGTAAACATGCCCGCCTCCGGCCAAGCCTTCCACCCGCGAGGCCCGGTTCACGTGGCGGCCGAACACATCCATGCTCATCTTGTCTTCCACCGTCACCTGGCCCATATGAAGCCCGATGCGAACGAGAAGCGGTGGTTGGCCCGGATGGGCCGCGTTGTATTGTCGAAGCCCTTCCTGAATCTCCAGGCACCGGGCCACGGCCGTGGAGGGTTCCGAGAAAACCGCCATGATGGCGTCGCCGATATGCTTAATCACCCGCCCGGCGTTGTCCCGTTCGATGATGGGAACCAACAGGGAGTCATGGTCCCTTCGCATTTCGTTGGAAAAGCCATCCCCCCGCTCTTCGGTCAGCCGGGTGAAGCCCTGGATGTCGGTGAACATGATGGTGAGAACGGAGGTATTTCGGCTCTGCCGGAACCGGTCGACAAGGTTAAGTTCAGTATCGTCAATCCGAAGGTCGGGGGTTGATTCGGTCATATAGGTAATAATCTCATTGGCGATAACCTGAAACCAGTAAAAATTTAAATTCCTGTACCCTTCCCAGTAATTAAAAGAACCTTGTTCGTTTCCGAACGAGGTTCTTTTTATGTCAGCCTAATTAGAGAGGGTTAGGTAAACCCCCTGCGTTTATCTGTTTTAAGGGCCGAATATTTTTACGTTAGGATAGTCCGCGACATAAACTTGACCCGAAGGGCTCGTACAAAGGAAATCAATCTGGCCCAAGGCGTTGGGGCCGGAATTTCCCCATTCGCAGAGGTAAGCCCCGGTGGTCGTAAATTCCGACACCCGCTGGTTGCTGAAATCCGTGACATAAACGACGCCTTTCTTGTCCACGCAGACGCCGCAAGAAACAGTGCCTAACTGGCCGGGCCCATTGCCTGGAGATCCGATCTTGCACTGATAGGCCCCTGTATTGCTGTATTTGTAGACGCAGGAATTATTGTAATCCGGGGTATAAATACTGCCCCAGGGGTCGGCGCTAAGACCGTCCACGTTGCTGGGGGCGGTATCCCAAGGGCCCACGGTGCTCCAACTGGTAATGAACGTTCCCGTGTTTGTGAATTTTTGGATGTTCAGATTAGCGTTATCCACTACGTAGATGTTGTTGGAGGAATCGCAGGCGATGCCCATGGGTTTGGTAAATTGGCTCTGTCCCGACCCACCGGTACCCCATCGGGTGATAAACCCCCCCGAACTTGTGAATTTTTGGACGTTTTCATTACCTTCGTCGAGGATATAAAGGTTGTTGGACGAATCGATACATACGCTGTCCATTTCGGTGAATTCACTCGGCCCAGTCCCCTGGTTTCCCCATTGGCTGATGAAATTTCCCTTGTTGTCGAATTTTTCAACGCGGTAATCTTTCCAATCCAAAACATAAACGTTACCTGAAGTGTCCGTGCAAAGTCCGTATTGATTCCAGATAAACTGTCCTGGTCCAGTGCCGGTAGAACCAAATTCACTGATGTATGTGAGGGGATTGGCCGAAACGTTGGTTGGAGGGGTTGACGAAGAGGAAGCCTGCGATGAAGCGGTCGTGAGATAGTTCTGGGAACAACTGTTCAGAACAAGGATTGCGGCCAAGGCTAAAAAAAGAAAACCCCATCTTCCCCATCGCTTGGTTGAACTTGGGCTGGATTTCAGAAGGTTCAAATCCATGGGTCACCTTGGCAAATAACGATTTTATAGAAACGGTTGATCCAATTCATGTTTTGGACTACCCCCTGATTTTACCACCAGAAAGAAACTTTTCCCGGCTACAACACAGAATCGGCGAACCGTTCCAGACTCCATTTCATCTGGGCATTCATTATCAAAATCAAATGGGTCCTATCTACTAGACGGACGAACCCTTCATTTATTCCATCCTATTTGTTGTTTTTTTAATAATTTATGGGATTTGTACGCAAAAAGGGTCCAAACGCTCTCATCTTTTCCGCGAATCCGAAACGAAAAATGCCCATAAAATTTAGGGCAGTGACCAATATTTTATGGGCTCGGCTTCCCATTTGTAGATTTGGTCCTGAACCGCCCGACTATCCGACGCCTGGGGCTCCAGTTCAAGGTATTTTTTCATGTCCCGCACCGCCCATCCAAAATCTTTCCGTTCCGCCAACAAAAAAGCGCGGTTGTAATAACCCTTGGACCACCAGGGCGCAATCTCCAGGGCTTTTTCATAAGAATCAATGGCTTCATCGTAACGCTTCTCGTTACTTTCCTCATCCGCCTGAACCGCGAATTTTCGGACGTCTTCAGGAAGGGCGGGTTTTTTATTTAGCGGAAGATAATCAGCGGCCGCCTTCTCAAAAGAACTTCGGTCATAATCAGCATAGGAAACGTATTTCAAAAAGAAGGGCCAGCTCTTCCTCAGTGGTTTTTTGGTAAAGTGCCCGCTGGGGTAAGAAATGTTTGAAATAACGCCTTTGGTAATATCGAATTCAAACATCAGCCCATGTTCACCCTCGATCCGTTGGTGCCCTTCCGGTCGGCCGTCCACAAACTGAAAATAGGCTGTCTTTTCGTGTTTTCCCACCAGATCCCATTGAGCCGAGCCGTTTAATTTACCGTTTTTAAACTCCAGTTCTTCAATCACATCATTTTTCCCGGAATATTGTTTAACGGTTCCATCGGGGATCGTGCCCTGGATGCTGATGGGCAGATTGGCGCTGTCATCCCATTCGGTCGCTACCTTCACGTCCGACGCGTAATATTCAAGCACCCGGTTGGGAGCAGCGGCAGTTTCTTTTCGAACGAGATCATCCGCCCACAAGGTCGAAGTCATGCTGGTCAGCAGCATGAAAACGTTTAGATTTATAAAGCTAATTTTATTAGCCAGGTGCATTTAAAACACCATCTTAACTTTTTGAATTTTCAAGGAAACATACTTTGCCCGGGATCTACCAAGGCTTCCCACTTATACACTTGGTCTTGGGCTTCGCGGGCATCCTTCGCGCTGGGTTCCAATGCGATGTATTTTTGGAGATCCCGCACGGCCCAGCAATAGTCTTTAACTTCAGCCAATAAAAAAGCCCGATTGTAATATCCAGTTGCCCACCAGGGGCAAACCGCCAAAGCTTTCTCATAAAGATCGATTGCCTCGTCATAACGGCTGATTTTACTTAATTCGTCAGCTTGAACCGTATACCTGCGCGCCTCTTCGGGCAAAGAAGGTTTCTTCTTTAGCTTAAGAAAATTTGCGACCGTTTTCTTAAAACTGACTTGGTCAATATCAACAGGAGAAAAGTATCTGAAAGCAAATGGGTTATAGTTAGCTCTTGCCGTTTGGATATCGATGGATTTCCCGTCACCGTTTGTAATGTTTGAAATGACGCCATCGGTGACGTCATATTCAAAATAAGTTTTTCCATTACAATCTAGCCATTTTGAATGCCCGTCATATTGGCCGTTTTTATAACTGACTTCTGCTTCCCTACCGCCATTACCACAATTGAACTGGGTGACACCATTGATCTTACCTTTAATGAAATTCATTTTTATGAAAAGAACCCCATTATCGTATCGTTGCACAACGACCCCATCTGGAATAATCCCTTCGATACTCACGGGCAAATTTGCGCTGTCGTCCCATTCGGTCGCGATTTTTTCTCCGTTTAGGTAATACTCCAAAACCCTATTAGGCATGGGCGAAATCACTTTTCGGACAACTTCATCCGTAGAACCTATCGCGGACCCACAAGAAACAAACGCGATTAAGGCTAATTGAATGAGGTTAATGATCCTCTTTTCGTATTTTCTCCTCATTTTTCTCCCCCTAAAGTTTCTATAATTTTTATTAATTTTTGAGGTCTAAGACAGTGTTTTTGGAAACGCTCATGTTCGTTTGATAATCCCAGGGTTGATCATTGGTCGGATTACCTGCCCAGCCCACATTTTGGTTCTCTCCAGGTTGGAGAGTCACATTACTTCTCACCGAATGGGCACCGTTTCCGACATCAGTGATCGTAATATAAATTTCGACAGGGTAATTATTGGTGTTTTCAGCCCAAAGCTGATCTTTTTGAGGGCCATTCGGCTTGCCCGTTAAGACGACTCCGTCCACCTGCAAGTTCGCGTGATGGACCCCCGAATTTTTGGGATGCGGCGTTGGGGTCGGCTTTTGTTTAGGGGAAGGGGTCTCCGCCGCCGGGTCCATATCGATATCTTTGTGGGTAGGCAAGGGATCTTTGTAATTGTCCACATATTGGACTTTTGAACGCTTATTGGCCTGGGCTTGCATGAAATCCGAATCGGAAGAATCATCGATCGATTTATGGGTAGGTAGATTGTCTTCCGAATCGTCATCCACCCTTTTCAATTGTTTCATCAAGGCATCGTGTTTTTCTTTGTCGATCTTATCTTGGATCGCTTTTCGCCTCGCCCTTTCAGCCGCTTCACGCTGTTCTTGCAATTGTTGTTGGCGTATTTCTTCATCGGAGGGGCCCAGGAGAATTCCTGTAACAATCGGGGCTAGTATTTTGGTGCCCATCTCCGAACCAAGGTCTGCACCCCAATGGGTTGGGTCACCGTCGCCTAAGGAAGGGCTGGAGCTGGAATCATCCGAACCTGTAACGGTGAAACATCCACCACCGCCTGTATCTTCCTGATTGGCAAAGTTTTGGGCTTCGGCCTGTGTGTCAAAGGGGCCCTGTTGGGCCGCACCCACATATTTTTGCCCGCCGGGGCAAACATCGACCCACCATTTGGCCCATAGGGAATGAGCCTGAAGAAAAACCAAAGCAAACAAAAGGATGGCATGAAAAGGTCTTTTCACCCTGATTCTCTCCCCCGAGATTTAAGCGCCAAACTAACCTGCCATTGGATAAATGCTTTGTCAAGAAAACACACTGTAAGTTAAAGCGTTGGAGTTAATCGGGAAAAACCATTGGTACTAATTGGAAAATTAGGGCCAATACGAGGGGCCAAAAAGAAGGTGTCGGCTACCGGAATTCCAGCCGATTATTTCACAACGGGTTTATCAGGTGTCTTTTCCCCATCTGAATCAAATATTTTTGCCTTGGCCGCGTCCTTATCCGGCAAGTTACCCGAATCCCGTTTGATGTGGGGAGTCAAAAGAACAAGAACGTCTCGCTTGACCTTGGTTTTTGATTTCGCCGAAAAGATGAAGGGGAGAATATCTTTCAAAACGGGGATGCCGCCCTCGGTTTCGATCTCGGTGGTTTTCATCATCCCCCCCAGCACGAAGGTTTCCCCGTCTTTGAGCGTAATCTTGCTCTGCGCGGACCGGTTCTCGAAAATCGGGTTGCCGTCCGGGCTCCACCCGGTCAGGTCGTCCAGGTTGGCGTTGACCGTGAGGATAATGACATCCGCCTGGCCGATCTGGGGAATGACATTCACCGTCAACCCGCCGTAGCCCTGGTATTCGTTGGGGGGAGGCTGGCTTCCGACCGGGCGGTAGTAGACCCTCTGGCCGGCCGTGATGACCCCGGACTGGTTATTGGCGGTGATAATGCTCGTCTTCGTCAGCACACTCGCCTGGTTCTTGTTGGAAAGCACGTTGACGATGTCAAAGAATTGGTTCAAATTCAGCGTCCCGTTCAAATTCCAATTCTGTTGGTAAGGCGCGTTGACCGTGCTGCTGGTATTCACATAGGTCGATCCGCTCCCGTAGTACTGGGTGGAGATGTTGGTCGCGCCCTGCCCGTTTCCCCCTCCGATCGCAAGTGACGCCGTGGTGTCGAGCGTGCGCAGGGCGTTCCAATCGATCCCCACCTTGCTCATGTAGTCATCCGATATTTCCACGACCCCCGCGTCGATCACGACCTGGGGGATGAATACGTCGATCTTGTCCAGCATCCGCTTGATGGTGTCGATCTTGCTGCTCAGGTCCGTGATCACCAGGGCGTTGTGGGAGCTATCCACGATCATGCTTCCCTCTTGGGAAAGCTGGGGGGATATCAGCCCCTGGACGGTTCGGGGGTCCGTGTAGTTCAAGGGAATGGAAACCGTCTCCAGGCGGACGAATTCTTTCAGTTTGGGCGAATCCAACTGGTGCACGAGCGCCACCAGATCGTTCAGTTTGGCCTTCTTGTCGGTGATGATGACCATATTCAAGGCGTCATTCACCTGCACCGCGCCCCATCGGGACAGGCGGGCCTGAATGAACGGCTCGATTTCGGAAGCCTTGATGTTTTTCATTTCAACGACCTGGCTCACCGTGTCGTAGCCCAGCTCATCCTCCACCTGCACGGCCAGGTTCAAAGTTCCCTTGGTGCCGGTAGGTAATTGCTGAGCCAAAAGGAAGGTTGGGGAGGAAAAGACCAACAGTAAAAGACAAGCGATAAGATTGGAACGGTTCATAACTTCTCCCTTATGACTCATATTTGTTTCAGCCCGACTGATACGGTAGTAAGTATATCATGGCATAAAAAATGGATTTTTGGTTCGGCGTCTCTCTGAGAACCCACCATTCTCGGCAAAATAAAAAGAACCCGGCCTTTTTGGGAGCCGGGTTCTTTTTATTTCTGTCTTAATTGAAATGGTTTGATAAGACCCCTGGATTCATCCGCTTCAAGGGGCGAATATTTTGATAGCGGGATAATCCACGATGTAGGCGTTCCCCGAAGGGCTCAAGCTGATGTAATCAATTTGGCCCAAGGTCACCGTGCCGGTATTTCCCCATTGGCAAAGGTAGGTGCCGTTGATATTAAATTCTTCCACCCGCATGTTCCCGTAATCCGTGACGTAACAGCAGCCCTTCTTGTCCACGCATATCCCGCAAGACAGGGTGCCGAACTGGCCGGGCCCATTGCCGCGTCCCCCCCATTTGCACAGGTAGGTTCCCGTATTGGTGTATTTGTAAACGTAAGAGTTGTTAAAGTCCGGGGTATAGACACAACCCCAGGAGTCGGTGCAGATGCCGTCCGGGTCGCTGGTCGTGGTGTCCCAGGGGCCGTTGGTGGTCCACTTGGTGATGAAATTTCCGTTGCTATCGAACTTTTGAATGCATTGGTTGTTGGCATCCACCGTGTAAATATTGTTCGAGGGGTCCGCCGCGATCCCGCGGGGCGCGCTGAATTGGCCGGGGCCCGAACCGGTGCTTCCCCATTCGGTGACGGGAACCCCCGCGTTCGTGAATTTCTGGACCACTTCGTTGCCTTCGTCGACGGTGTAAATATAGTTGTTGGTATCCACACAGATGCCGGACATGGTGGTGAAATGACCGGGCCCTTTCCCGGGCGTCCCCCATTGGCCGAGATAATTTCCCGTGCTGTCGAATTTTTGAATGCGGTCATTGCCCCGGTCCAGTACGTACACGTTCCCCGAAGAATCCGCGCAGATACCGTAGGGCTTCCCCTGAAAATCACCGTTTCCAGTGCCCGAACCGCCCCATTGGCCGACGTAGGTAAGGGGTATCCCTGAAACGAGGGTGGGAGGACCGGAAGGACCCAAGGGGGTGATCTGAGGCGCGGAAGGCGTGAGAGAAGACTGGTAACAACCACTCAGCAGAAGGCTGCCGGCCAAGGCTAAAAAAAGAAAACTCACTTTACCCAAAAGCCTAGCCGTACCTAGATAGGGTCTCAAGAAATTTAAATTCATATGGCACCTCGTTGACAGATCGTTTTTATATAACTTGTTTTCACTTCATGATCCTGACCAACCCTAATTTTACCACCGAACTCAAATTCCCTCCCCTAACCAGGGGTCACCAGGGCCCCGTTAAAACAACGTCTTTTATCAGTTTGGCCATCGAATTTCGGACTCCCCCAATGACATGGAAAAACTCCGAAGTTTTTCCTCGTCAGACCCTGATGTCTTCCATGCCGTTCAATCTATAGATGGAGTCACACCTTTTTTATTCCACCCAAACAAACAAATAAATTCCATCCAAAAAACAAGTGAAATACAGGGCCCTTGGTTTTTAAAAGCCATACAACTTTATTTTTAACATGCGGTTGATTTACCTTTCAGCCAAAATGGATGTAGGTGGCCATGACCCCCCATTCTTTTTCAGGTGTCAAACATGACTAAACCCCTCTTCTATTTCGCCCTCACCCTCCTGTCCCTGGGCGCCTCGGTTTGCACCGCCCAGTCTGATCCCTGGGAATGTTGCCCCCCGAAAAGATCCCTGCTCGTTTTGGAAGGGGGCTATGCGGCCCTGGCCATCCCGCTGACGACTCAAACATCCTCGGGCATGGGATTCGGCATGGAAGGTTATTACCTTTTGGACCGCCATTGGATGGCGGGCTTCGGCTTTAGCTACTTCAGCACTTCCGAGAATGAGATCAACTTCACTTACACCGACCTAATGCTGGCCGTCCGATACCGGTTGAAACGCACCGGGTCCGGGCCCTATCTGATGGCGGGAACAGGTCTCTTGAGCGAGAACTACAGTTACGAATACGAGGATTTGTACGTGACCGCTTTGAACCACAGGTTATTGGACTACCCCTACGCCATGGCCGGAGTCGGATGGGAATACGAGATGATGAAATACACGGACCTCTTCGTGCAACTCCAGGCCCGGATGGTTCTCGAAGACAACGTGAGAGCCTTCTACTTCCCCCTCGTGGCCGGTATCAACTTCGGCATGTAACTCTCTTCTGAAACCCAAACCTTTTTTGTGGATTTACAATGAATAGTCATCTCGGGGCTGACGTTTGGAAAAACGAAAAGTATCGTTCGAAGGCTATTTTTAAAAATTTCTTTCCAACCATTTCCCCAAATAGTTGCGTCAGAACGAATGAAGGCAAAAACCTGTTATTGGTTGAACCGACGAATTGAGGGAGGCTTATATGCGTAAAATCTTGATAATCATTCTCGCGATATTAATGGTTTCACCGGGGGCGATCTGGGCCCAATCCCAACCCGGAAATCCGCCCACCCCTGCCGTTTCAAAAGCCAAAAAGAAGCTGAAAAATACGGCCCAACCCAAAGCGAAATTCACGCCCATCGACGTGGAGGAACATTCCTTCGAATATTACGACGCGGATTCCGGATGGTCCGTAGCCACCGCGACCAGTTATTCCTACAAGGGCTCGAACCTTTCAGACCCGAAGGATTTTGAAAGGGTGATTTACCCCCTCAACGACCCGGAGGCGAATAACTTCCTCCGTTCCGCCGCGGATAAGGACGGCTGGGGCCAAGGCCTCTTGTGGGGAGGTATCGCCGTGGAAACAGCAGGCTGGACGGACTTTACCGTCGAGATGCTCGGCATGGAATCGACGGATTCCTCAGGCCATGTCACCGAACATACCCCGAATGTATTGCCCTCCATCGTGATGGTTTTAGGCGGGGTGGGGTTCATTTTGAAGGGGGTCTTTACCCAGATGGACGCCGGCACGGACCGGGCCAATGCCGTTGAGCGATATAACTCGGTCGTTCAATCCGACAACAACCTATCGATGATGGTTCTGCCCGGCACCCAGGCGGTGGGGTTAAGCCTCACCCAGACTTTCTGAAACGGGCGGGCCGGTTTCCTGTGAATAAATCGGAATGTGTTGGCTACTCCCCTTGGTGGTTAGTACCCGGAAACCCAGTCCGGATCGAGTGCGGTCGTCCCGGTCGCGGGATTGTAAATATCCGTGAGCCCGGTTCCATTGACCGCGACGGTGTAAAGACCGTTGGCCGTGGAGTCGTAGAAAACGACATGTTGGCTATCAGGCGACCAAGCGGCGGAGGTGCAAGAATCTCCCGTGGGAGACAACTGGACCAGGCCTGTCCCGGTGGGGCTCATGACATAAAGGACGTTACTTCCGGTTCCCGAGAAAAACAGCCATTTGGTCCCGTCGGGCGACCAGTCCGGCCCCCCGCCGCCGATGGTGGTTAGGCTGACCGCGCCGGATCCGTCGCTGTTCATCTCCCAAAGGCTGGATGGCCCCCCATCCTCATAGGAAGCGGCGATCTTCGTTCCGTCGGGGGAATAAGCCACGCTGGTGAACAATCCCCCGGGGCCGTTATAAATCGTGGTGGGGGCGGCGCTGGTGCCGTTGGCCAGGAGGGTGGTGATGGAAGTGCCCGGCAAAAGCAATTTCGTGCTATCCGAGGACCAGGAAAAATCCTGGTTCAAACAGAGGGATATCGCGGCTCCTCCCGAGGCGGGCATCACCGAGACGGTGCTCAGGCCCGTTGTGGCGTAAAAGGCGATCTTCGTGCCGTCCGGCGACCACCGGGCGCCCAATCCGGCGACTCCCATGTCGGTCCGGCTGGTGCCGTTGGCGTTCATGGTGTAAATCTCGTTCTCGTTGAAGTCGCTGACATTGATGAAAAGAATCTTGGTTTTGTCGGGGGACCACTGGCCGTACCTCGGCACCACGGTGACCTCCATGTTCAGGTTGGTTTCATTGCGCAGGTTCGAGCCGTCCTGGTTGATGATATAGAGGTTTTGGGCCTCGGCCGCTAAGGTGTACATGCAAAAGATGATGTCGTTGCTGGGGGTGGTCGTGATCGTGGCGGTTGAAGTGACCGTGGGGGTGGCCGAGGGGGTGGTATTGGTGGTGTTCGTCACGGTCGGGGAGGAGGTCGCCGTGGGGGACATCGTGGCGGTGGGCGAAAGAGTGTTGGTGACCGTGGAGGTGGCTGTCCCCGTATTCGACCAGGTAGGGGTCGCGGTAGGGGTCCCCGTATTGGTGAAGGTTCCCGTATCGGTCGGGGAGTTGGTGGAAGTAGGCGTGAAAGTACTGGTGGGGGAAGAGGTGAAAGTCCCGGTGTTCGGAAGGGTGAAGGTGGGGGTAGGGGTACCCGTTTTGGTCGGGCTATTCGTCGCCGTCGAAGTAGCCGTAGAGGTCGAACTTAGGGCCGCCGTTACGGTGTTCGTGGGGTTGGCTTGCGGTTGAATTGGAACGCTGGGATGGCTTGAGCAGTTATTGATAAAAAAAGCCAGCCCTAACAAAAGTGAACCGATTCCGGTAAAGCGAGAATTCATAGAGACTCCCTAAAGCATCGATAGCTTCCCATACACTAATAATGTTTTTCCCAGTCGTGTTATTCCAAATATTATTCAATATTTTTCCCAGCAATAAAAATAATTGCGAAATACCCAGTCATTGCTTAAAAACCAGCTGATGGGTTTTTCAAATGGCCTTGTTGGTTTCGCCGTGGAGCTCAGACCCTGGCCCCTTGTTTCGTCGATGAACCTGAACTCATTAGGTACGGTTCATGGCACGGCATTATTCCGGGCATTCCACAAGTAAGCTTTTCCGTTAAAAAAACAGGGTGGTTTATCAAGGGGTTGGAATTGGCCTGGTAATCGGGTAAATCCTTTCCAAACCCATAGAAAGGTTTTGAATGGCCGGTTACTCAGGTACACCCCTCATCAAAAAACTCGGGATCAAGGAAGGCTTTCGCATGGCCGTCTTCAACCCGCCCGAGGGTTATTTAAAGCTCCTGGGCAAACTACCCCTGGGGGTGGAGATGACCCCGTCCCTCAAGCACCCGCTGGATTTCATCCACTACTTCGCCCCGAGTCGGGCGGATTATGAAAAGAGTTTACCCAGCCTCAAGAAGGCCCTGGCTCTTAATGGAATGATCTGGGTTTCCTGGCCCAAGGCGGCTTCGAAAGTTCCCACGGATGTCACGGAAAAGGTGGTCCGGGATTTCGCCCTGAAAACCGGCCTGGTCGATATCAAGGTCTGCGCGGTGGACGAAACCTGGTCGGGATTAAAGCTCGTGATCCCGGTGAAAGACCGGATGAACCCATGAAACAATACCCATGGACGGCCCGTCGGGTTCTTGGATAGGCTGGGTCTTTGGGAAACAAGCTATGAAACGCACTGGCAAATAGGCCCATCCCTAAAAACCACACCGGAAATTCCCTCTCGAATCACGCAATCCATTAGGCAGTCCCGAACCTCCGATTTAAAATAGGCTTTTCATCAGCCGCAGGTTTATTCACCCCCCCGATTTCGCGGGGTTATATACGGGAGGTTTCTATGGCTCTCAAGAAGGCAACGAAGGGCCTCAAGTTTTATGGCCAAGGTGAGGAGCTTTTCGGCATCCATATCGTGAATCTTTTTCTGACCCTGGTCACGTTGGGAATTTATTCCTTTTGGGCACGGGTCAAGGTCCGCAAGTACCTCTGGGGACAAATGGCATTCGATAAAGACCGTTTGTCCTACCATGGAACGGGCGAGGAAACGATCCGGGGTTGGTTCAAGGCCGCGATCATATTCGGTATCCCCTATCTTTTAGTCACCCATGGGCCCCGCTGGATGGGGGCCAGCACCGGGATGATCCTGTTGGGGGCCTTTCTTTCCCTTCCCCTCATTCTCATTTTCTTTCCCATGGCCGTGGTGGGTTCCCGGCGTTACCGCCTCAGCCGAACCGCCTGGCGGGGCATCCGGTTCTCCTTCCGGCAGACCTGGCAGGAATACCTGCCGATGTCCTGGAAAGGCAATATCCTCATCGCCCTCACCCTGGGCCTTTACACGCCCTATTACGAAATGACCCGCGAGAAATTTCTGATCTCCAACACCTATGTCGGGAACAAACATTTCGATTTCGACGGGGACCCGAAGGAACTTTTCGGAAATTACGTCGCCGCCCTTCTGTTGGCCCTACCGACCCTGGGCGTCTCGCTTTTTTGGTACCACGTGGTCCGCTTGCGCTATGTCTGGAACCACACCACCTTCGGCAAGGCCCGCTTCCATTGCACGATCACCTTTGAGGGCCTCATGAAGATCGTCCTGGGGAATCTCCTGCTGGTCCTGTTCACCCTGGGGTTCGCCTATCCCTGGGCGCAAGTGCGGTCGATCCATTACATGGTCCGGAACCTGAGCTTGCAGGGTAAGACGGATTTGAGGCGCATCAAGCAAAAGGCCCAAACCGTCAACGCCACCGGGGAGGAATTGGCCAGTTTCTTTGACTTGGATTTCGACCTGGGATAAAAGTTCCCCAAAGGCGGCCCATGAAAACCGTTTGGAAAGGGCAGTACCTGGACGGCAAGACCTCGGCCAGCCGGAAAGTGGAAATCCGTCCCCTGAAAGCGGGGCTGAGGATCAAGCCGGCCCGGGGCGCCGCCCGGCTTTGGCCCTATTCGGAAATCCGCCAGGTTCAGGGCCGTTACGCGGGCGAGCCTGTTCGGCTGGAACGGGGCCGGGGGATCGCCGAAACCCTCATCATCGCCGATACGAATTTTTTGAACAGCCTCAGGGCCGGCGCCCGGGCCAAGGCGGGGCGTTTTCACAACCCCGGTTTTCGGCGCGCGCGCCTTTGGCTGACCGTTTTGGCCGGGCTATCCACCCTGATCGTTTCTTACGGGGTCTACCGATGGGGCATCCCCGCCCTGGCGGAAAATGTGGCAAACCGCGTGCCGCCCAGCTGGGAAGAGGGGCTGGGGGAATCCACCCTGAACCAATTGGCCCCGACCGAAACCCGCCAATACAACCCCCCGCTGGAAGTGGCCCTCTCGAACATCGTGTCGAAACTCACCGGCACCCTTCCTCAATGCCCCTACCGTTTTCGCGTGACGGTTTGCGACCTGCCCGTGGTCAATGCCTTCGCCCTCCCCGGGGGGAACATCGTGGTTTATCGGGGGCTGTTGGATGAGACCTCCTCGCCCGAGGAACTGGCGGGGGTTTTGGCCCACGAGATGCAGCACGTGCTCAAGCGCCACACCACCCGGCGGCTTATCCAGGAATCCTCCACCGGATTGCTGATCTCGGCCCTTTCCGGCGATTTCACGGGGAGCATGGCCTTCGGCGTGAAAAGCGCCGCCACCCTGGCCCTGATGAAATATAGCCGGGACGAGGAGGCGGAAGCCGACCGGGAAGGCATGAAAATGATCCTGGCGGCCCGCATCGATCCCCAGGGGATGATCCGCTTTTTTGAAAAACTCAAGGAGAAGGAAAAACTTCCCCAATACCTCAAGTTTGTTTCCGATCATCCCGCGACGGAAGACCGGATCGAAAAATTGGGGCAAATCGTTTCGTCCCGGGGGGCCAATCCCCCGAAGCCGGAGAAACTGCTTCCCGGGACCGACTGGGCCGCCCTCCTCAAGGGGCTGGGCCCGGCCAAGGGAGGGATGCCATGAGAAAGGGATTTGTGATGAAAAAATCAAAAAATAAACCGAAAGTCCCGGCCGAATCGAAATTTACCCGGGTCCTCCAAAGCGGTGTCTTCCACGTCGTGGGAAGTATCCTTTACCTCGTGGTCGTGATCAGTTTCCCGGTTTTACTCATCCGCCATTTTCCCAACCTGCGGGGTAATGCCGAATACCTCCAGGGCGTCAAAGCCGACAAGGCCAAGGACTACCCCCTGGCCCTGGAGTGGTTTCAAAAATCAGCCGCCAAGGGGAACGCCCAAGCCGAAAACTATCTGGGCTTTTATTACGTCACAGGCAAGGGCGTCGACCGAAACGATCTGGAATCCTTTGAGTGGTACCTGAAATCCGCGAGCCAGGGAAACGCCTATGGCGAGATCTGCGTGGGGTTTGATTACGAAATGGCACGGGGCGTTGAAAAGAATTACGCCGAAGCCAAGAAGTGGTATCAAAAAGCGGCCGACCAAGGGGACCCCCAAGGCCAGGCCGACCTGGGGATGCTTTACCAAAACGGGCGGGGAGTTCCGAAGGATTACGCCGAAGCCATGAAGTGGTACCGCAAAGCGGCGGATCGAAAAAACTCCGACGGACTCACGGATGTGGGATGGCTTTATGAAAACGGCTGGGGGGTGCCCCAGGATTACGCCGAAGCGATGAAGTGGTTTCAAAAAGCCGCGGACCGCGGAAACCCCCGCGGTTTCGTGAACGCGGGATGGCTTTACCAGCACGGTTGGGGCGTTCCCCAGAATTACGCCGAAGCCATGAGGTTGTATCAAAAAGCGGCGGATAAGGGCAACGCCGCCGGATTCAATAACACGGGTTGGCTGTATGAAAAGGGCTGAGGCGTTCCAAAGGATTACGCCGAAGCCATGAGGCGGTTTCAAAAATCCGCGGATCTCGGGGACGACCGGGGCCTGACGAACATCGGGTGGCTTTATGAAAAGGGCTTGGGCGTTCCAAAAAATTATGCCGTGGCGAGAATGTGGTATCAAAAAGCCGTGGATAACGGGAAGGGATTCGGCCTGACGGAAATGGGGCGGCAATATGAAAAGGGCCAGGGCGTCCGAAGGGATTACGCCGAAGCCATGAAGTGGTATCGAAAAGCCGCGGATGAAAACAATGGCAACGGCCTGGATGATGTCGGACGGTTATACGAAAAGGGCCTGGGGGTTCCCAAGGATTACGCCGAGGCCATGAAATGGTTTCAAAAATCCGCCGACCAGGGAAACCCCAGCGGTCAAAATAACATCGGGTGGCTTTACCAAAACGGATGGGGTGTCCCGAAAGATTACGGGAAAGCCCTGGCGCTCTACCAAAAAGCCGTCCAAAAGGATAACCGGGGGGCCGAAGAAGGCATGGGAGAGCTTTACGAGAATGGCTGGGGGGTTCCGAAGGATTACGCGCAAGCCATGAAGTGGTATTTAAAGTCCGCCGATCAAGAGGCTGACGTCGCGGAATACAAAATCGGCAACCTTTATCATTTGGGCCTTGGAGTCAAAAAAGATGATCAGGAAGCGATGAAGTGGTACCGGAAAGCCGTCACCGATGGGAACCAGGACGCCAAAAAAGCCCTCAAATTGTTACGGTAAATAAAAAAACGAAAACCTTGGTTTTCCGGGTTATTCCGTGATGACCGGCTCGGCGGTCATGGAGGAACCCTCCAGCGGCTTCATCTTCATCAGTTTGAAAACTTGCGCGATGTTCGAGAACATGAAGAAAAAGGTATAGAAGAACGACTTAACCCCCCACCAGCCCAGAAAGAGGTTGGTGAAGAAGGTGCCCCAGAAACGGTGGTAGGCGCATTTTTTACAATAGGCCCCGCTGAAGGTTTTACTGATATGCATGACGAGCAACCCGATGTTCTGCCGAAACGTCACGGGATAAAGCGGCGCGTCGGTTTTACATTTAATGCATTGCATAATTCCTCCTCTAAATAGGCCTGAACTTAGCCAAACTTTACCACAATCGGTTAAAACCGGAGCTCGGCTTTCGATCAAGCCCATCCGCAACACGGCCAGCCAATCTATGATTTTTTAAGGAAAGTACGGCGGCGCGCTAAGGAATTACTATTTTTGGTAAAAAAAAGAACCCAGCTTGTACCTGTTCCTTATTGGAATGGGCACAAGCTGGGTTCTGAGTTACAGGCTCAACGTTTTATGTGTTCCTTTTTTTATAGGGGAAACTTTAAACCGGCGGTAATCGGGACATCCGTAGCGATACTCGAGGCGTCCGTATTGCCCACGAAGGCCATGTGCAATTTGCCCTCCACGAAAAGCGAGGTAGCACCCCCCAGGTCAAACTGGACCCCGCCGCCGATGACACCCGCGAAATAGGCGGAAGAAGCGCTAATGTCTTCCCCGGAGTTCAAGGACAGGTTCAATCCCGGCCCGGCCAAAAGGTAGGGCTGGAAACCCGGGTTCTCCAGGGTGAATTTAAATTCCGGCAGGATATAAAGGTCAAAGGTGCTGTTGCCGTTTCCGTCGGAATAAACCGCCCCATCCAAATCCAGCTGCACGGCGGCGCACCGATCAAACGAATAGCCTCCGAAAACCTCCCCGACCAAACCCGCCGGCGTTCCGGCCCACCAATTGTAGGTCGGTACATCCAACCCGGCTCCGATGCCGAGGTACATGCCCTCCCCCGGTTTCTCTTCCGCCGCGAAGGAGAGTGAAGTCACCAGCATCAGACCCGCCACCAGACTTAATATTCTTTTCATTTTCTTCCCTCGTTTTTGATTTTCACTGCCTTCCACCCCGGCCCGTCTCAACCAACCGGCCTTATTGGGCGGGTTGGGTCACGGCGTTGGTGATGAGATTGACCGCGCTTTGGGCGTAAAGCCTGCCGTCGATGGCGGCGCCCGAGAGCATGTCGATTTTCGTTTGCGCCAGGATGGTTCCCTCCATTTGCGAGGTCGTGTTCAGGGTCACGATTCCCGCGACCTGCCAGACGATATTGTTGGCGCTGGCGCCCCCGCTCAACACGACCGTGGTGGCCGCCGCCAGGTCCAGCGTCTGGGCGATTTGGAAAATCCAGGTGTCATTCGAACCGCCGGCAAGCGTCACGTTTGTCGGGATGGTCAGGCCGGTCCCCCATTTGTAAATTCCCGGGGCCAGGGTCATGCCCCCGATATTCCCGGCGCCCAGCTCGGTGACTTTCGCCGGCATTCCGGCCGCGGTGGTATAGGCCGTCCGCATGTTGTTGATCGCGGTGGTCAGGTTGGAGGGGGTGGGATTCGTGTAATCGGCCGCGTAAAGTTTTCCGGTCACCTGGGTCGAGGTTGAAAAGACGTTGGAACTATCCATGGTTTCGGAAAAACCGGTCAGGGCGGTTCGGGATATCGGGCTCAAACCCACATTTCCGGTGATCTTGGACGTGGGGACCGTCGACACCCCGGTTTCGGCCAGGATGACGTATTCTCCCGCCGCACCCAAAGGCACCGGACCCTGGCTCAAACCGGCTCCGTACATCCCCTTCGCGCCTACGAGGCCCAGGTCGGTACATCCCGTTAAATAAATCGCGGGAATCGCGGCCAGGAACAACACCCACAGCCAAATCTTGTTTTCCAAAAGCTTTTTCATTGGAATCTTTCTTGGGACAAATTTATGAATCAACGATCTTTGTGAGGAATAGAGCAAGTGTCATGCCCCGCGCGCGCGCGGGAGAAACAAACACGCAAAGCGCCAATTGCTCGAAATTTGGGTGGGTGGGTTCAGGAGTGAATCAATTTGAAACGTATGCGTGTCGTTTTGATCGATTAGAGGAGAAAGGGTGAAGCCGAATCAGGACCGGTTAATACTGGGAACCAGGAAAAAAGGACAACCTAGAAGGGGTTAACCCCGGATTTAGGCTTTATATCCATTCGGTTCGAAATTAGTTGAGGGTATTGGCCCGGCCTTGTTTTTCGGCCCTTCGAGCTACCCTTCATATTTAATTTGTAATATTAAATATGAAGTGTTAAGTTAAGCCCATGAAATTCCAAAACCGGACCCTGGCCCGAACCATCCTGAAGGCGGCGAAAACCTTTCCCGCCGTTGTGGTGACCGGACCCCGGCAGTCGGGAAAAACCACTCTTCTGCGTCATCTTTTCGGCCAAACCCACGGTTTCGTGAGCCTGGAAAACCACGACGCCAGGGAGCGGGCTATCCAAGATCCCTTGGCCTTTCTCGAGAGGCACCCGCCTCCCCTGGTTCTCGACGAGATTCAATACGTACCCCAATTGCTTTCTTATCTCAAAAGTTCCATCGACGAAAAGCGGCTGCCGGGCCGCTTCATACTGACGGGATCGCAAAATTTCGCCCTCATGCAGGGAGTGACCCAGTCCCTCGCGGGTCGGGCCGCCATCCTTTCCCTGCCCCCCCTTTCTCTCGCGGAGAAGGTGGGTGCGGGCAGCCTTTCCCTGGAGCCGGGCGCCTGGTTGAAGGGCCTTTTCAAGCCTCCCGTTATTCTGCGGGGCCCGGCCCTGAAGGATTACCTTTTGCGGGGGGGATATCCGGAGCCGGCCTTGAACAAGTCGGTCGACCGCCAGCTCTGGTGCGGTTCCTACGTAACTACCTATCTGGAACGCGACGTGCGAAGCCTGTCGGGGGTTGGCGACTTGAACCAATTCGGGCGGTTCCTCCGGCTCTGCGCCTCTCGAACGGGACAGATCCTTAACCTCTCCGACATGGCCCGGGATATCGGGGTGAGTGTCCCGACGGCGAAAAGGTGGCTTTCCCTCTTGGAAACCGGATACCAGGTTCTTCTGCTTTATCCCTATTACCGCAACATCGGGAAAAGGCTCATCAAGGCCCCCAAGATGTACTTTACGGATACCGCGCTCGCCGCCTACCTGATGGGTATTCAGGATGCCGGAGCCTTGGTGGGTAGCCAGGCCTACGGCGCCCTCTTTGAGACTATGGTTGTTTTGGAGGTTTGGAAAAGGTTCTTGAACCACGGCCAAATGCCTTCCATGTACTACCTTCGCACCCGGGATGGTTTGGAAGTCGATTTGGTCCTGGAAATCGGAGGAAAACTTCACTTGATCGAGGTAAAAAGTGCTTCCACCATCACGCCCTCTCACGCCTCCTCGTTCAAGCGGGCCGTCGATTTCCTTGGCAAACAGGCGGGTTCAAGCTTCCTGATATCGGGTTCCAGAGAAAGTGGGCCGCTCTTAGGAACCATCATCGGTTGCGGCTGGGCAGGCGCTTTTACCGTTTGAATAGGCCTGATGACGATTCAGGTTGATTCCGGATTTTGCCTTTATATTCACCCGGTTCGATTTAAGATGATGCCGATATGAAAAATTTTTATAGGCCACTCACCATATTATTCGCACCCTTCCTGTTCCTCTTCCCGCAGGTCGGCCACTCCTCCGACGTGCGGGTCAACGCCGCCGGGCAGTTGAGCCTGGTGATGACCGACGAAACCACCGACCTTTCCTCCTACAACCTGGGCAACCCGGCCGGCTTGGCGCTTCTGCCCAGCCAATATCGCCTTCAGGCCGAAACGTCCTGGGGCCAAACCACCAATACCTCGGGAAATTACCAATATACTTCCTATGGAATCGCCGAAGGTACCTACCGGGGTCTCATGGTTATTCCGGGGGATGGCTGGGCCTTCCAGGCCACCGGGGGCCTGACCGACCTGAACCAAGTGGAACCCACCTTGGAGGCACGCCAATACCAATATGGGGATGGGGACGTAACGGTGGCCTACCGTTGGGGTTGGCTTTCCCTCGGGACGGAAATCACGGGCACCGAAGATGGTTATGCCGTCACCTTCAACAATGCCACGAACCGGGCCACTTACAATTCCAGTGATTTATTGTCTATCTCGGGGATCAACCTGGCCCTGCCGTTCGATTCCAGCCCCGGCGCCGCCCGAGTCGACCTGGGGGGGACCTTTCGGTTCCTTCCTGGCGGCTACGAGGATCAGGGCAGTTACTGGTCCATCCCAGCGGCCCCGAACGACCCGAGCACACTCATCATCCATGAACAGCTCACAACCTTTACTCCCCTCGTGCAGGTCGAGGTGCCGAAAATTTTCCAGGGGCTGGTCGAATGCCAGTGGAACCATGTCGATTTCTACGAGAATCAGACCTCGGGTTATCCGCCTTACACGCTTATCCCAAATTATCTCGACCAGACCAATGATGCTTTCCTCTTCAAGGCGAACTACCTTTGCCGCCAGCCTTTATCCGACGACGGTTCCTCCCATCCCTGGACTTTCAACCATGGGTTCCTCTTCCAATACCAATCCACCACCTCCAACTTCTACAACACCAACGGGTCCCTCAACAGCGCTTCCACGATCGTCGGTGAGATTCTTCAATTCGGCCTTGGGCTTGAACGGCTTCACGAAGGTCTTTTGGGGCTGCAGTTTCAGGAAACCGCAGGGAACAGCCCCGTGGGGGCCGATAACCTAAGGCTCGCCATTGGTGGGGAATGGTGGGCGACCCCCCATTTTGCCCTGCGGGCCGGTATCACCTACCTGGACGACGAGAACACTGGCCCCGATTTCGAGTTCAACAGCTTATCCGGCCTGCCCTTCGTCTATGTGGCGCAACAGCGATGGGAGGGGTTTGTTTATCATTTCGGCGCCGGTTACGAGGATGGGCCCCTGCGGGCCGAGGCCATGGGTTTTTACGAGGCCATCCAACCCTCTAGCAACCCCACACCCAACACCCAATTCGCCTCTTACGGAGTTGAACTGGCCCTGGCCTGGCGGTGGGGAGAAAAATAGTAAGTAAACAATGAAGTGCCTAACCCCTTTCCCTTTTGTTATTCGGCCGTCGGAACCCAAAGTGAATTGGTAGGATCGTAAAGCTTGGCGAGTTCGGGATTTTCTGGTTTGAACAGAACCGCCACTTCGTCGTTCATCTCTTGATAACGTTCATATTCGTCGAATCGATTCGGACCCCGAAAATCAGGTGTATTTACCGGGCACTTTATTCGTCTAATCGTCTAATGCCGCCGGTTTAGACGAAAAGCCGGTCCATTAGACGATTAGGCGAATCGTTAGACGCATTAGACGAATAGACAGTCAAAAATCCAATAAATTTAGTGGTTCCGCCTATTCGTCTAATCGACTCACACCGGACTTGAGTCGATTGAGTCGAATAATGAGTCGATTAGTCGAATCGTGAGTCGAATAGACCCCCAAAACCCAATAAATTCAGCGGTCCCCATAGTATTGACTAATCGACTCACACCGGCCATGAGTCGAATGAGTCGAATAATGAGTCGATTAGTCAATGAGTGAGTCGAATAGATTCGCCAACGACCCCATTAAGTCTGGTCCCAGAATTACAGCTAATTTGCTAAAGCGGTGGTTTAGCCATTAGCCATTTACCGACGGGAAAACCCATCGGCCGTTAGACGCAAATCTCACTTCCAATTAAATTGAGGACCGGTATTCACTGGTATTCACCTGGTAAACGGGTGGTATTGGGTCGGTACAAATACGGTATTAGCCCGGTATACGGCCTGTATACGGGGTGTATACGGCCTGTACACGGCGGTATATGACCGGTAAACGGGGGTGTATACGAGTGTCGACTTTGGTATAGGGGCTGTATACGAGGGTGTATACGGCCAATTCATTCCCCTCCCCTTCACCCTGAATAGCTTTTGTCCCCTGACCGACCCAGCCCAGAAAGCCTTGGATCATGCCCCTTGGTTCTTATAATAAACATATGAACAAAAAAGCGGTGATAACGGGTGCCTTCAGTTTCACGGGAGCCGCCGTGGCGGCCGAGTTGATCCGGCGCGGGTGGAAGGTTCATACCCTGACGAACCGAACCCGCCCTCCGGAAGCCGGGGAAATCACCTCCAGCCCCTTAACCTTCGACCCCGCGTACCTCCAAGAACAGCTCCAGGCGGCGGACCTTTTCATCAACACCTATTGGGTCCGGCTTCCCTGGAATGGAATAACCTTTCAAACGGGGATCGACAACAGCAAGTTGCTTGTCCAAGCCGCTGTCGAGGCCAAAGTACCCCGGTTCGTTCATGTAAGCGTCAGCCGGGCCGAAAAAGGGATGAACCTGGGTTATTACCGGGGCAAAAACGAGGTGGAAAATTTCATTACCCAGTCGGGCCTTTCCTACGGCATCGTCTGCCCGACCCTGGCCCTGGGGCCCCATGACGTGTTGACGAATAACATCGCCTGGTTTCTGCGCCGCTTCCCCTTCTTCCCCGTTCCCCAAGGCGGCCATTACCGGCTACAGCCGGTGACTTTGAACGATATGGGCCGAATCATCGCCGACGCGGGAGAGAGCAAGGAAAACCTGAAGGTCGACGCCGCCGGCCCGGAACTTCTGACCTACCGGGAATTCCTGGGCCTTTTGGCCGAAGCCTGCGGAGTGAAGCCGATCTTTATCAACGCCCCCAACTGGGTGGCTTTGGCCGGTATCCGCCTGGTTGAATCTTTCGTGGGGGACATCATCTTGACCCGCGAGGAACTCTTAGGCCTGCAACAGGAACTTTTGTGTTCCGACCAGCCGCCCCTGGGCAAGGAATCGGCGGTGGAATGGCTAAGACAAAATGGGGACCGCTTGGGAAGGGTTTACGCGAACGACGTGAAAAGGCATTTCGGGTCTGATTCGTCCAAACCCGTTATTCCGAAATGGCAATAAACCCAATTCAGCATAAAATGGACCTGCAAATCATATTTATTATGAAGATTCGTTCATCAGCGAGGCAGGTTTTATGACCCATAAAACAGTTTGCCTAAACCATCCTGACCAAGAGGCTCGAAGTTTTTGTTTTAGTTGTAAAAACAAATATTGTTTTGAATGTCTCGATGAGGGAACAAGCCATTACTATTGCCGCAATGCAGATTGCCAAGAGATGTTAAAAGAAGAGCAGAAAACCGCTGACGATTCTGAACGTCCGACTTGCCCTTCCTGCCGCAACAAGATTCTGCCCGATGCCAATTTTTGCTTCCATTGTGGATTACGCTTAACCGCGATCTCCGATAAGGAGATAGATGATTTGGTCACGGTTGCGAGTTATGGAACTGCCATTGAAGCCCATATGGCCCGAACCAAGTTGGAAGATAGCGGAATCGAGGCTTATGTTACCGATGAACAAGCGGTTTCTATGTTCCTTTTCAGAGACCTGGCATATGGCGGGGTCAAAATCAAAGTTCGGCCTGTTGATATGATCGAATCCAAAAAAATATTAGAGATAGTCTCGGCAGGTTCCGTATATACGCCGCCCAAAATATTCGCTTGGGCAGCACTTTCTTTTTGTTTATTTTCTTTCATCTTTTATATGCTAATGGCTTATTTCAAACACAGCATCCATTAATGAGGTCGTATGAATCATCGCGTTATCCTTTTCGGGTTGGGGGGCCTTCTGATCCTGGGCCTGTGGTGGTTTTTCCCGTTCCACAAGTACGACAAGCCCATCCCGGCAAACGCCCCATCGGACGTAAATGACGCCTCCCTTACGCTCAACTGCGGGGCCGTGCCGCCTACCCAAGTGAATTCCGTCACCGTTTTCCTGGCCTGCCCCACGCCGGTGGACCTGGGAAACACTTTCGAATGGAACAATGCCACGGTTTTCGCCTGCGCCCAACCCTCCCGGATGCCGAAGTTCTTTATGAACTCCACCCTCACCGTGGTCACCCGTGAAGATTGCGACCCCCGGATCACCCTGTGCCATGGGCCCTC
The DNA here is from genome assembly GCA_964525605.1 of uncultured bacterium. Classification (GTDB taxonomy): domain Bacteria; phylum Oederibacteriota; class Muellerivitia; order Muellerivitales; family Muellerivitaceae; genus CAVTWJ01. Next base: position 125,952 of record CAZGKT010000006.1, read on the forward strand.
GTCTTGCTCGCCCGGGTACCATTCCTACCCCCTGGATATGCAAGCCGGGACCCTGAAGGACATGCCGACCTATCCCCAATATGTATTGTTGGATTGTAATGATTCCCTGCCCTGTCACCTGGAAAACGTGGCGGTAACCATCCTTTGCCGGGAATTGACGGACTTGAGTGCCATCCAATACGTAGACCAGGTCACCTTTTACATGCACCGCCTGCCCTGCAAATATCCCCAGCATTTCGGGCGAAGCTCAATTGTTCTTTATTGAACCCACCGGAAGGAGTTTCCCTTGAGCAAGATCGTGTGGAGCGTGGTTCTAGTGCTCGCCGGCCTGCTTTTTCTTAGCTGGTGGGTGCCGCTTCAACGGAAGTTGAACATCTTGAGCACCGCCCCCCCGATGAACACCCGGGCTTCCGACGGCACGACCGTCATCTTCCCCTGCGGGGCGATTTTTCCGCAGGTGATTGCCGATTCCACCTTTTACCTGAACTGTCCCTCGCCGATGGATTTGAGCGGTATCCGCGAGATCAAGAATTCCAAAATTTACACCTGCGCCTTGCCCCTGAAGATGCCGGTCACCATGGTCAATACGCAGATCGAGGTCGTCAGCGGCAGCCAATGCCTGGACGAACGGGTACATTGCGAGGGGAACCTGACGTGCGTGTTGACCAAAATCACCGAGGATACGACCATCCCCTGCGGAGTGAATTTGCCTGGTTACGTGAGCGATTGTCAGGTGCATATCGACTGCGCGGACACGACCGACCTGGGCGGGATCATCTGGGCCGACGGGGCCACCTTCTTCATGCACCGCCCCCCCTGCCGCCTGCCCCGCACCTTCACCCGCAGCAAGATCGTGTTGTATTAGGGCCAACAGAATTCGCTTCAAAATGGATTAGGGTCCTTGTTCCCTAATTTCTTATAATTTTCTCAATCTTGTTATTTAAGGAGATCATATGGCGCCGCAAATTTTTATTTTCAAATACTTCTGGGTTATCGCCTTGTTTTTCACCTTGTTGAACACCATCATTTTTAAATTCCGCAGTGGGAAATACATTAAAGAAAAACCTGAACTGAAGGAGGGATATGATCGGCTCATTTTGGGATATGGCTTTTGGATGAGCCTACCGTTCCTCATTATGGGTTTCGGAATTGTTTCAGGAAACGTTTCCAACGTTTTGGCTTTTTTCCGCCCAAGGGATGGGAACCCTTACGTGCTTGCTTTCTTCGGCTGTATTGTTTCGGAATGGATCCTAACTATTTATTGGGTCTTCTTTCGCAATGGCGCTGAAACTTTATGCCAATATCCGGGCTTTTTAAGGGGTATGCCATCAAACCCAACGATGGTGAAAGGATTCACCCTTCTTTGCATCGCGGGAGGGGCTGTTGCTTTATTTATGTTCTTTTCGGGCTTCAATCCCGCGCCACCCTTGGTTAAGTGAAGAAGAAAGGGGCCAGATTAACCCAATCCAATTCAAACTGGAAAATGGTTGCCCGACCCCTAAACTACATCAGAACCTTTAATAAAAATTGAGGAACACCCATGAAAATAATATTTCATGTTTTTTGGTTGTGTCTGCTATTTTCACTATTTTTATTGCGCGCGGATAACCCCATTCTATTTCAAGAGATGCAAAGAATAGAGACTAGGAATGATGAGGACGATGTAATTGGATACATCGACAGAAAAGGCAAGGAGATATTTAGCCTGCCATCAAGCAACCAGATCAGCTATATGCCTGAACAATGGACCAATCGGTATTTCGCCGGGGATTTGGTATTACTGTGGTCTCGAGCTGAAAATTGTCCTGTTTATTTAGATCGAACGGGAAAGGTTATGATAAAAACCACATTTACGGAGGCCCATCAATTCTCCGAGGGGTTGGCCGTAGTTACTCACAGCACTCATAATGCTCGGCCCTGGTTAGAAAAGGAGCCATGGTTTGGATATATCGATCAAACCGGGAAAATAGTGATCCCCTTAAAATTTGACCACGCGGGGGACTTTCACGAAGGCTTAGCTGTGGTTGGCATGAACAAGGACCAAGTCCACGCAACTTATGGCTATATCGATAACAAAGGCGAGTATGTGGTTCAACCACAATTTGATTTTGCTTGTGATTTCCATGAAGGGTGTGCGCGGGTGAAAAATAATTCTGGGTTCGGATTCATCAACAAAAAAGGTGAATTTATACTTAAGCCGCAATTCGGTGATGCGCGCGATTTTCATGGAGGTTTGGCAGCGGTCTGGTTGGATCACAAATGGGAATATATTGATAAAACCGGCGCCTATGTCATCCGCCCCATTTTCAATGACTCAGGTCTCTGGCATGTCGGCGATTTTCATGACGAGCGTGCAATTGTTAGTGTGGAAACAACATGCGAAAAGTTTGGTGTCATAGATACCAAGGGTGAATTCATCGTAAAACCGATTTACGATAGAATCGAAGACTACAGTGAAGGTCTTGCTTGTGTATTCATTGATGGAAAATACGGTTTCATAGATGTTAACGGTGATTTAATCATTAAACCCAAATTCGATTCTGTCGATAATTTCTTTAATGGGCTCGCTGGTTTTTACAAAAACGAAGGCGAAGAATTTGGATATATTGATCATAAAGGCAATATTGTTTGGCATTCTCAACCTACGCATTATTCAGAAAAGAATAATTAGTCCCGCGAATACCACGAAACTTTAAAGTGCTACATGCCGCGACCGGACGCTAATCCCGCAGCAAGATCGTGTTGTATTAGGCCGTTACAAAAATTGCTTGGGCAGGGTTTACGCGAATGACGTGAAAAGGCATTTCGGGTCCGATTCTTCAAAACCGTTATTCCGAAATGGTAAAAAACTTAAATGGAATTGGGGTGCTTGGTCGCTAAATTCCATTAATAAAAGGTATTATTTATGAATAATGAAATTGCTCAACAAGTCGCGTTGGTTTGTCACGCCAACGCCTTTCTACAAGGAAAGTTTTCCGGAACGTTTTTCCCTAGTAATTCAACCTGTCAATTCTGCGAAAGCATCCGCTTCATTAAAATTGAAAATAAAAACTCTAGGGATATTTTTGGTCCGGAAGTGGCCCCGACACCCGATATCTGGTTCCAATATCTGAAAACTAACGGGGCCAAAGGTCTAGGCCTTTTCCGCACACCCCAAAATGAAAAAGGAGCCCCAGACCGGATGCTTGCGGGATTCGTGGGTGCCGGGGGCAGCTGGAATATCCGTGCTCTTTACGATGGAAATCGGGCAGACTATTGGCTGGCCCGTTGGGAGGTCGGACAAAAAAACGCACCCGATAAACGAATTTGGAAAGTCACCTATGGTTTGGTAGGCCAAGGAACTGTGGCGTCCGATAAACTACGTCCCGATTTGGAAGCTCAAAGAAAAATTCTTAAAAAAGCCTTAGTAGAAATACATTCATTTGCATATGACAACAACGTTGATTCTTCTTTCAAACAACTTTTCAATTCCGCTCTCCAATTACTGGGTCCCATGCAAAATAGTGACTCGGAAGGAAAATGCGATATCGCTCCGGTTGATTACCTTCCGAAAGAATCATTGATATTATTTGAAGCCTGTCGCAAGGCCTGGGTATTTGGCGGGATGGGATCTTGGAATGATATTGGTTTCGAAAAAGAGGAAACTCAAAAGGAATATGACAGGGTCTCCGAAAATCTCTATCAGGCGGTCACTACCACAATTCAAGCAATAGCGACATCGTCTTTATTCACGGAGGTTTTTTCCGAGTCTGCTTCTTCGAAAGGAACCGGAGACACTAACCCACAAATTAATCAAAAACCTAATTTTTTACTCACTTTCATTTTTACGATCTTAGGGATCATAGTGATAAGGTTTCTTCTTCATTCGGTTTTTCATTTTTTTCCCTGACTATATCTATTTAAAATTCTTACTACCATCAACTGGGCAATGAATCGGCGGTGGAATGGCTAAAACAAAACGGGAACCGCTTGGGAAGGGTTTACGCGAATGACGTGAAAAGGCACTTCGGTTCTGATGCGTCGAAACCGGTTATTCCGAAATGGCAATAAAACAAAAATGGATTGGGACGCTAGGCTCTCAATTTCAAATGCTTCAAATTTAACTTGTGATATTAAAAGGGTAGGGTTGTTAGAAACTTTTCCACCCTCTCACGCACCAGCGGGTTGTGGGTAAAGATGGCGCTGTGTTCCCCACCCTCCAGGATCAGGCTTTGGGCCCCTAGAATCCGTTCGGTCAGGGGTTTCCCGTGCTCTTCGTAGGGCACCAATTTGTCGGCGGTGCCGTGCACCACCAAAACCGGCACGGCCACCTTTTCCAACGGGTAGTCGTTCGAGCGGGTCAGGCGGATGTCGTTGGCCGTGCCGTCCAGGCGCTCCCCCAGGCGGTCCATGGAGCTCACCAGGAAGGCCTTCAATTGGGTCCCGGCGATTGGGTCTTCAAGGACCTTGGCCCTTAAACCCGGGTCGGGGACGACCCGCTCCAGGGACTTGTCCAGGTTCAGCCTGGCCTTTCGCGCGACGCTCCGCGCGAACCACGGCATCCGGGCGAGAAGAGTGAAGACCTTGAAGGAGAAAGGTATGGGCGTTTCGATCTTTCCCGCGCAGGTCGAGGCCAAGACCAACCCCCGGCACATGTCCTTGTGCCGCAGGGCGAACCAGATGGCCGAGGGCCCCCCGCCCGAGATGGCCATGACCACCGCTTCCTTCACGCCCATCCGGTCGAGGATTTCGGCGTAAAGGTCCGCCTGTTCCTCCGAACTTGCTCCCGTGGCAAGGGGGGTGCCCAGGTAACCCGGCCTCGATACCGCGAGGATGCGGTAACCCGGGGGGCCGATCGTGCGGCCCAGGATCAGGCCCTGGTCGTAACCCCCCATGGCTCCGTGAAGGCAAAGGAGGACGGGGCCCTTGCCCTCGCTGGCGACTTCCACTTTTCCCTTGGCCGTTTCAATGAACTCCGGCTTCACATCATCCAAGCGGGCGCTGGTTTCTTGAATGTTGGCTTTCATATATCTCTCTTTCTTTCCAACGAAACTTATTGCGTTGTTTTTTTACTCAAAAGACGGTCGGTTGGATTGGATAAATCCGACATGGCCTAGCGCCGTAAACGCCCAAGGGCCCCGGAAACCTCCCCGGGCTTCCTCCGGGCCTGCCAGGCGCCCTTTTCGCCGGGGGGGCGGCCCGCCAGTTCCCGGAATTCCCGGATCATGTGGGATTGGTCCGCGTAACCGCATTGGTAGGCCAGGTCGGCCTGGCTCGCGAAAGACCTTTGGCGGAGCTTGAATAAAAGGCCCCAGAACCTCGCCAAGCGGATCTGGCGTTTGGGGGAAAGCCCCAGATGCTCCCGAAAGAGCCTTTCCAACTGGCGTTCCTGAAGCCCCAGGTGGCGGGCCAGTTCGTCCACCCGCGTCTTCCCGCCCTGTTCCTCCAGGTAGCGGGCCGCTTTCCGGCAGCGTTCTTCCCTCACCAAGGGTGGAAGTTTCCGCAAGGCGTCCTCCATCACCCTTTGCCGGGCGGCGGGGCCGGGCAGGGAAAGCAGGCGGTCAGCCAGGTCCGCGGCCCGCAAGCCCCCGATTTTTTCAAGCACCAGGGGGCCCCCGGCCAGGTCCCGGGGGGTGAAATCGCCCAGGCGCGGCGTCTGGCCCGCGCGGAAACGGATGCCGAAATAATCGGAGGATTCGTCCACTTCCACTTGGGTCTTGGCGGTTCCCGGGCCCAAAAGGGCCAAGCGGCTTCCCGAGCGGGAGAATCGGAAGATGAGGTAGGTATTGGCGTCGGGAAAGAATTCCCGCGCCACGGTTCCCGCCCCCTTTTTCCCGGGCGTGGACCAGCACATTTGGATGACGCCCCTCAAGTCGGGGGCCGGTTGTTGATAGGAAACCATCAGAAACCTGTCATAAATCGTCTAACGAATCGGCCATCTATTATTGCGTTTACCGGGATGTTCTTTCCAGCGTGATAAATGTCGGGTGGGTTTCGTGGTAGGGATGGCTTTAATGATAGCTCATTTAGGAACATGACCGTAAACCTTAACGAATTAAGTCAAATGCTATACTACAAATATTCAAACTCATATTTGAGGTTTCAATCGTGAAAAATTTTTTAATATTACTAACACTTTTTATTCTTACCTTACTTCCCAAGAATTTATTCTGCGTTGAAATAAATAATCTAATTAACTGGGAAAAAATAACGGATGAAGCTGAATTTGGCGAAAGAGGCGGCGCAAGTGCAGTTGTATTTAAAAATAAACTTTGGTTATTAGGCGGTGATTTTGAAGGCGGTTTCGGATCGAATGAAATTTACAACTCATCTGATGGTGTAAATTGGCAGCAAGTTAATAATACGGGATTTGAAGTTGCATATTCACAACCCACTTTTATTTTTCATGACAAAATTTATGTCCTTGGTGGTTTTAAAAATACCGTTAACAGAAAAGAAACCTATTCAGATGTTGAAATACATGATGTTTTGTCATCGGAGAACGGAGTAAATTGGAAAAAAATTGCGACGAAAACACCTCATCCAGACGCGGTTTGGGTATTTCAAGATCAAATTTGGATCTTAGTAGATGATAGCGTTTATAAATCAAATGATTTTATTAGGTGGTCTCTTGTCACTAAATCCACAGGTTTTGATTTTCATTTAACAACTGATAGTAGTTTTGTATATCGCAAAGATAGAAGAATGTCACAATCAATCGTTTTTGACGGAAAAATGTGGCTATTTGTATCATCTAAAGAAATATATACCTCCAGTGATGGCAAAAAGTGGAACAAGCTTTCCGTAGATGGTCCTTTTGTAGGCGGAGGATTTAAATGCCTTGTTTTTGAGAATAAAATTTGGGTTATAGATGGCGCATTTCGAATGGAATATTTTGATTTGCCCGACAATTTAAATCCTGATGATCTAGTTGGTGGTCAAATGGCCTGGTGCTCAAGTGATGGGATTCACTGGGATTTAAAGGCTGTTAAACCAACAGAAGAAAGTCGTTGGGATCATGCTGTTGCAGTTTTTAAAAATAAAATTTGGGTGCTAGGTGGTCGAGCCGGAAGTAGTGATCCATTTTCCGACGTTTGGTGTTTACCTTAATTAATTCATTTGATGATTTAAGCTTGTTTTGAAGCAACCGGGAATCTATCTGACTCTTACTTTCGGATGTAATATGAAACGAATCATGTACGTTGAATATAAAGGAGATGGCCTCGAAGGTCCTGGGCGAATTGGTTGGGTTTCGTTCAGAAAAAACGGAGCCACCTTTTTTTACCAGGGCCGTCGGCTTCGAAAAACACCTAGCGGTTATAAGTACAATTGTTATGACATCGAGACTCACGAACATTATTGGGTTTCCGGGCCGAGAAAGGATGGCCGCGATCGACTTTATGCTGGTCGCGGTGTTGTAGAAATCGACGAGGACGCCCGGGAAGAATATTGGATCAGCATTCGTAAATTGCCTGACTGCAAACATCTCAAGAAATACCGCTGTTAAATTCTAAAATGGATAATGGTGACCCCAGATTTGGTTGAGGAATTTAATAAAAAATACACCGCCGAATGATTGGCATCGCAAAATTAGAGTTAACGGAAAATAAAAAGACCATGTCAACCAAAACTAAACACGATCGTAATAATTTTATTAAATTGACTCTTGTTACAATTTCATTAGCTACTTTGTTGGTATTGACGATGCTCTACATAAATAACCCAAATATAGTTACTGGAATAAGTGCTCTCGTCGGTGTTGCAATACCTCTTTTCTGGGCAAATTCATCAGACACACTAAAGGAAAACAAGGGTATTGAAGGCTATGTGAAATGGTGTGACGTTATTACAAATTCAAATCTGACAACCATAAATAATGATCTGAGTCCCTGGCTTAAATACATAACGTTCTGTAAAAAGGGCATGGACTCTAATATTGACTTTTCTATATTTGGAGACATTGAGTTGTTCCATGACATCATGAGAAAGAATTTAGACGTTAAGGCGTATATTGAATTTTTAAATTCTGGTTTGTATTACAAACTTGAGAGTGGATTTCAAAATACTTTGTTTTTTCTCGTGGAAACAATTACTAAGGCTGAAATAATTTATTCTATTCAGGCATTTAAAATAAAAAAATATAGGGAAGACCCATCCATTCTTCAAAAAGAGTCCCTTCTTAGGCAGGACCCGAATGAAGAAAGTTTGGTAGGTGACCCGATTGATGTGCTTTTAAATGATTTAAATGACCGTTTAAATGAAATAAAAACCCATCTCGAAAAACTTAAAACTTATATCCTTCAATACAAAAAAGAGTTCTGGTTACCAAACGATAATTAACCCCCGCTGGCTTTGATGTAATCACTTAAGATTTTAAGTGTATCGATTAAAGCTGTTCTTAAAACCCTGGCATTTACTTGAGGGTCTTGATGTTCCCCATTTTCCAATCGTCCAATTAACTCATCGATTCTTCTTATAGATTCAAATTCCATACTTAAAACCTCCGATTTTTAATATCCAATACCTTGAGACACGATGAATTTAAGAATTTTCTAAAAATCTCTCAAGGGGACAGAAACTCAAGATCGCTGAGACGAAAAAATAAAAAGCCATCACCCCGCTCCGCTCATAGGGGAAATCCCCCCTATGTTACCCCTTCAAAAGAGCCCAAGGGGGCTAAGCCCCCCTGTAACCCCGAGTGCGGGCCATAAATAAAAAAAAGGCCCGCCCTCAGTTACGAGAACGGGCCTCGGCCTCTATTTAAACAGCCCCTCTGTTCAGGAGGGACGTCAACTTTCGGCTTAGCTGCAGCCGCTGCTCGTGCCGCAATTCAGAAATTTGTAGCACGCCGCGCTTCGCACCATGATGGTGCCGCATTCGGGGCAGGGGGGGCGTCCGCCTGGGTGACGAACACGCCATGTTCTTAGGCCGTCGCAACAGTCACTTGTTCCAGAACCACCCTTTTCAAAACATCATCCAGGTGCCCGATGTGGTCTTGGGCGTCCAACAGTTCGATTCCTGCAACTGTTCCGTCTTGTGCGTAATCCACGGCTAAACCATCCTCGAATTCCTTCGTGGTGACGGTCGTTTCCTGGAAACCGATATACAACACGTCGGTTTGCTTGTTGTAAGTAATCTTCATGTTCTCCCCCTCAAAAATAGAAAACGTAAACCGTATCCACGACGAGCGCATCATCCAATTCCTCGAAAATAACCTTTACTTGCTTCGTATTCTATGTCTTTCCATTCCATTGTTTTCCATAGGGAAAACTTTTCCTGCATTGGAACCGGTGTTTCCTGGCACCTTCCCACTTGGCTTCCCGAAGGGTGGCTATGACTTCCTCTTCGGTAGTACCCCTTAAAGCCATGCGATGCCTGGTGTGAGCATCCAAATCAATGGGTTTCATTCGTTTTTCACGTCCGCTTTACCGGATCTATCTTAGAGGCTGTAACAAAACTATGCCTTTCTTCACGATCTTCGTGCCTTCGCGGTGAAAGTTTGGGGTTTTGTTATCGGTTCTTAATTAAAAACTTAATACGGCGTCTTTACTGAGCCAGGCGGCGTACTCGATGGATTGTTGGATGTCACGGGCTTGCAAATCGGGAAAGCCCTCCAATATCTCCTTCGGCGTCATACCCGCCGCCACTTGGCTGAGGATGGCCGAAACAGGAACCCGGGTGCCACGAAGACAGGCCTGGCCGCCCATGATCTTGGGGTCGAATGTAATTCGTTCAAATTTCAAAATATGGCCCCCTTATGAACAGCTCGTAAAACAATTATATCGAAACAATCCCCGGGAACCCAGGAGGTGAAAATAAAAAGGCGCCACCCTGCTCCGCTCACTGGGGAAATTCCCCCTCTGTAACCCCTTCAAAAAAGGCCTAAGGGGGCCAAGCCCCCCTAGAACCCCGAGGGCGGAAATAAAAAAGGCCCGCCCTCAGTTACGAGAACGGGCCTCGGCCTCTATTTAAACAATCCCTCATTCAGGAGGGACGTCGAACTCCTTAACTGCAACCGCTGCTGGTACCGCAATTCAAGCACTTATAGCATGCCGCGCTGCGAACCATGATCGTGCCGCATTCGGGGCAGGGGGGGGCGTCCGCCTGGGTGACGAACACGCCTTTTTCCCTCTTCTCCGATTCGATCGACATTTCATCCATCTTGGCCTGCGACAGCTTGACCGCGGGCTTGGCGGGGTTGGGGATGCCGTGGGCATCGACGCCTTCGGCCATTTCGGCCGCGCCGCGTTCGCCTGCGGGCAGGAACTTGATGGCCAGCCAGCGGAAGATGTAGTCGGTGATGGACTTGGCGAAGCGCACTTCCGGGTTGTTGGTGATGCCGGATGGCTCGTAACGGCTGTGGCTGAACTTGTTCACCAGAACCTTCAGGGGCACGCCGTACTGCAGGGCCAGCGAAATGCCGGTGGCGAAAGAATCCATGAGTCCGGAGACCGTGGAACCTTCCTTCGCGATGGTGATGAACAGTTCCCCGGGGGTTCCATCCTCGAACTTGCCCACGGTGATGTAGCCTTCGTGGCCGGAGATGGAAAACTTGTGGGTGATGGCCTCGCGCTCGTCGGGCAGGCGGCGGCGCACCGGCTTGGGCACCTTGACCTTGCCGTCCTCGGTGGAGGTGGAAAGGGGCTGGGACCTTTTGCAGCCGTCGCGATAGACGGCCACGGCCTTCAGGCCCATCTTCCACGACTCGATGTAGGCCTGCTGGATATCTTCCACCGTCGCCTCGTTGGGCAAATTGACGGTCTTGGAGATGGCGCCCGACAGGAAGGGCTGGACGGCGCCCATCATGCGGATATGGCCCATGTAGTGGATCGAACGGCTGCCGTTCATGGGTTTGAAGGCGCAATCGAATACCGGCAGATGCTCGGTTTTCAGGTGCGGCGCGCCCTCGATGGTGTCGTGGGCTTCGATATAGGCCAGGATGTCTTTCACCTGGCTTTCGCTGTACTTGAGGTTCTTGAGGGCCTCGGGCACGGTTTGGTTGACGATCTTGATGACCCCGCCGCCGACCAGTTTCTTGTACTTGACCAGCGCGATATCGGGCTCGACCCCGGTGGTGTCGCAATCCATCATGAAGCCGATGGTGCCGGTGGGCGCCAGCACGGTCACTTGGCCGTTGCGGAAGCCCCATTCTTTGCCGGTTTCCAAAACGTCTTTCCAGACCTTCTGGGAGGCCAGGTAAAGCTCTTCGCTCATGCCGGTGTTCTTGATCTTGTTGGCTTCGCCCTGGTGCATGCGCATGACGTTGAGCATGGGCTGTTCGTTGCGGGCGTAGCCCCGGAAGGGACCGACTTCCTTGGCGATCTTGGCGCTCATGTGGTTGGCTTCCCCGTGCATGAGGGAGGTGACCGCGGCGGCGTAGTTGCGGCCCTCGTCCCCGTCGTAGGGCAGGCCCCGCGACATGAGAAGCGCCCCCAGGTTGGCGTAGCCCAGCCCCAGCGGCCTATAGTCGTGGCTGTTGCGCTCGATGGGCTTGGTGGGGTAGCTGGCGTTATCCACCGTGATTTCCTGGGCCAGGATAGTGACATCCACGGCGTGGATGAACGAATCCACGTCGAACTCGCCCTCGCTCGTGCGGAACTTCATGAGGTTGAGCGAGGCCAGGTTGCAGGCCGAATCGTCCAGGTACATGTATTCGGAGCAGGGGTTGGAGCTATTGATGCGGGCCGTGTTGCCCGACGTATGCCACTTGTTGATGGTGGTGTCGTACTGCATGCCCGGGTCGCCGCAGATCCAGGTGGATTCGGCCATCATGCGAAGCATGTCCTTGGCCTTGTAGCTGTCCATGGGCTTGCCGTCTTTGCGGGCCTTGGTGGTCCAGGTGCCGTCGTTGAGGGCGGCGTTCATGAACTCGTCCGTCACGCGCACCGAGTGGTTGGCGTTCTGGAACTGGATGGAATCGTAGGCTCCGCCGGGCACGTTGAAACCGCCCTCGTAGCCGGCCTCGATGAGGGCCCAGGCTTTCTTTTCCTCGTCGCTCTTGGACTTGATGAAATCCACGATGTCCGGGTGGTCCGAATCGAGGATGACCATCTTGGCCGCGCGGCGCGTTCGCCCGCCCGACTTGATGACGCCCGCGAACGAATCGTAACCCTTCATGAAGGAGACGGGCCCGGAGGCCGTGCCGCCGCCGGAAAGTTTCTCACGCGAGGAACGCAGGGCGGAAAAGTTGGTGCCGGTTCCCGAGCCGTACTTGAAGAGCATGCCCTCGGTCTTGGCCAGGTCGAGGATAGATTCCATGGAATCGGAAACGGAGTTGATGAAGCAGGCGGAGCACTGGGGGCGGGGTTCGATCCCGACGTTGAACCAGACGGGAGAGTTGAAGGCCATTTTTTGGTGCACGAGAAGGTGCGTGAGTTCCTGGTGGAAAATTTCGGCGTCGTCATCGGTGGCGAAGTAGCCCATGTCCCGGCCCCATTCGCTGATGGTATCGGCGACCCGGCGGATCAACTGCTTGACGGAACGTTCGCGCTTTTCGGTGCCCATCACGCCGTGGAAATATTTGGAGACCACGATGTTGGTGGCGGTCTGCGACCAGCTCTTGGGGGTCTCGACGTCTTTTTGCTCGAAGATCACCTTGCCCTTCTCGTCGGTGATGGAGGCGGAACGCAATTCCCATTCGACTTCGTCGAAGGGGTGGGTTCCCTTTTTGGTGAACATGCGCTTGAACTTGAGGCCACCTTCGCGGGTGAAGGTGTTGGGTCTTACGAAAACTTCGTGGCTGGCGGCGGTGCTGGACTGGTTCGGCTTTGCGGACATGCATCCTCCTCTTGTCTTGTATCAAAATAATAAAAATTAATTTGGGGCCAAAAGTTTCCGTCCGAAGTTTAACGTTGTGTAAACTCCGCGAAGGATCTATTGGTTGTCGGGATGTCGGTTGATAAGTAAGTGTTGGATTAGGCGGCAGTGGTTGACGCGAGACGGTACGGATCCCTTAACAGCTTTCCCCCTGTTTTGCGTTCCTTTGTCAGCCCAGGAAAAGCCCTGGGGCCAACCCCCCATGAACGCCCGAAACCTTGGTTAAAAGCGGCCGATTATGACCCCGAACCCGGGGTCTGAAATCGTTGTGAAACACCACATTTAGTCAATGTGTGGTTTATATACCACTACACTTAGTGCTGTCAAAGGAAATATTATTTTTAAGACAAAATAAAATTCTTGCGCTTTTTTTAAGATGTTTTCGGGGTTTGTTGGGGGAGCGTTAGGGGAAAAAACATAACCAAAAACCAAAAGCAAAACCTTTGTTCACCGCCAAGACGCCAAGTCCGCCAAGAAAAACGAACACCAAGATTTTGTTAAAGTCCCGGAATGTTTCAAAGTCTATAAGAATTTTTTACAACCATTATTTGGTTCCAACAAATTCTTGCTTTACTTGGCGGACTTGGCGTCTTGGCGGTTCAAACGGCTTTTACTTAATTAATTTCTTGCGAGACTTTGGGTTTGCCTTCCATGCGGTCCAGGTACTGTTGCTGGTAAACCTTGTTGCGGCCTTGAAGCCATTCGTCGCAGAAGGGACAGGCGGAAGGCTTATCCCCCCAATCCTCCAGCTGCTTTTTGTACTGGGAAGAATCCTTTTGAAGTTCCAACCGCTGGCTCAAATCGTAGCAGTTGGCCAGGGCGCCGAAATTGTCCGGATGGGCCTTCAGGTAATTTTCGAAAAAGGCCAGGTCCTTGGCGCATTCCGAATCGGTGGCGTGGAGGGCGTCATAGCCCTGAACCAGGTCCAGGTATTCGTCCGTACCGCCCACGAATTTTTTGCCGTCCCATTGGTAGGGTCTTCCGTAAAAAATCGCGCAATCGTCGCAGGGGTTCACGAGGGCGCTCTGGTAATCCACCAGAAGGGCTTTTCCCTCCTGAACGGAAACCCGGGGGCCCATACCGTTGGAGGCGATGCGGGTGACCGGATGAAATACGCCGTCGGTTCCCAATGTGTAAATATTGGCGATCTGGGTCGCGCCCTGGGAGGTGTAAACCAACAGTTGGTCCTTCCCCTCGCCCGTCAGGTCGGCGCCCTCGAAACCGATGTAATGCTTCCCTTCCACCAGTTCCACCTGCACCAGTTTCCACTCGTCCTTGACCTTGTGGTAATAGGCGAAGCCGGCTCCCGAATCTTCCACCAGTTGTTTCGCGCCGTTGTAGACCAGTCCCTTGTCCTGGTACCCCGACAGGCCGATCATCACGTCGTCTTTGTCCCCGCCCGTGAAATTATGGTAGGCGATCCCGGAGACGTTGAAGAAGCCCTTGCGGGTGGCGGGATATTTTCGGTTGAGGGTGTCGGTCATCTGCGTCAGGTTGATTTCGCCGAAGGCCACCAGGTTGGAGGCCGCCTCATCCACCGCACGCGCGGAGGAGGCGAGGAGCAGGAGCGGGAAAAGATAAACGAGATTACGAAGTTGTAAACGGTTCATGACCACCTCGAAAAATATAAAACCCCATCCAACACAAAGCCACAAAGTCACTAAGGAAAGCCTAACAACTACTTGATCTGTTTTTTGCACTACAACAGCAACTAAAATCATCCCCTAAATAAAAGGTTTTCTTAGTGGCTTTGTGCCTTCGTGTTGGAAGTGGGTGTTCTCTTTAGACGCCCTTGGCTTTTAATTGGGCCGCCAATTCCTCATAGCCCTTTTTGCCCAGCAGGGCGAACATGTTCTTCTTATAAGCTTCCACCCCCGGCTGGTCGAAGGGGTTGACGCCCAACAGGGTGCCCGAGATGCCGCAGGCCATTTCGTAGAAATAAAAGAGATATCCCAGGTTGTACTCGTTGATGGAGTCCAGGGTCAGCCGGATGACCGGCAGGCCCCCGTCCTTGTGGGCCACGGCGGTTCCCCGCATGGCCTGTTCGTTGACCCAGGAAAGCTTCTTACCGGCCAGGAAATTCAACCCTTCCCGGTCGTCCTTATCCTTGGGGATCACGACTTCCTGCTGTTCCTTCGCCACCCAGAGGATGGTTTCCATCAGTTCCCGGCGCCCTTCCTGCAGGTACTGGCCCATGCTGTGAAGGTCGGTGGTCAAATCCACGCTGGCGGGGAAGATGCCCTTCCCTTCTTTGCCTTCCGATTCGCCGTAAAGCTGTTTCCACCACTCCCCGACGTAATGCAGTTCGGGGCGGAAGTTGGCCAAGACCTCGACGGTCTTGCCCTTTTGGTAGAGGAGGAACCGGGCCGCCGCGTAGAGGGCGGCTGGGTTTTTGGAAACGTCGGCGGACCGGCAATCCTTGGACGCCGCCACGGCGCCCTGGAGAAGCTTGGAAATGTCGAACCCGGCGATGGCGATCGGCAACAACCCCACGGGGGTGAGGACGGAATAACGGCCCCCCACGTCGTCGGGAATCACGAAGGTCGCGTAGCCTTCCTGGTCGGCCATGCCCTTGAGGGCGCCCTTGGCCTGGTCGGTGACGGCCACGATGCGCTTGCGGGCCTTTTTGGAGCCCACTTTATTCTCGACCCAGGTCTTCAAGATGCGGAAGGCCACGGCCGGTTCGGTGGTGGTGCCCGACTTGGAAACGACGCAGATGCCCGTTTTTTTGGGGCTTATGGTTTCGAGCAGTTTGGAAAAGGCCGTGGGAGAGAGATGGTGCCCGGCGTAGTGGATTTTTTCGGACCCGCCCAGCGCCTCGATCGTGGCCTTGGTGCCCAGGTAGGAGCCGCCGATGCCGACACAAACCACACTTTCCAGTTCCTCGAAGACCTTGGCGGCCTTCTTGATGGAGGCCACTTGTTTCTGGGCGTCGCTGGGCAGGGTGATCCAGCCTAAAAAGTCGGACCCCCGGCCGGTCTTGTTGAGAAGCGAATCGAGCGCGGTTTTGACCTGGGGCGCCAGGGCGGTGATTTGGGATTCGGGGACGACATCGTGGATATAGGAAAAGTCCAAATGAAGGGGCTGAGGCATGGGGAGGCTCCTTAGGTTGGGTAGGAAACAGCCCTGATTTAATCGCCTTCGGAGGATACTTTCAAGGGAACTTTTTGGAAACCTAAGGCCAACACATGCCGACCTTCCATAAAGCTTTTAAAGTGGTCGGTATAGTCCGGGTTTCCTTTGTTCCCTCGGAACAAAGGGGGACAAAGCCAAAAAGCCACAATGGTATTAAAGGTTTAAAACCCGGATAAATTCCGCTTTTCTTCGTGTCTGAGTGCCTTTGTGTTGGATTTTGATTTGCCGTTACGGTTTTGGGTTAACTCGCGCTTTTGCGGCGGTCTCCGCCGGCGGGGTGGGGCCCTACCGTCTTACGGCGGTCCTTCGAATAGAGGGTGAGCTTGCCGTTCAACTGGCGGTAAATTCCCAGGCTCTTCGCGTCCCAAAAAAGGCCGTTGCCGAGGTCTTTCATTCCGGCGGGAGCCCCGCCGGCGGTTTTACGCCGGTCAACCGAAACGGGTTTGTTCACGCGCCGACGGTCATGCTGAACATGAACGTAACGTTCCCCCGTTTTTTTCAGGATGGCCTTCGTGGCCGGGTCGAAAAAGAAATTCCCCGTCAATTTGATGTAATCGGATGCGGCCATGGCGTTCCCCTTTTGTTTGCTCGTTGGAATGGGGCAGAAGAATACCATGAATTACAAAAAACATACTTAGAACCCTCAAAAATAATTTCACCGCCAAGACGCCAAGTCCGCCAAGAACTACAAGGGATAAAAACCAGAAAAAGTTAAAAAATCTTTATTTTGTTTTGGTTTTCTTGTGCCGATTCACAATAAAAATCAATACGAATATCGGTACTATACCGACCTCTATAAACGGTTCATTGAAGGTCGGCATGGCGTCCTTGGCGTCTTGGCGGTTAAAGCTTAGGGTTTTTCTTGGGTTAAAACCCGTTTGCTTTGGCCTGCTATTATTGGGGTTATGAAAGCCTTTTTACGGAAAGCCAG
>CAZGKT010000007.1:0-5195 GCA_964525605.1 uncultured bacterium
AGCCATGAAATGAGGGAGGGACGGAAAGCGGATGAATCAAAAAACTATACTTTTTACAATGCTCGCCTTGATTTTATCCTTTGGGTTTATTCGTCAGGTTTTCGCGCAGTATGAAGATGTAGGCTCTCCTGATTTCATTAAAAGCCGAACTTATATTGGCGTTATGGGAACCTCATCCACGATTGACCAGTGGGGCGACTTTAACGGTACTCTCGCCGCATATTACGAGCCGGCCACTGTCGAGAGTGGCGGAACGACAGACATTGAACAGGATATCCTCCCAAGTGTTCAAAGAAATTATGGATTTGGCGTTCTTCTCGGTCATCGAGAAGGGCCGTGGGCCTGTGAATTCAGTTTCTGGCGAAGTGATCATACGGCTACCTATACTGGGGGCGGAGTAACTTTTAACACGCCTGCCAGCTTGCAATCCTTGGATATCAATCTAAAGCGCTATTTCTTTACTGAATCCCCTATTCAGCCTTTTGTCAACTTGGGTGTAGCTTTCCCTTGGCTCTGGGTGCGGCAAGGTTCTACTATTTTTCAACCTGGTACCAATAATCAAAACCTTGGGCCTGCAGTATATTCTGATGATGAAACTTTCTCTGGAATCGGGTTTGACTTGGGTGCCGGCTTGGAAATCTATTTGGATAATGGGTTCTCGCTTTTTGGCGGGGTTTTCCAACGTTGGACTGGTTTCAATCAGACCAGTGGGGCCTATAAACAAAATGAGACTGCATTAGATATCGCGGGTAGTCCTGCCAATGGGTCCCTTGAAGGGGATGGGCTTAATCTTTACGTCGGCACTTCATTCGGAATCGAATAAGTTTCAAGATCTGTTTTCATGGGCAGGGCTGTCTTGAGGTTGTCCCCTCGGACCATTTTAAAAGATTTCGTGATCTGGAGCCTTGACCGGGTCATTTCCTGTATGCGATTTTGAGGGAATAGTAATATTTGCCTTGGCTTCCCCAAAAATTGGGGAAGTCGGGTAAAATTAATTAAGTGTTTAGCGATAAAAGAAGGTTGGGGGCCGAGAATGAAAAAATTTTTGTTTTTATACTTGGTGCTGATGAGTGTGTTTTTACCCTTGGCCTGCAGTGACAACAACAACAACCCCACCAGAGCTACCACAGGCGTTACTGGCACTTCATCCGGGGGGACGCCTACTCAAACCCTTGTCACTTCGATAACGATTACAAACACCCCGGGTGGAAATACCCCAACGGTTACGGCCACGGTCGTGCTCACTCCCACGCCTACCTTCATCAACAATTACGGAACGTCCTGTGGTACTAATGGCTTTTACTACGATGGGGCTGGCAACCTTTCGGTCATGGAATCGGTGCCAGGTATAGTTAATTGGACAGGCTATAGTATTAATACTGCTACAGGAGCTCTTTTTAATTTTCAAGGTGTGGGAAATTTGGTGGCCGTTGGGGTGCCGACTCCTAACGCAACTCCAGTTTGGGTTGCGCCCACTACCATTACTTTGGCCCTTCCGCAGGGTATTGCTTATACATCCGTCGGGACTGGTGATAATTTGACGGGGGCCCCCACCGGGTGGTGGGCCATCCTTGATTCTACCCCGAGCGGCGCTGCGACCCTCTATGAGGGGGGGTATTTTAATAATGGTTTAAATACTTTTTTTAATTCTACAAATTACACGAATGGCTATGACGGAGTTGCTTTTAATTCGCCAAGAGCTGTCGTGGCAGACTCAAAAGGTTATTTTTATGTTGCGGATACGGGTAATGGTTTTGTTGACATGATGGGCCGAGGAAACTGGCAGAATGGCGGATGGATAAATATTGGATGGATTCATCGTTGGGATGGCTCATCATCCAACTTCGCTTTCAAAAAGCCTGTAGCGCTGGCAATTGATGCCCATGATAATCTTTTCGTCGGTGATTCGGGTTATCCGAATTCCGAGGTCACGGAATACTCCAACCAGGGAACCTATTTTGCTGGCGAATGGACTTTGACTCCAGGCTGTGTCATTAATGGTCTGGCCGTGGACAGCCTTTCCCCTGAGAATTTTTATGTTTCCGATATCCAGGGCGCTAGTACCACCGGTGGCGCGATAGAGGAATATCAAATTACCTCATTCAATACCGTCACGCTCGTGCGAAAATGGTCGATCACAACGGGTACAGCTGGCGGATCAGGTTATCACCAATATCTACCCTTTGATCCCTCCTGCATCGCGTTGATTCAGGTGGGGTTGGGCGCTGTTGCTCCCACCCAAATTGTTGTCGGTGACCAGAATAATAGTTTGATTGATGTTTTTGGTCCTTGATTGAGTCGTTCAGACGAAAAGACGAGATGATTTAGCTTGAGCCTATTTACGTCCTAAAGCCTGGGAACAAAATCCCGGGCTTTTTTATTTATTTATGGATGACTCAATCCTAAGAATCTTATTTAGCGCCCCTTTTTAAATTTTTGATCGTCTTGTGCTAGGATATCCCCCCTGAAATTCATTCTTTTCATTGAGGTTTTTCATGCTTCAAGCCATTAAAGCCTTCGCTCTTTTAGGGGGCGAATGGGTTCTTTTCATCCTTTTAGGTCTTTCCCTTTGGTCCATCGCCGTCATTGTCCAAAAAATTCGTGAGTTCAAGGTCCGATCTCAGGGAACGGCCGATTTGGAAACTCAGATCCCCGGGCTTCTGGCCCAGGGGGATTTCAAGCAGGCTGAAAAACTGGCCCAGGCCTCTCCATCGGCCGAGGGAGCGGTTCTCAAAATGGGATTGGCCAACCTTCAGCTTGATCCGGAGGCCCTGGAACAGGTGATGGAAAGCCAGCGCCTCCAGGAACGCATTCTCATGGAAAAAAATCTCCTGGTATTGGGAACCCTGGGCAACAATGCCCCCTTCATTGGTTTGTTCGGAACGGTTTTGGGAATCATCAAGGCCTTCAACGACTTGGCCATCGCGGGTACTTCGGGTCCTACCGTGGTCATGCGGGGGGTTTCGGAAGCCTTGGTGGCCACTGCCGCAGGGTTATTTATCGCCATCCCCGCCGTGGCGGCATACAACTATTTCCAAAGCCGAATCAAGAAATCCCTCGCATCCGCCGACCGGTTCTCCCGTCTTTTACTCGCCTATTCGGGCAAGAAAAAGCGCTAGGCCATGGCCCACATCAGCCCGGATTCGGATGAGGCCATCACGCAGATCAACGTGGTGCCCATGGTGGACATCATGCTGGTGCTTCTGATCATTTTCATGCTGACGGCCAGTTTCATCTCGACTCCCTCCGTGCCGGTGAAGGTTCCCAAGGCCTATACAGCCAACCCCACTGCGCCCGCTAGCCAGGCTTTGGTGCTCACGGTGAAGGGCGAGATTTTCTACCAGAACAAGAAAACCGATAAAGCCGCCCTGGCCCAGGACCTGCGGGAAGCCGCAGCGCTTAATCCCAACCTCCGCCTGGTCCTGTCGGCGGATGCCCAGGTGACCCACGGCAAGGTGGTGGAGCTTTTGGACCTGGCCCGCCAGGCGGGCGTCACTCAAATTGCCCTGGGAGTGACGACTCCTTGAGGTCCCGAATATTCCTCTCCCTGCCCCTGGGACCCTGGGGTGTTTCCCTGATGGCTCACCTTTTGTTTTTCGCGATCCTTCTTTTCGTGGGGAGGACCCGAACCTTGGATTTAAGCGTTTTTCAGCTGGATCTTTCGGGCGCTAATTCTCCCGTCGCCCTCGCGGCTCCGGTTCCGGAGGATGAACTTTGGCAAAAACCTTTTTTTAAACACCATCCACCTCCCCCGCAGTTTCCTGAAAAAAAACCGGCGCCGCCGCCCTCCCTTTCCCCGGGTCCGTCAGATCTAGGCACGGGATCAGGGCCTTATCGTTCCATCGCCGAGGTCAGCCGGCTGCCTCATTTCATTAACCAGGTCAAGGCGCTTTATCCCGACGCGGCGAAAAGAGCCAATATCGAGGGTGTTGTAATTTTACAAGTGGACATTGACGCCACCGGTGCGGTTAAAATGGTTCAATTAGTCCAGGGATTGGGTTACGGCTGTGATGAAGCCGCCCTGGCGGCCGCGCAACAATCGACTTTTTCCCCGGCTTACGCGGGCGAGGAGCCGGTTCCGGTCCGCCTCCGTATTCCCTACCGGTTTAAGTTTGACCAATAATATTAAGGTGAAGGAGAAAAACCCCATGCGACAGGCCCTGATTTCTCTTTGGACGCTGGTTTTGTTGGGGGCGATGCTGGCCCCGATTCCGGTGCGGGCCGGCCAGCAGGTTTATCTCTCCCAATCCCCCGACGGCAAATACCGTGTCGTGGTGGAACAGGTCATTGACCGCCGGGTGGGGGACCACATCTTCTTCCGCTATCCCATCAGCCTGGTAGATTCCAAAACCCTGAGGCATTTCGAGATCCGGGAAGGGGTACCCCCCTTGATCCAGGAAACCGACCGGGAAACCTTTACCGCCCATTGGGATCCGAAGAATTTCTACTGGGGCCCTGATAGTCAGAAGCTGTTCATCAATATGGAAATCCAGGAAGGGTCCTGGCGGACCTATTTCGTGGACGTCAAACTGGGAAAGACGTTGGATGTCACTGCGGATCTTGAAAGTGGCATGTATGACCGAATCCAGTTTCACGGCTGGTCCTGCGAATCCGCGAAAATCACCCTGGCGGATTGGTTTAAGCCCCACCTGGCTTTCCTGAAAATCCAGACCGATTGCGGAAAGAACAAGGACAAAGAAAACAACAGCCTTTTCGAGATAAACGATTCGGTCTTATACGACACCATCAAACAAAAAGTCGTTTCAAATTGTTCGGACTGCAAGGACTCGGATTCGGTGAAAAAATTCGAGAAATATTTCCAAAAAATTTCGGTCACTCCCACACCAACGCCGGATGAGACCCCCACGGCCCAATAGAACGAAACGCCTGGACAGGCGCGACGATTCTTGAGCTTCGCGGTGTTCACCTCCTGTTAAACTAGGATCATGATTTCGCCTGCCATCAAAACCTCCTTTCTTCTTTTTTTCCTATTTGCCCTCCTGTTTTGCGCTCAGGCCCTGCCCCGAATCGGGGGGGATTCCCTGACGGCAGACGAACCTACCGATATTACGAATGGTTATTACTACCTGGTCCAAGGCGACGCGTTTTATAACCCAAACCACCCGCCTCTGGCAGGGGCTTTGACCGCCTGGCCGCTTCTCTTCATGCATTTAAAAACCCAACCGTTTGAATTT
>CAZGKT010000007.1:5295-45656 GCA_964525605.1 uncultured bacterium
GGCTCAAGGCGACTTCTGGGATCGGGCGCATCTTTTCCTGTTCGATTGGAACTTGGAGCAATTAAAGCAAATCACTTTTTGGACGCGTCTCACCAGTCTGGGATTGGGGCTCGGGATCGGGTTTCTTCTCTTTTGGATGTTGAAACGAGAACCCTGGTGGTTGTTGGGCGCGTTGATCCTCTGGGCTTTTGATCCCCTGACGGGAGCTCTCGCCAGCCTGGCCAAAACCGATATCGCCCCTGCTTTTTTCTATTTGGGGGCGGTTCTGGCTTTTCAGCGGGCCCAGGTCAAAACTTCGTGGGAAGCTCCCTGGACGGCCGGGGTTATGGCCGGTCTCATGGTTGGTTGTAAATTCTACGGGTTGATTCTTATCCCTCTCTTCCTCTTGCTGGAATGGTTCAACGAAAGGGAGCGTTTCAAGCCCCGTTCCTTCACCTCAAAAACGGCCAAGGCGATCATTCGACGTTGGGGGTGGGGGGGTGTGGGGTTTGGCGTGACGCTTTTTCTCCTGTTTTTGCCCGCGACTTTTTGCGCGCCCGGCCATCCCTGGCCCTGGAACTCTTTCCTGGAAAAGCTGGGTGAGGATTTCGCCTATGCGCCGAAAGGCCGGCCCGTATTTTTTTGGGGACAATCGGGTCTCGTCAGCCATTGGTTTTATCTTCCCTGCGCCTTCGTTTTAAAAGAACCTATTCCTTTTCTGGCCTTGCTGACCCTGATCCCCCTGTTGGTTTTCAGAAAAAGGGTGACCGTTCCCGCCTGGCTGTGGGCTCCACCCCTTCTTTTTGTCGTGATGCTTTTGACAGCGCCCAATCTGGGGGTCCGCTATCTTTTGCCGGCGTTTCCCTTCCTTTTTCTTTTGGGGGGAAGGGCTTTTGCCTGGATGGTTCAATCCGAACATGGGTCCAACGCGCGGGCCTGGAAGCTGGCGGCCTTGGGGTTATTGGCCTGGCAGGCCGTGAGCGTGGGCCTTCAGGCCCCCAGGGTCTTGAGCTATTTCAACGATTGGGTTCCGGCGGATCAAAAAATGTTTTTGTTGGGGGATTCCAACCTGGATTGGGGACAGGATTTGAAAAGGCTGGCGGCGGAGGGAGAAAAGCGGAAATGGGGAAGGGTCAAGCTGGCCTATTACGGCGCGGTTGATCCCAAGGTTTACGGTTTGGATTGGGAACCCTGGACCGGGCAAGACTTGAAGGGCCCTCAGGACGGCTGGACCTACGCCGTGAACGCCTCTTTTTTTCAGATCGCACCCGTGGCTTACCCGCCTACCAAGCCCATCGCCCAGAGCTGGATTCAGAATTACCCCCCCGCCGGCCGGGTTGGGGATACCTGGTTTTACTTCGAGGTTCCAGGTCATCCGAAAGCGGAACAGGGTGGAAACTATCTACTTTCCGCGCCCTACCTTCAGGCCCGCGGTTATTGCGATCCGGCCTTCGCGGTGACGCCTTGAGGGGTCTGGCCCTTCCAAAGGTTGGACCACTTGAACTGTCCTTCCGCATCCAGAAAGGGCTGTTTCAATAAACTCAAGAGGGTTTGGTCCTTGGGCTCACGGTAAATTTCAAGTCCCAGAACAACCCCTTCCTGCCCTTTTGCAGGCGCGGCTTTGTAGGTCATCTGCGCCCGGTCCCACACACTCAGGATGAAACCGAAATTGGAATTGGTCTCCGACGGCTCGGAGGAATGGTGTACCCGGTGCATGTCGGGTGTCACGAAAACGACCCGAACCACGGAATCCCAAAACTCCGGCAGACGGGCGTTGGCGTGGGTA
The DNA here is from genome assembly GCA_964525605.1 of uncultured bacterium. Lineage (GTDB taxonomy): Bacteria > Oederibacteriota > Muellerivitia > Muellerivitales > Muellerivitaceae > CAVTWJ01. Next base: position 7,061 of record CAZGKT010000007.1, read on the forward strand.
AAGAGGTTCGAAGCCATTCGGATCATTTCGTAGATGAGAACCCCCGAAAAGGGGGCGCCCAGGACGACGATGAATAGTCCTTTCCATAACATGGTGAGGACCTCTTCCAGGGGATGAAATCTCAAGCCCGTGGTGGATTCTACCTCCGTATCCGTGTGATGGGCGCGGTGGATTTTCCACAACAAAGGGACGGAGTGGTAGATCCGGTGAAGGTAATAGGTCATCCAATCCAGAAAAACCACCGTAAAGACCACGGAGAAAAGTAGGGGTACTTCCATCCGGTTGAAAAGTCCCCAACCGTGACGGGAGGCCAGACGCGCGGCCCAGAGAACCGTTCCGGCGAAAAGCCCGCGCAAGACCAGCAGGTTGATGAAGGCCAGGCCCAGGTGGTTCTGCCATTTTTTCTTCACCAGGTTTTGAATCGACCGGAAACTCCAAAGATATTGCCAGAAGGCGGTCAACCCAAAAGCGAGAAGGAAACCGATAAAAAGCGCATGACTCTCGTCACCCAACTTTAACAACAAGCCGTTGTCATCCATGCGATAACTCCCTCTTGGGCGCGAGGGACGGGGTGGGGTGGATAAGGAGAAGAAACAACCGTCCGTGGATCGTCCAATGATCTTGGTAAGAAGTATATTCCCCTTTCATGGAGTAATAAAGAAGGCCACCCGCCGAAAGTCCGGAGAGTGAATTTCATGAAGTTCCTTTAGAATAGAAGGCATCCAGGAGAAAAACCAATTGTTGCCTTCCTCGCATCCTCGGCTTCATTCCGAAACACCCAAACCCAACCGTCCCCTTATGGTTTATGACGGGGATTGCGGTTTTTGCCGCCTTTGGATCAAACGTTGGCGCTTGCTTACCGGGGAAAAGGTGGATTACCGACCCTACCAGGAAACAGCGGCCCAATACCCCGAAATCTCTTTGGAGCGATTTCAAGTCTCGGTCCAATTGATCGAGCCCGATGGCAGGGTTTCCTCCGGGGCCCTGGCGGTTTGCAGGGGCCTTTCCTTCCGGCAGGGATTGGGTTGGATGACCCGGGCTTATGATGGGGTTCCGGGTTTCGCTTTCGTTTCTGAAAAAGCCTATGCCTTTGTTGCCGCCCACCGAGGCTGGTTTTCCAGGGCCGGTTCCTGCGGGTTGGCTTCTGCGGATGAGAAGCCCAGCTACCGGATTTCCCGCTGGTTCTTCGTCAAGATGTTGGCCCTGGCCTTTCTGATCGCTTTTCTTTCCTTAGGTTCCCAGGTGGATGGCCTGATCGGAAGCACAGGCCTCCTACCTGTTTCTGATTTTCTCGCCGAGGTTCATCGACAGGCCGGACCCTCGGCCCTTTTCCAACTGCCCACCCTTTGCTGGTTGAGCAGTAGCGATGTCTTTTTGCGTTGGCTTTGCGGGGCGGGGGCGGTTCTTTCCGTCGCCCTTTTGCTGGATATCGCTCCGGCCCTTTGTCTTTTCCTCCTGTGGCTTTTTTATCTTTCCCTGGTGAAAGTCGGTCAGGATTTTTTGAACTTCCAGTGGGACATCCTATTGTTGGAAGCGGCATTACTGGCCTTGCTGGCTTCACCCCTGGCGCTGAAACCCGGTTCGACGGCCAAAGGTGATCCGCCGCCCCTGATGCTTTTCCTGTTCCAGTGGCTCTTGTTCCGCCTCATCTTCTGCGCCGGGGTGGTGAAGTTATCCAGCGGGGACGCCTCCTGGCACCATCTGACCGCCCTTTGTTTTCACTACCACACCCAACCCCTGCCGACTCCCTTGGCCTGGTTCATGGACGGTCTTCCTTCATGGTTCCAACAGCTTTCCTGTGCTTTCGTGTTTTTCACCGAGCTGGCCGTGCCCTTCGCCCTCTGGGGCCCCCGTCGACTCAAGCCCTACGCCTTCGGTTTTTGGCTTGTTTTGCAGGTCTTGATCGCGCTAACGGGCAATTACTGTTTCTTCAACTGGGTTTCGGCCGGACTGGGTCTTTTCTTTCTCGAGGATGCCGCCTGGCCGGGAGCTGTTCGGCGCTTATTTGACTCAACCGCGAACAAGGAAAAAACGAAAAGAACCCGAACATGGCCGCGGTGGATTCAGGCTCTTTACCTGGCGCTGGTTTTGATTCTCAGCTCCATGCAGATCGTTTTCTCCTTCAAAATTCCGGTGGCCTGGCCCGCGCCCCTGGCGGCGCTTTATGACGCCACGGCTCCTTTTGGGATCGTGAATGGTTACGGACTTTTCGCAGTCATGACCACCGACCGGCCCGAAATTATTTTGGAGGGAAGCGACGACGGTAAGGTTTGGAAACCCTATACCTTCAAGTACAAGCCCGGCGACCTGCAAATACCCCCCCATTGGTCGGCTCCCTTCCAACCCCGATTGGATTGGCAGATGTGGTTCGCGGCCCTGGGTACTTACAGGGAAAATCCCTGGTTTCTTTCCCTGGCAGCGGCCCTTCTGCGCGGTAACGAAGGGGTTTTGAAACTGATGGATTTGAACCCCTTTCCAAATAGTCCTCCCCGATTTTTACGGGCATCCCTTTATGATTACCTGTTCACCACCGCAAAGGAAAAAGCTGAGACCGGGGCCTGGTGGGCGAGGGAGAAGAAGGGGCTATACTGTCCCATCCTTTCCTTGAGGCAAAAACCCTGATGGCTGTTCTGGAATCAAATTAAACTTGGAGGCATGGAACTGATGGATTTAAAAGTGTTGGCTGTCCTTGTTTTGGCCGCTGGTTTGGAATCGGGCGGGGACGCCCTGGTTCGCTGGGGTTTAAAATCGGGAAGAATTGCGGGGTTTTTGCTCGGCGCGGGGGTATTATTTCTATATGGAATCACGGTCAACCTGCCCAAGTGGGATTTCGGGCAGTTGTTAGGCGTTTATATCGCGTTATTCTTTATTGTCGCCCAGCTGTTAGGCGTTTTTGTTTTCGGCGAATCCATCCCTCCTTCCCGCTGGATAGGCGGAGCCTTGGTGGTGGCGGGCGGTATCTGGATGACGGTTGGAAAATAAGGGAGTCGTCACGACATGAAATGCCCGACGTGCGGTTTTCAAAATCCCGAATCCAGGTTGGACTGCGAGTATTGCGGGCTGGTTTTTGCCAAATGGAAGGCCAAGCAGGAGGCCGCTCAAAAGGCGGCTGAAGCCAAAACCGAGCCCCCCCCGGCGACGGCGGCACCGGTTTCGTCCCTCATTCAGGACCCGGAACTCCGAAACCAATCCATTCCCGATAAGCCGGAGCCGCAGACGGATTCTTTTCCAAACCCCCAGAGAATTTTTGAGCTCCTGGGGTCTCTTTATCTTCAGCGTAACAGCGGGGGGGTATGGCTTTATTTTCCCTGGGGTTTTATCGGGCACGGTTACGCTGTGGATTCTCCCGAGCTTCTTGATCGGATCAGGAGAATGGAAACCCTATTCAGCCTTTTTCAACTTTCCGTGATCACCATGCTGGGTTTATTGACCAGCTCGGTGCATTTTTACCACCTTGATGCCCCAAACCCCTGGTTTTGGATGTTAATTGTGTACTTACTTTCCATTTACAGCTGGTTTTACTATCAATCGAGACAGCTGACGATGGATTTACCCCTGACCCGAAGGCGTTTCAACGATAAGCATTATCTTCTCCGGTTATTTTCCTGCTTTAACCGCGTGACGCTTTTGAGCGCTGAATCGATTACGCTTCTGGTGACCCTGACGGGTATCTGGGCTTTTTCCTCGAATAAATTGTTCCTGATGGTTGGGGACTCGGCGGATTTTCTGGGCTGGCTCTGGGTCGGCTTTTCGCTGGGTGGGTTTGTCCTGTCCTGTTTTATATTTTATTTTCAGAAATCCGTCCCGCCTTGAGCCAGGGCTTGTTTCAGAAAGATTACTGGGAACGAAAAGACCTGACGGACCGGAGGCCCCCCGGCCATCCGGTGGTGCGTCACTACGCGCTTTCCAAGATTAAAGAAATCCAAAGCACACTTCAGATCACCCCGGGGCAAAGGATTCTGGATGTGGGTTGCGGGAACGGATTTTTTTCAAAACCTTTCAGCGAATTATGCCCGACCGTAGGCGTGGATTACTCCTCCCGGATGCTTCAAACCAATCCCGTGTCGATGAAGGCCGGGATGGACGCCAATCGACTTGCTTTCCAGGACATGTCTTTCGACGTCGTTTTTTGCCATGCCCTATTGCATCACGTGGAAGACCCGAGCCGGGTGCTTTCCGAAATGCGCCGGGTCAGCCGCAAGTATGTGGTGGTGATGGAGCCGAACCGGGCCAATCCCCTGATGTGGTTGTTTTCGGCCCTGGTGCCCGAGGAACGCGCCGCCTTGAATTTTTCGCTGGGTTATTTAAGGGACCTGCTTGAGAAGAATCGGCTCAAGGTCGTGGATGCTTTTTCTCACGGATGGATCGTGCCGAACAAGACCCACGGGTTCCTTCTTCCTTTGCTGAAGCCTCTGGATATCCGCCAGCCCTGGGGCATGACGAATATTCTTATCGCGGAAAGATAAGCTTGTTGGAAACCTCACTGCTGTCCAAATCCAAAAGAATTTCGAAGCAAAATATAATCAAATTCGGGAATATTTAAGTTTAAAGACGAAAGACAAGGCTAAGACCCAGATTAGCCACAGATACACGGGATGCATTGGATAGACAAAGAAGCAGTTTTTAATATTTGTGGTTTAAAATCTCATGAATCCCATGCATCTGTGGCTAAAACTTATCTTGGACAGTTTTAAGGCGCCTCTAAAAATTGCTTTCTTGGCTTTGCGGGCAACCCAGAATAAAGCCTTTCTTTGTGTCTTGGTGTCTTTGTGTTGGATTTTTAGATGCTCCCTATGACGGTCTTCAAGCCTTAACATTTTCCACTCGTTCCAATAGCTCTCCTAAAGGCAGGTCGGCCATCGATTCGATGCGATGGTCCGCGTGGGCCAGATCCAGGCGGATCGTGATGGAGTTGGGAACGGCCACACAGAAAAGTTCCGCCGCCTGGGCGGCCCGGATGCCGTTGGGGGAATCCTCAAAGGCCAGCGCCTCATCCGGTTTTTCCCCGAGGGCTTCCAGCGCGGAAAGGTAAAGTTCCGGGTGGGGCTTTACCTGCTTCACGTCATCTGCGGTACGGATGACCCGGAAATAATCCCTCAGCTGAAGCCGTTCCAGGTGGCCTTCCACCCAATCCCGATGGGAACTGGATGCGACAGCCAGGGACAGGCCCAAACGGTTGGATTCCTTCAAATAATCCAGCACGCCTTTGCGAGGTTTCATGTCCCGGAGAAGTTCCTGATACCGGCTTTGATGTCGGTTTTTGATTTCTTCCCGAGGAAGTAACTTTCCGGCTTTTTTTTCCAGGTCGGCGTAAACGTCGAATGCGTGGTGGGATGTGCCAATACAGGAGGCCCAATCACCGAGAGACAATTTTCCACCGTAGGAGGCGTAAATTTCTTCCCAAGCCTGGAATATCACCGTTTCGGTGTCCAGGATGAGGCCGTCAAAATCGAAGATGAGGGATTTCATGGGGCGGGATTCTACCAGCGGGGGTGTGAAAGTCCAACCTTTCGGTCCGTGTATTTTCGGACGGCAAAGGGGGGAGACAAATAAGCCGCTTGGGATAAACTAAGGCCTCATAACTTTTTCGCGGGGTGACTTTGATTCAAAAACAAGACGGCCGGGAAATGGTATTGGATGTCGAAAACGTTACGCTGGCCTTTGGCGGGCTGGTGGCAGTGGATAATTTTTCCCTGACCCTTTACGTGGGCGAGCTTGCGGGGCTCATCGGGCCCAACGGGGCGGGGAAGACCACGGTTTTCAATCTGCTTTCGGGCATTTACCGCCCCGTGGCGGGCGATATCCGTTTGAACGGCCACTCGCTTTTGGGTCTCAAACCCCACCAGATCACGCATCGGGGGCTGGTGCGGACCTTTCAGAACATCCGCCTTTTCAAGGAACTCACGGTGGAGGCCAACATTCAGGTAGCCTTTCACCACCAGAACCCCTACGGACTTCCCGCCGCACTGCTTCATACGAAAAAGTTCAGGGACCTGGAAGACCAATTTTCCAGGGAAACCCAGCGTCTCATGGAAGTCATGGAAATGACCCATCGAATCGGCACCTTGGCCGGCGCCCTACCTTATGGAGACCAGAAAAAGTTGGAAATCGCGAGGGCTCTGGCGACCGGAGCCAAGGTTCTGCTGTTGGACGAGCCGGCGGCGGGAATGAACCCCCAGGAAACCCTCTGGCTGACCCGGGTGATCCGTAAAATCCGGGAGGAATTCAAGTTGTCCATCCTTCTCATCGAACACGACATGAAGGTGGTGATGGGAATTTGCGAACGCATCCACGTGATGGACCACGGGGTCAAGATTGCCGAGGGAACCCCGAAGGAAATCCAAAACGAGCCCAAAGTGATCGAGGCGTATTTGGGAAAAAAGAAATGACTTCTCCCTTACTCGAAATAAACAACCTGAGCGTTTATTACGACGCCATCCAGGCGTTAAGGGGCGTCCATCTTTCCGTGGAGGAAGGGGCCATTGTCAGCTTGATCGGGGCCAATGGGGCGGGAAAGTCCACCGTCTTAAGAGCGGTTTCGGGACTAAAACGACCCTCCTCCGGAAACGTTTTTTTTCAGGGGGAAAACACGGCAAAAGTCCCGCCCCATCAATTAGTCCAGAAGGGGATCGTCCAATGCCCGGAAGGCCGGGGGATTTTTCCCAACCTGACGGTTTTGGAAAACCTGGACCTGGGGGCATTTGTTCGCAAAGACAAGGCGGAAATCCGAAAAGACCTTGAACATGTTTATTCCCTTTTTCCCCGGCTCCAGGAAAGGCGTGTTCAATCGGCCGGGACCCTTTCGGGCGGGGAACAGCAGATGTTGGCCATTGGACGGGCCCTGATGGCTCGGCCCCAGTTACTGCTCCTGGATGAACCCTCGCTGGGTTTGGCGCCCCAGGTGATCGAGCTGATTTTTGAGATCATTCAAAAAATTAACAGCGAAGGCACCACCATTCTTCTGGTGGAACAAAACGCCCAACTGGCTTTAGAAATTTCAAGTTATGCCTATGTTCTTGAAACGGGCTCCATTCTTTTGGAAGGAAAGGCCGAACAAGTTCTGGCGAATCCCAAGGTGAAAGAAGCCTATCTGGGAGAAATGATTTAGTGTTTTGGCGGTTGAAGTCTGGTTGCGGGTTATCATTTCCTAGAATATGATTTACTCATTAAGAGGAACTGAAATATGCGAAATTTGAGGATCGGTCTCATTGGGAAATTATTATTTATTTTTTTGGTAGCGGCCTATTTTTTAACTCCAACCACTCTATGCGCCCAGCAGCATGCCCCCGACTTTGTGAGGATGGGAACCCAGGCTTTTCATAACAAGCAGTTCGACATGGCCATTTCCTACTACAATTCGGCTCTAGACGAGAACGTCGATTACTGGCCCGCCTACCAGGCTCTGGGAACCGTTTACTACTACAAAAAAAACTACAAGGAAGCCGAGAAAGATTTCGAAAAGGCGTTGGAGCTGAACCCCGACAGCGCGCCCCTGCGTAAGTTCGTGAACGCATTGAGAGCTTATCTGCACATGCCCGCCTTGCCCGCCCCTACCCCGACGCCGGTTTTTACCATGCCCCAGGCGGTGAATCCCTAGGTCTCCCAGTCCAAAACCCTTGTTTTGACCCGCGATGGCCCCCTAAGATAAGCCCCCATTTGTCTCCCGGAGGCCTTTGGTTGCCTGAATTCCCCAAAAAAGTATTTAAATTTCTATCCTCCCTCAAGCTGGCCGTTCCGCTTATTTTGACCCTGGCGGTTCTGCTGGCAACGGGAACGATCGTGGAATCCCGTTCTTCCACCTGGGCCGCCAAGCATTATGTTTACTCGACCTGGTGGTTCGCGTTATTTCTGATTCTTTTGGGAACCAACGTCCTGTGTTCCGCCCTCTCCCGTTACCCCTGGAAAAAACACCAGACCGGCTTTGTCATTACCCATTCGGGCATCTTGCTCATTCTTTTGGGCTCCCTGGTCACCCAACAATTAGGAAATGACGGCCAGATCGCCCTTTCCGAGGGCGAGTCCGGGCATATATTCCAGGAAGACAAACCCACCTTTTACGCTCAGGATGGAGAGGATCCGCCTCAGGTCTTTTCCGCTCAATTCACCCTGGGGGCGCCCAACCCGGACCATCCGAAAACCTGGAAACTGGATAACGGCGGTCTGGCCATCGTGAACCAGTATTATTTCAACGCGCTGAAGAAGGTATCGGCCCAGGCCCCCGAAGAAGGTCAAAAGGGCATCCCGGCGGTCCACGTGGTTTTAGCCAGTTCCTTCGTGAACCAGGACCAATGGTTGTTTCTGGGTGATAAGGATTATGGCCAGATCGATCTGGGCCCCGCTTCGGTGTATTTCAGGACCGTTTCCGATTGGAAGGCGAAGGTCAAGAAATCAGGGGACATGCTTCCTCCGAATGTTCTCGCGGTTTTGACGGGCCCGGCGGGATCTCTGCAGTTTCAAACCCGGCATCGGGGTGAATGGACCCAGGTTCAACCCCTGATCGTGGGGGCGGACAATTCCACCGGGTGGATGGATATGCAGTTCAAGGTGGTTGAAAAGAGGGAACAAGCGGTGCCGGAAGAACAATTCGATCCCCAGCCCCTGCCCGAACAACGTGACCCGGAACCCGCCATGCATTACGAGGTCTTGCGGGGCGCCGAACGGCACGAAGGCTGGATCGGATACCAAAGCCAGCAAAGCTTCACCCTGGGCGGCAAGTCTTTCTCGGTGGCATTCGGTCCCCGGCAGATTCCCCTTCCCTTCGGCGTGCAGCTGGTGAAATTTAACCTGGGGCTCGACCCGGGAACGGATAAACCGGCTTCCTATGCCAGCGATGTTCTCGTTCTCGATCCCGAAAAGGAAACCCAGGTTCCTACTAAGATTTTCATGAATAATCCCCTACATCGGGCTGGTTACACCCTGTTCCAGGCCAGCTATTCCAAGGACCCGGATGGAAAATACATATCGGTTTTCGCTGTAGGAAAGGATCCGGGCATCACCTTGAAATACGGCGGGGCCCTGGTCATGATTTTCGGGATTATCTTGATGTTCTGGTTCAAGAATCCCGCGTGGAAAAAAGGGGAAGCCAATGCTTAAGGAAACGGCTAATGATTTACCGCAGAGACGCGGAGACAGCCAAAATAGCCTAAAAATTATGGTGGAAAAAAATGGGTCCTTATCCAATTTGTGGTTTGACCCTATAAATCGGCCTTTGCCTTTCTTCGCGTCTTCGCGTCTTCGCGGGTTGATTGCCGTGTTGTTATTTTCGTTGGTTTTTCCGGTTTTCGCAGGGGATTTGGATTTTTCCATCCTCGCGAAGATACCCATCCAGGATGGCGGACGGGTGAAGCCCATGGATACCTTCGCACGGGAAAGCGTTCGCATGATCACAGGGCGCGAGCAATTCGAGGAGCGCAATTCCCTCGATACCCTCATGCAGTGGATTTCCCAGCCGGGCCCCTGGGACACGAAAGAATGCATCCTGGTGGAAAATCTCGGGCTTAAGGACATGCTCGGCATTCCCAAGGACCAGAAAAGGGCCATGCCGGTTTCCTTGATTCATAATGATGGCTTCATCGCCTATGCGTCCGCCAGTTTCAACAAACAGCAAAAGAAAATGACTCTGGACCCGACGGCCAAGGAAGCCCTGGCGGTCTTCGGCCGCCTGCAGCGCCTGGAAGATATCGAATCGGGCGCGGCGCTTTCCGTGATACCCCTGCCCGACCCGGCCACGCAGAAATGGCCCTCCCTCGATGATTTCCGCCAGGCCTATATGCGGGATGGCGCCAAGATGCCCGTGGCGGCCGAGGAAATTTTGGCCATTTTTGGCCACCTCATGGAAGCCTACAAGGCGGGGAACAACGCCGATTTCATCACGGCTTGCGGAAACTTCGATCAGCTCCTGCGCGAACTCGGGGCCAAGGACTATCCGGACCCGGGGAAAATTTCCCTGGAAGTGCAGTACAACACGGTCAAACCCTTTCGATGGGCCTGGATCGTCCAGCTTTTCGCCTTTTTGCTGATGGGGCTTTCGGTCATGTTGGGCGCGCGGGTTCTCTATTGGCCGGGGTTCGGGCTATTTGTGGGGGGCATCGCCCTCAGTGCCTACGGTTTTACGATGCGCTGTCTCATCGCTGGGCGCCCACCTGTTTCCAACATGTACGAGTCGCTGATCTGGGTGACTTTCGGCATGACGGTTTTCGCGCTGATTTTTGAATTGATCTTCAAGAACCGCCAATTCGCCATTGCCGGGTCTGTTTTGGCGGTCATCGGGTTCGTGCTGGCCGACAACGTTCCCACGGTTCTGGACCCCTCCATCCAGCCATTAGAGCCGGTCTTGAGGAGCAACTTCTGGCTGACCATCCATGTTTTGACCATCACCTTAAGCTACGCGGCTTTCCTCCTCTCGCTGGGCATCGGCCATATCTGTCTCTGGACCCTCTGGGCGCATGGCAACGATCCGGACCGTTTGAAGCGCCAAACCCGGCTTCTTTACCGGGTCGTGCAGGTAGGGGTCGTGATGCTCGCGGCTGGGACGATATTGGGCGGGGTTTGGGCCAATTACTCCTGGGGCCGGTTTTGGGGCTGGGACCCCAAGGAAACCTGGGCCTTGATCGCCCTTCTGGGGTATGTGGCCATTCTGCACGGCCGCCTTTCGGGTTGGCTGAAAGACGCGGGGTTCACCATTGGTGTGGTCTCGGCCTTCTTGGGCGTCCTGATGGCCTGGTACGGGGTCAATTTCGTTTTGGGCGTGGGGCTTCATAGCTACGGTTTTTCCAAGGGCGGCCTTCCCTACGTCTGCACCTTTGTGGCCGCGGAAATATTGCTGGTGATCGCGGTAGGTTTGAAAGTCAAAATGAGCACGGCGCTTAAGACCATCTAGTTAGAGGAGAGAAACGGTATGAGCTGGAAAGGGGAGATCCAGCGGAACCTGGAGGGGCTCACGGCCGATTTCATCGGGCGTTCCCCCTTTTTCCGCTTCTGGGATAGCGATTCGGTGAATCGGGAAACGTCCCGGCGTTTCCTTTTGTCATTCGATTCACTGGTGAAGAGTTTTCCCTCCCTCATCGCCGCAGGCGCGGCCCGCATGGAAGACGAGGAAAGCCGTGTGGTTTTGGCTGTAAACCTTTTTCAGGAATGCGGAGAAGGGGATGTTCGCCGAACCCACCACGCGATTTACCGCAAGTTTTTGGAAACCTCTTGTTTTGGAACCCCCATTGAAGAAAATGATTTCGCGGTGGAGTGGAAGAAGAATCTAGAGGATTACATCCAGGCCCAAAACTCCAAGACCGTGCTGGGCGTCCTGGCCGCCGGAGAATTTTTGGCCCAGCCTGCCCTCACCCGCATTTATGGCATCTTGAAGGCCCATTACCCCCAGGCCGACCAGGAATATTTCACCCACCACCTCGTTTTGGAGGGCGAACACGTCAAGGAAATCACGGACATCCTCGCCCGTAACGCCCCCGATGATGCGTCGTTCAGGGAAGTCGTCTCAGGTTTCAGCTATGGTCTTTCGGTGTGGGGCAGGTACTTTGAGCGTTTGACAGACTATTTATCAACGAAGGTTTCAGCGGTTTAATCAAAAACAGGCAATGGCCTTAGCCGCCGCGAACCTAGTTTGACGATCTCCAGCGCATGCAACTGTACCATCGCCGCTAGGTATTGTTCCTGGGCGCTGGCGAGCCGTCGGCGCTGGTCGGGCGTCGCGCAAAAAAGAAGGATCAGATCCCGCCCGTTGGCTACGTGGGGCGGTTCATCCATTTCGATGTTCTCGATATCGTCCATCAGTTCCTCATCCACCAGCTTGGCGAAAATCCCCTTTTCTCGGTCGGTCATCGAGGTCAACACCACCTCGCCCGCGAACTGGTTGGTGGCGGCGATTTCGGAAGCTGTTTCCATCTCCAGTTGAACTTTCTGCATCCGCACTAGTATCTCGGGGAGTTGGAATTCGTTTAAATTCACCTCAGCGCCGTACCGGCGCAGGTGTTTTTCGAAAACGTCATAGTGGCGTATCTCATCGTGAATCTGGCGGGCCAGCCTGAACTTGAGCGCCTCCTGGTCGTCCGGCAACAGGGTGATCTGCCGGGCGGGGGAAACGGTGCCGAAGAACCACTCAGACCAGGCCCGGCGCCTCATGTAATAGATCAGGTTTTGCCGATAGATTTCGGGGTCCAGGGGGGTCAGTTCGTAGGCCATAGCGTCATAGCAGTCGTCCCCCAAGTCTTTGGCCCGGTGGTAAAGCTTTTTCATGAAGTACTGGTCATCGCCTTCCATCAGGCGGTCGTCAGACCATTTGGAATAGGACGGGACTAAGAGGGTTTTGCCTTCCGGGGCTTGAGTATATTGCTTGGTGATCAATTTTGGCTCCCCTAGGTTTTGTTGCGGACATCAAAATACACGAACCACCTGAACAAATTAAAGACTGGTTGCTGTGACTTTTTAGACGTTATTTGTAAGAAACGGGAATTTGGATAAATACAGGGGGTTGGTGTTAAAACCCGTAAAGCTTGCCAAACTTGTCTTCCAAATATTTCAAAAAGGGTTCGGGAGAAAGTTCCTTTCCCGTGACCTGCTGGCAGAGATCCCCGGCCAGGTATGTCTGGCCCTTCGCATGGATGTTTTTGTTCAACCAGCCTTTCAATTGCTTGAAATCTCCCTGTTCAAACTTACCCCCAAATGTACCGATTTCTTTCTCGGCGGCCTCGAAGAACTGGGCGGAAAAGAGGTTTCCTAGGGTGTAGGTGGGAAAGTAACCGAAGCTTCCATGACTCCAATGCACATCTTGCAGGCATCCCTGGGCGTCGTTGGGGGGCGTGACTCCCAGGTATTTCACCATTAATTCATTCCAACGGCCCGGCACATCGGTGGTTTTGAGCTTACCCGATAAAAGATCGGTCTCAATCTCATAGCGCAGGCAGACATGCAGATTGTAGGTCACCTCATCCGATTCGGTGCGGATAAAGGAAGGGGCTGAGTGGTTGATGGCGAAATGAAATTGATCCACGGTCAGGTCGTCGAAAGTACCGGGGAAGGCTTTTTTCAGTTCGGGGAAGAAGAAATTCCAGAAGGGTCGGCTACGGCCGACCAGGTTTTCCCAAAGACGGGACTGGGATTCGTGGATGCCGAGCGAAACCGCCGAGGCGCGGGGGGTTCCATACAGTTCCAGAACATGGGGAAGGCCCTGGTCATAAATGCCGTGGCCGGCTTCGTGCAGGGTTGAAAAGAAGGCGTTCTCGAAATTGGTTTCCTCGAAGCGGGTGGTGATGCGGGTATCGCCGGGCCCCAGGCCGGTGGTGAAGGGGTGGGCGGAGATATCGATTCGGCCCCGATTGAAATCAAAGCCGATGGCTTCGGCGAGTTTGCGGCAGAAGGCCTGTTGGACAGGTACGGGGCAGGGGCGCTTGAGGATCGAAAGATTCGGCTGGCGTTTGGAAGAGGTGATCTTGGCGGAGAGCTTGGAAAGACGTTCCCTCAAAGGGGGGAAGAGCGCGTCCAGTTTCTGGGTGGTCAGGCCCGGTTCATAGTCTTCCAACAGGGCGTCGTAAGGATGGTCCTTGTAACCGTAGCACTTGGCCTGTTCTTGGACGAGTTTGAGGATTTTCTCAAGCCAGGGTTGGAAGCGTTTGAAGTCATTGGCTTTACGGGCTTCGACCCATTCGACCTGGGCGTTGGAGGAGACGCGGGCCATTTCTTCCACCAGGTTTTGGGGCAGTTTGGTGGAACGGTCGTAGGACCGGCGCCATTCGCGGATATTGACCGCGCTATCGGATGTGAGGTTCCCGGTGAGTTTCTTATCGGACTCGGCGGAGGCAATCCATTCTCCCACCTTAGGATCGGTGAATTTTTGATGAATCATTCCCGCCAAGAGGGATTCCTGCTCAGCCCGGTAGGGCGCGTTGGCGGCGGGCATATAGACTTCCTGGTCCCAACCCAAAACGCCGGCGGTGTTGCCCAGCAGTGCGATTTCTTTCATGCGTTTCAACAACTCTTCGTAGGCAGTTTCGGGTGTCATGAGAATCCTTGTAAAATTTTTACCGCAGAGACGCGGAGGAAGAAGAAAAGAAAATTAATAAATAAAAATAGTTCATTTGGCCGTTCTCCGCGTCTTCGCGGTGAAACGGATTTTTACGTTTGTCTTACAAATCTTCCATCAAGCCGAAAAAGATGGGGATATCTTGCTGGGTGACGTTTTGATAAAGCAAGACGTCATAACGGGCTTCCAGAAAAATGTGCTCGCCGGGGTGAATATCGAATTGCATGCCGAGCCCCACATCCCCCGCCAGGGAAGCGGTGTTGTACCAACTGCCGGAATTAAATTGAAAATCGTAACCCGGCCCGAGAAGAAAATAGGTGATGTAGCCTTTGCTGGGCAGGCTGTAGCGCAAGTTCAGAAAGGTTCTCCCATCGCTGAGGGTATCCCCTCCGCCGGTGTAAAACACGGGGCTCAAATCCAATTGAAGCGCGGTATGGGAATCCAGCCGGTATCCCGCGAAAAGAAGGGCGCTTCCTCCCAGGGGAAAATTGGGATTAAAGTTTTCAGAGGGTATGACCGCTCCCAAACCGGTGCCCATAAACCAGGGAGAAAGGGGGGTACTTGTAGAGCCATTCCCCTCATCCCCTGATTCCTGCGCGATCAGATGGGATTGAAAAAGTAAAAAGGCCACTAGGATTAAAAGAATCTTTTTCATCGTTTCTCCTTGAGTCTGTGAAGTTGGTTTGTAGTTTACCAGAATGCAACCTCGGCTGATGTCAGGCGTACCAATTCCCCTATTGAGTTGGTTCTGTCAAATCTAAATCCGCAGATGTTACTGCGGCTTAGGCGAAAACCTGGCGGATAAAGGCCACGTCTTCGGCCGACAGGGGTTTGTCCTGACCTGCCAGGTTGATCTGCGCCTGGTTGAGGTTTCGGAAGCCCGGAATGACACAGGCCACCACGGGGGAAGCCAAAAGATATTGCAGGGCCACCCGGGCCAAATCCTTGACGTCTTTTCCGAAACGGGATTTGAGCTTTTCAATTTTGGGTTGCAAGGCCTCCAGGGTTTCCGTGGTAAAGCGCTTGTCACCGACCCGATGGTCCCCGGCTTCGAATTTGGGAGGGTGCTTGGGGTCGAATTTGCCTAAAAGCAGGCCCTGATTCAAGGGGGAAAAGGCCACAAAGCTCATCTTTTTCTCGTCCAATAGTTTACGGGTCGGGGTACCTTCCTTGATGAACTGGTCATCCATGATATGGGCCCAGCTTTGAAGGACATCCGGCTTGACCTTTGGAATCACTCGCGTGAAATCGTCGTGGGAATAGGCGGACTGCCCGATGAGGCGGATCTTGCCTTCCTTCTTGAGCTTGTACATGACTTCCACAGCCCCATCCAGATACTGATCTCCGGGGCCGAAATTACCGTGGTGGAAGTAATAAAGGTCGATCACGTCCCGCTTGAGGTTGACGAGGGATTGCTCGCATTGGTGGCGGATGTGGGCGGGTTCGTAGGCGTGGGCCGCCGTTCCGGGAAACCACCCGATCTTGGTGGCGATGGTGAGCTTTTTGGAGCGGTCGCCCAGGATGCGGGAGAGCATTTGCTCGGCCCGGCCGTTGCCGTAAACGTCGGCGTTATCGAAGTGGTTCACCCCCTGGTCCAGGGCATGGTCAATGGCCCGCTTCACTTCCGCCTCATCCACGTTGGCCCAACCGTTGGGATCGCCATTGACCCAGTTCAGGCCACCCATCGTCCAGCAACCCAGGCTGATTTCAGAAACTTCTATATCCGATTGTCCAAGACGGCGGTAACGCATAAGAACCTCCAGAATTATTTATTAGCGATGATTTTATTTGTGTTTTGAACTATTGAAAACTTTCGGGTTAACCTCCCGCCCGTTTCAACCGATCGTTGATGGCCCGGCCCAGACCCTCCTCGGGAACGGAAAGGGCCAGGATGCCGTCCAATTTCATCCCGTCCAATTTTCTCAAAGAAGCGAAAAGATTCGCCGCCGCCTCCCGGAGATTACCCTCCTGGGATAAAATCTCCACGAACGCAAAAGAATCGATCCCGGGTTTGGGTTTAAAGGTCAACAAGGCCCATTTTCCGGGAAGCGCAGAGGTTGGAAGTTGGTTCATGAAGCGCAAAGGAGTCGAAGGGGCGTAATGGCTCGGCAACTGACCCGGTGCTTGTGGAACGGTTCCGCTTGCGGTGAAGGAGACCTCGCCAATGAGAGCCTGTATTTCTTCCAAACTGACTCCCCCCGGTCGAAGCAAGACCGGGATTTCTTCGGTCAGGGAAAGGACGGTGGATTCCACTCCCACGCGGCAAGGGCCTCCATCCAAGATCAGATCCACCTTTTCTCCCAGAGAAATTCGGACATGCTCGGCGGTGGTGGGACTGACCCCCCCAAAGGGGTTCGCGCTGGGAGCAGCGATGGGACGGCCTGATTCCCGGATCAAGTTCAAGGCGAGGGGATGGTCCGGCACCCGAAGGGCCACGGTGGGCAGGGAGGAGGTCACGAGATCCGGGATCAAGGAACTTTTCTCCAATACCAGGGTCAGGGGGCCGGGCCAAAAAGCTTCGGCTAATTTCACCGCCCGGGAAGAAAGTTTCTTTACAAGTATCTCGGCCTGGCGCAGGTCGGCCACATGCACGATGAGGGGATCAAACTGGGGGCGGTGCTTGACCTCGAAAATCCGGGCCACCGCCATGGGGTTCAAGGCGTCCGCTCCCAGGCCGTAAACCGTCTCGGTGGGAAAAGCCACCAAGCCGCCTTCCTGGATGATCCGGGCAGCCATTTCAATTTCTGTCATAAAAGAAGCAGCCTTTCATTAGGTTAAAGAACGGTTCTTCGGAGAAGGGGATTCATGGGACTCAGGTTAGCCGTCCCCCATTTATCGCACAAGGGCTGGAAGGGAAAAGAAATTTTAAAATGGCGGTTTGCGGTCATTCTTCGAAAGAACGAGAAATGAACCTTATGACTAAAGACGTTTAGAGGAGGACTTAAGAAGCCGAAGGACACTATCCCTCAGGACCTCGGGAGAGCAGGGTTTTGAGATAAATAGAATGGCGGAATCTCCCTTGAATTCATCCAGTAGGGCGTTCGTGCGGGCCCCGGACAAAACCAGGACGGGTTTAGTACGAAAAAGTGGGTTCTGGCGGATTTTGCGGAGAAAAGTGGGGCCGTCCATACCGGGCATTTCCAGGTCCGTCACGATCAAATCCACCTTTTTTTTGGACATTTCTGAAATGGCGCTGATTCCATCCTCTGCCTCACGGATGGTGACGCCGGGAATAAACTTTTCGAGGGATTTTTTGATGAATAGGCGTATGGAGGGTGAGTCATCCACCAAAAGGATTTGAATACCGGTAGGGGTAGGCGTTTCCTCTACCGTTTTTTGATTTTGTGTCAAAAGATCCTCTACCCGCTTGAAAAGGTCGGACCGATTTTTACGGGTATAGTTTGAATTAAGGCCTATGAGAGTCAGCGTGGCTGGAAGGGCCTCCGGCTCGTTTTCGGTAAGAAGAAGAACCGACCGGCGGCGGGGTTCCAGACGGCTTAACAGTTCTAATCCTTCCAGACCCGGAATAGACCATGCGGTGACGATGATTTCCACTGTGTGAAGGGATAAAATTCGCTCCAACTCAACTGAGGTTCCGGCAACAAGGACTTGGCAGTTAAAACATTCCAAACGAAAAGCCAGCATTTGTTGTTGTTCTGTATTAGGTTCAACAACAAGAAGGTAAGGTTTGGGAATAGACATGGTGGGTGAGGCCTCAATTATGTAGATCGTTTACCTTATTGATTTTAAACCTATTATTACGAATTTATAGAAGTTTGATCATATTTTGGGAGAGGTTACGCCAGAAAAACTGCAAATATTGGTTTTGTCTAAGTTTTCGAATTACGAGAAGTGTTTGTTAACCCGTATTTTTCAAGCCCGCCGCGATGCCGTTGATGGTCATCAGGATGGCTTCCTGGAGTTGAGTCTTAAGAGGCTCCCCGGGGTTAGCGCGCAAACGTTGAATGAGTTCAATCTGGATGAAGCTGATGGGGTCAATGTAGGGGTTGCGCAATTTGATCGATTGATTGAGTTGGGGTTCCTTTTCCAACATTTCTTTTACTTGGGCCACCTTTTGGATAGAGCCAAATGTCTCTCGGTATTCCTTCTCAATTCTACCGAAAATTTCCTGCCGAAGTTCCCAATCCGGGCAAAGGGCGGCGTAACGTCGGGAGATATCCAGATCCGCCTTGGCCAGGATCATCTGGGCGTTGTCCAATAGTTGTTGGAAAAAAGGCCACTGAAGATACATTTCCCTCAATTGTTCCAGCCCGTTTGGATCGGCCTTCAAATATTCGGTGAGGGCCGAGCCTAATCCATACCATCCCGGCAGGGTGGCGCGGGATTGCATCCAGCTGAAAACCCAGGGTATGGCTCTTAAATCTTCGATGTGATCACTGACTTTGCGGCTGGCGGGACGGCTGGCGATCCGATGTTGGCTGATTTCAGAGATGGGAGTGGCCCGCCTGAAATATTCCACAAACCGTGGGTGATCATAGACCAAAGACCGGTAAGCCCTGTGGGAGAATTCGGCGAGCTTTTCCATGATCTGTTCCCAACTTTTCTTGGGAAGAACTTCTTTCGGGGGGAAGGAACTGCGCAGGGCGGCGTTCAAGATTTGCTCCAGGTGATGCCGCGCGGCGTCCGGCTCGCCGTAATGGTCGCTGACGACCTCACCCTGTTCGGTGATTTTCAAGGTGCCCCGGATGGTACGGGGCGGCTGGGCCAAAATAGCCCGGCCTGCGGGGCCGCCGCCTCGTCCAATACTGCCGCCCCGTCCGTGGAAGAGTCGCAAAAGAATTCCGTGTTGGTCGGCCGCTCGTGCCAGATCTACCTGGGCGCGGTAAAGGGCCCAGTTGGCGGAAAGGTACCCGCTTTCCTTGTTGGAGTCGCTGTAGCCCAGCATGACTTCCTGGCGGTCTCCCCGTCGCTTGAGGTGGCCACGGTAAATCTCGGTCTTGAATAGGCGGTCCATAAACGGACCGGAACGCCGCAAGTCATCCCGCGTCTCAAAAAGGGGAACCACATCCAGCCAACTGTGGGAACCATTCAAAAACAATCCCGCTTCCCGCGCCAGAAGCAGAACCGCCAAAACGTCGCTCACGTTTTTCGTCATGGAAATGACGTAGGTTTGGAGCGAGGTAGGGTCCAGGTTTTCCTGAATCGCCGCGATCATGCGGAAGGTCTCCAGGGTCTCGCGGGAAGCGGGGGACAGGTTGGCGCGTTCGGGCACCAGGGGCCGGCTTCCCCTTAGTTCCTGGATAAGCAGGGATTGCTTCATGTCCTCGCTGAGGGAGGCGTAATCGTCGGTGAGCTCGATTAATTTGAATATTTCCGCCAGGGCTTCCAGGTGGCGTCCGCTGTGTTGGCGAACGTCCATGGCCGCCATGGAAAAGCCGAAAACCTCCACCCGGCGGATCACATCGGCCAAAAACCCTCCGGCCAGAACCTCACCCTTGTTCTGAACGAGGCTTTCGGAAATCAGGTTTAGTTCGGTCAGAAGATGGGAAGGGGAAGGGTACCAGGTTCCTTGGGGTGGTTTTTCCAGTCCTGTGCGCCAGTGGTCGGCGAAACGGTTGTTGTAATCCAGGGTCAGAAGAAGTTTTTCGCGAATATATCCGCATTTGTGCCGGTAGGGTTCATGGGGGGAGCGGTGTTTCAGGTTTTCCGCCAGGGCGGGAAAAAGAATGGCATCCGCCTCCAATGAAATTTTCAAAGCATCCGAAGCCTGGACCCATCGATCGGAAGAGGAAAGCCGGTCGGAAAGCATGGTCATCGATTCCAGGGTGTATTCCAAACCGACCTGGCGAAGCAGACTTACCGCTTCCACGCTGACCGTGGGAGTCACAAAAGGGT
This sequence comes from uncultured bacterium, assembly GCA_964525605.1. Taxonomy (GTDB): domain Bacteria; phylum Oederibacteriota; class Muellerivitia; order Muellerivitales; family Muellerivitaceae; genus CAVTWJ01. Next base: position 26,946 of record CAZGKT010000007.1, read on the forward strand.
TGCCATCCCGGTCCCCCCCCATCCAGGTTCCGAAGGTCAGAATGGGTTTGAGCGACCAGGGCGTTCTAGGATATTCCTCGGCCAGGGAAGTTTCCATCTCGCGGTAAAGGGACGGGATCACCCGCATCAGGGTTTCCCGGTAGTAGTAGAGGTGGCCGCGGACCTCGTCCAAAACCCCGGGCTTGGTCTGCCGGATCTCGTCGGTTTGCCAGAGGGCGACCAACTCTTCCCGCAAGAGGCGCTGACATTCATCCGTTTCATCCCTTAAGAGTTTTTCCTGGCTCAGGCGAAAGGCCAACTTGCCGATACGGTGAAGTTTGTCCAGAATGGTGGGGCGCTTGGACTCGGTGGGGTGGGCGGTGAACACCATGGTGATGCGTGCTTCATCCAGGAGGGTCTGCAGTTTTTTGGCCGGCACCCCCTGTTCCCGCAGGAGACGGATGGCGGCCGAGAGGGTGCCCTCCCGCTTGGCTTGGGGCGTGAGGAGTGAACTTTCCCGGATATGGAAAAGCTGTTCAAGTTTTTCCGCCAGGTTGATGAGGCCGAAATAGTGGGTGAAGGCTTTGGTCAGTAGATTGAGTTGTTCCAGGGACAGATCGGCGATGATCGAGGCGACTTCCTCGGCGATGTCTTCCTGGGGCGTCAGTCGCAGTTGTTTGCAGAGTGAACGGATCTTTTCCACCAGGGCCAAAGCCTGGGGCCCGTCCTGATCCGAAATGACCTGACCCAGGCTTCGGGCCAGATAACGAACCATATGCGACAGGGTATAGTCCCCCTGGGCGGGGGAGGCGGAGGGAGAAGGGTCGGTTGGATCTTCCTGAAACATGGGGTCCCCTTTATGAAATGGACCGCAGATTAACCCAAGCGGACGATGAAGTTAAGGGAGGGAAGGCTTTTTATTTTGGACCCGGCGGGGCGAAGAATTAATCCAGCTTTTCTTTCAACACCTTGGCCGCCTGGTCCTTGCGGAACTGCCGGAGCTTTTCCCGCAGATCCGGCCGCTGGTTGGCAAGAATTGCGACGGCTAAGAGGGCGGCGTTGATCGCACCCGCCTTGCCTACGGCAAGGGTACCCACGGGGATGCCACCCGGCATTTGGGCGGTGGAGAGCAGGGAATCGAGTCCCATCAATTTGCTTTCCATGGGGACTCCCAGAACAGGCAAAAGGGTATGGGCGGCGCAGACGCCCGCCAGATGGGCGGCGCCTCCCGCCGCGGCAATGACGATTTCCACGCCCCGGCTTTCGGCGCCCGAAACGTATTCAGCGGTTTCCCGGGGAGTGCGGTGGGCTGATAATACCCGGCATTCGTGAGCGACCCCGAATTGATCCAGGGTTTGGGAGGCGTTTTTCATGACTTCCCAATCGGATTTGCTTCCCATCAGGATGTTCACCAGCGGGGTTTCGGCCATGGTCGGTCCCTTTTACAGAAAGAATGCCTTGAGTTTCGCTTTTGAGAAGCCGAAGGTCAAGATGGAAGAGAGGCAGTCTCCCGCAAGCCCCGCCTTTTTCTATCAGTCCTACTTCTGAATCCTGTAAAATAATCCACCATGTGGAACGAAACCTTTAATCTCATTAATCTCGCCATCACCAAGGGCCTCATTTTCGGCTTCAGCAGCGCCGTATTGATCGGCCCCGTCAATTTTCTGGCCATCCGCCGGGGAATTATCGGCGGGTTCCAGCAGACCTTTATGGTGGGAGCGGGGGCGGCCCTCGTGGACGCCAGCTTCGCCTACATCGTCTTCGTGGGGATTTCAAAGGAAGGAATCGTCGGGGTCGGAAAAATTATCATCTGGGGTATATCGGCCCTCTTTTTGATCTTTCTGGCCTATTCCATCCTCACGGAAATTCGCGAAAACCCTGAAGCCATGGAAAACATCACCGTTCGTAAACAGATCCAATGGCTCGACAATTCTTTTGTCATGGGATTGCTCTTGGTTGCCACCAATCCTTTCTCGTTGATCTGGTGGGTGGGTTTGTTGAGCACCGTTCAGTTATCCGGCAACATTGATTATACGGGGGGAGCCGCAACGAGCTTTTTCTCGGCGGTGCTGGTGAGCGAACTGATCTGGTATTCCTGCCTCGGGTTGGGGGTGCACAAAACCCGCAACCTATTCAACCGTCGGGCCCTGACCGTTATTTCCTGGATCTGCGGCTTGGGAATGTTGGTTTATTTCCTGTTGTATGTCGTGAAGGTGGTGGTGAACCTCGTGATGCACGGTGGCGCCGCAGTTACGCCTTAATTACGAATCTAGATCCTCGTTTTTTCAGTCCTGTTCTCTTCCCACTTCCCATTCCTCAATTTCGCCGTGCCGGACCTTTGCTCTCAATGAAATGGGCCGACAGCAATTCTCGCAATCCGAAGTCCATTCTTGGAGTCCACTGATGGGATCGACCGGGGAAAAATTGGAATATCCGCAGTAGGGACATTCGAACTCTAGTTGGAGGGGGTTCATCTGCGGCGCCGAGGTTGTCAGCTTCCGGTCAGGAGGAAATTGTTGTCGCCGGGGGTCACTCGGGGCTCGCTGTTGAAAAACTTCTTGTAATTGATCCAGTCGATATCATCCACAGGGGAAGGATCTTTTTCGGCCATCGTCCCATTTTTCCAGTGGCGTTCACAATGGTTCACCAGCATCTTCTCCTCGTGATCCTTGTCGATGACGCTCAAATCGCCCGTGAAATACTGAACGGTCAGGCTGGTATCGGATGGGGAATAAGCCAGACGGGCCTGGGTATCGTTCACGGAAGTCACCACTGACCCGGTATTGATCTCAAAAAAGCTTTGCTTGGAACCATAGCCGTTGGTTTTGAGGAAGATGACGCCCTGTTGAAGCACTAAGCGGATCTGGCGGTCCGGCCCCTCGAGGTAAAATTCATCCACGTTCACCACGGTGGGACCATTGAGGCCGTCCAGGCCCACGCGCGCCCCGCTGTGGGTCTTCAGAATGACCCAGCTTTTTTCATAACAAGTCAGGGTGTCGCCTTTTTCAATCGTGCTGCCGGTCATGAGGGCGGTGGGCGTAGAGGAAGCTTTTGCGTGTTGAACCATAATGGTCCCCTGTAAATCGACCACATCCATCTCGTTGTAGGCCGTGGCCCAAAGAAGGGAAGGAAGGGCTAGGACGGAGACCCAGCCTAAAAGCGTTTGAAGGCGCATACGCACACCTCGAAAAGGGTGAAAAACCTATGAATCGTCCCCATCCTAACGATTTTCCGGCGCTTGGGCAATGAGCAAGCTTTCTTGGCGGGCTTTTTACTGGTTCTTCGCCAGCCCGGATCGAATTAGACTGTGCCGATCATCTAGTAGAACTAATTGGAAATCGGCACTACACCCTCCTTGCTGAATATTTTCGTGAAGGGCGGCATGTGCGCTTTTGTTTCCGTGGGAGGGGATGTGCAAAACCAACGAACTGTTTTAATCACCGGCTGTTCCTCCGGCATTGGATTGGAATCTTCCGTTCTTCTGGCCCAAAAAGGTTGGAAGGTTTTTGCGTCCCTTCGAAACATGAAAAAATCCGGCCCTTTGAAAGAGCGGTCCAAGGGCCTTTCCGTTGAGATTCTTCAACTGGATGTCGACAATCCCCTCTCGGTCCGCAGAGGAGTGGCCGCTGTTCTCAAGAAGGCGGGTGGACTTGACGCGTTGGTTAACAACGCGGGGTGGGGAGCGTTCGGGGCCCTGGAAGATTTCACGGACGAGGAAATCCTATCCCAATACCAGACGAATCTTTTCGGACTCTTCCGGTTGACTCGGGAAGTGCTTCCCTCCATGCGGGCTCGGGGTCGGGGGCGTATCCTGAACATCAGCTCGGTCGCGGGAAAAATGACCTTTGCGGGTGTGGGTCTTTATTGCTCCTCCAAGCATGCGGTGGAAGCCTTTTCCGAAAGTCTGAGGCTGGAGTTAAAGCCTTTTGGCGTCCAGGTCGGGATGGTGGAACCCGGACAATTTCATACCCGATTCAAGGACAACCGTCAGCCCAACCAGACATTTCTTGACGGGAAATCTCCCTACCAATCCGTAGTTGAGAAAATCCTTCGTTATGGAAACGGTCAATCCGGTCAGGCTCCGGGCCCGGAAGTTGTTGCCCGAACCATTCGAACAGCCCTGGAAGCCGACAAGATGGCCCTGCGTTATCCGGTAGGGACTGATGCCCGTTTGTTTCCGATCGCCCAACGATTTTTGCCTGACGGCCTCTATGACCGAATCATGGTTCACACGCTGAAGCGGTTCCAGGAGGCGAGAAATGGATAAAGCTCCTGTGGCTCTGGTGACCGGAGCCAACTCCGGAATGGGCCTGGCCGTGACCGAAGTTTTGGCGAAAAAGGGATGGAAAGTTTACGGTACATACCGTAATCCAAAACGAGCCCAAACCTTGCGCGACCTGGCGAAGACCTTGCCGGTATTTCCTCTCGTGATGGATGTGGACAAGACTGGCTCGGTGAAAAAGGCCATCCGCCTCTTGGCTCGAAGGGAAAAGGGGCAACTGGATTTTTTAATGAATAATGCCGGTTTTGTCATGGCGGGTTTTTGGGAAGACTTATCCGACCGCGATTTAAGGGCCCAGTTCGAGACCAATGTGTTCGGGCTCCTGCGGGTGACCCGGGAGGTTCTTCCCCTCATGCGAAAACAGGGAAACGGAAAGATACTGAACGTGGGAAGCGTGGGGGGGTTGGTGGCCCTTCCCGTATTGGGCCCTTATTCGGCCACCAAATTCGCTGTACGCTCCCTGACCGACGCCTTGCGGATGGAAGCGAGTTTATTTGGGGTTGAGGTTTCGGAATTGGTTCCCAGCGAAATCCAGACAGCGGTGGCCCAGAACGCCCGAAAAGCCGAGAAGGCTCTGACAGATGACTCTCCCTACAGTGTCTTCACCCGGGATTTCGAAAAATTCAGCCTGGAGCGGTTCAAAAACGCTGCGCCGGTGGAAAAACTCGTGAAGGTCGTCCTCCAGGCATTGGGGGATAAACCTATGAAGAGGCGGTACCTGGTCAAGGGCGAGGACCATGCGCTTTATTTTCTCAAGAGGTTCCTGCCCGATTTTCTGTTGGAAGCAGCCCTGGCCTCGCAGTTCCCCTGGTGCAAACACCCTATTCGCAAATAAAAAGATTGGCCGATAGAGGCGGTAGGGAATAATCGAACTTGTTTTGGCTTAACAGACCGGTTCCCGAGGGCTTGATCTGCGTCGACTGGGCGTCAAACCCGTATCGCATCCAGGTTTTATAGCCGGTTTTTCCCTGGATCTCGAATTTTCCCGAAAGACTGTCCTTTTGGTTCTTGTTGAGCACGACAACCCAGAGGGTTCCGGGACGTTTGGAGTCGGTGGCGGCGTATACGGAAGTCTGGGTGATATCGTCGCTGCCGGAAGAAACCTCCGTATTTCCAAAAGCCGAACCCTTACCGTCGTAGTCGCGGTAAAGGTGGAAGGCTGCCAGGTTATAGGATTTTAATTTCCCCCCAAAGGCCGCCAGGGTTACGCCGTATTTTCCAAAGATGCCCAGAGCGTCCGCCTGGGCGAGCCCGCCCGAAACATGCTCTCCCGCCCCATAATCGTATTCGCTGAATCCCAGGCCCGTGCCTGGATAATCGCGATCAATTTTTTCCTTCAGCCAGGGGATGAGTTGAATGGGTTTTCCCTGGGTGGAGGATTGGGTGATCCAGCTTTTTTCAACGTAACCCGGGTCCCAGAGACTGCGTGGAGCCTGGAGCCGGGCTTCCACGGATTCGGGGGAAGTATCGCCCTCCGTGATGCGTTTGGAGTTTGCCTGGACTTCGGGATACCAGTGCAGGTCCAAAATATGCAAAAGGCGCCGCCCGTCGTGGCCTTCGAGGGCCTTCATCTGCCTGAGATAAAAGTCCAGGAAGGTCCCTTCCGTCTTGTTGATCTCCTCGCTGTCGGGGGAATTTTGAAGGTTCAGGAATTCCTGCCAACCGTAGGAAACAGGACCCAGGATCTGGGCAGTGGGATCCACCTTGGTAACGGCGAAAGCCAGCCTTTCGGTCAGGTTGGCCATTTCCCAGTAGTTAGTCGGCTTGGGATGGATGCGGGGGTGAGTCTGCGACCAGATTCCCGGTTCGTTATCCAGATCGTAAAATTTTACTCCGCCCTCGGCAGCGGTTTTGTAATTGGAAACCAGAAAATTCACGAACTCGTCATCGTAAACAAATCGGTCCTTGGGATGCGGAGCCAGGGTGAATTTGCCCTTTTTGTGGAAGATCACCGGTTTCCATCGCTTGGAGGGCGCTGTTTCCTTCTCTTCCACCTCCCCATTCTTGTCTGCGGCCACGTAACCCGCCATGGGCAGGGTGACGAGGCTTTCCATGCCGGTCTTTTGGTTTTCTTCAATAAAATTTTTCGCCAGGGCGCCCGGCTGATCACCATCGGCGAGATGGGCCTGATCGCAAAGCCAGTTGTCGCTGGTGTGGTTCCAATCCTTGCCGGCATTCGAGGCGTTATTGACCCAGTTGTATCCCGTCAGGCGGTTGCCGCCCAAACGGCGTAGGGTCGCCCCGCTTCCGGCGGGTTCCTCATCGTTTATACCGTAAATATAAGGACTGATAGGTCCAACCACCGTATCGGACATGATTAAAAAATGGATGTCGGCGGCTAAGGCCGATAGGGCAATCCCCCAAAGAGGAATACCCCATGTCATGATTCGTTTGATGGAAAACAAGTGAACTCCTGTCATGACATGGATGGCCTGGGCCGCTTTAACCAAAATGAAACGCCGACTTAATAATAACCGGATGGCCTGCGTTCTCCCACCCAGTGATAATTTTTCTCATGAATCGCACGGACGATCTTATCCCGGTCCATGTAGATGGAATAGACGGGATAAATACGATAGGCATAGGCGGTCTGGAACACGATGGCCGCCATGAGGAACACCACACCGAAAACCCGCCAGGCTTTTGAGGCGGCGAGCGTATTCCAGCAATAGAGGGAATAGAGAAAGACCAGGGGAAAAGTGGCGTCATAATAAATGTGGGAGAGGGGCCATTTGTAGGTGAACCAAAAGCTCGCCCAGACCATGACGAATGTGAGAAGGGCCAGACCTCGAACCAGGTTCCAATCCTTCGATTCGTGTTTTGGAATGAACCCCATCACGAGAAGCCCCAGAGCTTGGAACAACCCCGCGATCCAAAGGAAGATCCCGGGATAAAGTAAAAAGGGCGATCCCATCAAGAATTCAAGACGGGCGTGGGTGCTATGTCCCGGTTGGAAAGAGGGAAGCCAGGCCCACCCTGCCCAATGGGGACCGGAGGCGGAACCCCAATTGTCAAACCCGTGAACCCCCGGGGTGTCGAGGAAAAAGGGCATCTCGTAACTGGCCAGGGATAACCACCGGGCCAGGATGGTCAAACCTTGTTTGAAGTTTTCGAAGCAAAAAAGAGTCGTGTAACTTTCGGAGTTATTTCCGGAGGGTATACCGCCGTATTTAATGAGTGTAGGAAGGATCAAGGCCGCCATGGGTAGACTTCCCAGAAGAAAGAAAAGCAGGGCTGGAGGGACGGAAGCGGGTTTTTCCTTCCATTGAAAAATGAGAGAGAGGCCGAAAAAAGCGCCGAGGTAAATCCAGGACATGTGGAATTGGGCCTGCCAGAGGAACGCAAATCCCATCAAAGCGTTGCTTTGCCTGGGAGAAAGGATTTTCAGACTAAAGCCTGGAAGGGATTCGAAAAAACCGATAAAGAAAAGGATGCTGCTAAAAAGACACCAAGCGCGGGTGATCATGCCGGTGTTTTCATGCAAAGTCCAGGGAAGCACTACCAGTAGGATAAATATAAAGGCCAGTGGAAGGCGGGGTAATCGCTTGGAACAGTACCAAGCGAAGAGGGCGATGGCGACGAGGGTGATGAGGTTGAGAAAAATGAAGGGGGCCTCGGGGATGGGCCAAATCTTGAGAGGCAGGGCGACGACCAGGCCTTCTAAGGCCCCGGGAATCTGGTTGTAGTGGGTGGTTTCATCGCCGCCCAGGTCCGGTCCGAAAAAGGGCCAGGTGCCGGTGGTGAAGCATTTCAATCCCACGAGGTAAGCTTGGAGGCTGTCGCCGGGCCAGAAAGGAAGGGCCAAACCGAAACCCAACCTAAAAAGAAAGGCCGCCAAGAGAAGGACGAGGATGAGGAGGAGCCTAGCGTGCTTGGAGGTAAGGGTAAGTTTCATGGAATATTTTAACTTTCCTTGGAGTTAGTTTTGGCTTCCCAGCCTTCGTTCACCCAACCGTTGGTAATTTTTTTGGTTGATGGCGTTCGCCACGATTGGTCGATCGGTATAAAGGGATTGGCGGGGCATCAATTTAACCGCATACCCCAGCTCGAAAAGCAGGCTGGCGGCCAGGCAAACCGTGCCGAAAACCCGCCAGGCTTTTCGACTAGCCAGCCAATCGTAAACGTAAAAAGAATAAATCACGATCAGGGGAAGAAGAATGTAATAAGAAACCGCCGGGGCGCCCTTGGCGTTGAACCAGAAGGCAATCCAGGTGAAAAGGAATCCCCCGAAAGTTAAAGCGTTGATCCAGGGCCCTTCTTTTTTTTTATTAGGGATAAAGAATCCTCCCAGCCCCAGAAGAGCGGCCTGGACCAAACCCGTTAGCCAGAGGAAAAACCCCGGAAGGATCAACCAGGGAGATTCAACCAGAAATTGAATCCGGTCATGGAATCCCGCCCCCAAAAAACGCGGCATTTCATAAGAAGCCAGCGAATAGTAACGGGCCAATACAGTGAAAAACCCAAGGAAATTATCCTTATTAAACCAGACTGCCATGCCCATCCCACCCGCGCCCTGGTGAAAACCAAATTTGAGGAGGGTGGGTAGAAGGAAGGCCAGGGGAAAGGCGGACCCGCCGAGAAAACCGACTAGTTCCGGAAAAATTCTCAATTCTTTTGTCCATACCCGCCATAGGACGGCCAGGGCCAAAAAAGGAACCAAGAGAATCCATGAGAAATGAAACTGCATGTTCCAGAAAAGGCCAAAGCCCATCAATGCGAAGCCGCTGGGAGCGGAGATCCACCCCAAAGACAGACCCGGAAGAGATTCCAAAAACCCGACGAAAAAGAAGGAACTCCCGATGGCAAGATAGGAAGGATTGATGATATTCGTGGATTCATGCAGGTTCCAGGGCAGGAGAGATGTCCAGGCAAGGATAAAGGGGAATGAAATCGAAGGAACCCTCTTGTGGATATACCAACACAGGAAGGCCAGAGAAGAGAGCGTCAACAAGTTCAAAAGCAAAAAGGGGGCTTCCGGAATGGGCAAAGCCCTGAGAGGCAGGCCGATCAAGAGCCCTTCCAGGGCCCCGGGCATCTGGGATTCAAAGTTTTTATCGGCCCAATAGATATCCGGGCCGAAATAAGGCCATTGGTTTTCCGTGTAACTCTTGAGGCCAATCAGGTAAGTCTGCCGCTCGTCCGTTGAGAAAAAAGGTTGGGAAAACCCAAACCCTAAACGGAAGGCGTAGAGAAATAAAAAAACCAGGATGTACTGATTTCGCTTGGACATGAAACCCTTTCGGAGGGGTATGGTAACGGGTGGAGGGTTTTAACCACAACAAAACTTGTTGGATAGATCAGGTCATGAGCCGCTTTTAACCATTAATACAAAGCCTGGGGACGGCGCTCGGCGAGTAGCCGGTAATCCTTCTGGTCAATGGCGGTTTGGATCTTGGCCCGATCCAAATAGAGAGACCTCTTGGGCATCCAATACACCAGAAAGCCCAATTGAAACCAGAGGCTGGCGATCAGACAAGCTAGAGCGAATTTTCGCCAAAAAACATTCGGAAACAATTTGGCCCAGATGTGAAAAGAAAAGATGGTCACGAGGGGAAAAAGAATAAAGAGCGCATGGGCGACGGGGGCTTTATAAGTGAAACAAAAGGCGAAATAAACCATGAGAAAGACCAGCCAAACGGCCCCGAAAACAGGTTGGGCTCCCGAATTTTTTAAATCCTTGCGCCATCCGAAAATCAGCATCAGGAAAGGCTGAAGCCAGCCGGCCAAAGTAAGAAAAACTGCGGGAAGAATGAGCCAGAAAGCGTCTTTGAGAAAAGTCAAACGCTCAAGGGTATGTTCCCCAACAAACTGGGGCATTTCAAAACATGCCAGCGAAAGATAACGGGCCAAGAGGGTGGGGAAAGCCGAGGCGTTTTGAACATTAAAGCCCACCACGGTACCCGCGCCGCCAAAAAGGGTATGAATTCCATATTCGGATAGGGTGGGAGCCAGCGCGGCGAAAGGGAGAAGGCTCCCTCCTAAAAAGGAGACCATGGCAACCGGGAAAAAAGTCCATCCCTTGCGGAAAAGTGAAAACGCAAAAGCGGCCAGGACCAAGGGCGGAAGAAGAATCCATGAAAAATGAAACTGCATATCCCAGAACAAGCCGAATCCCATCAAGGCGAAGGCTAAAGGGGAACCAATCCAGGCGATGGAAAGCGAAGGTACGGCTTCCAGGAATCCAATAAAAAACAAAACGCTTCCAAACAAAAGATAACAGGGGTTATACATGTGAGCCGCGTCGTTCAAGGTCCAGGGCAGGAGAGAAATCCAGGCAAAAGCGAGCAGAAAAGGGATTTCGGGAACCCTTCTATATATGTATAGAGAAAGCAGGGCGATGGCTCCCAACGAAAGAAAATTCAGAAAAAGAAATGGTGCCTCGGGAATGGGAAGAAGAAAAAAGGGAGTTCCGACCATCAGGCCTTCCAGGGCCCCCGGGATTTGAAAATAAAAATGAGTGTCATCCACGATTAAATCCGGGCCGAAATAAGGCCAGGAGTGTGTGGTAAACCATTTCAAACCGATCAAGTAGGTTTGCAGTTCATCCGATGTCCAAAACTTGAGGCTGAGGCCAAAGGCGGTGCGGAAAATAAAAAGAAATAGGAATAAAACGATAAATTGGGTCTTGGGAGAAAGGTTTTTTTTCAACATGGGTTCAGGTACTCCAGGGGTAGCCAGGGAATTTTAATATAAAGATCCGGGTCTGCGTTCGCCGGCCAGGTGATAGTTTTTCTGCTGGAGGGCCCGGACCAATGGGTCCCGGTTCAAGGAAAGGCCGTCTTTTTGGGCCAGGATGGGCGCGTAAAATAACATGAAAAAAAGTCCGAGTAATACGAACGCCTTGGCGGTTCGGCTGGATAATTTGTTCCGGGGGAAAAGGTTCCAGACATAAATGGAATACACCATCAACATGGGATAGAAGACCATGTAGATGTGGGCCAAGGGAAGTTTGCTGGTGAACCAAAAACTGACCCAAACCATGAGATAGCAGGCGACGATCAACCCTTTCATAGCTTCCCAATCCTTGAGGACGTGTTTTTTATGAAATACCGCGAAGGCCAAGGCAATTGGCTGTGCAATTCCCCCGATCGAAAGGATCAATCCCGGAATGAACAACAAAGGATGGGCCTTCAAAAACTCCCATCGTTCATGGGTGCCAGGGCCGATAAACCGAAGAAGCTCAAAACACACCAACGATAGATAGCGGGCCAGAACCGTCAGGCCTTCGGCCACATTGTTTAAATTGAACGAGACTAAAAATCCAGCCGCCACATGACCTGGGTTGAGACCATCCTGAAGCCAGGTGGGGATGACGAGCCCCAGGGTGGGCAGTGCACCGAGAAAGAAACCCAGCGGAGCTTTCCAGGTTCTATCCTTGTTGCAACGACTGCCCATGGCGAAAAGCCCCAGCGGAATGAGATAGACGTATGAAAAATGAAACTGCATGATCCAAAAAAGGGAAAATCCCATCCAGGCCCCGGCCCAGGGCGCCGACAGTAATCCTGTTGAAAAGGCGGGGACACATTCGAAAAACCCGATAAAAAAAAGAATGCTGGGTAAAAAATCATAGGCCGGATTAATGACATGGACGCCCTCGAAAAGGCTCCAGGGGGTTACTGCAATCCAGGCGAAAAGCCATGGCCAGGAAAAAGAAGGGCATTTTCTCCGGATATACCAGGCCAACAGGGCCGCGCCAAAGGTCGTCATGAGGGCCAAGACAGCTACCGAGGTTTCGGGGAAGGGAAATAGCCGCAGGGGGAGCCCGATGGTCAGCCCCTCCAATGCTCCGGGAATCTGGGAGTTAAAGGCCTGGTTTTCCTGGCCATTCACATCCGGCCCGAAATAGGGCCATTGGAGGGTGGAATAGTATTTCAATCCGATGAGCCAGGTCTGGCGTTCATCCACCTCCCACCACTTGCATTCACACAAACCAAAATAAAAGCGAAAAAGGAACAAGGCTAAAAAAAGGAATCCGCACCAAAAGAGACGTGGTCGACCTGGAACCATAGGAGGCGTGAAACCTTTCCGGGCGTGAATTTCAACCGGCAGTCTTTCTACTATCACGAGCCGGTACTAATATAGTACGGCTTGAGTCCCCCCTAGAGGAGATTTCCGTTGGCCTTTTACCTCACCTCTCGAATCGAACCGGTCAATCGGGAAACCCTTACCCCTGAGAAGCTGGCCCTTGCTTTGAGCGCCCAGTATTTTTACCTGGAGGAGGAGTTTCACCAGTTGGGGGCTTCCTGGTCGAAACGGATTTCAGAAGGGGTCTGGGCCTATTTTGAAAATGGAAACCTTCTTCCCTCGCTTGTGAATTTGCGTCAGGGGTTGATCGAGAGGGACTGGGAAGGCACGGGTACCGCCGATTTGCGGGTGGCGCTACACGCCGCCCCGCCGGAAAAAATTCTGCGGAACACGCTGGGGCCTTCCCTCGATCATGCCCGTGCTCTATTGGATGCCGCTCCCCGGGGTCAAATTCTCCTCACGGAAGAAGCCAAGGGAGAGCTGACTGAGCCGGAGGGCTTTGTTTTCCAGGACATGGGCCCCCATCTCTTGAACGATCTTCTGGAACCCCGGAAAGTTTTCGTATTGAAGCCCAAAGGCCGGCCAACCGGCGAAGCACCCCTTTTAACCTCGTTGAAGGTTCTTTCGCAAAACCTTCCGGCCCAAGGCGTTCCATTTTTAGGGCGGGAAGAGGAAATCGAATCGATCATTCAAAACCTGGGAATGCCGGATAAGCGACTCATTACGCTGGTGGGGCCGGGGGGGTTTGGAAAGACTCGTTTGGCCCTTCAGGCCGCCGCCCGGTTGACCCATTGTTTTCCCGATGGCGTTTATTTTGTTGGGTTGGCCCCCCTTTCTTCGGCCCGTTTCATGGTGGAAAGCTTAGGCCAAGCCCTGAAGATCGTATTTACCGGAGGTGGGGACGCGGAACGGCAGATGCTCAATTACCTCCAGGAAAAAAGACTCCTGCTGATCATGGACAATTTCGAACACGTATTGGAGGGGGTTGATTTGGTAAGCCATATCCTACGGGAGGCCCCTCGAACAGCCATCCTGGCCACCAGTCGTGAAAGGCTGAAGCTAGAAGAAGAAACGGTCATGGAAATCAAGGGCCTTTCCTATCCCCTGAGTATGGATGCGGACGATCCCGAGAACTATGCGGCGGTGCGATTATTTCTCCGGCACGCTCAAAGGGTGGTGCCTCACTGGGAAGCCAGTCCCGAAGACAAACACGGCATAGGCCGACTTAGTCGTGTTCTGGAAGGAATGCCCCTGGGTCTCGAACTTTCGGCTTCCTGGTTGAAAAGCCTGGCCCCGGATTTGATAGCGGACAAGATTGAATCCAACCGGGATTTTTTAGCAGCCGAAATGCCGTTCCTTCCGGCCCGACAGCAATCGCTTCGGGCGGTGTTTGAGTATTCCTGGGTGTTGCTGAACGAGGCGCAAAAGAAAGCGCTGCGCGCAGCCTCGGTATTCAAGGGCGGGTTCAGTCCCCAGGCCGCGGCTCAGGTGGCGGGGGTGGCTCCGGTGGTTTTCAAGGAACTGGCCCTCAAGTTCCTGGTGCGGAACAAACCCAACGGATACCTGGAACTGCACGATCTCCTGAAATTTTATTCCAAGGAAAAGCTATTCAAGGACCAGGCTGAGAAAGAACGGGTCATGGACGCCCACAGTGTTTACCTGGCCCGGGAGCTTCGCCGGCATGAGAAGGATTTGTGGGGCGCCAAACAAAGTCAAACCCTCGCTTACCTGATGGACGAGATCGGAAATATTCGGGAGGGTTGGCGCCGGGCGTTGGAACAGGGGAATGAGAATTGGATGGGGGATTACCTGGACTGTCTCTTCGCCCTTTACGAGACCAAGGGATGGTACCAGGAAGGGGTTGAGGCCTTTCAGGGAGCTGTGGAGGCGCTGTCGGCCAAGGGGTTGGGCAAAAAGGCTTCCCGGTCTACCCGGGTCTTGACCGGAAAATTAATGGCTCGATGGGGAGTGTTGCTTCAACGCAAGGGTGAACTGCAAAAAGCCAAGAGGATCTTTGAGGAAAGTCTGGCGCTTCTTGAAAAAGAACACGCGGACAAAGAGGCTGCGTTTTCCTGCAGCGGTTTGGGGCTTGTGATGGAGTCACTGGGGCGGGACGACCAAGCGATCACCCATTACAGGGACAGTTACCGTCTTTATCACAAGGTCCGGGAAAAGATTGGGATGGCTTTCGCTCAGAACAACCTGGGCCATATCGCCCTTCATTTGGGCAATTATTACGAAGGCCAGAAATACCTGCGAAAGGCCATGGCCTATTACGAATCCACAGGTTATCAGGGGGGAGCCGCTAATTCCTACAACCTGATGGGCGATATTCTCCATGAATTGTCCGACTACGAGCAGGCCCGCTACTATTACCAGAAAGGACTTTCAGCCTTTGTGGCCTGCGGGGACCGGAAGGGTGTGGCCTGGTCCTTCAACAACTTGGGTCGTTCTATTGAATCCGTAGGGAATTTCGAGGGCGCTCGCGAGATGTTCAAGGAGGGCCTGAAACTTCATGAGGAATTCGGTGACAAACGGGCCGTTGGATGGTCTCACAACTTGATGGCGGGAGTGCTCTGGGCTATGGGAGATTATGATTCTGCCAGCCAACACGCCAAAACAGGCCTGGATCATTACATTCAGGTGGGAGATCCCCGGGGCCAGACTTGGGCTCTGGACCTACTGGGGAACCTGGCGGTAGCCCAACGCCGATTTGACGAAGCCCGAATGTTTTACGAGCGGGGAAGGCAAATTCAGGAAAAGGGTGATGTTAAACCCTTCAATCTCTCCTGGTTTGCCTACCACCGGGGAGCGCTTTTTTTGGCCGAAGGGAAAATAAGCCAAGCCCACAGGCATCTGGAAACGGCGCTGGAACAGTTCAAACGCCGCTCGGACACTATCGGAATCGTAGCCGCCTTGATCCTCCTGGCCGAGGTCGGGCTCGAGATGGCCCGGGTTTCGCAAGCCCGCAAGCACCTCATCGATGCGTTCGACCGGGCCCTTTCCGCCCACATCGGCCCCCACCTGGTGGACGCTATGGTGGCTTTGGCCAAGTACACCAAGGCCCTGGGGGATGAGCGAAACGCTTTTGCGTTTCTGGCGCTTGCCATCCATCATCCCAATTGCCGTCGCGAGACCAAGGACAAGATCGTACGGTTCGTCCAACACTTGGAATCCCATTTGCCCCAACAAGAAGTCAGGGATATCGTCCAGTGGGCCCGAGCGGCGCGTATTGAGGATGTGGCCCGCGACTGGCTCTTGAGCGTCAAACAAAGAACCCCAAAAAAAGCGTCTCGAGGCCCAAAAGAAAAGATCAAAATCCGCGGAAAACGGAAAAAATAGATGAATGGTTTGAAAAGGGCATTCGTTATCGGCCACAACCCGTTCGTGTGTTTGTGGATTGTTTTGATTTGGAATGTTTTTCTTCTCCCGCAAGTGCATGCGGACGAACCGGCCGGCAAGCAGGTTTCTCAGTTACGGGAATACGCTTATGACAAGTCGGGCGAGTGGCTTTACGAATCTCTTTCCCGAATCCATTGGCCCAAGACACGTGCCCTCACCCGCGAAGAACGTCCCTTCCAGATTCCCGTGGACTGGAAAAAACAGGCCGCAGAAAACAAGGAAGGATTTCCCTACCTTTATCCTTGCGCCGTGGATTACTCAGCGAATACTCCCCCCGCGATCGCGGTGATGACCTGCTATCGGATCAAATACTATAGTCATGCCAAAAAGTTTTTTGACGATTACCTCCAAAGAATCACGACAGCCAAGTGCCTGGGGCCCAAATCCAAAGGAATTATTTTCCAACAGGCCGAAATGATGCGGGATAAGGCCATGGTTTTTTACGCGTCTTTCGACCAAGCCCAAGTTCAATGTGTTTATTACCCGGGTATCAGGCAGTTCAAGGGCGGGTATCGGCACCAATTGGGGAAATGGCTGCCGGGAATCACTTCGGATGAAAAAGAGTTCAAGAAAACCGATTATGCGCTGATCCAAAATTCCAAGGGTCTTTTGGGAATATGGAATGGGACCTTTGACCGGGAGGACAACTTTGTTTGGTGGAACAAGGACGCCGTCAAAAGACGTTACGCGGGATTACAGTATGACGGAAGGTCCTTGTTGCCCCCTCAGCCGGAGATGGCCACCTTTGCCCTCTACGAGGGGGGAAAGACGGTCTTGGGGACCTATCAGAATCTGCCGAACAAAGGGGAAATAACGACCTTTGTCCAAAACCGTTTCATGGTGATGGAGAACGGCAAGCCGGGTAAAGACGAATTCCCCGACGCCTATTGCAGTTTTTATGACAACATTGCCCGGTCCTATCTTTTCACGGACAAGCATCACCGCATCGGCGTGATTTGGACCCTCTATACACCTCCCAGTGTCCTGGTGCCGTTGGCCCAAGAAATGGGAATCGAGAATATGATGTTGATGGATATCCATTCGCCCGTTGCGGCCACCTTTTCCGACCCTGAAGGGCCCTACGAATATGATAGTTTCAGGGATTACATGAAACGTTCTTTCGACTTGGTTCCTAATTTCTTTAGGCTTTATCCCCTTCGTTCATCCATCGTCTGGCTCTCTAAGGCCCTGCAAAGCAGGATTCAAAACCACTACGTCTTAGAGGCTTTCCGCAACGGTTTTGAAGATCATTTCGCGCTTTTCCTCAAAGGATCGCCGGAAGCCCAACGAGTCGAGAAAAAATCCGAGACTTTGCCTGATCCCTTGGCCAAGTAACCTCTCCCTTATTTTCTTTGCACACTTTCGAGAAAAGAATGGAAAAAAAGTCGGAAGACCTATAATGAACAATCTAGGCGTTGCGAATCTTCTCAGGAACAACGCCGGGCTAGAATTTCTATCATTCTTGACCGAGTTTTCTCCGGGGAGCCTTTAATGATGAAAAAAATTCTCATGGTTTACGCCCTGTATCTTCTCGGTTCCTTCTCCGCGCCGGTTTACGCTTTAGGACCCATGTACAGTTTCAATGACTTAGTGGCAGGGGAAGGCACGGCGGGTTGGGAGGACGGACTCTTTTATTCTGCTCTTTTCCGAACGCCTTCGGGGCTGGCCGTGGAAGCCAAGGAGCGCCTGCTTTATGTGGCGGATAAGGACAACCAATGCCTGAGGGTTGTCGATTTATCCAAAGAAAACAAGGTCGACACCCTGGCAGGGAAACCCGGTACCGCTGGTTTCGCGGACGGGCCCGTTTCTCAAGCTCTTTTCAATCAGCCTTCTCTGATTGTAATGCTTCCCAACCATCGATTAGCTGTAATGGATCAGGGAAATTATCGAATTCGACTAGTGGACTTGGACAAAAAAACCGTGACCTCTCTGGCGGGAAGCACGGGGGGCGACTTAGATGGAATAGGCGACAAGGCCCAGCTCGGTTCGGTTTGGAGCATGGTTTATCTGGAATCCCAGGATTCTCTCTATTTTTCACAACCAGAGTCGGGAACCTTGCGGCGGGTGAACCTAAAAACTTCCGAGGTCACTACCCTGTTCAAGAATGAGCCTCGGATACTTCATCCGGGCGCCCTTTGTGAGGATGGTAGCAAACTTTATCTTTGTGACAAAGAACTGCCCTTGGGTTACGAACTGACTCCCAAAGGGGATAAAAGTGATTTGGATTGGGTCCCTTTTACTTGCAATGCCCGAACCCTGTGCCTGGCTTTTTCAGATGGTGCCCTTTACGCCCTCCAGGCGGATGCTTCCAACCCCCTTTCCAGGCTTTTTCCCGGGACGCGCAACCTAAAGTTTTATAACCCCTGGGGTGAACCGCTCCTGAATTTTGTTCAGCAATCCGTTTTTTCGGAGATGGCCCAGGGTTATCACATGGGATTCGCGGCCGACCCCTCTGCGCCCCGGAGCTTTTTCCTTTCCCATCCGGCCCGGAACACGGTGACGTCCTTGAGGGATTTGGATCAAGCGGATTTGATGATCAACGAGTCGCTGAATGGAAACGGGATGATGGACCTGGATTACCCGGCCGTGAAGCCACCCAAAATTTTCCGGATCCTTTTAGCCGGCGATTCGCATTTGTTCCACAACGACATAGGTGACGGGACGGGCGATAAAAATCGAATGACCTTATTGGCGAAACGCCTCGAAATGGATCTCAATACGCTTGCCGCAGTGGAGGGAGCGCCCAAACGTTTTGAGGTGTTGACCCTGGGACAGCTTTCCTGGAGCCCCATCAACTTGTGGCCCTATTACCTGGTTCCGCCTATCGTCAAGAAATTGGATATTGATTTAGTTTTGTATTTTCAAGAACCCCTTCATGTGGACCTGTCTTATTATTTTGACCGGCCGTTATCAGCAGACCATGTCCCGGTAAAGGATGTCGACCCTGAATATTTATTGAAACCGATGAAGGAGAAAATGAAGGACTCCGTTCTCAATCAACTGCTGGATATATGCCTGAAAAA
>CAZGKT010000007.1:45756-137453 GCA_964525605.1 uncultured bacterium
TGGCTGGATGTAGATACTCAGATCGGTGCTCCCATTCTGGACCTATCTGATCTGGTGACGGCCCTGCGGATCAGTTTTTATCCCCTCTCCGAATTAGCCGATAACGACCATTACAACACCCGGGGACATGAACTCATCGCTTTTCTCATTACCCATGAATTAATACAACGTCAATGGGTGCCTTTCCAAACGGAGAAGAAATAAAACGGCCCGGATGAATGGGGAGGCAAAAGAAGGCAACTGGCCGTTCTCCAGCATCAGTTAACGCAAATCTTTACCACCGCAGCTCACGGCCGTCTTGATAAATAAACTGGGAAGTTCTTTCAATCGTCAGGCCCTTGGCGGTCTTGACGATGGCCGAGGTGGCTTCCTCGGGCGTGAGGGGCGCGTTGGGGCCGCCCATGTCGGTCTTAACCCATCCCGGGTCCAGGCAAACACAAGTGATGCCTTCACCCTTGAACTGAAAGGCCATGGTGCGGGTGAGCATGTTGAGGGCCGCCTTGGAAACTCCATAGGCGTAAAAACCGCCTTCACTCTTGCCCGAGAGGGAAGCCAGTCCCGAGGTTATGTTCACCACTCTTGGATTTTTGGACTTGCGAAGCAGGGGCAGAAATTCTCGGGTAACCCGCAAAGGTCCCAGGACGTTTGTTTCGTAGGCATCACGGCAGTTCTTTAAGTCGACTTCCTCCAGTTTAGCCGCAGCCGGTCCGGGTGATATTCCTGCGTTGTTGATCAGGATATCCAGGTGATCGATCTTGGCTGATACTTCCAGGGCGGCTTTTTTCACAGGCCCGTCCGAATTCACTTCCAGCGCCACTAAAAAAAGTGACCCGGGATATTTTTGTAGCAGGGTTTGAAGTTCGGAATTTTTCTCAGGGTTGCGGCAAGCGGCGATTACCCGATCACCCTGGGTGAGAAAACCCTTGGTAAGTCCTAATCCAATTCCACGACTGGCTCCGGTTATAAATACGTTTTCATGCATAGAGGCTCCTTTGTTCTTTTCGAATTGAAGCGCTTTCTGGAATCAACTTGGTATGAAATTTTAAGGGTTGATCCTGAAGTAACAATCTTGATATCGCTTTCATCAAAGAGTGCGTTGCGAATATTAAGCGGGGATGATGATGCGTTAAACCCGATTTTCCATTGAAACCCACTTAATGTACTTAAAGATGCGGTATATTTTTTTAACGACATATCAATTTTCAGTTCAAGTTTGCTTAAAGGTATTTCACTTTGCGACAACCATTCCTCATCCTCATGGCCTTAGCTTGTTTTTTCGATGTCATCAGTTCCGTTTGGGCTCAGAGTGTGAACGGTACGACAGGTAACTTTCCTTTTCCTCAGAATCGGGACAATCCATACGGTTACCATTCCTCCATATACAACAACGCGGATGTTCTTGCGGCCTACGACAAATGGTACGCGGATTGCGTGGTTACTGACACTTCGACCGGATATCTCCGGGTCACACGGCCCAATGATTCGGGTCTGAACCTTAATTCCACCGTTTCCGAGGGTATTGGGTATGGTCTCGTCATCGCCGTTTACATGAACGACGAAAACCTCTTCGATAACATTTGGAAGTATGAACAGAAACACTTGGACGGTAACAATTTGATGAACTGGTATATCGATCAAAACGGTTCAAATGATGGTACGGGTGCGGCTACCGATGCGGACGAGGACATGGCCTGGGCCCTCTTGATGGCCAACCGCCAATGGGGGGGAAGCGGTACCTTAAGCAATACCTACCTGAACTACGCGGTCAGCCAAATTAACAACATCTATGCAACTGAATTGAACGGAGGAATCCCCGACGGGGGGGATGGATTTACCCCCATCAACCCGTCCTATTTTGATCCCGGCTATTACCGAGAATTCGCCAGCGCCACAGGCCAAACGGGTTGGCTTAATGTGGCCGCCAATTGCTATACCGTTCTTAATAACAATCTTTCCCAGGGTTACGGCAACGCGAATAACGGACTGGATTCGGCTTGGTGTACGAGCGCGGGGGTTTCCACTGCGACCAACAACGCTCCCTGGGACTATCAATACGATGCCTGCCGAACGCCCTTCCGCACGGTGAAAGATTACTTATGGTTTGGTACAGCTGCGGCCCAGGCCTACCTGACGAAAACGAGCAATTTCTTTTCAGGCGTCGGGGCGGTTTCCATCGTGGACGGTTACCATTTCAACGGAACTCCGGACCCCCAATTGCCCACATTAAAAGTCTCCCAAAACCCCGGGTTCCAGTCGGCCGCCTTTGTGGGGCCTGCGGGTTGTGGTGCGATGATCAGCAATTCGTACCAAAGCTATATAGATGCTACTTATTCAAACTTAGTGGGTTCGAAACTCTTAGTGGGCGGCACCTATTACGACGAATCCTGGACGGTCATGTCCCTCTTGATGCTTTCGGACAACTTCCTGGACTACAACATGTACATTCCCCCTACCCCCACCCCCACTCTCTCCGCATACGCGCCTTCGACGATTCGGGTCAACTGTGGTGGGCCCCAATTTGCGGACACCCAGCCAGCGACTTGGGCGGCGGATCAGGAGTTTACGACCGGAAGTTGGGGTTGGGTCGCCTCAGCCAACAACGTCTCGACCTACACGGCTACGATCGCCGACGCGCTTTACAACCAACAAACTTTGTATGAAACCGAGCGTTGGGGAAACCCTACCTATCAATTTACGGTGCCCAACGGCTATTACGAGGTGCTTTTCAAGTTTTGCGAAAATTATGATCCTGATTCACACGTGGGGGGACGGGTTTTCAGCGTGGTGGAGGCGGGAGAGCCGGTCATAACGAACCTGGATGTTTACGCGACCGTTGGGGAGCATGTTGCTTATGATGTTCCCACGACCTGTGTGGTTTCCACTGGCCAACTGGACATCGTCTTCAGCTCGACCGCTGACACCTCTCAAGTCAACGCCATCCAGATTATCCGTTTACAAACACCTCCCACGCCCACCGTGACTAGCACGAAACAGCCCACGGCCACCGACACGCCGACACCGAAGCCGACTTTTACCCCTGGAGGGCCTCCTACCTCGACGCCTACCATCACCTTAAGCCCAACTGTAACCTTCACATCCACCGTGACGTCCACCAGCACTTGGACTCCCACAGTCGGAAGCCCTACGGTGACGCCGACCTTAACGCCGACCTTCACCGTTACGGAAACAAATACACCTACACCCATTTACGTGAATTGCGCGGGGTCTCAGTATGTGAGCGCCTCCACAGGCATTACCTGGCTTGCAGACCAGGCCTTTTCCACGGGGAGTTGGGGTTACACAGCCGGATCGCCCTATACCAGCGGGGGACCCATCGCCAACACGGTGGATCCGACACTCTATGAAACAGAAAGGGCAGCGGGGGGCGTGACCTATAAATTCACTCTTCCTAACGGGGTCTATGATGCAGTGTTGAAATATGCGGAAACCTATTACACCAGCATAGGGGGGAGGGTTTTCAACGTGGCCTTGAATGGGGTCACCGTCTTGTCTAATTTTGATATTTATAAGGACTCGGGCGGAAAAAACATCGCGGACGATAAGACTTTTGCGGTTACGGTCACCACTGGAACCCTGGAATTGGATGAAACGGCGACTATTCAAATCGCGACCATCCAGGCTATCGGGATTACTTACGTCGTTCCGCCCGCATTTACTCCCACCTCCACACAAACCTTCACCTTCACTTCGAGTTCGACGCCTACCCCTACCCTTTCTTACACGCCTGTGTTTACTACTACGCCCACCAACAGTCGGACTTCCACGTTTACTTCAACGGTTACACCCACATTGACCAACACTTCTTCCCCCTCCGTGACTGGGACCTCCACGCCAACGGCCACTTTCACCAATACATCCCTGAGCACTACCACGCCCACCTACAGCCGGACTTCCACGTTCACGGCAACGGCTACACCCACACTCACCAATACTCCGTCTTCCTCCGCTACTGGAACCTCCACGCCAACCGCCACTTATACCAACACGTCTTTGAGTACCACCACTCCTACCTTCACCGCCACACGGACTTCGACTTCAACGCCCACTTCATCCAATACTTGGACAGGTACTCCCACCCTTTCCCCTACCAAAACCTTGACCCCGGTCTTTAGTTACACAGTTACCAATACTCCAACCATCACTTGGAGCCCAACGATGACACCCACTCTCTTGGCGACAGATACGTCTACCACGACACCCACCCATACGACCACGGCCGTTTTTAGCGCCACTTACACCTTCACACCGAGCGTGACCGCTACCCAGACGGCTACCTTGACTTCAACCGCGAGCCGAACCTTCACTCCTATTTTTAGCCATACACTTACAATGACCTATACCCTGACCCCAAGCCCAACGGATTCTTGGACGACCACCGTCACTATTACACCCACGGCCCTTATCACTTACACCTCGACTTTATCTCCCACACCCCATCCCGGTTCGAAACCGATCCTTTACCCAAATCCCGCCGATGGAACCCGGCCCGTGTTGTTGCGTTTTCCGTCTACAGGAACCTCAGAGGGTAAAATCCAGATTTTCACTACCGCTTTCCGTAAAGTTTTGGAGATTCCAGTGCATGCTCAAAACGGGGGAACGGATTTATCCTTTGAGCTTAAAGACTCAAAAGGCAATCTTTTAGCCAGTGGTCTTTATTACATTGTTTTGATCAACGACCAGGGCAAACAAATATTGAAACTCTTGGTCCTTCGGTAAAACTCTTTTGATTTCGTCAAAAAACTGAAAAAGGATATGCCAAATCCTGACAAAGAGGGTTGTCTTGAGGGTTATTCTCAAAAATGGATGGTCTAAAGGCTATTTTTTACCGATAAACCTTATTCCTCGTGAGGGTACGGAAATTGCTAGTTTATGTCTCCGCACTATTGCGGTAGTCTTTAAATCCGGTCTAAAAATCTCAATGTGAAGAGAAAACAGTTTGAAAAATCCATTCAAAATTATTGACTCCATTATTTTTTCTGTCGGCCTACTTTTATCGACTAGTTCAGTGTTTGGCCAAGCGCCGGCCGTAAATTCTGGAGCCGGTTCAGTTACCTTTCCCCATCAAACCGCTGCCCAGACTTATAAGTTTGGAATGGTTCCCAATGTGGCTTCACAAGCCGCCATGAACACCGCTGTTTCCCAAATGTATAACACTTGGTTTGCGGATGCCATTACGTCCAGCGGTGCGGGCGGAACGGATAGCTTTGGAACGCAACGTTTAAGGGTCTGGGGTAATATCGGCGGCTATAGCAATGATACCGTTTCTGAAGGTATCGGTTACGGCATGCTCATCGCCGTCATGATGAATGACCAAAAGTTGTTCAACGGCCTATTGAGTTACGCTCTTCAATATATGCCTGATTCAGATGGGAACTTCTTGATGAATTGGGAAATCAGTTCCACTGGAAGCGTCATTGGTTATAACGGTGCCACCGATGCGGATGAAGACATGTGCATGGCCCTTCTACTAGCCAGTCGAATTTGGACCTCGGCAAACTATCCTTATGCTACCTATTACCAAAACATGGTGAATGTAATTTGGAGCCATGAAATAGATCAAAACGGAACCATCACGGTTCAACCTGGGGATGCCTACCAGAGTCCTCTTTTTGTAAGTTATTGTACTCCGGCCTGGTACGAGTGCTGGCAAACTTGGGATCAACAATCAACAGCCAATGGGGGTGCGCATAATTGGCCTAATGCAGTCAATTGGGTTTATAACACCTATTACTCCGCAATCCATTCCGCCTATCCCGATGGTTTCATGCCGGATACAACCAATACGTCTTCCCCTTTTTCCCCTAGTTCGTATGAAAGTGTAAACATGATGAATGACGCTTCCCGTTATCCCATTCGGGTCGGGCTTGATTATTTGTGG
Source organism: uncultured bacterium (assembly GCA_964525605.1). Taxonomy (GTDB): domain Bacteria; phylum Oederibacteriota; class Muellerivitia; order Muellerivitales; family Muellerivitaceae; genus CAVTWJ01. Next base: position 51,656 of record CAZGKT010000007.1, read on the forward strand.
AATGGAACTGCGGGAGCAGCCACCAACGATCAGGCTTTTGCGGGTAGCGTTGAAACGGGTGAAGCCTCTCTTGGTTTTGCCGCCGAAGTTGAAAGCGGCTGGACCCTTACGGGTGGTGTCCAGGGACCGGCGAGCGATTCAGTCCAATGCGCGGGGGTCTTGGTTTCGGCTATGACCTTGCCCAATACCGGAGCCAACCAAACTTATCTCAATGGTGCATACCAATACTTGCAATCAGAATTCGCCGATGCGGGCCAGGGCGGCTTCGTGTATTTTCAGGATACCCTCTGCCTTTTGGGAAACCTGGTTGCGTCGGGTAATTTTCCCAATATCGCCTGCGGCACGCCTCCTTGTGGTAGTTCTACTTGCACGCCCATACCCACCGCCACTCCCCAATCCTGCTACATGATTTCAGACGATGTGGATGAAACTCCCCAAAACCACCTCAATGGGTATTGGTTTACTTATGCTTATGCCAGCCAATCCAACACGCCAGTTACCACTCCCCAAATAGCCTGGGTTTTTCCCGCTGCTGATATTGTGGACGAAACAGTATATCTTCCTGGAGAGACTTCGTCTGACAGTGTTTCCGGTTTCAGCAACTACAATGGAGAATCGGTAACAGCTACGATTAACGGCACGGCAGTTACTGGGGCTGTTTATGCCGGATACGCCTTGGGAACCCAAATGACCGGCTACTCAAACTTGACCAACATGAGCAATATAAGTTTTTATGTCATGGTCAGCTCGGTTCCGGCTACCCTTCAGTTTTCATTGTTTAACCCGAACATCGATTTCGCTTCTTCAAAAGGGATTGGTAATTCAAATCAATACGGAGCTTCAATTCCCATAACGGTTGCCGCTAAAACTTGGCAATTTTGCACCTTCCCGGGTACGGCTGCAGCTCTTAATCATCCTACGTGGGGTCCGGCGATCGGTTCGGCCCCTGGGGTGAATGGTGCGCTTAATCCGGGTGGTGCGGCTACTACTTATACCTATGCCATGGCGGTGAGTAATGTTCAAAACCTTGAGTGGCAAACCTCAGGGCCCGTTTCCACGATGATCGACTACAAGTATTGGGTGAGTCAGGTTTGTATTGCGGGCACTGGCTGGTTGTCTCCGACGCCTCTTCCCACCAGTACCCCCGCTAATCCTCCGACACCTACCATCACGCTTTCACCCACAGTCACTGCCACCGTTGTTTCTACTTCGACCCCGACCAAAACCTCAACAAACACCTCGACCGTTACCAGCACAGTGACTCCCACGTGGACTGGAACCGCAACCCCATCGAAAACAACCACGAATACCCCGACGACCACTTCAACCGTTACTTCCCAATTCAGCCCGACAAACACAGGAACACAGACCTCCACGAATACCCCGGGCAATACGAACACAGCTACTTCGACTCAGACCGGAACCAATACTTCAACGGCCACGAGGACAGCTACCGGAACAATTACCTCTACATCCACAGTTACCGGCACTTCGACCCCGACCTCGCAATTTAGTCCCACGAATACTTTGTCCCCGACTGAAACGTTGTCCCCAACCGACACTCTCTCCCCGACGAATACGGGGACTCCTACGGATACCGATACTCCGACCAATACAGGCACAGCCACCTCGACCTACTCATCGACCAATACGCCGACTGCCACTTTCACGGTTACGAGTACGATCACTTCTACTCCCACGGTAACTTCGACATCCACCGCAACCTCGCAATTTAGCCCCACTAATACGCTTTCGCCAACTTCCACCATGACCTTCACGACTTCCTTCACGCCCACCAATTCGGGTACTTGGACCAATACACCTACGATCACCAACACCTTGACCATGACGAACACACCAACGAATACGCTTTCTCCAACCAATACCCTTTCACCCACCAACACCTTTACCCCGACATATACCAGCACCTATACCATGACCGCTACCTTCACCAATACCTCGACCATGACGAACACACCTACCAATACGCTTTCCCCCACCAATACCCTTTCGCCGACAAACACTTTTAGTTCGACACCCACTAACACTTTCACCATTACGAATACCTTTACCAATACTCCCACTGTCACCAACACATTGACCTTTACTCCCTCCTATACACCCACCTCAGCTGTTGTGTCCGCGGGTTCAGGATCTTCAGGAACAATCAATGTGCTTTCGGGTACCGCCAATGTGACGGCGGTTCAGGGGACTATTACCAATTCCAGCGGTATGGCCGTGACCTTGACCCAACTGACCGTCAATGTTTCATTGGGCAATGCGTCCGATTTCACCAGTGTCAGCGTGCTGATCAACGGGTCGGCGGTAGGATCACCCACGTTCTTCGTCGGGGCCAACGCCAATATCAACCTGAATAATTACGTTTTGGCATCAGGGCCGCCGCAATCCGTGCAAATCTTGGCGAATTACTCAAACAACGCTAATGGGACCGACGTCTTGTCGGTCAGTGGGATGTCCGGCAACAGCGCCAACAACGGCGGACAACCGGCCAATTTCTCCAATTTTCCTATCGTGGGTAACACGGTAGTGGTTGCTCAGCCGACTTCAACTCCGACCTTAAGTCCAACCCTGACCTTTACCCCCACGCTAACCTTTACTCCCACTATGACCGTCAGCCCCACCCCCACCTTCAGTCAGACCCCGGTTCCTGAGAAGTATCCGGTGATTTATCCCAACCCCGCTGATGGAACGGCTCCAGTTAATGTCAGGCCGCCTTACTTTACGGGCGTTTCGGATGTGAAAGTTCAAGTCTATACCTTGGCTTTCCGCAAAGTTCAGGAAAAAACCTACAAGGGTTTGGTTGCGGGCCAAGATTGCCAGATTCGCATGACGGATACCTGGAACAATCCGTTGGCGAGCGGTCTCTATTATGTCGTTGTGACTTCAAATAGCGGACGAACGATCGGCAAGATGCTGATACTTCGGTAAGAAAAAGGCCAACCTTCGGGTTGGCCTTTTTTATTTTCGAACACCCCTGTATTCCACTTCCTCAAAAATGAAATGAATCGGTGAGTTTTGATCTGAAAGGGTATCTTGCGTTCTGTAATTCATTTTCATATTCTTCAACATTGCTAAGGGTCCGTTTTCCAGGGGAAGAATTTCTGCCGAGTTATTCAAATTTAATCTGTTAAAAATTTAAAATCGGGAGAGCCATGCGGAAATCATTGTTTTTCTTGTTCATGGTCCTTTTGCCAATCAACCTAATCTCTCAAACATCGGACGAAGTTTCGGGCCCCCCCGCCCAGGGAGCGGCTCATCGGTTGACGGCTCTGCCTGGATTTCAAGTTTCAGTATTTGCGGCGGGGTTGAATAATCCTCGCGGGTTGGCGTTGTCCCCGGAGGGTGTACTTTACGCCTGCGACATGAAGGATGGTTATGTTCTAGCTTTAACCGATTCGGCTGCCAAAGGGTATTGCTCCCAACCGCAAACGATCATTCGGGGCTTGGACCATCCCCATAGCCTGATATTTCATGACGGGAAACTTTATGTGGGAGAAACGACTCGAATTTCCTGTTTTTCATCTTGGGGTAGTTCCATAGACGCTTCCGATGGGCGGACAATTATTTCACTGCCGCCGGGTGGTCGTCATTTTACCCGCACCTTGGATTTCGGCCCGGATGGAAAACTTTATCTTTCCATTGGCAGCACTTGCGATGCCTGTGAGGAAAAAGACCCAAGATATGGGACCATATGCCGTTTGAACGCCGACGGAACGGGTTTTGAAATTTTCGCCCAGGGGCTTCGAAATGCCGTGGGGATCAGATTTCGACCGGGAACTTCCCAATTATGGGCCTCCGGCAACGGGAGGGATTACCTGGGAGACGACCTTCCGCCCGAGGGTTTTTACCTAGTCGAGGGAGGGAAAAATTACGGCTGGCCCTATTCCTACAGTTTGAACGGAAAAACCGTATCTGATCCTGAATGGGGCCGAAAGGGTATTCGTCAGACAGGCCAGCCCATTTTTGAATACCAGGCCCATACCGCTCCCCTGGGGATCAATTTCTATACCGGGCAGGTTTATCCCGCTCGGTTTAAAGACGGGCTTTTTGTTTGTTTTCACGGAAGCTGGAACCGGTCTATTCCGGTAGGGTACAAGGTTGTTTTTTTTCCTTTGGAGAAAAACAAGCTGGCGGGGAAACCGGTCGATTTCTTATGGGGATTTCTTCAAGATCCTGAAAGAGTCGGCCGTCCGGTGGATGTGGTGAATGGGGCTAAAGGGGAACTATACGTTTCGGATGACTATGGTGGTCGAATTTTCAGAATCGTTTATGATGGAACTTGAAAGCGACGCCCTATTTATCAAGAACATAATCTTATGGCCAAAGAATCATCCAAACGGATGAGAAATTGGATTTTAGGGTTTATCAAAGCCGAATATTTCGTCGTATCAGTCCTTGACTCGCAAAAAAATACTCGACTAGAATGCGCATGCTTTTTGAATGTGACAAGGCCACCGTTTATTTGAAATCCGGTGGATTTTTAATATTTGTCAACGTCCATCGGGAGCCGTGGATTTATGTCTAATCAAAACCAAATATTTAAGAAGGCTTTGTTGTTTACCCTTCTATTTATTACCGCTTCGAAAGCCCGAGCGGCCAACGAACTCGTGGATTCGCTCAAAGGCCTTTCCCCCATCGGTTGGATCATTCTTTCAGTTTGGCTTTTATACATCCTTTTGCTTTTGGCATTTACTGTCCAGTATGCCTTCAAAAACACCGAGACCATTCCCGAATTTATTCTTAAACCTGAAAACCCCAAACCCCTGGCCCTGGAAGGGGCGGAAGCTTTAAGCCCTGCCATGACCCGCAGGTCTTTTATCACACTTTTGGGATGGGCCTGGATCGCCTTCACCGCGGCAACCATGGGCGCTCTCACGACCTGCCTGCGGTTTTTCTTTCCCAACGTCACCTTTGAGCCCCCGCTCAAGTTTAAAGTTGGTTTTCCGGACCAATTTTCCATTGGCGTCGACAATCGTTTCAAGGACGAGCACCGCGTTTGGATCGTCCGGAATGACCAGGGGTTTTACGCCCTTTCTACGATTTGCACCCACCTGGGTTGCACCCCCAACTGGCTCCAGTCGGAACAGAAATTCAAATGTCCTTGTCATGGAAGCGGTTATTACATTTCCGGCATCAACTTTGAAGGTCCCGCGCCCAGGCCCCTGGAACGTTTCAATATTACCCTGGCGGACGACGGCCAGATCCAGGTGGATGAGAGCCAGAAATACCAATACGAGTTGGGTCAATGGACACAAAACGGCGCCTTTCTCGATTACAAGGTTTGATCCAGGCGGCTTAAAGTGAAAGGGGAATTGAATGTTTGACGGACTCAAAAAGAAAATGGATCAGATGAAGGCCCAGGCACCCTCGCCGGCGGTGGTCAAACAATCCATCTCCCAGGGCCAGATCTGGAAATCCATTTTCCGCCACGGTTATCCCGACACGCCGAGAAACAGGATCATGGCAGTTCTTTCCAACGTGTTTCTACATCTTCATCCGGTCAAAGCCCGCTATTCGGGAATCAAGATGAGTTATACCTGGTGCATGGGCGGCTTATCTTTCTTTCTCTTCCTCGTTTTAACCGTCACGGGCGTTCTGCTTATGTTCTATTACCGGCCCACCGCCGAATACGCCTACTACGACATCATTGCCCTGCGCGAGCACGTGCCCTTGGGGATCATGCGGGAACTGCACCGTTGGGGCGCCCATGCCATGGTCATCACCGTTTGGCTGCACATGTTTCGGGTTTTCATGACGGGTTCCTACAAACCCCCCCGCGAGTTCAACTGGGTGGTGGGCGTTCTCCTTCTTGTTTTGACCCTTCTTCTTTCTTTTACCGGTTACCTCTTGCCCTGGGATCAACTGGCCATGTGGGCCATCACCGTGGGAACCAACATGGCGCGGGCGACGCCCTTTATGGGTTATGAAGGCCCCGGAGCCTCGATGATCCAGATCGGCGGGGTCAAGCTGGTGCATGGGGGTTCAGACATCCATTTCGCCCTGCTGGGCGGCCATTTCGTCTCGGAGGCCACCCTGCTTCGATTTTACGTGCTTCATTGCGTGTTCATCCCCCTGGTGGCGGCTACTCTGATGGCCGTCCATTTCTGGCGTGTCCGCAAGGACGGCGGTATTTCCGGGCCGCTGTGATTCGACCCGTATTTTAAAGAGGCTTCATGCAAATCCTGATCGGCGTCACCAATTTTCTGTTCCAGCCCTGGATGTATTTCCTTTTGAGCGTCGTCGCGTTCTGGGCCATGATCCGTTACCGGGAAACCTGGACCGAGCCCAAATTCGCCTTGAAAATGGTGGGTTCAGTGGTGGGGGTTTTGCTGTTGTGCCTTCTCAACGACAACTTCAGGCTGATTTCCACGAAAGCCGACAATTTCCCGATTTTCATCATGGTCTTCTCGGTGGCTTTTTTCACCTGGCTCTCCTTCCGCCAGGCGGTGGTGAATGACCGGCGAATCGCCAAAGGCCAGCCACCGGTAGAAAAAGAAACCTCCGACAAGAAAACCTATGTTTGGCCCGATCTGGTCTATATCGAATTCATCGCGACCATCATCGGCGGGGTGCTGCTCCTTATCTGGTCCCTGGTTTTGCACGCTCCACTGGAAGAAGCCGCGACGCCCGCCTGGACCCCGAATCCCTCCAAGGCGCCCTGGTACTTCCTGGGGCTTCAGGAAATGCTGGTGTATTACGATCCTTGGCTGGCGGGAGTGGTGTTTCCCAGCTTGATCATCGTGGGGTTGATGGCCATTCCTTACATCGACAAGAACCCCAAGGGGTCGGGTTATTACACCTTTACCGAACGCCAATGGGCCATCACGCCCTTTCTCTTCGGTTTCTTCATCCTCTGGGTCACCCTGATCTTCCTGGGAACCTTCCTGCGCGGGCCGGCCTGGAACTTCTTTGGCCCCTTCGAGGTTTGGGATTCCCACAAGGTTGTGGTCTTGAACAACGTGAATCTTTCCGAGTACATCTGGGTGAAGATCTTAGGGATAGGCCTGCCGCCTTTTTGGCTCCTGCGCGAACTTCCCGGCTTTCTGCTGGTTGGCTTTTACCTGATCGGCCTACCCCCGCTCCTCACCAAACGGTTCAAGGTGCTGCAGGATTTCCTTGAGAAATTGGGCATCGTCCGTTACGGCATCTTCATTAACCTGGCACTCCTTATGGCGGCCTTGCCCATCAAGATGGTTTTGCGCTGGGTGTTGAATCTAAAGTACATCGTGGCGATCCCCGAATTTTTCTTTAACATCTAGGTAAAGGAAACCGACTTGGCCGACTTTAAAGACGAACGGGTTTACAACACCCACACATTGACCGTGGTTTTTTTATGGTCCAGTCTGGCCCTTCTGGTGTGTGTCATTGCCATGGCTTGGTTCGATTACAGCCGCCCCTGGAAAAGCTATCAGCGACAGTTCATGAGGATGGAACGGCAGAAGGCCCTGGAAAAACGCAACGAGGCCAAGGGCGATATCGATTTCAATCAATACAAGCAGCTGAAAGCCGACCTCGGTCAAGCCAACCAGGATTTAAAATCCCACGAGGATGTCATGGATCACCTGCAAAGCCAGCAGGCGAGTCTGGATAACCAGATTTATAAGACCAACATGGTCTACCAGGTCACCAAAGCCAAGATTGACGCCACGAAATACGATTACTCCGAGCATTACCTCAAGGCGGGGAAAGACAATGCTGGTCTGAAAAAGGATCTCGATAAGCTGGTGGACGAGGCCGCCAACCTGAATCAACAGATCCTTGACCTCAAGCAGGCCCGCGCCGACGCCGACAAGCAGATGGCGGACCTGACCGCCCAAAGGGATTCCTTCAAGGACAAGATCACTGCCCTCCGCAAGCAGTTCGATTTTTACCAAACCCGGGCCGCAAGCCTGAAACAAGACTGGTTTTTCGACTTCCGCAACGCCATGTTGTTTGATTTCATGTCGCCCACCATCCAGATCCACCAGATCGTGTTGCACAACCTGCCCGAAGACATGTATTTCGCCAAGACCATGCGGGTGGACCGCTGCACCACCTGTCACCAGGCTATCGACAAGAAGGGTTATGAGGACGCTCCCGAACCCTACCGCACCCATCCCCACCTGGAACTCTACCTGGGTTCCACCAGCCCCCATCCGATCGATAAAGTCGGTTGCACGATCTGCCACGGCGGGGTCGGCGCGGCCGTCAACTTCAACACCTGCGCCCATGCCCCTAACGATGAGGAACAAGCAAAAAAATGGAAAGCCCATTTTGGATGGAAAGAGCCCGAGGGCGTGGCGGAACCCATGCTTCCCCTCAAGTACACCGAGGGTTCCTGCCTGAAGTGCCACGGAACCCAACAGCACGTCAATTTCGCCCCCAAGCTGGACAAGGGCCGCGAGTTGATGGTGGTCCGGGGCTGCGTCGGCTGTCATAAGGTTAAGAACCTGGAAGGCCTGCCCAAGGCCGGTCCGAATCTGTTGAAGGTGAAGGGAAAGCTCAAGAAAGATTTCGTCTTGAAATGGGTCTGGTCGCCCCGGTCCTATAACCCCGCGGCCAAGATGCCCAGCTACTTCCAACAGACGAACAATTCGGATGACGAAGGCCTGGCCAAGACCAAGGCGGAGTTGAATTCTATCGTGAACTATTTATTCGCCCACTCGGGCGACTATACCCCTAATGAGGCCCCGGGCCCCGGAAGCGCCAAGGCCGGCAAGAAACTGTTTCATGACGTGGGCTGTGCGGCCTGCCACGGGATGGACGACATCCAGGGTTACCACGCGATTTTCGCTCCTGACCTTTCCTCGGTGGGAAGCAAACTCTCCCCCTCCTGGATCTATACCTGGATCCGCAATCCCCGGCATTATGACCCCGAAACCCGCATGCCCCAGTTGCGCCTGACGTCCCAGGAAGCCTCCGACATCACGGCCTACCTGTCTTCCAAGAAGAACAAGGATTTCGAGGCGCTGGACGTACCCGCTTCCGACCCGGCCGTGAGGGACGGCCTGCTGGTGGATTACCTGAAGGTCCAATCCGGTCCCAAGGCCGCCCAGGCCCAGGTGGCCCAGATGACCGATGATGATAAGGAACTTCTCTTGGGCCAGAAGAGCCTGGTGAAATACGGCTGTTACGGTTGCCATATGATCGAGGGGTTCGAGACGGCCCAGGGCATCGGGACCGAGCTTTCCGAATGGGGCTCGAAGCAGATCAGCCAGATCGATTTCGGCTTCACCGATGTGGTCCATACCCACGATGGATTCGTCAACGCCAAGCTGTCCAATCCCCGGCAATTCGACAAGGACAAGGTGCAGGCCTTCCAAGACCGCCTGAAGATGCCCAACTTCAACCTGTCGGACGAGGACCGGGAATCCCTCGCCACCGCCGTGCTGGGGCTCACCAAAACCTACGTACCCGATGAAATGACTGCGGGAATCCACGGCAACGGCCCCCTGCTGGAAAAAGGCCGACGGGTCATCGCCAAATTCAACTGCCGGGGCTGTCATTTGATTGAGGATCAGGGCGGCAAAATCCGGGCGATGTATGAGAACGAGGGAACCGATCTTTCGCTCGCCCCGCCCAACCTGCGCAAGGAAGGCGCGAAGCTCCAGATCGACTGGTTCCATAACTTCCTCTTGAACGTCCATCCCATCCGGCCCTGGCTTCACATCCGCATGCCCAGCTTCCACTGGTCCGATGAGGACGTGAGCGACGTCATCACTTACTTCAACGCCCGGGAAGACCAGGTTTTCCCCTTCAAGACCGCCGAAACCAACGTCCTCAAGGGCAACGACCTGATCCAGGCCAGGGCCCTCTTCACGAAGCTCCAGTGCCAGAAATGCCACGTGCTGGGCAGCAAGATCCCGCCCGACCTGAACTCGGCCGCGCCGGATCTCTACCAGGTACACGAACGCTTGAAGCCGGATTGGGTCGTGGAATGGCTCAAGAATCCGGATGACCTCATGCCGGGAACCCGCATGCCGGGGTTCTGGCCCCAGGACGTTTCCCCCGCGCCGCAATATTTCCAGGGCAACGCCTTCAAACAGCGCGAAGCCCTCCGGGATTATCTTTTCATGTTCTGGAAAAACGCCAATTAACCCCTCCCCGGGAGCGCTCTTGCAACGACTCTCGGGGCGGCCTAAAGTAAAAAACGAATAAATGAAAACGCCAAGTTTTTCCGGCGGGATCACGCAGAAAATAGAACGAGGAGGATGGTATGGAACTGAATAAATATTTGATTCTGCTCTTGATCACGGGTCTTTCGGTCGCGGGATGCGGCAAAAGCGATGACGACGATTTGACGGCGGGGGGAAGTTCCTCCGGTTCCTCGGCCTCGGCGGTGATGGGAACGGCCTCGGTTTCGGGTAAAGTCGTCCTTTCCGGCAAGGCGCCCCAGATGGCGGCCATCCATTTCGACGCGGACCCGGTTTGCAAGGCCCAGCATACGGGAACGACTTTGGATGAAACGATCGAGGTGGACGCCAAGGGCAACCTGAGCGATGTGCTGGTGTATGTGAAGGATGGCGCGGGCAACTATTCCGCTCCCTCGGCCGGCGTTACTCTCCTTCAAAAAGGCTGTCAGTACCATCCCCATGTGTTTGGAATCCAGGTCAACCAGCCCATGGAGATCGTCAACGGCGACAATACCCTGCACAATGTGCACGCCATGCCGGTGATCAACGACGCCTTTAACGTCGGCCAGCCCAGCCAGAACATGGTGACCGAGAAGAAATTCTCCAAGCCGGAAGTGCCGGTCAAATTCAAGTGCGACGTTCATAGTTGGATGCATTGTTTGGCGGGAGTGTTCTCCCATCCCTTCTTCTCCGTGTCCGCCCCCGATGGCACTTTCAAAATCGGCGGCCTGCCTGCCGGGTCTTATACCCTGGCGGCTTACCAGGAAAAATACGGGGAATCCGCGCCTCAGAAGGTCGACATCAAGGATGGGGAAGCTAAAAGCGTCACTTTCACCTTCACGGCCCAGTAATTTCTCATATAAAATCAAGTCGGTTTAAATTAAGGCTTCGGGTGATACCGGGGCCTTTTTGTTGGGCGACAAACCCTTCAGGGGAGTCGTCCGGGAGGTTTTGTTGATTACCGAAAATAAAGTCCATTACAACCGCCCGCTGCATCGGTACGCTTTCGTGACGGCGGGATGCACCTTCCTCCTGGTGTTAGCCGGAGCCCTGGTGACCAGCACCGGATCGAGCCTTTCCGTACCCGATTGGCCGCTTTCCTTCGGCCAGTTTTTTCCTCCCATGGTGGGGGGCGTGCTTTTTGAGCACGGGCACCGTCTGGTGGCGGGAACCGTGGCCCTAATGACCGTGGCGCTGGCGATTTTTATCCAGATTTATGAAATTCGACGATGGGTGAAAATCCTCGCCTGGACTTCCGTGGGCGCGGTTGTGGTCCAGGCCGTTCTCGGCGGGGTGACCGTCCTGATGCACCTTCCCACCGCCGTTTCAGTGGCCCACGCGGGTTTGGCCCAGATCTTCCTGTGCTTGAACGTCTCCCTGGCCCTGGTGACCTCCAAACACTGGATCTGGGACCAACCGGCCCGCCTTTACAATCAATCCCTCCGAAATTTCGTCCCCTGGGCGGTGGGGTTGGTCTACCTTCAGGTTCTGCTGGGCGCCATCATGCGTCATAGCGGTGCGGGCCTGGCCATCCCCGATTTTCCCACCTGTTTTGGGGGAATCCTCCCTCCCGAATGGTCCTTTCCCATCCTCATCAACTATCTCCACCGGCTGGGCGCCCTGGGAGTTCTCACTTTCCTGACCTGGCTGACTTACCAGGTCTGCCACGGGTACCCGGAGGAAAAATCCCTCTTCTGGCCCGCAGCCTGCGCGGGATTCCTGGTCTGGCTTCAGTGTCTTTTGGGTATTCTCGTGGTGGTGACGCAAAAAGACGTGGTCCCCACTTCCTTTCATGTTCTTACCGGCGCGGGGGTATTGGCCTCCACCCTGGTCCTGGCTTTGAACAGCCTTCGGCTTTTCCGACCGGTGGTCAGGACTTGAAAAGTCAATTCCTGGGCGATTATCTCGCCCTCACGAAACCCCGACTCAACCTGCTGGCCATCCTGACCAACCTGGCGGGGTTTCTCCTGGGGTCCCGTCAAAGTCCCGATTGGTGCCTTCTTTTCTTTTCGCTCTTGGGAGCCACCCTGTTGGCCGGGGGATGCGGAGCCTTGAACCAATGGCTGGAAGTGGACGCGGATAAAAAAATGACGCGCACAAACCAACGGCCCCTGCCTTCCGGCCGTCTCCCCCTTCTCCAGGCCTTCTGGTTCGGGGTGGTTCTTTCCGCGGCCGGGATCGGGGTGCTTTTCTGGCAGGTGAACGAGTTGTCGGCCTTCCTGGGTTTTGGCGCGTTCGTGAGCTACGTGTTGCTTTACACCCCCCTCAAAAAGATAACCTCGCTCTGCACGGCGGTGGGGGCGGTTCCAGGCGCGCTTCCTCCCCTCATGGGTTATGCGGCCGCTTCCGGCACGACCGGCCTGGAGGGTTGGACACTCTTTTGCATCCTCTTTTTTTGGCAGATGCCCCATTTTCTCGCGATCGGTTGGATCTACCGGGAGGACTACAAAAGGGCCGGGTTTCCCATGCTCTCCGTTCGAGACCCGAAGGGCGAGTTGACGGGCCTTGTGGCGGTGGTCTACGCCATGGCCTTGCTTCCCCTTTCCTTATTACCCGCGTACCTGCGCATGACCGGACACGTATATTTTTGGATCGCCCTTGTGTTAAGTTTGACCTTCCTGGGTTTTGCGGCGGCTTTGGCCAAAAACCGAACCTTGGCGCAGGCACGGAAGCTTTTTTGGGCCTCCATTCTTTACCTGCCGTTCCTTTTCACCGCGATGGTTATCAATAAGGGGTGATGTCTTGCCGACTCTCTTGGATGTGAAAGATCTTTCGTTCCGCTACGGGGAAAAAACCGCCCTGAAGGGCCTTTCCTTTACCGTCCAAAAGGGCGAAATTTTCGGATTTTTAGGCCCCAATGGCGGGGGCAAATCCACCACCTTCAAGCTTCTTTCCACCCTCTACCCCTGCGTGCCCGGCAAAGTCAGCCTCTTTGGCCTGGACCTGGCCAAGGATACCCAAGCCATCCGCGCGAAGATGGGTATCGTGTTCCAGTCCCCCGCGCTTGATAAAAAACTAACCGTCAGGGAAAACCTTTGGCACCAGGGGCATCTTTACGGCCTGACAGGCCAAAACCTTGAAAACCGCATCGACCGGGACCTGGATCGACTCAGCCTTAAAGACCGGCAAAAGGATAGGGTCGAGACCCTCTCCGGCGGTCTCCAGCGCCGGGTGGAACTGGCCAAGGCCCTCGTGAACGATCCCGAACTGATGATCCTGGACGAGCCCTCAACCGGACTGGACCCGGCGGCACGTCGTGAATTCTGGGGTCACCTGGAAACTCTGCGAAAAAGCCAGGGCATGACGGTGTTGGTGACGACCCATTACCTGGAAGAAGCGGATCGGTGTGATCGGCTCTTGATCCTCCACCAGGGAGAAATGGTGGCCTTGGGACAGCCTGAGGAACTCAAGGCTTCCATCGGCGGGGAAGTCTTGCGCATCCGCGCCCGAAACCCCGAAACCCTCAAGGAGGCCTTGGTCCAAAAACTGAAGATCGAGTCGGTTTTTCTCGCGGGGGTTCTGCAGGTTGAAAGCCCCCAGGCCCATAATCTGGTGGCGCCGATCCTTGAGAATTTCCCAGGGGAAGTTCTATCCCTGTCCGTCGGGTTGCCCACGCTCGAAGACGTGTTCATCCACAAGACTGGCCGGTTTTTGTCGGAGGAAAAAGAATGAAAACATTCTGGACCGCAACCTACACCCTTTGCCAGAGAGAACTGGTCCGCTTTTACCGCCAGCCCAGCCGTGTCGTGGGGGCTGTGGGTACGGCTTTCCTTTTTTGGCTGGTCCTGGGTTCGGGCGTGCCCCAGGCCGGTTACCGAGCCTACTTTTTTCCCGGAACCCTTTTGATGAGCGTTATGTTCACCTGTATCTTCTCCAATGCCTCCGTCATTGAGGATCGGCAGGCGGGTTTTCTTCAATCGGTCATGACCGCCCCGGTTTCCCGGGGAGCCATTGTCATGGGCAAGATCCTCGGGGGTTCTTTGCTTTCGACCCTCCAGGGCCTGATCCTTCTCCCTATCGGTCTATTCGTCGGCATTTCCTTTTCACCCCTGCCCTTGCTGGGCGCCGTGGCCTGCCTCTTTTGGGTTTCCTTCGTGATGAACGCGGCTGGTTTTTGGCTGGCCTGGAAGATCGAATCCATCCCCGGATTCCATACCTTGATGAACCTGGTCCTGCTTCCGCTGTGGATGGCCTCCGGCGCGGTTTTCCCCTCCTCCGGTTCAGGTTTCATGAAGATCCTCATGGCGGTCAATCCGCTGACTTACGGGGTCGCGGGGATCAGGCAGGGTCTTTACCCCAACACATCCAATCCGGACCTGCCATCCATGGGACTCTGCCTCCTGGTCTTAGCCCTCTGGGGAATGGTTTTTTACGCCATCTCCTCGAGGGCCGTGGCGAAAAGCGACGTCAAGAGGCGCTTGTGAAATCGAAAAACAGATGGACCTTATGGGCCCTCATGGCCTTGGGAGTGATCGTGCTGGGGACCTGGGGAATCCGTGTTTACCAGTTACGCACCTCTCCCCGCTTTTTGAAACCGGTCATGAGCGCGCCGGACTTTTCGTTTACGGACCAAGGGGGGATGCCCTATACCTCCGCCCAGTTGAAAGGAAAAGTTTGGGTGGCGGATTTCATCTTCACCCGATGTGCGGGAACCTGCCCTATGCTCTCGGCCCAAATGAAGCTCTTGGCCAAGGAATGGAAGGGTCAGGAAGGCTTCCGGCTGGTCACCTTCACCGTCGATCCGGATTACGACAAGGTGCCGGTCATGGCCCATTACGCCCAAAATTTCGGCGCCGATCCCCAACAGTGGGTATTTCTGACCGGTACCAAAAAGGATCTTTACACGATGATTCAACAGGGTTTCAAACTCAGTGCTCAAGAGGATCCGCAGGGGGTCCCAGGGTTCGAGTTTATCCATACGGTGCGGATGGTGCTGGTGGATGCCCAAGGGAAAATCCGGGGTATGTACGACGGGGATGACGATACCGACCTCGCGAATCTTCACCGGGACCTGCGACATCTGCTGTCAACCTGGGGGGGAGCATGAACCTGTCCGCCTTCCCGGCCCTGATCGCCTCCCTCAACGGTTTGAGCGCTCTTCTTCTGTTGACGGGCTACGTTTTCATCAAAAACAAAAAGCTGTTGGCCCATAAAACCTGCATGGGCCTAGCCTTTCTTTCCTCGGTGGTCTTTCTCGGGTGTTACCTCTATTACCACGCCCATGTGGGGGTGAATCATTTCACGGGGCAGGGTTGGGTCCGGCCCCTTTATTTCTTCATCCTGACCACTCACACCATCCTGGCTGCCATCGTGCCCGTTTTGGCCATCTGGACCCTCGTTCGGGCCCTCCGGGGCGAGTTTGAGAAGCACCGACGGATCGCCCGTATCACCTTTCCGATCTGGCTATACGTTTCCGTGACGGGTGTGGTGGTCTATTGGATGTTGTATATTCTCTATCAACCGGCTGTTTCCGTTTAAGCAGGAGGTAACCCATGCTGGACGATGCTGCGATTACCCAAATCGTAAAAGAAGCCAAAACCATCGCGGTTTACGGCATGCAGGACGAGAAAAAAAGTGACCGGCCCGCCTATCAAATCCCCGCCATGTTGAAAGAACGGGGCTACGAAATATATCCGGTGAACCCCATGATCGTGACCTCTCTGGGCCTGGAAGCCTATGCCAAGTTGGCCGACCTGCCCATCCAACCGGATATTTTGGATGTCTTCCGACGAAGCGAGTTGATCCCCGAATTGACGGATGAGATCCTGGCCCTACCCCCTGAGAAGCGTCCCAAAACGGTCTGGCTCCAGACCGGGATCACCCACCCTCAATCGGAAGCCCGGCTCGAAGTGGAAGGAATGCAGGTGGTCAGCGACCAGTGCTTGGGGGTTTGGGCGGCGAGGTTGAAGCGCTGACTTTCGCTAGGATCGAAAGCTAGGGGGGGAACTCCCATCGAACCGTGATTCCCAGGCTTGAAACAAGTACCCCTTGGTTTCAAAGGATTGAGGATGTTTTTTTCTGGCGTTCTTTATTTCAGTCGGCGTGTATTGACGGGTCCTGTAGACGAGAGCGGAGTTTCCGGGAAAGCCATGGCTCCCAAGTTTCCCTGGATCCCGTCGCTCACTCCGGTCCTTTTGACCTTGATCGCCTATTTCCCCGTCTTCCAGTGCGGGTTCACCAACTGGGACGACGACCGCATGATCCTCGACAATCCTCACCTCCAGCATATGGATGTCTCCTTTTTTTTGTGGATGTTCACGACCTTCCTCAGCGGTAACTGGATTCCCCTGACCTGGTTCTCCCTGGCCCTGGACCGGATACTCGGAGGATCGAACCCCTGGTTCTACCACCTTCATAACCTGATATTGCACCTGGCCAATACTTTCCTGGTTTTTTTCGTCAGTTTCAAAACGCTGATCCTTTCGGATAGCGGGGAAGGGAAAAGAAACCGGGCTCTGGCCGCGGCTTTTTTGACGTCGGCCTTGTTCGGGCTGCATCCGCTGCATGTCGAGTCGGTGGCCTGGGTCACGGAACGCAAGGATGTGTTATACGGATTTTTTTTCCTGTTGAGTCTCCTGTTGTACCTGGACGGGGCCGCCCGGGGGAGATGGAAAGGGATAAGTTGGAAACTTTCACTGGCTTGTTTCACCCTGTCCCTCATGGCCAAGCCCATGGCGGCCACCCTGCCCTTGATCCTTCTTTTATTGGATGCCTGGCCGCTCAAAAGATTGGCCGGCAAACCAGGGGGGGTGTTTCTGGAAAAGATCCCCTTTTTCCTCATTTCCGTGGCCGGGGGAATAATTACTTTGGCGTCCCAAAACGACGCCAAGGCGATAGGAGCCTTGGCGCGGGTGACGTTGGATGTTCGGATTATGAACGCTTTTCATTCGCTGGTTTTTTACGTATGGAAAATGGTTTTACCCCTGGGGCTGCACCCGTTATACCTGTATCCAAAATACAACGATGGGATTGGCCGGTGGGTCCCGGTCATTCTGGTTGCATCGGTTGGGGTTGTTTGTTTTTTATGGCGAAAAGCGAAACCTTATCTGGGCATCGCCTGGCTTTATTATTTTTTCACGCTTCTTCCAGTGCTGGGCCTCATCTCATTTGGTTTCCAATCCGCCGCAGACCGATATACCTATCTCCCCTGCTTGGGGCCTTTTCTCCTTTTTTCGGCGGGCATCGGGGTTCTGCTCCAGGGACGGCCGAAACTATTCATTCTATTCTCAATTCTGTTGGCGGCTGTTCTTGGGACACTCACCCTGAAACAGGTTGATATATGGAAAGATTCGGTGAGCCTTTGGGAGAATGAAGTTCAAGCCTTTCAAAAGATGGCCAATGTCGATGAAACCGCGTACATCGCCTACGACAATCTCGCCCAGGCCTGTTTCTCCGCGGGGAGGTACGAGGATGCGTTGAGAGCCTATGACAGTGCCTTGGCTTATAACCCGGATATCAGCGTCGCCCATTTGGGGAAGGGCGTTGTTTTTTTGAGAATGGGAAACGCGAGGCAATCGGTGGAAGAATGCCAAAAAGCCGCCGCGCTCGACCCCCAAGAGGCCACCGCGCCTTTTATGTTATCAAGGGCCTATCATGAGCTGGGCTTGGTGGATGAAGAAACACTGGAGCTGGAAAAGACCGTCGGACTTAAGCCGGATTTCGTAGAGGCACTCGTGAACCTGGGCGTCCTCTACGCGATGAGAGGACAATATGCGGATGCAGGAAAAGAATTCCAAGTCGCGTTGGCTCTGGATCCCGCGAACCCACAATTGATCAACGATATGGCCTTACTCCGTCAAAAGTGGTCAACAACCCAAGCCCCCTAAAGGGGGGCGGGCTTCATTGAAACGATACCGAGCGGAAGAAGGGTTCGAGGATTTCTCGAGGATGAAAGGGCGTTAATGAAGACGCTGGTTTTGATGGGGTGCTTGGGACTGGCCGGTTGGGGAATGCCGGGCCTTGCCCGTTCCGCCGATGCGGATTCCTCATTTACCACCCTCCAAATCAACGGCCACCGCTGCTTAGTGGCGGGTCCGAAGGATCTTCCGAAAAATGCTCCGGTGGTGTTCATTTTGCACGGCTTGGGCGCCAATGCCGATGACTTGTTCCCGTTGATCCCGGTGATAAATCTCCCTCCCTGCCGTTTCATCCTGCCGGACGCGCCTTTGCGGGTGGACGACCACTCCTATGGTTGGTATGACCTGCCCACGAACAGTCGAACGGATATTGAGAACAGCAGGGATTATCTCTTCGGTTTAATGAAACGTTTTTCGACCGAAGGGGAAAAACCGGGCCAGGCGAGGCCGATCATCCTGATGGGGTTTTCCCAGGGAGCCGTCATGTCCCTGGAGGCGGGGTTGAACTATCCAGGCCAAATCGAAGCCATCGTTGCCATGAGCGGATATATTTGGAACCCGGCCAAAACGTTTGAACATGCTGTGGCCCCCCCTCACACGCCGATCCTGATGACCCACGGAACTGAAGATAGGATCGTTCCCGAAGACCTGACCCAGAAGACGCTTTCGGTGCTCCAAAAGGCAGGTTACCAGCCGATCCTCAAGGAATATCCCCTAGACCATCACATCTCCATGGAAACCTTGGAAGATGTTTCCCGATTTTTGAAAAAAGTGATCCAGCCCGAAACGAAGGCGGCCCGGGAAGGTTGTTTGCTCGTAATGTCTTTGATATTCCCCCGGTTTTAATGCCTTCCCGCATGTTAAAATAGCCGCATGATTCGAGACGTCAACTATTGGAACCATTGGGAAGAAGAACTACAGCGGCAGACGCCTGTCGACGTGGATCAAAATTATCGCCTGATGGACGCCATGTACCAGGAAGCCCGGCAATTGGGCTTGATTACCCGCTTGAATCCCCTGGATGGACTTGAAGCGATCATTCTCTATGCCAAGGCTGTCAATGTTCCAAGCCCTTCTCGCCCAGCTTTCTAAAGCATTAGACAAACAGCGGATTCCCTATATGGTCATTGGCGGCCAAGCCGTGCTTGTTTACGGCGAACCCCGGTTTACCAAGGACATCGACATCACCTTGGGCGCGGGTATCGACCGCTTGGAGGAAGTTCTAAAACTCGTTGATTCCAACCATTGGAAAGTCCTTGCCCCCCAACCGGCCGAATTCGTCCAGAAAACCATGGTCCTCCCATGTCTGGACCCGGAAAGCGGAGTAAGGTTGGATTTGGTCTTTTCCTTCTCTCCTTATGAGCGTCAAGCGATGGGCCGAATTCGACGGATCAAATTTTTGGACCAGGAGGTTTGTTTTGCCTCGCCAGAAGATTTGATCATCCATAAGGTAGTGGCCGGTCGGCCCCGCGATTTGGAGGATGTTCGGGTGGTTCAATTGAAAAACCCGGAATTGGATCAGGCCTATATTGAAAAGTGGCTTAAAGATTTTGAAGCTGCGCTGGAACGGCCTTTGATTGAAACCTGGAAAAAGTTGTAGTTCCGCAGACCTATGGGATCTGACTCATTTAAATTTTAAGGTTTTTTATTCCAGGGGTCGTCGGCTTTTTCCATGGCGATTTCCTTGTCCATCAGGGCCTGGAACTTCTTCTTGTCGATCGCCTTCAAATAGGCCTGTTTGGCCGAGATACGGCCTTCCTTGTGAAAATTCATCAGGCACATATCCATGGTTTGCATGCCCTGGTTTCCGCTCATTTCAATCAATGAATTAATGCCGGAGGTTTTGCCGGTGCGGATCAGGTTGGGAAGGCTTTTGTCGAAAGCCAGCACTTCCACGGCGGCGCAGCGGCCCTTGCCGTCTTTGGTGGGGCAGAGCTGTTGGGCCACGATGCTCTTGAGGGCGGCGGCCAGGGCGTCCCGGGCCTTGTCCCGCTCGTCGGCGGGATAAACGTTGATGATACGGTCGATGGTCTTGGCGGTGGAATTGGTATGGAGAGTGCCGAACACCAAAATGCCCATTTCGGCCGCCGCGATGGCGAGGGAAATGGTTTCATAATCGCGCATTTCACCCACCAGGATGATATCCGGGTCCTGGCGCATAGACGACCGCAGGGCCGCCTTGAACGAATGGGTGTCGTTATGCACCTCGCGCTGGGTGATCTTGCACTTTTTCATCTTGTGGACGAACTCGATGGGGTCCTCGATGGTAAGGATGTTGGCCTCGCGGGTATCGTTGATCTCGTCGATCATGGCGGCCAGGGTGGTACTCTTGCCGCTTCCGGTGGGGCCGGTAATGAGAATCAGACCCCGCTTGGTCTTGCACATGTCCCGCATGACTTTGGGCATGCCGAGGTCGGCCAGAGAAAGAATTTTGGTGGGGATGGTGCGGAACACCGCGGCGATGCCCTGCTGGTTGAAAAAAACGTTGGCGCGGTAGCGGGCCAGATCGGGCACCTCATAGGCGTAATCGTAGTCGTGCCGTTGCCAGCACAGGTCCCACTGTTCCGGACTCATGGTCTCGTAAAGCAGGGCCATGATGTCGTCCTCACCGATCACCGAATCGTTCAGGGGCGTGAGGTCGCCCCGCACACGGATCAGGGGTGGGTTGCCGATGGTGAGGTGCATATCCGAAGCGCCCCGTTCCACCATGTTTCTGCAAAGTTCGGGCATGCTGGGCATTAGAATTCCTCCGCCAAAACTTCATCGGCCACGGCCTGGGTGATCTTCTTGGCCGCCACCAGACTTTTCAGGGCCGCTTCCATGGTCTGCATCCCGTGCAGGGCTCCGGTGGTGATGAGAGATGGGATCTTGAAGAACTCCCCCTCACGGATGGTATTGGACACGGCTTGGATGTTGACCAGAATCTCAAAGGCCGCCACCATGCCGGTGCCCTCGGCGTTGACCAACAGGCGCTGGGAAACGATGCCGACCAGGTTCTCGGCTAAGCTGACGATGGCCTGGGGCTGTTCCCCGGCGGGGAAGAGGCTCACGACTCGGGAAATCGTAGCGGTTGCCGAACCGGTGTGCAGGGTGCCGATGACCAAGTGGCCGGTTTCGGCGGCGGTGAGGGCCAGGCTCATGGTCTCGTGGTCGCGCATTTCGCCCACCATGATGATGTCCGGGTCTTCCCGCAGGGCGCTTCGCAGGGCGCTTGAAAAACTGGCCGTGTGGGGCCCCACCCCGCGTTGGTTGACGACGGACTGCTTGCGGTGATGAAGATATTCGATGGGGTCTTCGATGGTGATGATGTTTTCTTCGGTGGTCACGTTGAGGTAATCCACCAGGGCGGCGCAGGTGGTAGATTTGCCGCATCGCCCGGGCCCGGTGATGAGGATGATGCCCTGGTTGGCGTCGGCGAATTTCTTGAGGATGGGGGGAAGCGCCAGTTCCTCGATGGTCCGGACGGTCGAAGAGAAGTGGCGGAAGACCGCGTCCCATCCCTTACGCTGGCGGTACACGTTGTAACGAAAGCGTTCCCCGTTGGCCAGGGAATAGGTGCCGTCCACTTCCCATTCTTCCTTCAGGCGGCCGAGGGTGGTGGGGTCCAAAATTTCGAAGATCAGGGATTCACAATCTGTCGCGGAAAGGGGGGCTTCAGACATGGGCAGCAGCCTTCCCAATTGCCTAACACAGACGGGAGACTCCGAGGCGATGTGAAGGTCGGAGCATTTTTGGTCGATACAGGCTTGCAGATAAACGTCAATATTGGGCATGGTTCGTTCTTTAAAGTTGGTGTAAATGAGGTGACTGGTTGTAAGGTTAAAGCATAATGTGAGTTACAATCAATCGATAAAATAATGAAATATGAAGGGCAAAGCTTTGGGGGCGGGATACCGTGAATAAAAAATTTTGGTTTGCCGTTTATTTTTTGACCGCCGGTATGACGGCGGTCTGGGGGGATTCGACCATGGAACCAACCGTTTTTAATTTATCCAGCGAGACCTTCAAGGCGGGAGGGGCCATCCCCGCCGCTTACACCTGCCAGGGAGAAAACATCTCCCCCGAACTGCATTGGACGGGGGTCCCCGAGAATACCAAGACTTTCGCCCTCCTCTGCGACGACCCGGACGCGCCGGGCCGCATCTGGGTGCATTGGGTCATCTATAACATCCCCATCGAGAAAGAAGTGTTCAAGTCGACCTTCAAGCTTTTGGAAGACTTTCCCAAGAAAGAATTAACTGAAAAGGGCATCCGGCAGGGAACCAACGATTTCGGAAAGATCGGCTATGACGGCCCCTGCCCCCCCAGCGGCACCCACCGCTATTACTTCAAGCTTTATGCCCTGGATTCAGTGCTGACATTGAAGCCGGGAGCCAGCAAAATACAGCTTCTCGGGGCCATGAAGGGCCATATCCTCGGGGAAACCCAGTTGATGGGAACCTTCGGGAAATAAAAAAATATAATTGTTAAGGCATGGCAAACACGAAGACACTAAGAAAGGCCTATTTTTAAGATTGAAACTCAAATTAAAAAAGGCTTGAACCATTCCAATCCTTGATTTTGCTTTGTAACTTCGTGTCTTTGTGTTGGATGTTGTTTTTAGTTTGAACGTTTATATTTTTTGAAAAGGTAAGACATGGGACTGGGTGGCATCATCGTTTTGCTTTTGGTGTTGGGGATTGGAGTCTATATTCTCGTCACCGAAAAACCATTTTCGAAAAGAGAAGCGGGAAATAAAGAAGATTCGGACCTGCCCAAGCCCCCGGTGATCCTCGCCCCGGCGCCCCCGGGAATGGTGGAAGCCCTGACGCCTCCCTGGCAGAAAGAACTCCACTCGAAGTTGCAGGATGAGGGGTTCCGCTACGTGGGGGATTTTTCGTACGCCGCGCTTAACTTTTTTTGGGCCCGAACCTTTCTATCGCCCAATTCCAAATCGGCACTCTTGCTGGTGAACTGGGTGGAAGGCAAAGAGGGCGGGAAGGTCGTCATCCCTAACCTCGAACTCTATTCCTTCGACGGAAACTCTTTTCTCCTGACCGCCTGCTCTCAGGATGGGGCGGCCCGGCTTCTCACCGGCGCCAAACGGCCAACCGAAGAACAACTTTCCCTGCACCTGAAAGCGGTCTACGCCGAAAGCGCGGTCAGGCCTATCGTCGAGGAGCACCGCCAAAGGCTGGCCGCCTGGGAAGCCCGGGGCGCCCAGATCCGGATATTAACCCCGACGAACATCCTTCCTAGCCTTTCAAAAATTTATTCCTAGATCTTCATCTGCCTAAAATAAAATTTTCCACAGATTCATAGGATTCATGGGATTTTAAACCCTAAGATTTAAGGCCTTTGCTTTTCCCATCTTATGCATCCCATGCATCTGTGGCTCCTAAATGCGTTAGCTGTGACTTTCGTCCTAAACTAAATAACGACAGACCCAAAGTTGAACGACGACATGTGGCTCTTTTGTTGAACGTTCATCCTCTCTTTAATCAAGGTATCGTTGAGGAAGCCTTTTGGCCTTCGGGCTCAAGGGGTCGGGAAACTGGACGTTAGGTTGATCGGTGGTATCTTTGAGTGCGGTGAGTATTCAGGTGAATGCAGGGGGAGCTGAATGCGGCAAAAGACGGGTTGGTTGGAAAAGCACTTTCGCGGGGCGATTCAGTCCATCGTCGAGGTGAAATATCACCGGGTGAAGCTCAAAAAAACACCCCGGAAGAAAATATTCGCCAACTCCGCGTCCTCCTTTTCGGATGACAACCTTTATTTCGTCATCGATAAAAAAGTTTCCTACGGCGAGCTTCACCTGACCGGCGACAGCGTTTTTACCCCGAAAGAAATCATTGAGCTTCATTTGTTTATTTCGAAGCACAAGACCAAGCTTCGGGTCTTGTCCCGCGTGGTGCGGACGGAAACCTTTTTCGAGTTGAAACGGGCCATGCTGAGGGCCGAAATTCAGTTCGCCGCGGTGAATAAGGAAGATTTCTTGAGAATTCAGGCCCTGGAAAAGCAGAGCCAGATGGAAAACGACCGTTTTCAACAGGGCACGCCGAACCATCCTCCTAAATCAAAAATGACGCTGACCTTCCGCCGAAGTTGACAAAAAATCCTAAATAATAATATTTTTGTCATCGCGAGGAGACCTTCGCACCGCAGAGAGGGTCAGGGGCCCCAATCGGGCGTTTGGCGATGTGGCGATCTTAGTTTAAATAAGCCTTAATGCACTACTGCTGTTGACACCGGCCGAAAGGTATACTAGCGTATACTTATGCCCCGTTTAATTGCCCATGTGGATATGGATTCCTTTTTTGTCTCCTGCGAGCGGCTGGTCGATCCCAGCTTGATCGGCAAACCGGTCATTGTGGGTGGGCGCAAGGGGGAACGAGGGGTGGTCGCCTCTGCTTCTTATGAAGTGCGGAAATTTGGGGTTAAATCGGGAATGCCCCTTTCGACGGCCGAAAAACTTTGCCCCCAAGCCGTTTTTGTCACCGGTCAGCACCACCTCTACTCGAAATATTCCCGCAAGGTCTATGTTCTTCTTCGCCGCATCGCGCCCGTGGTGGAATACGCCTCCATCGACGAGTTTTACCTGGACTTCACAGGCTGCGAGGCTCTTTACGGAAACGACCTGGCGGCCATGGCGCAAAAGACCCGGGAAAGTATTTTTAAACGAACCCAATTGTCCTGCTCGGTGGCGATCGCCTCCAATAAATACGTGGCCAAGATCGCCGGTAAAACCGTCAAACCCTCTTCAGGCAAACCCGGCTGGATCGTCGTGCCGGAGGGGGGTGAACAGGCTTTTCTGGCCCCCCTTCCCATCGAGCGTCTTCACGGGGCAGGAGAGAAAACCCAACCGCACCTGAAGGCGTTGGGGATCGAGAAAATCGGTGATCTTCTTCCATGGACCCTCCAGAAACTGCAGGATGAGTTCGGGACCGCCGGAGGCCATTGGTTTTACGAGGCGGCGCGTGGAATTGATGATTCGCCCGTTACCCTTTTTCATCCTTCCAAAAGTGTGGGCCATGAAACGACTTTCGATAAAGACACGATCGATCCGGTCTTAATCCGGCAAACCCTGGCCTGGCTATCGGAGAAAAGTAGTTATCGCCTGAGGCGGTTGGGTAAAAAAGCCCGAACGGTCACTTTGAAGCTTCGCTACGATGATTTCAAAACCCTTACCCGCGCCAAAACCATTCCCGCCACCCATGACGACGCGGTAGTTTTAAATACGGCCGAGGAACTTTTAAGGGAAACCCGCCTGCAAAACCGAAAGATCAGGTTATTGGGCGTTTCGCTTTCGAAGTTCGAGAAAGACGGCGGGGAAGTATGGCTGTTTCCCGAGATGGCCGATCCCCGCAAGGAAACCCTTTTCAAGACCATGGACATGATCAAACGCAAATACGGTTTCAACAAACTGGGCAAGGCGGCTTCGTTGGATGGAACCGAAAGGAAAAACAGAGGGGATGGTGGGCCTTCTTCGTTCGAGAAACCGAAGACTTGTTAAAGGTTGCAGTTTGAACTGGAGAGCACACATTTATCGATGCTGATTCTCCTGAACGGGATCAGGTCCGGCTCCTCTCATACAAAGTCACTTCTTCTCAAGCACCAAAACCCTGTTCACGCCCGCGACATCCTTACCAAATCTTTTTCTCAAACCCCGATTCTTGAAAAGGGAACTGACTTTCTGGGCGCGGGTGGGGTCCAGTTCCACCAGGGCCATGCCGCCGGGCGCCAGCCTTGGGGTAAGGCCCCGGGCCACGGCCCGATAAGGGTCCAGCCCGGTTTTTCCACCGAAGAGGGCCACTTGGGGTTCGAAGCCCATGATTTCTTCGTTCAATAAACCCTCTTCCGACTGGGCGATGTAGGGCGGGTTGCAAAGAATGACCTGAAACTGGGAAGGGTCCCGTTTCGTCAAGGCCGAGAACCAATCCCCCTGGCGCCATTGAAGGGCACCCGCGACCTTTAAGCGGCGGGCGTTAGCTTTCGCGACCGCAAGGGCCTTGGACGAGATATCCACGGCCCAGACCCGGCAGGGGATGTATTTGGCGACGGAGAGGGCGATGTTTCCGCAACCGGTCCCCAAATCCAGAACCAGGCGTTTTTCTTTGGGTAGGGGAGCCAGGGCTTCCAAGGCCATTTCCACCAATTGGCCGGTCTCCAGCCGGGGCCTCAAGACCGCGGGGGAAACCTTAAAGGGTAAACCGAAAAAATAGATTTCTCCCAGGATGTATTCAAGAGGTTCTTGCTTCATCCGGCGATGGATGAGCTTTTTCATTCTACGGACCTGGGATTCTTTCAAAAATCGGTCGAAATGAAGGTGAAGCTTGAGGGTATCCACCCCCAACCCGAAAGCCACCAGACTGAAGGCGCTATGCCGGGGTTGGTGGACCTGGTTTTGCTTTAAAAGCGGAACGGCCCACCGAATGAGCTGAAGAGGGGTCCAAGTTTCTTTCATGATCTTTCAACCTCGATGGGGAAAGTGGGATTCGCCAAAAGAGGTCACATTTTATTTATATTTTCCGGGCCGGTCTATTCGCTTCTCTAAAGTGGTATTTGTAGGCCTTCCCACAACTTTTCGACCCCAAACCACCCGGTAATAAGGAATCGCGTTATAATTATTGGAGTATTCAGATTGCGTCGCCCAAAGGCGTTTGAAGAAATATAAATGAATGCATTATTGACTCAGAGGAGTTGCAAATGAAGAAAGCTCTTATCTTCACCTTGTTTCTGATTTCGTTTGTGATCACGCCCTGGGCCTGCACCAAAAATTATCCGCTTCTACCGCCATCCAACCCGGGTTCCAACGCGACCCCAACGGGCACGCCCACGCTCAACACGACGCCCGTTTGCGGCTATACCCTTTACAGTTTGGGGACAGTGAGTATCCAAGCGGGCCCCAGCTTGATCCGCAGCCAAGCGGATTGGCTGACTTTCTGGAGTAATGGAACGGGCCAGATCGCCTTTTATATTCCACCTGCGCCGTCTCCGACCCCCATGCCCCCTCCGGCGCCCCCTGTGGATTTTTCCAAACAAATGCTGATTATGATGATTGCCCCAGTTTGTCCCTCGTCGTCGTTGCAAATAACGAATGTTTGCGAAGGGCCGACCCAAGTCACCGTTTTCGCCAACAATGTGGCGGCCTGCGTCATGTGCAATATGAGCGCGAGTTGGGGATATGCCGCGGCGATCGCAGTGCCCCAATCCAACCTTCCGGTCGTTTGGAACACCACCAATATCGGATGTACTCCTACTTATTTCACTCCTACCCCGACGGCAACTCCCTAAGCGTACATTTTTTGTAGCCTGTCTCTCACCCTACGCCCTAAAGGGCTACGGGTGGCATTCCGACTCGACCCCCGAAGCCCAAGCGCAGGGGGGCCTGTCCATCGAAGCCTTTAGGAGAAGGTGAAAGCTCTAAGATCTTAGGAAGAACCGCTTTTGACATGGGTTCAGTTATACAAACCCATGGAGATTTTCTGAAGGTACTCGGTGTTGACATCCGCGCAAAGAACGTAGGCCGGCCCTCCCGTTCCGTTGTGGAAAAGTCGGGCGAAGGTGACGCACATATTGCCGGTGGATAGCGACAGGTAGGGTTCTGTGACGTAGGTGGTCTTGCGCAGGCCACCGTCGATGAGCATGTAAAAGTAGTCCTTCATGGTGTGGTCCTCCCCGACATGAGCGGGCCGGAACATGTGGTGGTTCCGACGACCCTCTTCCGACTTGCCGAATACCGTATCCGTCGCCTGGATGCCCTTTTCATCCAAAACATAAAGGCTTTCCACCAGCGGGAAATAGTGGATCAATTCCTCCAATTTACGGGTGAAATCCGCCGGAGAAATCTTGGTAAGCTCAATCTGCACTTCGCGGGTCATCACCTCGTATTTTTTCAGGTTGTACCGTTTGATTTTCATTTTTTGGAAGAGGGAATCCTTGTACTTCTCATTGATTTCCGCGATCCGAGCGCTCACCGTGGGCGTGTCGATCTCCTCAAGACGATGGGGCTTTGAAAAATAAAATCCCTGGATCAAATCCACCCCCAGTTCCATAACGGTCTGGGCTTCTTCCTCCGTTTCGATGCCCTCCGCCAGGGTCAGGGCCCCGATCTTGTGCGCGAGCCCCACTAGGGATTTGAAGACTTCCTGCTTGTGAAATTCCAGATGGATGTGCTGGACCAGGTAACGGTCCACCTTCAACAGGTCGGGCTTCAGGAGAGGAATCCGGTTCAAGTTGGAATGTCCGGCCCCCACGTCGTCCAGGGCGATCAGGAAGCCGTAATCCCGGTGGATCTGGATAAACTTTTGCAGTTCACGCAGGTCTTTCACGTGCGACTCGATGATCTCCAGGGAGATGGAGGAAGGCTCCAGTTCCGCGTCGGTCACCTGGCGCAGGAGCGCCCCCGAACCCACCACCCCCTGGTCGATGACGGAAGACTCGAAATTCAGCGAGAGGAAACCCCCGGGTTTCCCGGCCGCTCGGGGATTGAAACCCGCGAGAACCTTCTTGCGGCAAAGGCGGTCCAGTTCCAGGGTGAGCCCCGTCTCGGAGGCTCGAACAAAAAGCTTTTGGGGCGGGATGATTTCACCCCCGCCGATGGGGAGCCCCCGGATCAGGCCCTCGTAACCCGCGATATTTTTTTTCTTCAGGGAGACGATCGGCTGGTACAGGGCCGTCAGGGATTCCGCGGAGACGATTTCACCTAGGTTGAGGGCGGGGGTCGGCATGGGGTCTCCTGGGTTGGTGGGTCGTATTACAAACGACACCAACTTGAATAATCAATATCCATGCCAGCAAGAAAGCGCTACCCATAATGGGAAACTGCCCAGTAGCTGTCCGATTCCTGGGTAATTCAGGGCTCCAATCTAGGCCTACGAGCCTTCCCCAAACCAATCCTCATTAACGGATATACGTTTTTGTAGGAAACCCTGCCCCGGGAAAAAAAATTCCGACAGTCTCTAAATGTAGGAACCCCATCGCTTTTATTTGTTTTTAGTTAGGCTTCCATCGACTTTCTTCACTGCTTTCCCGTCAATCCATGGCCGACATCCCGGAGGGAACAGGTGGAGAAAATAGAGGGGGCGTTGACTCTAATTATCGGGGTGAACTAGTTTGGGAGGGCTGGGGAGGCCGCTTGATGCAACCATTCCTTTATCTGTTTTCGGCTGCTTTATTCGCGGTGGGGGGAAGTGCGCTGTTGCGTTGGGGACGCCCATCAGGGCAGGCCGTGGGATGGGTTCTGGGCATGTGCGGTTTTTTCCTCTATAGCCTTTTAGTGAACCAGCCCAGGTGGGGGTTCGGGCTATCCTTAGGGTTGTACATCGTTCTGTATTTCTTGATGACCCAAGCGGCGGATATGCTTTTCTTCGGTAAAACCTTCACCCGGCGCCAGATCGTTAGCACCCTTTTAATCACCGCCGGGGGCATCTGCCTGTTGATTTGGAAATAGCGGTTGGGCCCAAAGGTCTTGCGGCCCCCCAAAAACTCTGGACGCAAATATTAATATTTTCATAACAGCTTTAACCGCTTTTTAATCCTTGGAAAAAGCGGAAGTGCTTCGCCGCGAAGAAGATTCAATAACGGAATCGGCCCTAAGGGATGCATCCTGATGGGGATTTTGTTACTGTTTTTTCCAATTTGTTATCCAAATTTTAACCGTGCGGGGTTTTGAGATGGTTTGGCGAACGATATGAAAAAGTTAATCCTGGTATTGGGGATGGGATTGATCGCGCTCTGGATTGCGGGCATCGTACTTGCGAATGTCTTCAATGTCGATCCGGATCAGCTTTGCGGGCAATTAATGGCGAAGGGGCCCGCCCTACTCACCGGGTTAAAAATGGACCGGCTGACCCTTTTCGGACTCTTCGCGGTATCCGCAATGCTGTTTTGTTACGCCTTTGAGGACCGGAGCCGGTGGTTCGTGATGGGTTTCGCGTGGTCCTGTTGGCTGGGTTCAACCTATGGTTTCCTGCAGGGGGCCTGGCCTTTTGGAATGGTGGAAGGCATTTGGGGCGTCGTCGCGTTCAGGAAATGGTGGCTCATGAAAAAGTAGTGGACCCAAGGGGCAGCCGATTGCGGCCTGCCGTTTCGAATATTCAACTTCCTGCCGGGTGACCACTGCAAGAAAATGGTTTTGGTACAAAGTCATTTATACCGGTATATGGCCGTATAAATGGCAGTACAAATGGTATTCAAGCTGTATAAATGCTGTTTATGACAGTATAAGTGGCAGTATAAACGGTACAAATGCCGTATAAGCCACAGTAAAAATTGGCATTCGACCGGTATGAAGGTGGCATGGATCGGTGAAGGACTGGTATGGAAAACATCAAATTAATTCCGTTCATTGCCATTATTTATTTAGGTCTGCCCGTCTGGGGACGAACCGATTCTAATGCCCAACCTACGGCCAGCCTCCCCTCGACCCTGATTGATGATTTCAACGACTCTTCCTTGAGCGGTTCCAATCGCGTCCGGACTAATCTCTGGGGGGGGCGATGGGGCACCCTTACCGCTGGTGGCTCCATGGTGGTCACTTTCAACGGACCCGGCTACGGCGGAAGCCGGTATTCGGCGGGGGTCACGGGCACCATGGACGGCAAAGAGTGGGTTTTCGATCATAGCCAGGGTTCCGAATCCACGCCCATCGGCCCCTGGTCTTATACCATCCTCCAATGTCCCTTTTATTCCCAGGATATCCCGGTCAACGTGTCCTGCCACGGTATGAAGGGCATTCAGTTTTGGATGAAGGGCGACGGCAGGCTTTATCGAGTTGAACTGCCGAGTGCTGCCGTGAAGGACGGCGACCGATGGTGCTGGTACGGCGTCAATTTTACGGCTCCGGCGGGAACCTGGTCATTCCACCAAATCCCTTTTTCTGAAATGACCCGCCAAAAGGCGGCGCCTCGGGAAGGGCTGCCCGAACACCCGGATGGCACCGATGTCACGGGAATCCAAATTTACCCACTTGAAAGCGGCCCCTTTGCCTTCAGCCTGACCCGGCTTTCCTTATACGGTTCTTACGTGCCCCTCTGCGACTCATCGACTGCGGATGCGCAAGTATCCCATCCGTACTTGCCCAAGGGAAAATACAAGATTCTTTTCTATTACAGCAGCGCCTCAGATGAAAAAGGGTTCATGCTGGGGGCGGTCCATATCCTTCAAGACGCGGGAAACCAGGTCACGATCATCGACGTGGGGTCGGTCCCTCACGACCCCAAAGCCGAGAATTGGGGAGATTACGATCAGGTTTGGGATGCTCGGATTCTGAACTATGGCGGTTATGGTTGTGCCGGAAAACCCGGGGCGGCCGACTATTGGGGTGACGCCTGGCAGACCAAGGCCGTGGATTACCTGAACCATTGCGGCAAGATTTGTCTGATTGGCGAGTGCTGCCATTTCGTGAACAGGGACCAGGGACTCTACGGTTTTCTGAAAAAGATCCGGGCGGTTAAACCGAGCTTTGACCTCTGTGCGCCTTCGGCGCAGGGAAGCGATGAGACCCAGGGTCAGGCCTTTTATCCGGTGATGAATGGTCTGGGACCCACTTCCATATATACGGGTTGGGCGGGCGGTATTCCCCTGGATCTTTTGAACGGAACCAGTTTCGTGGACGTGAAGGATGACTGGAAATTCAACAATGGCGTGGATCGTTCCCTCGTCTGCGGTTGGACCGGCGACCAATTGGGAGGCGCGATCGAGGCGCCGTTTTTTGGGCGTGGAAAACTCTTCATGGTCTGGGACACCCATCCATGGGTCTGGCCCAAATGGGTTCCAGCGGGGGACGCCCTATCCACCGATATTGCCCGGTCTTCGAAGGAACTCACCTTGGGGATGGCCGATTGGCTGGGAAAAGGCCCTTGCCCGTGCGAAACCCAAACCGTAATCCCTTTGCCCACTTTTACACTTACACCAACTCGAATTCGAACCCCCGTGCCTTCCCCGACACCATGGCCGACCTATACGCCTACCGATACACCCGTTCCCTGGCCCTGGACCCGCCGGGCGGCTTTGCCTGACCTTTCCTGGGCCACAAGAATACCTGAACCCAGCCCCTTGCCGACTTTGACTTATCCCGTTCCCTCGCCTACTCCGGTGAGGCTAGTTCCAAAACCCAGGGCTGCCCAAACCCCAACTCCGGCGATCCTTTCTCCGCGAGGAGCTTTCCCAACTCCGGTCCGTCTCAACCTGCTCACGCCCACGGACACCCCAACGTCCCCTCCCACCCACCGGCCGAAACCACGGCCCCAGAGCTTCCCAACGCCTGCTCGCCTCAACCCGGCCCAATGGCCATCCTTGGATCCTACCCTGAACGTCTCCTTTATCGAACCTCCGGCCAACATCTACATTACTTTCGCCGACGGCCCGGGCCGTTACCAGGTGGTCGTGGTGGATGACCAGGGAAATACCCTTGAAGCTGTCTTTGACCGCAAGGTCGCGGCGGAAAGCGATGCCTGGGTAGAATGGGACGGCCTGAACCCAAAGGGAAAGCTGGTTTCACCCGGCCAATATTTCGTTATCCTGTTTAAGGACGGCAAGGCATTGAAACGGATTTCGGTCATTCGGAACAGCCCTTCCGCCCAGTAATTTGGTTGGATATGAAAAAAGGGGAACGACAAATGAATCGGAAAATTATTTTTTTCTTGTTGCTAGGATGCCAGGCTTTCTTTCCGCTCCAATCCTTGTGGGCCGGGGATTCCCTTTTGCCCCTGACTTATCGAATCTGGGAAAACGGGACGGTGCTAGTCGATGACAGCCACCATAACATCGGCTACGTCCAGCCTGAAATTTTTACCGAGGGGTGGAAATACAACGGCTTCAAGAACCTGACAGGTAAAAACACCCGCGGGTTCATCGGAACCGTAGATTTAGGCTCGGGCCAAACGGTCGACCTCAAGGTGTCGGTGGAGACTTTGCCGGAAGGGGTGGGGATCCACTATGTCCTTATCCCGAGGCAATCGGTCCAGGTCCTGCAGGTCCGCGTGCCACTTTACCTGAGCTATCCCGAATGGCAGGAAGACCCCTATGTCCTGGGGACCGGGCAGGGAGTGGTTCCACAAAAACCCGCCGGCGGATGGGGCCTGATCACCCAGGCCGACGGCCAGCCCCTTACCTTGGGTCCTTCTCCAGCCCTGGGTCGCCTTCAAATTTACCTGGACCCCAAGACGGCCCATTTGGATTTGATCGATAGCCGGCAATGGCTTCCCAGTTTACTAGCCTCGATCCACCACAATGAACCCTCGGAAAAACCCTGGACTTGGAAAGCAGGCGAAGAAAAACGTTTCGATTTAACCCTAAGTTTTAACCGGCAGGTTTCATCCGCCCCCACGCCTACCCCGGAAGCGGGCCCCCATATGGATCCCAAGGATTCCGTGTTCATCCCCGCCGATGACCCCGGTATCCGATACTCGGGCCGATTCGATTTTTCTGACCCGAAGGCCCCGCGCTTTGACTGGCCGGCGGTTTCCATATCTACGGTTTTTCAAGGAAATACCGTTGGAATCCTTCTGGACGATGGTACCAACGATTACGACGCCTTCATCGACGGAAAGCTTCAAAAGGTCATCGTGACGGACGGTGCCAAACAATACACGGTCGGCGGTTTGGGGCCCGGGCCCCACACGCTTCTTCTAATCAAACGTACGGAGGCTACCTTTGGAATTGCCACTTTTAAGGGCTTGCTCCTGCAGAAAGGAATGTCCCTGCTAAAACCGCCTTCCCCGCCTTCTCGCCGGATTGAGTTCGTGGGAGATTCCCTGGCCTGCGGGGCCGAGGTGGAGGATTCCAATACCAGCTGCGAACCTTCTCATTTCCGTCCGACGGCGAACAGCTATCTGGCCTTTGGCCCCCTGGCCGCCCAGGCCCTCGACGCGGATTACCGGGTCACTTCCTATTCCGGAACGGGGATACTGAAACAATTTGGGGATGCGAATCTCTCCATGCCAGGTTATTACCGCCGAGTCTTGGCGGGAGAGGAAAACCCGGTCATCGACCCCCATCAATGGGTACCGGATGCGGTAGTGATCGAATTGAGCGGAAATGACTTTTTTTCCGGCACACCCCCGCCCAGCCAAAAGGATTTCGAGGAGGCCTATAAAAATTTTATCGCTGTCCTCCGGTCCGATTACTCCCAGGCTCACATTTTTTGCCTGACCTTCGGGACCAAACCTCCCGCGGGAACTTTAATCCAGGAAATTGTGGCCCAAGAAAATGAGTTTGGTGACACCAAGATTAGGTTGATGGATGTGCATTACCCGGCGGCTCACGTGACGGGTTGCTATGAACATTTCGACCCCGTGGGCCAAAAACTAGTCGCGGATGAAGTGACGAAGGTTGTTCGGGAAGGCATGGGGTGGAATGAAGGAAAAACCAAGTAAAGTTGATGCTTGAGTTCGGCGTTGGACTGGGACGAACAAATAAGTTCCAACGAGAAAGAACGACTTATTTATGAAAAAAGTCCGAAAACAAATTATTTGTATGGGCGGAGGGGGATTTCTTATGGAACCCCAAAATCCATTATTGGATCTTTATATTCTCGGCCAGTCACCCAAGAAAAAACCCAAGATATGCTTTGTCGGCACGGCCAGCGGCGATTCGTTGGATTCGATCAAAAGATTTTTGACTCATTTTAAAAAATTCAATTGTGAACCTTCCTATCTGTCTTTATTCAAAGCGCCAAAAGAAAACCTGGAATCTTTTGTCCTGAGCAAGGACATTATCTATGTCGGTGGGGGCAATACCCGAAACCTCCTTTTGCTTTGGAAGGCGTGGGGCTTGGACAAGATAATGAAAAAAGGATGGAAACAAGGGATCGTTCTTTCCGGTGTAAGCGCGGGGTCTATTTGCTGGTTCGAGGAAGGCGTGACCGATTCATTCCCGGGAAAGCTCGCGCCTTTGAAATGCCTGGGCTTTCTGAAGGGCAGTAACTGTCCCCATTATGACGGAGAAAAAGAAAGACGGCCTTCTTACCATCGGCTCGTAAGGGAAAGAAAGATCAAGAATGGTTATGCGGCCGATGATGGCGTGGCGCTCCACTTTATCGACAATACGATCGCCCATATTGTTTCATCCCGGCCTTTGGGTCGAGCCTATAAAGTGGGTTGGCAAAAGGGAAAAGTGATTGAAGAAACTATCGTTCCAACTTATTTAGGCAAAACCTAAACTTGTCCACGACGGGGACATTTCGTGGACAAAGAGAAATGTATAAATGGGCGAACTAATGGGGTTGAAAATTATTCTCTTTAACGAACAAGAACACGCAGAACTTGTACCCGAACTAACCGAATTGCTTCATCAAGCCTATAAGCCCCTAGCGGACCGGGGGTTTCGTTATTCGGCAACCTACCAGCCTCCTGAAACTACTTTGAAAAGATTGAAGTACTTTGAATCATACCTAGCCTATTGGAGCGGCCAATTGGCTGGGACCATTGCCCTGATTCAATGGAAACCTGACAGCCCTTGTGAATATTACCGAAAGGAAGGGATATATCATTTTGGGCAGTTTGCGGTAAAACCAGAATTCCAGGGCCGGGGCATTGCGAACCAACTCCTTTTAAGAATTGAAGAGAGGACGAAGCAACTGCGAGGAAAAGAACTGGCACTCGATACCGCCGAAGGCGCGGTAGAATTAATCGAAATGTATAAGCGACGCGGGTTTAAGGCGGTCTCTACAACCAAATGGGCGAGTACTAACTATCAATCGATAGTCATGACAAAAGAAATATCAAGTTGAGTTGATGCTCTACACCGAGGACCTCCAATAGGCGAAACTTTTCCCGCCATATGACTTCATAAGAAATAAACTAGGGTTCGTAGGGCCGTCATTTCATGAAAAAGGGGTATCAGGGCTTGAAACGAAAAAAAATATATTTTGCCGTGCCACTCCTATTAATCATGACCGCCTTTGGGTCATTCGTGGACACATCTTCGACGGTTGAAGCCTACCGCCAAAAAGGTTTCAAGGTCAAAACCGTCATGCCGATTTTTTCCCAGCTGGTTGAGTTTAGCCTGCCGCGGGGTTTCCAAAAAGCCTATGAAAAGGCTACCGCCAAGAATTACATCTTGGAGTTGGTCCTCCAGGGAGAAACTTATTCCCATTGGACCCAAAGATCACCGTAACGGGTGAAAAGGACCTGGCGATCAAAAAACCCCAATTGACGCCACAAGAGTTCGCAGAAGGAATCGCTAAGTCTTTTAAAAGCGAATGTTCGACGACCTTCAGCCATGGAAAGGCGATCAATGGCAATTCACAGGTCGATGGTTTTGAGTCGTTCATCGTTGTACTCAGTTGCGGAAGTCATGTCATACCGGAGGGGGCGGTTCGGGAAACAACTTTGTTCTTCGTGGTCAAAGGAAAAAGGGATTTTTATACGATTCAATGGGCCGAGCGGGGGCCTGCATCGGATAGCAAGGTCTATATCGAGAACGATCCCTGGATGGGAAGGGTGAAACAAATATTGCCTATCCGGCTATCGCCGGTCATCCCCCCAAAGAATATTAATCCGATGAAGGGGCCAGGAAATCAGGATATCTAAAGGTGTTATCCAAGATGGGGACCCGGAGTGGACAGTTAAATACGGATGATAGGGTTATTAGGATGGGCGAGGAGGGGCGTATGAAGAGTCCAACAGAACAAATGGACGCTACGTCTGTCATTCAGATCCTCAACCTTTTCCAATCTAATGGCATCGAGGTGGTCGTGGATGGTGGTTGGGCAGTCGATGCTTTGCTGGAGAAACAGACCAGGCCCCATGAGGACCTCGACATCGCGATCCGGCATCGGGACGTGCCAGAGTTAAGGAAACTTCTGGAAGCCATCGGTTACACCGATGTCCCAAGCGCAGACCGGCGGGAATGTAACTTCGTGATGGGCGATGCCCGGGGCCGCCGAGTGGACATTCATTCGTACGAATTCGATGAGGCGGGCCATAACATTTTCGGGGTCGCCTACCTACCGGAGCACTTAACGGGCCGGGGAACCATCCTGGGCCGTCCCGTGCAATGCATTCCCGTGGAGTGGATGATTAAGTTTCATGACGGCTACGAGTTGGATAGGACTGATTACCTGGATGTAAAGGCGCTGTGCGAGCGATTTGGTTTGGATTTACCTGTCCGCTTCGCCCATTTCGAGGAAGGTTGAAGTGTTTGTCCACGGCGGGGAGCTCTTCGATGCGCGCCGCTGATAAAGGGCGAGACTCGCGAACCAGTCAGGGTGAGGCCGTTGTGGAAATACAACCGATTACGTTTTAAGGATGGGAAATGTTGGGGGTGAGTTCAACGGCAAGGCTGTCCACGGCGTTTCCGGACTTCAAGGCTAGGCTGATCTTGGAAGGAAGCGTGGTGGAGTTCTTCAAGGCTTTGGCCGCGAGTTCCTGGTCGGCTTGGTACTGTTGGCGGGAAATTTCTCTTTTTAACGACTGCAACAGATCCTGAACGTTACCTTTGACCACATCGGAAGCAATAAAGGCCGGGGCCCCGAAATTTTGGTCCGCGTCCAGGGTGTAAATGACTTCCAGCCCATGCCCCAGGGACGAGGGGACAATACTCCAGGTTCCCTGGTAGTTGCTGAAATCCTGATGGCTGGTATCGGCAAAGATGATGGTGTTGGTTTGGGGTTGTTCGTGGACATTCATCAAGAGATGGATTCGTTTGGAAAAGAAGAGAAAGCTTCCTTCGCCTTCCTGGCGGAGGGTTAAATCATTCGTATTACGCTGTTCGACCTTGCTGATTTTCATGCTGTGAACGAAATCGGGAATATGCTCGTAGTTGGTCAAAACTTCCCAGGCGGTTTGCGAGTCGGCATCCACGAAAAAAGAGCCTTCGACCTTGTAATGGCCGTAGCCCTCGTAAAAAGCCAGCGAGATATCATCGGCAGCGACGCCTGTGCCGCAGGAGAGTGCGGCACAGGCGGCTACCACAACAGCCCTGAGGAGTAATGAGCAGAGATTAGTTCTCCTCATGACCGCCTCTTTTTCTTAGAACTGCAACTGGAACATCATGCGTCCACAGGGAACGAGACCGATTCGGTAGTTAGCTCCGTTCGCGTTTCCGTAGGCGCCAGCTCCGATTCCCGAATTGGCTGAACCGGGCATCTCGGCGATCAGGTAGGTCCCGTCGTCGCTGTGCACAGCCGGGGTGTTGATCATGAAAATGGTTTCGGCCACCAGTTTGCAATCTCCATTCAGATGGCAGGTGATGGACGGAAAGGTAAGTTCATAGATCGGGGAGCTGTTGGTGAAAATGGGAGCCACGAAGGTTCTCGTGACGCCGGGGCTAATGAGAACTGGGGTCCCATTCGCGTTTCTTTGCGTATAGGTGCCCAGCATGTTGACGTCGGGGATCACCAGGGAGAAACGACCCGCGACTTCCCAGGGGTTGTCGCCGATGGAAGCCTGCAACTCGCCGCCGCCGATGTTGAGTGAATATTGGTTGCCAGCAATCTTGGTCGTAGCGGTCGGAGAATTCGAAACCCCAGGCTGGCTCAAGAGCGTGACCGGAGTCTCCAAGTTATACTCGGAAGGAACGGTCATGACATATTGAGCGGCCATGACTTGGCCCTGCGCCGTAAAGGTGGTGTCGCCGACAGGAGTGCGGTATTGGAAATCAAAACCGGCCTGCCAGTAGGTGGCCTTGACGGGGGCAACCCCAGCCAAGCCCATGTAGGGGTTGAAAACGGACGAAATCAGCACGTTGCCGTATTCGCTGTTGGCGTTGAAGGTGGACAGGTATCCGCCGCCCAATCCCAGGTCTTCGCTATGGCCCGCGTTGCTGTCTGCGGCCACGTAACCCGTGCCATGGAAGGCAAATTCACTCTTGGTCGGTTTGACGAAACCCGTTTGACGGGGATGGAAAGGATCGTCGTCGATCCCGTCGTTGTACCCGAGGCGCAGGAACATAGGAGTGGGAAAGTTCAAAACTTCCGGCAGGTAACGCTGAATCACGTCCGGTCCGCCCTGGACCATTCCGCCCTGGCCATCCAGGTTGCCGATATGTCCGAAGAGGGCAATGCCCGTGTCATACCCCTGGTTGAAGAAGAGGTTGAAGATGGGGGACTTTTCCGCGAAAAGCAGGTTGCCCTCATAGTCAGCGCTTTCCAGGTTGCCAGGCACTTTGAACTGACCAATTTTCGCCGACACCATGTCGGGGATCAAAGGAATGTCCACGCTGGCATCCAGCAGGTTCAGCTGGTTGTTGGAGCTGTTGATGGCTTCTCCGCCGAAGGCCACTTCAAAATTCCACTTGTAGCCCTGGTAGCTGCCGCTGGTGAATAGGCGGTCTTCCTCGTCCCACAGGAATACCCGGAAGTGGTCACGGACTGGATCGACGGTGACCAAATCCATATCGCCTACCAACTGGATGCGGCCTCCGAAATTCAAATCGAGATCGTCGTTCTTGAAGATCTCAGCGGCATTGGAGCGGGGCATAAAGCCCAGCAGCAACAGCACCGCCATCAACACTTTCTGTAAAGTTTTCATCTTTCTTCTCCTCCGTTTTTTTACTGCGGTTTTTCGTTCCCTTGAACCAGGCTCCCCCAGGTTCACTGAAACGTTTTCTGCCACTTCTATCTTCCGAACCCCCTCAGGGAGAAAGCCCGGGTCATCGATCTCTTAATTCGCCGCCGCGTCCGTGGCCAGGGCGAACAACACGTCATAGTGAATTTCGATCTCGTCCGTGCACTTGATAGAAGTCACCAAGAGGTTGAACACGGGCGGGGTGACCTTGTAATCGGTCATCTTCAGTTTCTGAACTCCCTTGATTCGGATCACACCGTCCTTGACGGTGGTGTCGGCGGTCAAGACGATCGGCTGGGTCACGCCCGAGATGGTGAGCGTACCCTTGGCGGTCATCACATAAGTGTCGGCCGTGCTTCCGGCGGCCAGGGTTTCGCTTTCCAACACGAAGTTGATTTCGGAATATTGGGTGGTGTTCAGGGCCTTATAGGCGTTGTCATCCAAACCGGATTCGGTGGACTTCAAGAAGGTGACTGGAACGGTCAAGGCCATGGCCTGGGCCTTCCCCGCCGTCAATGCCGCCACAATTCCCGCGTCGGTACTCAACGAAGCGGCGGAAGCCTTAAGAACAGCCGAACCCTGGAGGGACTTGGCGCCCATTTCGTATTTGTGGAGAGTGGAATCACCCAGTAGGTAAAGAACACTTCCGGTTTTCAACGCGAGAAGGGATGCGCCTTTCTTGGCGGTGACACTCGCCACTGGACCCAGGGTCGTGGCGGGCCTTTCGGTTTTCGGAACCGAGGCGGTTCCGCCCATCAGCTGGTTTCCGCCCCACGAGCTTTTCGTTGGAACGGGAGTGGCGGTGGTATCCGCCCCGACCAGGGCCGTGGATGCCGC
Source organism: uncultured bacterium (assembly GCA_964525605.1). Lineage (GTDB taxonomy): Bacteria > Oederibacteriota > Muellerivitia > Muellerivitales > Muellerivitaceae > CAVTWJ01. The sequence continues at coordinate 91,973 of CAZGKT010000007.1, forward strand.
GAGAATCGCGAGCGTGAGACCTGCGAATTTCACTTTCATTGTTTTCTCCTTTTGATTTCACTGATGTCTCCCGAGGACTGTCTCCTATCAGGTTAGGAAGCTTGTCCGCGAGAAGTAAGACTGTTGAGCATGTTTTAGAACAATGAACGAATTCGCAATGTGATGAATATCACACTAGACAATATTTAGCCGAATAAATGGTTAGTAGGTAACTATTGGTAACTAGATAGCAAAAGGAGAAAATCTTTAAAAATGCCCCTAATGTCACATTGACATTTTTGAAAACACCGGCGGGAGATGCGAGAAGGGGTGTCCATTTTATATGATGGTGATCATAGAGCGGGTGGCGAGTCCGGGATGGTCGGAGGAAAAGGGAAACGATGGATGGGTTTTGGCTTCAACGCGTACCGTGGGGAAAATTTTTTCTCCTCTGGTTTCTGGCGATCCTCATGGCCGCTTGTCTCCTGTGGCTTCACTACGCCTTCAGCGCCCCAATGCTTCCGCCCCTTGAAATATTCTCGGCCGCGTCAGGGTTGGGATTGCTTTGGGCCACTAGCCGCCCACGCTGGAAGAAGGCCTACTGCGCCTGGTGCGGGGCGAAAGTTCAGGCGAAGGAAATGCGCATAAACGAGAAGGGAACCCTATTTATTTTTGTCTGCGGGGCTTGCGGGCACGTCACAGAAAAACAATTGGTTCCTGACGGGTCCCACGCCGCGTAAGCGCCGTTGGGGTGGTCAATCCCATTCGACGTCAAAATCGGCTATGATTATTCAGCCATTTGACGCAGTTTCGGGAAAGGAAAGACCGCCATGAGCGATAAAGAACCTAAAACACAAAGCCGATCCCCCTTGCGGCTTCTTTTATTCGAGGCGCTGGCCCTGGGCGGGTATCTCTACCTTCGAAACCATCCCCTCGCCGATACCTTTTGGGATTTGAATTTCCGAACCAACGCCTTAATCTTTATGACCGCTTATCCCCTTCTCTTTGTTTACCGCTGGAAGGTGGCGGGGGGATGTCTGGGCATGATCCTCTGGCCCCTCAGTTATGTTTTGAGCCTGGGGCTGGGCATTTCCTGTTATCTGTGGATCATCTTTTGTTTTTATTACCTGGGAAGTCCTTTCTTCAAAGTCTTGACGGAACATGGGATCGTCTTGGGGCTCATCTTCGCACTGGTTTATTTCCCCCTGCTGGAACCCATCCTGGGCGTCAGCAAGAAATATTTTTCCTTCCCACGAACTTTGTGGATTCTTTTGTTCTCGGCTTTTGGCGGGTTCCTCGGCTACCTGCTCGGCCAGTTCGTCATCAAAAAAGTGGGGATATCCCCGGTGAACCAAAGCCATTTGTTTCTCCTATGGCTCGGTCTCGTATTCATGGGGGCCGCCGTGGGCGCTTTGGGAGCCCAACGCAAGGGCGGCGATTCTTAGAAGGGGACTGGAAATAACTGCCCCCTATCGGCTAAAAGAGTGTAACTTTTATTCTTCCCTCTACATATATATAGATGTCTTCCAATTGTGAACGTGTTGACGAACGGGGAAAGAATTCAAAAAAACGAGGAGAATGCCAAATGAAAAGAATCATAAATCTGGCTCTGACAGGAGTCTTCTTGTTGGCTGTTCATTCGGTTTGGGCGGACGATATGGCAACAGGAACCAAGGACACCCCGGCTATGGCTGCCACACCGATGGCGACACCGGCCATGAAAGCCAAAAAAAAGAAGGCCAAGAAGGTGGCCATGAAGACGATTTGGGTCTGCCCCATGGGCGATTACACAGGAGATAAGCCCGGGAAATGCCCCAATTGTCAAATGGATCTGGTGAAAAAGGAAGTTCCGGCTGACACGGGGAAGGCGCCAGCCACCCCGACTGAAAAGATGAACTAAACGGATTTCATTCCAACTTTTTTAAAACCCAGGCGGCCCTTCAAGGCCGCCTTTTTTATATCAGACATCAACCCATTTCGTGGAACGACGGTGTGCTTAAAACCCTGTCGGTATGATGAAAGTCCTATAGGGTTTTAACCCTAAAGGGTAAAAGAATTAGGGGTAAGCATCGTATTAAATACCCCAAACCTTCCTGAAAGAAGGCTTACGTGCTCCAACCCGAACAAGCCAAAGCCGCCGCCATCCTGGTGCGTGAATTACGCATCGCTTTCTCCAATTATTTCCTTTATTCGGCTGATAACTCCATGGTGAAGCAGTCCCTGGAAAAGTTTCTCGCGGTTCTGGGAGACCTTTTCAAAAGCCTTTCGGCCGTTTCATTGGGTGAATCGGAGGGCCGTTTGGTGGTGGAGGGGACCGCCCTGGACGAACGGGCCACGGGTTCCACCAACATGATCAAAGATCTTTTCCTGACCCACAAGATCCACAGCATGACCTTCCAACCGGGCCTGCAATTGGATGAACTCCAGAAATTCTTCGAGTTGTTGAAACCGCGGGCCCTGCCCCCGGGCCAGACCCTGTTCCAGGCTGCGGAGGCCAAGGGGATCGCCAACATCAAGGTAAACGAAAAGATGTTCGTGGCGGTCAAGGAGGGGGAAAGGGTGGTGGCCGCCGGGACAGCGTTGGATGGCTTGGAAAAAGAAGAAAACTTCCAGGAAGCCCTGGAGGCCCTGCAGTATTTTCTCCAGATCTTTGCCCGGGTGAATCCATCTTCCAATAAGAAGGAAGTAGCCCGCAAAATGATGGGCCAGATGGGGGGCATTCTCAGCGAGGACGATTTCAAAGAAGTGGGGTTTCCCGTTCCCGCCCCGACGGCGGAAGCTCAGGGAAATTGGGGTCAGATCATGGGCGCTTTCCTGGCCATGAAAAACAACCTGGCGTCTGTCAAGGCGCCGGAACAATTGGCGTCGGTTCAGATGTCCATGGATGATCTGCTCAAAAAGCTGGTCCTCATGGGAGAAAGCCAGGGATTTGGAACCGGAACGGGCGGGGGGACGGGTGGAGGGTCAGGCTTTAGTGAACCCGACGCGACCGAGGAACGGTTCACCCTATTCGAGACCGACCCGGTCTTGAGTGCCCTGGACGAGAACGACTTTTCCAAACTGACACTGGCGGCCACCGAGGGGCAGGTGGTCCAGCGCCTTCCCCGGCTTCAGGAATCAACCGAACAGGAGCGTTTTGTGAAATTGTGGAACGGGCTCTGGCGTTCGGCCATGGGAGAACCGGGGGAGGCGAGAAATGTAACCCTCCGGCATCTGCTCCGGCTCGATTGGGCAAAACTGCCCGAGCCCCTCCAAAAATCGGGTTTGAGTAAGGTTCGGGAACTGTTCGGAACCGGGCAAACTGCGGAGTCCTTTCCCCTGGTGATGTCCCTTTATCAAAACTGGGTGACCAAGGACTTGACTGACCCCGATTGGCCCGAGTTGATCCTGGGGGCTTCCGCCCTCAAGGGCATCGCGTTCCGGGCGGAGCAGGAATTCGAGAACCAGTCCGCCCAGGCGAAAACCACCCTGGAATCGGTATTTTCACGCCACGCCCTGGACCAGTTGGACGCCCTCTATGTCGCTCCGGGAAAAGAACCGGAAACCCGGGAAAGACTATTCATCGTTTTGGATTTCTTGACCGGACCCTTCTTTATCCAGAGAGCCATGGATAGCCCGGCGGATTCTCCTGCCTTCCAGAAGGCCTTCAGCTGGCTGGATCGGTTTCAGACACTCCAGGTTCCGGTTCTGGAAAGGTGGTTCCAGGCCGGCGCGCCCTCGGACCGCATACGTCTCTTTTTGGAAATGTTCAAAAAAATGCCTCCATCCGCAACCCTGTTCGATTTGTTCAACAAGAATTGGGCGAATTTTTCCATGGACCAAAAACTGCAGGTCATGGAAATCGCGTTTCGATGGCGTCTGAGCGTCTTCCGCCCCCGACTCATTGAACTCGTGGGGGCTCTCGATAAAAACCTTTCGATACCGGCCTTGCGATCGTTATCCAAAATCGGCTTGGAGGGCGATTCCCTCGCGATCGTGGAGGCCGTCAAAGCCTATGGGCCGGATAATCCGGAAAGGGACGAGTTTTGGATCGAGGCCTGCCGGGTCCTCGGGGACCTGGCCGAAGCCTACACCATCAATACCCTCGTGGAATGGGCGGATGGCTATCGGTTTCTTGAGAAAAAAGGCGAAAGGCCCATGGCCGTGCGGGAAGCGGCGGTGGAGGCCCTGGGACATTTCCGCTCTCAATATGTCCACAAATTTCTTTTGAAACTGGAAAAGGACGCCGAAAAAGAATTGCGTCCCTTGGTGGAACAGGCCCTGAAAGGGGTCAATGAAAAACTGGCGGAAGAATCGACCAGCTACGAGCAGTTGGAATAATTTTTAAAAATCGCTTCTTTTGGTCGCTTTCAGGCGCTTTTATACGCTCGTCAGAGCGGTGAGAGAATCTTAAAGTAGGCACGCGCTTGAAGGCGTTTGAACAATGATTGGGAGTTGACCATGGATTGCCGAGCGGCTCATGTTCACTTGAATGATTACTTGCGGGGAACCCTTGATACGGGTGAAGCGGCCTGGTTCAAGGAACATATTCAGGATTGCCCCGATTGTTTTCTCCTGGATCGGGAAAACCGAAAACAGTACATCAACCAATGGGTTTTGTGCCAGGAACAGACCGCATGAAAGAAAAACCTCTTCTATTTTCCTAAGCGCACCTTCAACGGACGAAGGATGGCCGCTCCCTTTAAGTTAATTTTCGCGAGATAAGCACCCAAATAAACATTCTTATGAGAAGCTTGGCGTAAGGTTTCAGCAAACAGCGGGTCCGTATCCTCCTTGGGCCCCACGGCGGAGGCATGGGGGTTCTGAACCACAAAGAAAACAAGTGCTTGAGTCTTCGGTTTCTGGGCTAATTCCATCAATTCTCGCAGGTGTTTGGAAGCCCTTTCCGAGGGGGCGTCGGGGAAGCGGGCGGTTCCATCCTTTTCCACCAGGGTCGCGCATTTCACTTCCACCCAGGCGGTTTGGCCCGTCGCGCGGTTGGTTCCCTTGAAATCAAAGCGGGTGTGGGCGTTCAGGGGAACTTCAGCTTTCAATTGGTCATAGGCCTTTAATTCCGGAATTTGATTTTTCTCCCAGGCTTCCTTTAATAGAAGGGGAGCGATATTGGCCTCGATGCAAACCCACTTTCCCCGGTGACGGGCGAGCCGGACTGAAAAGCGGGTTTTTCTATTGCGGGAGCCCGGGGAGCCGTGATCCACGAGAATGATTCCGGCTCCCGGATAAAGCAATTCCCTCAAGCGCCCGGAATTAGGAACGTGACAGTATTCCTTTCGCCCATTCACCCGAACCTGTGCCCCGAAACGGTGAAGCCGCTCCAAAAACACGCCTTCGGTCAATTGTTTTTCCGGCCAACGCATTTTCGACCCCCAATCCCATCCGAATTTCTTGAAAATTACCCGCTTTTATTAAAGGTGGGGTATCCTTTTCTGGGTAAATAAAATTGTTGTTTAACCCTGTAGCAGCCACGGAGTTGGGAGCAAATCGTTTTAAACCCATTGTTTTTAAAAGGGTGATTTGCGACTAAGATATGAAAAAGTCCGTTGTGGGGACTTTTTCAACATCCTGCTAAACTAAACCTGTCTTTATTTTTAGCGTGAAAAGAAAGCCAATGCCCCTGAAAACCCTGAAGAGAGCCTTTTTAGTCCTTTGTTTTTCCCTTGGGTTTGCGGTTAACGGCCCCTCCCTTGCAACAACGGTTGTTCAAGATTTCGACACGCAGGGTCTTACGGATATGCAAAGCATCTCGGATTTTGTTAATGGGGAATTCACCAAAAGCATGGGTTTTTATAGCACCTTAGGTTGGAATGACAACCCTTCCGTTTTCGATTTCATGGCCGGACCCCATTTTGAGATCGGGGTGGGCGGGGGAGTAGATCTCATCAAAGTGAATAGCCTCGGTGGACTGACTCTTCCGGCCCTGCAGGCCTCTTCCAACGTCAGCCTGCCGGCTGATTTGCCCGCCCCTTTTCCAGCTGCCACCCTGCGGGTCGGGCTGTTCAACGGTTTAGACGTTGGAATTAAATTACTTTATCTCCCGGAAATCAATCTATCCAGCATTGGCTTTACAGGTAATTACACCGGGGTGGGCATCGACTTTCGCTACAAAATCCTGGATGGAATCAAACTGCCTACCCTCACCGTGGAAGTAAACTGGGATGAGATGCAGGGGAGTTTGGGGCTGGGCACCGGAGTCAACCAAAGCTCCCAGTACATCGACGCGGGAACCACCTACAATGCCTCGGTCTCCGGCACCACGAATTATGCCCTGAATTGGAACGTAAGAAGTTTCGGAGCCAAATTGATTGTTGGCAAAGACCTGTTGGTGGCCTTTCCCTATGCGGGGATTGGGTTTCAACGGAACTCGGGAACGGTGGTCTCTACGATCACGGGACAATTAACAACTAATGTCAACAGCGAGTCCGGCGGTATCAATGCCAACGTTGTTTCCAACGGCATTCCCGTTGTCTTCGAACCCAAGTATCTGGCCGGACTCGATTTTGGCTCGGGCGAGGGGATTCACTGCAATTTGGAAGGCTCGTCCAATGGATCGGATCTCGCGGCCAGCATCGGTTTCAAAGTCATGTTTTGAGAGCGCTATGCCTAACTTGAAGAAAACCAACGCCCTGTCTTATGTGGACGCCAAGGAATGCACCGGATGCGAATCCTGCACAGCCGCCGTGCCCAACGTTTTTCGCATGACCGTGGATGGCGTGGCCGAGGTTTTCAATCCCCAAGGGGATACGGAAGCGGCGATTCAGGACGCCATGGAAGCTTGTCCCGTGTCTTGCATCCACTGGAAGAAGTAAGGGGCTCATGGACATGAAATCAGGATGGATGGAAAAACGACAGTCCGAGCGGGTGGACGCCACCATCAAGGTGACCTATTTCACGATCCAGAAAGAGGAATTGGTCGCTTCCTTAGCTGATCCAGCCTATCAGACATCGACCGCAGACCATCTTCCCGAGCTTTCCAAGCGTTCGGCCACCCTGCATGCCATCACCCGGGACATTTCCATCGGCGGCATGTCACTGGTGGGTCAGGAAGCCTTTCCGGAAGAATGCGCCCTTCAAATCCAGCTTTATCTGCCGGGCCAGCCCATCCCGCTGAACCTACTGGCCGAGGTGGTGCGGGCGGTCCAGGAATCCAACAGTTCAACCGGGAACACCTTTCGCGCGGGCATCAAGATTCTCGCGCTCAACAAGCAGGATGTCGCGAAATTGGACAGGTTCCTGCTGGCGGAAAAGATCCGCCTTCGAAATGCCGGAAAATAAACTCGCCATCCTCACCAGCCTTCAATCCACCCAATACCATATTCCGGGCCATCCGGAACATCCCAACCGCATTCTCCGAAGTCTGAACCACCTTCAAAAGATCCTGGCGCCCGATTTATTCCTGGAACCTTCCCCCATCCCCCTATGCGACGTGGAGGCGGTGCATGGGAAAGGACAGATCGAGCATGTGCGAAGGGAACTGCCCCTGGACCAGGACACCCCCGGAGTGAAGGGTATATACGAGGCCAGTCTTCTTTCGGCGGGCGCGGCTTATGGGGCGGCCCTTCTGGCTTTGGAAGGCCGGATACCTTTTTCCCTCATGCGTCCGCCAGGGCATCACGCCACCCCCCGGGAATCGATGGGGTTTTGCTACTTCAATTCTATGGCGGTCACATTGAACAAGCTGGTAGCCGAAGGGAAGATCCGAAGGGCCGCCGTGCTGGACCTGGATTGCCATCATGGCAACGGGACGGAAGAATTCTGCTTTAAAAAAGACCCTTTCCTTTGTATTTCCCTGCACCAATATCCCTGTTATCCCGGGACGGGATTGGAAAGCCTGGGAAACTGCCGAAACTATCCGCTGGCCCCGCAAACCCGCGAGGGGGTTTATTTCCCGGTCATGGAAAAGGCCATGGAGGAGATTCGCCGGTTCAAACCGGACCTGGTGGGGGTTTCCATGGGGTTTGATACTTATGAGCAAGACCCCCTGACCGATTTCGGCCTGACTCAAAAAGATTATTACGTGATGGGAAAGGCGGTATCCGCCCTAGGGTTCCCGGTTTTCTCGCTCTTAGAGGGAGGCTATCATCGCGACATGCCCGTTTTGATTGAGGAGTATTTGGCGGGGTTAACGGCTTAAAATACTAATTGCGTGGTTATTTTATGAGGTGGCTTTTTGAAAAATCCGATTATCACATTGCTCACCGATTTTGGAACGAAAGACCCTTTCGTCGGAACGATGAAGGGTGTCATCCTCGGCATTTGCCCCCAAGCGCAACTGGTGGATTTGACCCATGAGGTTCCACCCCAAGCGGTTCTAACCGGTTCCTTCCTTCTTCAATCCGTCATTGATTATTTTCCCAAGGGAACAGTTCATCTAGCGGTCGTGGATCCGGGGGTGGGAAGCCGGCGAAAGACCGTGGCCTTCAAGTCCCGGGGCCACTTTTTTGTAGGGCCGGATAATGGTTTGATTCCTGCCGCCCTGAAGTATTGGGGTATTGAGCAGACGGTGGAACTCACGGAAAAGAAATACAGACTATCCAACACCAGTTTTACCTTTCACGGGAGGGATGTCTTCGCCCCCGCAGCGGCCCATTTAGCCAAGGGAATCCTCCTGGCCAAGCTGGGCAAGAAAACCAACAACTGGGTATGGGGAGAAATCCCAAAACCCTTTAAGGCCGCTAAGGGTTGGGTGGGCGAGGTTTTGTGGGTGGATCGATTCGGCAATTTGATTACGAATCTTGAAAAAAAACACCTGCCCCATCCCTTTCGCTTAAGAATCGGCAAGGCGATCATCTTGAGCTTCATCAACCATTACGTGGAGGTGAAGAAGGGAACGGTCGCCGCTTTGATAGGTTCGTCCGGCAAATTGGAAATTTCTGTGAGCGGCGGGAATGCCGCTCGGAAACTGGGAGTTGGAATTGGGGCGCAGGTAAATCTTTGTTAATCATCATGAATGGTTACCTGTTGGATGGGGAGGATAAGCGGTGATCAAATATATCGTAGGTGCCTTGGTGGCCAGTTTTTTAGTGTTCTTTACTTGGGTGGTTTGGCCCTATCTGCAAGAAGTGCCCTGCCCGGCCTGCAATGGCAAAGCTTTTGTTCAAATTGGAATCATTGAGGTGCCGTGCCCCTATTGCAAAGGGGCTGGAAAAGTTCCGCCTTTCCAAAGGGATATTATTCTTCAGAAGTTGGAAGAGAAACGCAAACAGGAAGAGGCGGAGAGAAAACGGATGGAAGCCACCCCCCCGACGAGCGATTTCTCCACTCAACCCCAACCGGAAGGCCAGTGAATTAAGTTTAGCCCTTTTCCCTGGCTATCCATTTCTTTTCATCCGACCCGGCCCAAAGTATCTTGTGCATCTGCTGATGAATCTTTCCATTGCTGGCTAAGGCGTTTTGGGCCAACAGGTCGTAGGGCTTTCCGGAAATATCCGTCACCTTGCCGCCCGCTTCACGAATCAGCAAAATCCCCGCCGCCATGTCCCAGGCTTGGATGCCTCGCTCCCAGAATCCCTCGAACCTTCCCGCCGCCACATAGGCCAGGTTCATGGCTGCAGATCCATCCCGACGGACACCCTGGCTGTTCAAAACGAAGTTTTTGAAATTCTCAAAGTTATATAGGGTTTCTTTGACTCCATAGGCAAAACCGGTGCTCAAAAGGCTTTTGGAAAGATTTGATATAGAAGAAACTTTAATGCGTCGTCCATTCAAGAAAGCGTCCTTTCCCTTTTCAGCGGTAAAACATTCGTTATTCATGGCGTCGTAAATAACAGCCGCTATCGGTTCCTTTCCTTTAAGGAGGGCTATCGAAACGCAGAAAAAGGGATAAGCATGGGCGAAGTTGGTTGTGCCATCCAGGGGATCTACGATCCAGGTGAATTCTGAATCTCCGGCGCCCTGGCCGCTTTCCTCCCCCCAGAAATTAAAAGCGGGGAAGCGCTTATGCAGAACCGATTGAATCTTTTTCTCACAGGCCTTGTCCACCTGGGTGACAAGATTCAGGTTGTTATCTTTTTTGATCTCCACGTGGAGGGCCTTGCCGTAAAAATGGCGGTGGATCTTTCCCGCGGCTTTTGCGGCTTCAATGGCGGTTCTTAAAAGGGGGTTCATAGGAATCCTTTTTGGTTTTGTAAAGGGGGATTCTAACAATCTTGTCACGCACCGTCCATGCGAGCCCCTTGACGGGAAAAAGTCCCGTTCCTATTTGTATCGGCAGAAAGACAAACAGAAACAAATTGGAGGTTCATCATGAATTTGAATCAAATTTCTCGGTACTCGAACAACTCGGCTCGGCCCTGGGTGAATTCGCTGGATCAACTATTTGAAAGGGTCTTCCAGGACCATTTGGATCCGGAAGGGAAAGGGTTCGGCAGCACCTGGGTTCCGGCGGTGGATGTGGAAGAATCCGAGAACGAATATCTTTTCCGAGCCGAAATGCCTGGAATGAAGAAGGGGGACGTCAAAATTTCCCTGCTGGATAATGTTCTGACCCTCTCGGGCGAAAAGAAGACCGAAGAAAAAAAGTTGGACATGGATAAGAAATACCACCGGGTTGAAAGAAGTTACGGGAGTTTCCAGAGGAGTTTCGCCCTTTCCGCGCCTGTCAAGGCAGACGCCATTACAGCGTCCTATAAGGATGGGATTTTAGAAATCGTTGTTCCCAAGAGCGAAGAATCGAAACCGAAAGAAATCGATATTCAAGTTCGATAAAAGGAAGGTGTCCCGTTTGATGTAAAACCCGTCTTTTATTCGGTAAAAAGCCCGGGATTTATTCCGGGCTTTTCTTTTGGGCCAAAAAGCAGGTGTTTTTCTTTTCGCCAACCTTTTATAATAAAAACGTTTCAAACCAACCTTTCCTCCCCTTGCAATTGAAAGCGTTTTCTAACGGAGGGAAGAAAACCCGAATGACGTGAAAGCGCATGAAAGCCTTAAACCCAGATGAAACTTTTTTATTGTCAGAGGAAAAGCGCTTTGACAGAAAGATGAGAACTTTATGATCACCCATACCATTTATGACGTGGCTGAGAAAGCCGGCGTTTCCATTTCAACCGTTTCACGCGTGTTGAACAACAATCCGAATGTGCTGGATGAAACCCGCCAAAAGGTTATGAAGGTCATCGCTGAACTTCAATTCAAACCCAACCCGATCGCTCGGGGTTTGGTGGTGAAGCAAACCAATCTAATCGAGGTTTTTTTCTCCTGGGCGGGATATGAATTTGGATTCAATAGTCCCTGGTACTCCGGAATCCTGGATGGAATCAACCAGGTTGTCCAGGAAAACCAGTACGGCATTCTGATTAACACCATCGCCGGAGTTTTCGATCCCCAGGAAGTTTACCGCCGGGTTTTCCACAATGCGGTGGATGGGGTTTTGATGGTTTCCCCTTACCTGGAAGAAAAAGAAGTGGCTCAATTAATGGAAAACCGGGTGCCGGTGGTTTTGATCGGATACCGAACCCTGAACCCCCATTTGGATTTCGTGGACAGCGATAATATGCAGGCGGCCGGATTGGTGGTAGATCATCTGGTGAAGCTGGGCCACAAGAAAATCTCCATCATCACAGGCCAGCAAAAGGTTTCCCGAAACGCTTCGGATAGGCTCAGCGGTTTCAAACTCGCGATGCATCGCCACGGTTTGATTGTCCCCGACGACTATGTTGTTGAAGGTGATTTTTTGAGGGAATCGGGGGAAACGGCCATGCAGCGGCTACTCAGCCTGTCGAACCGGCCCACCGCGGTGTTTGCCAGCAACGACTTAATGGCTCTGGGGGCCTTGAAGGCCCTCGAAAAAGCCAAATTGAAAGCGGGAAAGGATATCGCCTTAGTGGGATTTGACGATATAGGCGAATCCGCGACTCATGCGGTTTCCCTGACGACCGTGAAACAGGATTACCACACGATTAGCGTGGAGGCCGCCCGAATTCTTTTGCAAAAAATCCAGAACCCCGAGCATTGGCGCCCCAAACAAATCCTGGTGCCAACCCAACTGGTGGTACGGACTTCCTGCGGGTCGAAAAAATAGCTTTTTCCTAAACCAGGGTCCCAAGAACGAAGATTGCGGGGCTCTCAGGTCGCTGTTACAATGCCAAGGTTGCGCGCCTCCTATGACAAATTTACCTGAGGAAATGATATGAGACTTTTTCTGCAAACCCTGATTTTCGTCCTAGTCCTGGGCTTGATTTACCTGGTCGCTTCGGGCCTGGGTTTGACGAAAGGGTTTAATAAGAAAAAAGAATCCAAGCGAATCCTGGTCATTAACGATTTCGAGGACCCTACCATGGATCTGGATTGGGGCACCGGCGGTTATGTGAAATTTGAGACATCCACCGAGAACCTGACCCACGGAAAGCGGTCCGCCATGGCTACTTTCCTGATTCAAGGGCAGTTTTACCCGACCCCCACCCTGGGTCCCAACGCGCCCCCCACTGCCACCCCCGCGCCCCCGACGCCCACGCCCAACCCGAAGGTCAAGGTTGTCCCTACGGCCCTGCCGAAGGGGAAGGTCAGTCCCACGCCCGTGGTGGAGACCACCCAGATGACCCCGCCCCCGGTTTCAAGTTGGCAGCCCACCCTGACCCTGGATACGAACTCGCCAACCCAATTGCGGGTTTATGATTGGTCCGAGTATGACACCTTGAACCTGGACGCCTTCAACCCGCAGGATCAGCCTGTGACTTGGCACATCCGAGTCGCTGACGCCAAGTCTTTTACTCATGAGTCGTGGGGAATATTGACCCCGAAGAAGGTGGCCAATCTAGCCGTGACTTTCACCGATTTAATTTCCGAGAGGCTAGACCTGACCAACATGAGGTCCATTCAATTCTGGGTGGATACGACGGGGTTGACCCAGCCACCGGTGGTTTACTTGGATTATCTCCGGCTCGAAGGCAACTTGATTCCTCCCAAGAAAAAATAGAAAAATTTTCTCGAAAAAAAGGGTTCGGGCGAAAGCCTGGACCCTTTTTTGTTTTGGTGTCCGGTTGTCACCTATAGAAAGACAGTTCCTGAAATCTCAAATCCATCCAAGATGGCTCCCTGGGATGAATCCTGCAGATTTGTTTGTTCTCCCATCCAAATTCTAAAGTCGCAGGCCCAGGAGGTATCTTCCCAGCCCAATCCCGTGTTGAGGTTGACGAGGAGGTTTTGAAGATTTGAGTTTTGGAAGTATTGATCTTCCTCTCCGGTCAGCCCCAATCGAAAAGCCAAATGGTCATCCAGCCACCTTTCGCCGCCCAGAGTGAACTGATAATAGTTGTAATCGCTTTGGATGGTGGTGGCCGAGCCGGCTATGGCGGAATTGTCCAGCGTGTAGGTTTGGCTCGCGAATTGAACGCCGAGAGTGTAATCGTGGATGGCTTCCACCCCCACCCCCAGGTTGGTGATAATTTGCTGGCGGTTGATGTTGTCGTAGACGTTTTGAGCCGACCCTGATCCTATGTCATTGGTGTTATTGAAATACGAAGAAACATACCCCCCGATTTTGAGGTTTTCCCGGCCTGAAAGCGGGAAGGTCAGACGGAAGGCGCCATTCGCGTTCATGGATTGGAATTGAGAAGAATGATAGGCGTTTTGGCTGGGGTAATCGGCATTCGTTTGTGAAACCGTTCGGGCAAAAGAAGTGTCGTCATAGATCATGAAGTAGCTAAAGCGCAGGATGATTTGGTGGGGTACCTCGTACTTCAACTCGGGGCCCAAGTAGTAATAATCGGTGTAAGAGTTGTTTTGCTGGAGGCTGAAGGGTCCTCCGCCGGGATAAACCAAGCTGGTTTTAAGCGCACTGTCACCGCCCCCCACCTGGGCCTCGAAGATTCCGCCCGCCTGCCAGAATCCGTCTTTGGGACCCGGTTTTTCGGGAAAGGTGGTCAGCAATCCCGCACGGAGATAGGTCTGGTTGAGGGCACTGGACCCCGTTTGAAGCGAGTAGGGTGAGCCGGAATTCTTTCCGTATTGGTAGAGGCCCGGTTCATAGGTATTGTCTGATTCCATGTTTCGAAATTCCAAACCCAAGACCAGGGGGCCCAAGCTGGTGGCCCCCCGGAACAGCCCGCGGTATTGGGAAGCGGTGTAACTATCAAGAATGTTTGTCGAAGTTTGGCCGGACGAAGACAGAAAATCCCCTCCCACCTGAAAGGCCCAACCCGTAGTGGGAAAAGCCATCAAGCCCGCGTAGTGGATGTCATTGTCATTGGCCAGCCAGGGAATGGAACCGGAGGTTTGCTGGTAGGAGCCGGGCTGGACCGGTTGGCCGTTTTGCTGGCCCCACTGAAACGCCTCGTCCAGGCGGTCATGCGTATCTAATAAGAGTAGTCCGGCGGGGTTGCCGTCCATGAAAAAGCTCAAATCGGTCGTTTCGTCGGTCATGACACTTGTCAAGCCGCCTGTGGATTGCACCCGGGTTTCAGAAGGCCAGACAGGCCCTGTCCCGGCCAAAAAGATCCACAAGCTCGCCGCCAAGGCCAGCTTTTTCACCTGATCCATCCCCGCCTCCGCCCTTCGATTTCGCCTTTTCAAGCGGGGGCCACTCCGTGAGTCAGGCAGTTTACCCCTAGGCCGTTTAGTATATCGCCGGGCTCTGGCAGGTTGGGATACGTTTTGGCTGAAAAATACTTTAAAATGCTCCCGATTTTATAGGGTGGGTTTTTTCAGGTATAGGTCCTTTCGCTTGTTAGAAAGGAAAGGGATGGGGAAAATTCCAAAGAAGATATTTCCATCCCCCCGAAGGTCTTTCGCAGTCATGACGAATACAATTCCCGAAAGGGATTCAACGATTAAAGGCAAGAATGAAAACCAAGCCCGTTAAACCCGTCCGGTTCGGCGACCGGATCGAATTGGAAATTACCTCCCTGGCTTTCGGGGGAGACTCGGTGGGACGATTTCAGGATTTCGCGGTATTCGTTCCAGGTGGCTTACCCGGGGAGCGAGCGACCGTCCAGATTACCCAGGTCAAAGACCAATTTGCTGTCGGAAAAATTATCGGTTTCGCCAAGCGTTCTCCCGACCGGGTGGAACCGCCTTGCCCTATCTTTGAGGAATGCGGGGGGTGTCACTGGCAGCATTTCCAATATCCCCGGCAATTGCAGGCAAAACGGCAATTCGTCGTCGACGCCCTGGAACGCATCGGCAAATTAACAAATGTCACCGTCCAGCCCTGTCTTCCCTCTCCCTCTCCATATCATTATCGTAACAAGGCCATGCCGGTCACCTCCATGAGGGATGGGCGCTTCGTGGCAGGCATTTATGAACCCCGCTCGCACAAGCTCGTGCCCTACCAGAACTGCCCCATCCAGGCCGACAGTATCAACGAACTGATCCAGCAGGTTTTGCGTAAGATCGACCGATCGGGGTTGACGCCCTACCAGGAAAAGAAGCACACGGGTTTTCTCCGCCACCTGGCCGTTCGTTCCAGTGATAAAACCGGAGAGATTTTGCTGGCCCTGGTCACCCGGACTGAAAACCCTGAGGAAAGGCTCCAGACCCAAGAAATTTCGGCCGAGCCGCTCGCTGAAATCCTTCCCCGCTTGGCCCGGGAACTGATGGCCGAGGTACCGTCCTTGGTGGGGGTTTTGCAAAACATTAATTCATCCCGGACGAATATCGTGTTTGGCCCCGTCACTCAAACCCTGGCGGGACGTGACCATTATTTCGAAGAGATCGACAACCTGCGCTTGAAAGTCTCTCTCCCCTCCTTTCTTCAAGTCAACACCGCGCAGGCGGACCTTTTGCACGATGTGGTGAGGGAAGCGTTGGGCCGTCCCGAGAATGGCGGAAAGTGGCAGACGGTTCTCGACCTTTACAGCGGAATCGGAACTCTGGCCTTGGCCGTTTCCAACGAGTGCGAATACGTGGTGGGAATTGAGGAAGTGGGACCCGCCGTGGAGGACGCCAAAGTCAACCTTGGTCTCAACGGCCGGGAGAACATTGATTTCCTGGAAGGCGACGTTTCTCAAGTGCTCCTGGGATTGAAGGAAAAAGGTCTGACTCTAGTGAACGCGGTCCTATTGGATCCACCCCGTAAAGGAATTTTGCCCGAAGTCCTCGCCCGGGTCGGGGCCTTGCGTCCACAACGGATCGTTTATATTTCCTGTGACCCTTCCACTCTGGCGAGGGATTTGGCCCTTTTGTCCAAACACGGCTACGCGGTGGATTGGGCCCAGCCCCTGGATATGTTTCCGCAAACCTACCACGTGGAAACAGTCGTGCGCCTGACCCGATCCATACCGCCGGGCCCCGAGGAAGAATTGTCGGCAAAGGAAACCCTAGAGCCCTTCCGTCTCCCTCGGGAACAGAATCCCGGGCTTTCTTCGTCCTATTCTCAGAACGTCGTTCGGTTTTTAGGCGAGGGTGTTTCTACATTGAGTTTAGCTGTGGGATCGGGATGGGCCCGGGCTAAAGACGGAGTGGGCTGGGCCAAACAATGGACCGGAAGAATGAGGGAAAAATACCGAGCCCCTGTTCAAAGCCAAGAGATTTCAGCAAATCCAGCGGCTTTTCTTCCTCAGTCCAAGGAATCCGTTAAAACGATCGAGAGGGAAGAGGCCATCCGGCGTTTTCTGTCAGGGTCCCTCAAAGAAGAGGATCTCCCCCAGGTGGTTTCTGCCCCGCCCATCTCGGTTTCCCCCTCACCCTCAGAATCCGAGCCGTTGAGGGAAGAAATTTCTTCAATTTCCAAGATTGAGTTCAAAACCATTGAAGAAAATATTGAGATTGCGGTTCGGGAGGAAAAACCGGTTGAAGATAAATCCGCTTTTCTGTCTCAATTGGCGGTCGAGGCTCCAAAAGCGGAAACTGAAAAGATCCCATCAGTCGAAGTACTGCAGCGGATGATGCTGGAGGGGAAGACACCTCTCGATCATCTCCAGACATCTCTCCCCGTCCCAACCGAAACCGCTTCGCCCAAAATGGAGACGGACCCACATCGCTTAAAGCTTGTAAGCTGGCTTTCTTTTCTAACGTTCAAAACCTTGTATGCCCGTTTGGCATCATTGATGACCAGGAAAATTGAATTTTGGAACACCTATGCGATATCGGACAGACAGATTTGGGGCGGGGTCGGGGCTCTGGTCGGGGTGTTCGCCCTGGTTTTTCTGGCCAAGGCCACCTTGACCCCCTTGGTTTCCCAACCGGCCATTCCCCTCAAGACGCTGTCACTTGAAATTCCCGACGTGGTGGCCGTCATGCCGAAGGGAAGTTTTTTAAGATATGAGATGGTCCCTTTTGAATTGAAAGTAAGTTCAATGAACTACAAGCGCTTCGAGGAAAGCCATGCCTATGTGGAAGTCCTGATGGATGGCAAACCCGTCACGCTGGTGGATGGCCATTCGAAGTTGGAATTGAGAAAGGTGGCTGAAGGTAGGACCTTTTCAGGCAATTGGCCCATTCCATACAATCCTCGGCCTGGGACCTACCTGGCTCAAATGGTATTGGTTGATCCGGAAAGATCGAACCCGCGTGTATTTCAGTCGGCTTTTACCATCCCTCCTTTGCAACCCTCGGGCTTGGAGCCGGGATATGCCGTCTTGACGATGGAGGGCGGGAAACAACTCATTAAGGGGATGATTCCGGCGCTTGATGGAAGCGGAACCATGAGCGCGGCCCACGCCATTGATTGGGCCAAGTTTATGGGCGCAAATGTGTTTTGTGATTTGGTGGCGGAAACCGCCATTTGGGACCGTTTTTACCCTCAGGATTTTCCCTTTAACAGGGAAGAAATGGAGAATGGTCGAAAATATGCCCAGGCTGCCCACAGCGCGGGTTTGAAGTATGCCGCTTACATGACTACTTTCAAAGTCGGTGGGGACGGATGGCATCAGGCACCCTACGAATTTTCCATGGGCTATGACTCCAGCACGGATCAGGTGATTCTCACCCGGTTCATTTCGCTCGATGACCCGAAACGCCGCCAGGACATCCTGGACTTTCTGCAGGCCATGAATAAGGATTCCAACGTCGATTACGTGGGCCTGGATTACGTGCGTACGGGTTTTGCGGGCTATGAGTTGGTGGACGAATTCGTTAAAGATATGAACATGACTCTGCCCGATGGGTTCGAAAAAATGGCAGAGCCTGACCGAATCCATTGGCTGGCGCGAACGGTGGAAAAAAAGGAGAACAAGCAGGTCGTGGCCCTTTTCGAATGGTGGAGAGCCCATAAGGTGGCAACCGTGCTTAAAAGCATTTTGGACGAAGCCAAGATGACCAAGCCTGTTTTTACCTTCACCCTGGGATGGGAAATGGGCCACCAGCATGGGCAAGACCCAGCCATGCTGGTGGATGCGGGCATTAACTTTAACCACATCATGCTTTATGAGGGAGACCGCAGCACGATCGAGGACATGAAACGCCACTGGCCGGGTTATCTCGCGCGGGAAGGGGGCATGTATGTGCCGGGTGAAGAAGCCGATTTCAATATGGTTCAAAAAAGTTTGGATCCACCTGCGCCTGAGGAGCTTTACAACCGGGAAGTGGAAACTTTCAACCTTTGGTATGGCGTGAACGCTAACCTGGGAATGTTCTGGCACGACCTTTACCGCTTGATTTGGGGAGTCCGGGGGCCTTATTCCAAAATGGAGTGGGTGATTTCGGGCGGGAAAGCTTTTACCACTTTACGACAGGCTGAAGGATTGCTTCCGGTTGAGGTGAGCCTGACCGCTCCTGCGGAAGCCCCGCTGGGGATTTCCTTGCCGCTTACAGTGGATATTCATAACCAAACGGCGCATGAAATAAAGGGCCTGATCTTGCGCCAGTTGGATGCCACCAAGGATTATTACGTCACCCTGGCGACCGTGGGCCCCCTGGATGTGCCGGCCGGGATGGACGTGCGCGTGAAAAGCCTGTTTGTGAATTTGCCGAAGGAAGCCCAGCCTGAGCGGGATAGCCAAACCATGGCGGCCGTCCTGGTGGAAACGCCAGATGATTCGATCCATGCTTTTGATTTCACTTACATCAAGGGCCAAACCGGAACCCGAACGGCCGGAAAACTTAAACCCTAGCGGGAATTACGCTTTCCCGAGGAAACCCATAATTTATTCAACAAAAATTCAATTTTTAAGCCCAGGCGTTTAACGGTTTAACCCCCCATGAAAGGGATTTACTGCAAGGAAAATAGTGAATCCTGAAAAAATTACATACATGTCCCTTGAAAAAAAACTAACGTCAATCCCCGCCTTTTAGTAAAATGCACGGGCTTTGTCGCCTTTATCCCCCGGTCGAGGTCGCTATGTCTTCCCCGAAATTTTTCACCTTATGCCTGGGGCTTCTTTTGGTTTTCATTCTGGCGGGATGCGGTGCGGTTTTTATTAACCAAGGCTCGGCACAATCCTCCCTCCGCGATGGCCTGACGAACCCCGATTTAAACAAAATCAAAATCAACGTTCCCCCGGAACAAAGTATGATTTGTAATTTTGATGATGGGAGTAAAAATACCAATCCCAATCTTCACGGCGGATCCGGGGGGACATGGTTTGTCTTTTCTGAGAATGGAAATGCTCCTAATCCTAATTTTATTGTGAAGGGCGGGGCTAATGGTTCCGCCATGTGCGCCCATATTTTTGGTTCCTTGACGGACAAAGGGGATCGTTCCTACCCCGCCTTCTCGATACAGGGAAAATTTACGAGCGCCGGTCTTTACAATGCCAGCGATTTTTCAGGAATTCAGTTTTACTACAAGTGCCCTCCCGCTGATCAGGCGATCAAGCGCCGTTTTGTGATCGCGACCGTACCCACACTGCCCGCCGATGCCGGCGGGGCCTGTATCTCGGACTGTTATAACCACTTTGGGGCTATGCTGGGACCCACGAGCGATTGGAAACTTTGTTCATATAAATTTACCGAGTTGAGCCGGGAACAAGGATGGGGGTCGCCGGTGACGCCACCGGATTTGATCGACCATCTCAAGGAATTCATCTATTTGGAATGGGACCATAGCGGGGACAACAACGCTGGAACATATAATATTGATTACTGGATAGATGAAGTCGGGTTTTTCTGAGGCTGATTTTTCGAATTAACTTGGATCCAAGGGACTGGTTTTGAAAATTAAATTTTCAATTCTTTTGTCGGTGCTGGCGGGGGCGATCGGCCTTTTAGCTGCGGGCCTAGTTAGGGCCAATCCCTACGAAGAAATCAATTCGGATAATCCTGTTTATCAAGGGGTGAAACATTTAGAGGTATATGGACTTCTGGACCCCGATGACCAAGAGGCTTTGGATCAGGGCAAAACCGTCACTCGGATGGAATTAGCTTTCTATACCGAGAGAGCCAAGGCCCGGCTTGAAGCTCCCTCCTTGGGTCCAACACCAACTCCTCCTACCGCCGCTATGCAAGTTCCGACTCCCGAGGTGTCCGTTCCTTCTCAGATTGAGGTTCAACCACCCGTTGTGCCAACCGCACCCACTGCAACGCCGGTTCCGGCCATTGCTCCACCTACAATCCCTGAGATTACTCCAGTTGTCCCAACTGTAATAACCCCTGTCGCCGCTCCAACTTTGGCCCCTTCCTATCCGCCCGCCGCAAAGGCCGAGATCGAGCAGTTGTTGAAAGAACTCAGCGACTCTACTCAGGTTCTCAAGAATCATTTGGCCCAGGAAGATGAGCAGTTGAAAGACAGGGAAGCCGAATTGCAAAGTCTCAAACAGGTTCAAGATGATGTGGATAGTGTCTGGAAAAAGGCCAATAAATCGGTGGGAATCCCCAATTTCAACACCAATACCAATGTTCGATTCGAAAACATCAACCTGTCTGGTATTTCCCAACAAAGCGCGAGCAAGATTTTGCAAGAAGCGTGGGTGGGCATGTACACCGACCTGGGAGGCGTGGGTACCCTTTCCACGGGCTTTGGGATGATCATACCCTTCGATAATTATTCGGCGAAGATTCAGGTCGCCGGGGTGGGTACGGCCCCCGCTTCCATCTACCTGGGCAATCCTAGCGCGACCTTCCACCTCTATGGCGATCTGGGGAAGTGGGACACGACCTTCGCAGTGGAATGCTATCAGCCCGATACCACCTTCGGCCCCCTTAGCCGGGGATATGCCAATAATTCCATCAAACGTTTTGAAGATCCTTTCGACATCAAGAACTTCAACGACGACAAGAACGGTAAGAATTGGGACGATTACATGGATTCGGTCAGCTATATCCCGGCTTACTCGGCTACCGCGGGAAATGTGCAGTCGGCCAGCGACCGGGTCTTTGACGGGATGTATGCGGTGGGTCGCCAATTGCCCTGGTTGGGTCCAGATGGTCGCATGTGGTTACTTGTAGGACGTATGGGGGAAACCCCGACCCAAACCCAGCGATGGGAAGAGGGTTTGAAGATTGACGAACCCTGGGCCAACAGCTTGGTGCGCACTTCATTTTCTGCCGAATGGGTCAACGATAATTTCGGTATCGTTCAGCCCCTCCAGCCTTCACTCGACATGAAGGATTACGAGGCGGATATTCACTTAAACCTGAATGCGGTGCAGGTGGACTTTGACGGAGCCTTTTCGCATTTTTATACCGGAACCGAGGTGTCGGGGCCGGTTTTCACGAATACCGGTACGGTGATATCCGATCCCAACGCCATTGAATCAGGCGCAGGCCAAGCTTCCATCGCTTTTTATCCTTTCGCCCTTTATGGGTTTGCCATCGGCGACACCTACGCCGACTTTCAAAGCAAGGTGACCATGAGTGGAATCAATTTTTTCCATTACGGCCTTGCCTTCAACCCGAGTGACTACCAGGATGCCTACGGTTCCATCGGGGAAGTGGATAACCTTCAGAGCGATCGATACGGCTGGCGGTTCAATTTGGGGTGGAACGGACGCAAGCAAGATTTCATGAAGAAGTGGCCTTCCTTTCTGGATGCCATCGTCGTCAATTTCGATGTTGCCCAAAAAACGGAATATGTCTCCGAACAGAATTCCTTTGGATACAACACGATTGAGCCCGTGCAGATTCTGAGCTTTTACTATCCCGATGATGAGGGCATCTGGGGGCTGGATATGTGGGGAAATTATTCCCCGACGGTGAACCCGGTTCGACTCGATTACATCAACAATATCGAGGCTCAACGCAACGACGGCGACGTTCTCGACGATGACGTGCGGTATCAGTTCCGCATGACAAGTGAACGGCTTCCATTGATCCTTCCCATATATAAATACGGTGGTGCCCTGACCATGATTGGCCCCGGACAAGCCCCGCTCCCTGGGATGACTCTGGCCACCTACCCGGACGGACTCTCAAAAGGGTTTAACGAATATGCCAATATTGAGGATCTTAAGTCTTACAACTACATCACTTTGACCACCAAGTTAAAGGTGAATGAGTGGATGGGCACCCCGGGAGCTGTGGATCTTTCATTCTTTATGACTGAAAACCAGGTCTCCTGTGGAGCAAGCGTCCCAGCGACCTTTCTTAACGCGGCGACAGCAGGAGGATCCACCACCGTGCCTTCCCCCGGGGCGCCATCTTCCAGTACGCCTTCCGTCTATTCGGCCAGCATTCCCAACCTATTTACCCAGCAGGTGTTTGACGGCGCCATTATGGTGAATATCATCAAGGACCTGGATTTCTTGGGGGATATCGGTGTGGAGACTTGGAATTCCAATTACACCTATCCTTTGGTCAATTACCAAACGAACTCTTACGGCCTAGGGTTTGCCTGGGACATTCCCTGGGGCGGAGGCAAGATGGAGTGGCGGTATAAGCATATCGATTTCGCGGATGCCTATGTGCCCTCTAATAACTATTCGGGCGACCAGTTTTTCAGCAAAATTAAATTCATGTTTTAACGGATTTGGACAAATTGAAACTTAAAGCAACTATGAAAAAAGCATCACCGGTCATCGCGCTTTTCATAAGCTTGGCCCTGCCGGCCTTGGCCGAACATGGTCGATTGGCGACGACGGATCGCGACCCCTGGATCGACCAGGCTGCCAACGATTTGGTGATATCCGGCATGGTTGCCGATCCCGGCAAAGACATGGATCAAATGACAAACTTGGAGATGGCCCAGTTGACGGCCCAGGCTTCCCAGATGATTATGGCCCAGGCCGATCCATCCCTTTTACCCCCGCCCATGGCGGGGGATCCGACCCTGCCCGAGCCTGTTCTTTCCGCATCTCCGGCGCCCATTTTGAGTACGGCGGCTTCTCCCACCCAGACGGTACCATCCCGCAGCTTACAGCAGTTGGTTGAAGAATTCGCGGACGAGCTGGCGGCCATGGGGATCCAGGTGGACAAGGTTGAACAGCGTCTGGAGGACGCCCAGGTTCGCGATGAAATTTATTCGGCGCTCCAGAAAAAATACCTGACTCGAACCGGAACAGAGGTCGGGGGCGAATCCCGCGGATTCATGTATATGTACCGTGGTTTTGGCAACAACGCAGCCTATCCTTCCATGGACTACAACGCAGCCATCTATATGCAAATGGACCTTCGCAGCGTGCCGGTTCCCGACGTGCTTTTTAATGTTAGTTTCCGTTTCTGGCGTTCGATTGGCATGTACTACCAGGATCCGATCCAACCCTCTTATCAATTGCGGTGGATTAGTCTTTCGGGTTATAGCGATTCCGCCACTATACAAGGTGGGGATTTTTACAAAAGCTACACCCCATTCACCCTTTGGAACTTCAACGCTCCCGTTTACACCCTGGTGGACCCAACCTCCTTCCAGCGCACGCGAAATGACGCGGAGGATCTGCTTTACCTGGACCACGGAAACGATTGGAAACTTCGAGGGTTCCAGGGTTCAGTGGGTCAGAATTGGGGTTCCAGTTGGGACTTAAGCAGCTACCATTTGGAGTCCATGATCGGGGTGATGCAGGCTCCAGGAGACGATATTGGAGCCATCAGTTTCGGGGATTATTTTGCGGGGAGCCAAGCTTCCCTAGGGTTCTTTCAGCAAAACCTCATTTTGGGAGCGACAGGCCTGGTGCTTTGGCAGGATGCGGGAAGTGCCAACTCACCCTACATTGTTGGCTATCCGGATAATTACGCCAAGGCTTACCAGGTTGGAAGCCTCTGGTCAAAAGCCGGAATCCCTTTCGACGATAATGTCAAACTGACAGGTGGATTCGAGAGCGCCTTCAGCAAATATAATGATGATTCCACCGACCCGACCAAGGCTTTCACGGATTGGGCTCTATCAGCCGAAGGTGCCCTGGAAGTTTATGGAATCAAGTTATCAACTAAGTATTTGAACATCGGGCCCTATTTTTACTCGCCCGGAGCTCAGACAAACCGTTTCTCGCCGGATCCCTCGGCCCCCGGATACATGACGAACAACCTGACGGGCTTGGATGACGCCGCGCCAGGGCTACTCAATCAAAGCCCTTTCCAGGGCATCAACCGCCCCTCTTACGCCCCCTATGACCGGACCGCTGAAAATATGCTTCCATACGGGGATGCTACCCCAAACCGTTCGGTGTTTTTATTGGGGCTTTCGGGCGCGGTTGGGAACAAGGGTTGGTTCCAACCCCAGGCTTCGGTGGTGATCAAGGCCCAGGAACTTCAACCCAATTATGTTCTCAATTCCCAGGGAACCGGGGCCATCCCGGTGGATAGCCAGAGCAATACTTCAGTCGGGCGTACCTTCGGGGGCGGGGAAGGGGCCTTGACCATGGATTTCGCCAAGATGGCGAACATGGCGGGTAAAACCTATGACATCCAGTTTGATTACAAATATCAAACCACTGATTTAGGGATCGGGGCCTCCCCGTTCACCTCGAAAACGATTATCGGGGCGGCAGACTTTAATATACCCCTCAAAATGTTTTCTCCTGTTGTCTGGTCCGCGGCCTTCGAACAAACCCAAAGCAGCGGCAGCGAATATTTCTTGAGCGACGGAAATCCCCCCAACCTGGGTGAATATCTTTTTTATGTTATTCCTTATTCTTCGTCGGGAACCCCTAACCCCCAATTCACTTACCAGGCCATGAATATGACCCGACAAACCTGGGCTTTCGGTGTGAAATATCCCTTGAGCAGCCTGGTGGATATCCGGGCGGATTGTTTCTTCACCAATTACGTCTGGACAGATGTCCCTTCTTACAACCGCACTGATGAGGTTTGGAGATTCACTTATGAAGCCCATTATTAAATCCGGGCGGTTCGCCCTAGCCTTAGCTGCCCTTTTCTTTTTGGGGTTAGCTGTTGCGTCGGCTTCGGATGGCCTGTTCTCTGTGGTTCCGTCGGGTAATGACACCTATATGAAGCTGGGACAATTGGAACAGGCTGGATTGCTGACTCCCGGGGATTCCCGGGCGCCTTTGACGCGGTTTGAAGTGGCCCAACTGGTTGAGAAGGCTCAAAAGAATCTATTCGGAATTGAAGTGGCACAATTGGATGAAATACCTCCTCCGCCCGATTCGGGTTCTCCCGCTCCTCCCTCGACAGCCTCTCCTCTGTCTTCTTCTGCTCCTGCACCCTCAACGGCGCCCGCACTTTCCGCTCCTTCGGCACCTGCGCCTTCTACATCAGATTCAATTCCGCCACCGCCTGATGCGGGCGCTGCTGCTCCACCAGCTTCGGGTGCCGTTCCATCAACCAGTACGGCTCCTGCTTCCCCTCCGCCACCGCCTGACGCCTCCACGGCGCCTTCTATTCCCCTTCCTGGGACCGCGACGGTTTCTCCGGTTGCAGCAACACAACCTCCTGTTCCCACAGCAACGCCGGAGGATCCGCTGAAATGGGCCAAGTTGGCCGAAACTTTAAATAGCCTTGAAGACGCCTATCAGTACGAATTGAAAGATATCCAGACGCCGGTGAAAGATCTCGATGACAAGACCACGACCCTTGAAAATGAGCAATACGATCTTTTGAAACGGTTGAAGGGCATTGACGAGTATCCCACCATTGCTTGGCACGGTTTGGGCCGCGTTTTTGGCGCAGGTGAGCGTTTGACGAGTACTATCCCTGGTTTATCACTTTCCCAAAATGACAATGTCCAGGGCAGGGGTTATATCGACTTCGAGCCTGAGGGAGTCATAGGAAAGCAAATTCGGTGGGACCTAATCGTTCGATATGGGACTGCCATGGTGGAGAACGATTCCCAGGCCATCGACAGTTTCTTTCCCCGCCGAGGTTCCATGGAACTCAAGGCGCCTTGGTTTACCGCGACTCTGGGTGATTTTGATGAATCCTATACTCCATTGACTCTCTGGAACCGTGACAACCTGGATCTGCGTTGGGTGCCCGAGATGATTGCCCGGGAAGACGACACATTGAAATATGAAAGTTTCATGAACAACGAACCCAATTGGCCTTTTCGAGGTATGCGTTTGGGTTCTGAAGTGGCGTGGCCTGACTCCACCTGGTTTGACCATTTCAATATCTCCCTTATGGGCGATATGATCCGAAATGGCTACAACGACTTGGCTTCAGGGGGAAACTATTTTGGCTCGGGTCTTAATACCGACTGGCTTTTTGCCGGGAAGGGACAATTAGCGACGAAGAAGCTCTTTTTGGGCGGCGGAACTAACTTGAAATTTTCCTTTGACGCCTATGGCCTTCTGCTATGGGAAGGGCCTAATACCGACACCCCTGGAAGTATTTATGTGCCCAATGGCGTCACCACATGGGACCACCAATACGAGATACTCAGTTTAAAACCTTCGGTTGATGTGTCGTTGGGGGATGGAATGGTTTTGGGAGCAACGTGGGAAGCCGCGAATTCGCTTTACGAAGATGACACGCGAAACAGCGCCACGAATGTGACGGATTGGGCGGTGATCGCTGGTCCCTACCTCAAGTTCCAACATTCTCTAATCTCGTTCAACTACCTGAACGTGGGTCCGAACTATTTCTCGCCCATGGCCCAAACTAGACAGGATTTAATAACTTCCACTACGGGTTTCAACCCTGGGAGTGGGTTGCCCACCCCTGACCTGTTTTCCGCGCCCCTTCGAAGCCAGTTTTTCCTTGCCGGGGTGCCCCGTGCTAGCGGTATCTTTTCTTTTTACGATCGAACCGAGGACAATACTTTCCCTTATGGGTTGGCCACTCCCAATCGGGAGGGAGCGGGAATGGAATTGGACGTTAAAACCCTTGAAAAGGATTCTCTCAAGATCAAGGGCTCGGTTTATTTCGTTCAGGAAATCAATCCGAATATCGTTGCGGATTCCCAGGGGACCGGATTTGTAGCGGTGGACATGCCTGTGTCCGTCACCGCAGTTCCCCAGCGAAACTTCGCCTATATCAACGTGGGGCCTTCCTTCAACCTCGGTCCTTCCATTGATGATCCGGAAGATTTGATAATTGGGACCAATGTTCGTTATGAAGAAACCGACAGCTCGCTAGGCACCTTGACCAGCGCCTGGGTCTTGGGGGGAGTGGAGGCCGGTTTGTTTTCCTGGTGGAATATGGCCCTGTCTTTCGGGGCGGATAGCGTAAACGGATCGGAGGCAGGCTACGTGATCAATAACCAGGTGACCACCTATGCCCGTTATTCCTACCTGTTCGACAACTCGGACCTGGGAAAATACGAGTTATTCAACATCAACGGTACGAACAACAGCCTCCGGTTTTCTACGACCTTTACATTGAACCGAAACTCCAAGTTATACTTGGATTACGACTATACCTGGGGTAATGCGGTTCCGTATTTTGGGACGACACCTTCAACCGGAACCATGAACAACCAATTCGCGGAGCTGACCTATGAAATCCTATTCTAAAAAGCTGAAGAAGATTTTCAGCCAAAACAGGACTCGGCCCACGGCTTGGGTGGCGGGGTTGTTCCTCGTTGCCGGAATTGGGATCTCGGTTCTGGTTGGATGTCAGAATGGGGTGCCTGCCCTGGGGGTTTATGGAGCGCCTGTTTCCCAGATTAACCGGGATTTAGTAGCCGATTTCAACTTGGCTAATCTGGTTTCTACTGTTCCAGCCGTTCAACCGGTTCAGGGTCCCGTAACAAATAACGCGGGCGCGGTTGTAGAAGGTTACCCTATCAATCCCAACCTCTTTGAGATGAGCAATCCTCCGTCTTACACTCTGAAAACTCCCGGATCAGTTACGGTTCTAAACAATTTCACGGCTTATAACACCTTAATTTCCTGGGGCCTTTATGGACCGGGCGCTAATGGGGCCGCTTACGGGTATCGAATGTATGGAACTGTTACCGACCTGGGGGATTCTACCTTTCCAGAACTGGATCTCTGCGCTTATCCGGAGGGAGGGGCCTTTTACGACGTCAGCAATTTTACCGGGGTCCAGTTTTACTTGAAAATCTCCAGCGACGACTCCGCCCTTCAACGGCATTTCTCTATACCCGTTTACCAAACGGTCGCTGTGGCGGGTGGTGGTGGGTGTACTGCGATTTCCACTCAATGCTACGACCATTTCGCCGCCGATGTCACTGACGGAACCGACGGACAATGGGCCTTTTTCAGATATAACTTCAGCGACCTCAAACAACTGGTTGCCGGGGCCATTCCCACCCCGCCTACATTGAGCGGAACGAATCTCCAACAAGTCATGTGGTTGCAATGGGGCGGGAGCCGTAATAACAAAGCGGGTAAATCCTTTGTGGATATGTCGGTGGACGCCATCTCGTTTTTTAAATAGTGGTAAACTTTTTTAGGAACATATTTACACCCCATACGGGCAGTGGTGGAACGGTAGGAGGGTTATCAATGAAAAATCATCAGTTAGGGCTGGGTTTGGGGGCATTGGTTTTATCCTGGGCTTTCCTTTGCCTTTTCCAGGGCTGTAATAGTGTAGTTCCACCGGTCACTTCCGTTGTACCGGCTCCCCTTCCCGTGAGTGTGGTTAGCAATTTCCATGAAGGTTCACTTCAAGTTAATCCGACTCTTACGAACGGTACCGGCGGATATTTCACGGCTGAGACTAGCGGGGGTTCCATCGGTCATACCAATATGATCAATAATAGCGCCAGTCCCATTCTTCTTTATCCCCGGGCGGATACGGGCCAATATGCCGTTCATATTTATGGCACTCAAACCGATACGGCCCCAACCGGTTATCCATCGATGGAACTTTATGGTTTCCTAAGGAATGATCCATCCGATCCATCCGATCCCTACATATACGACCTGTCCAGTTTTACGGGCGTCCAGTACGATATTATGATCGGCGCCGATGATACCAATGTCGCCCGGTGGTTTGAGGTCGGTGTCAGCCAAAATACTCCACCCACGGCCAATCCTGGTGGATCCTGCCAACCACCGTTTAGCAGCAATTGTTACAACTATTTCAATCAGAATATACCTGTCGGACCTGGCTCAGGATGGCAGACTGTTCAAGTGCTTTTCAGTAGCATGAACATTCGTTTCAGCGCGGGTGATGGTCTTGCCGGCCCCTTGACTGGAAGTGTAGTGGTTAATGGGAAAACCGTGACATTTGAGAGTCAGGCATTATTTCTGTTATGGCAAGTTTCGAATAATGGAAACACCCACTCAACCTACACCGATATGTGGATTGATAACGTCGAATTGTTTTAAACGGAAATTAAGCTTTTAGGCGGCCCTGCCAGGGCCGCCTTTTTTGTTTCAGGACATTTTGACGAAACAATCCTTCCTTCTTTTTCCCCAAACGCTGGCCTATACTATGCCCCTTTCAATCGCCTGCGTCTTATAAAAGAGGATCTTCGTGTCGCTGGAACACATCCGAAATTTTTGCATCATCGCCCACATCGACCACGGCAAAAGCACCCTGGCCGACCGTCTTTTGGAATTTACCGGTGCCATTCCGCCCCGGGAGATGCGCGAACAGCTCATGGACCAGATGGACCTGGAACGGGAGCGGGGAATTACCATCAAGGCCAAGGCGGTGCGGTTTTTTTACAAAGCCCGGGACGGCAGGACCTACGAAATGAACCTGATTGATACCCCTGGCCACGTGGATTTTACCTACGAGGTTTCCCGAAGCCTCAAGGCTTGCGAGGGGGCCCTTCTTCTCATTGACGCTTCCCAGGGGGTCGAGGCTCAAACCCTGGCCAACGCTTTTTTGGCTTCGGACCAGCACCTGACCATTATTCCCGTTATCAACAAGATCGACTTACCTGCCGCAGACCCGGAACGCTGCAAGAAACAAATGGAGGAATCCCTGGCTATTGAGGGGTCGGAGGCCATCCTGGCCTCGGCCAAGGAAGGCTTGGGCATTGAGGAAATATTGGAAGCAGTCGTGAAGCGGGTTCCCGCTCCAAAAGGAAACGCCGACGAACCCCTGAAAGGTCTTATTTTTGATTCCATGTACGACATTTACCGGGGGGTTATGATATTCGTCCGTATTTTGGAAGGAACGATTACAAAAAACACAAAGATGAAGTTTATGGCCACGGGAAAGGTCTTCGAAGTTGAAGAAGTGGGGGTTTTTAAGCCTAAGATGGAAAAAATTGACCGGCTTTCAGCGGGCGAAGTGGGATATATCGCCGCGAATATCAAGGAAGTCCGGGACGCCAAGGTGGGGGATACCGTGACCGAGGACGGACGGCCCACCGCCGAAACCATGCCGGGCTTCAAGGATGTTTTGCCCATGGTGTTTTGCGGGCTTTTCCCGGTCGCTTCCGACGACTACGACCACTTGAAGGAGGCGCTTTCGAAACTGAAGCTTTCCGACGCGGCCCTATCCTACGAACCCGAGACTTCGGTGGCTCTTTCCTTCGGGTTCCGCTGCGGTTTTTTAGGCCTGCTTCACATGGAAATTGTGCAGGAAAGATTGGAAAGGGAATACGACCTGAACCTCATCTGTACCGCTCCCAGCGTGGTGTACAAGGTCTTGAAAACCGACGGTGAGGAAATATTCATCGACAACCCCACCAAATTGCCTGATCTCTCCCTGGTTGAAGAGATACTTGAGCCGTTTATTGACGGTAAAATCATCGTTCCGGCGGATTACATTGGGGCGGTGATGACCCTTTGCCAGGAACGGCGGGGAATCCATAAAAACACCCATTTCCTTGATACGTCTCGCGCCATGATTTCTTATGAATTGCCCCTAGCCGAGATCGTGATGGATTTTTTCGACAAACTCAAGAGTTGCACCAAGGGTTACGCGTCTTTAGATTACGAGCCGATCGGCTACCGGCGGGGGGAAATCGTCAAGGTTGATATCCTCTTGAACGGGGAAGTGGTGGACGCCCTTTCCTTCATGGTCCACCGGGACAAGTCCCAAGCCCGGGGAAGGGGAATCGCTGAAAAATTGAAAGAAATCATTCCCCAGCAGCTCTTCGAGGTGCCCATCCAGGCGGCCATTGGGGGCAAAATCATTGCCCGCGAGACGGTGCGGGCCCGCCGCAAAGACGTTCTGGCCAAGTGTTACGGGGGAGACATCACTCGCAAGCGCAAGCTTCTGGAAAAGCAGAAGGAAGGCAAAAAGCGCATGAAGAACATTGGAAGCGTGGAAATCCCGCAGGAAGCCTTCATGGCCGTTTTAAAGGTTGAAGATTAACCAGGCGTGTATTTCTTTATTGCGAATTTAGATTCGAAAAGGATTGGGAATGGAAAATCTTAATTATTACCTCTACGGCGCGGTCATCTTCCTGACGCTGGTGGAAGCGGTATTCAAATGGGTGATTCCTTCCATCCGCAAAAATCCCCAGGCGGCGGGAACAGTCGAAACCGTGGACTCTCTTTGGGTGGCTCTGGTCGTGGCTTTGTCCCTCAAGGCGGTTTTGGTCCAGCCGTTTACCATTCCTTCGGGATCAATGGAAGACACTCTTTTGGTGGGTGATTACATCCTCGTCAAGAAATATGAATACGGTTATTCCATCTGGAACAGCACGAACCGATTTTTAGAATTTAGAAAACCTCAGCACCGGGATGTGGTGGTCTTCGTTTATCCGGGGGATCACACCAAGGATTACATCAAGCGCTGCATCGGTCTTCCGGGGGATGTCATCGAGGTGAAAAACAAAGACCTCTACGTCAACGGGGTCAAGCAGGACGAACCCTATGTGAAGCATGTCGATCCCAACACCTATCCCCGGGGAATACTGACAGTCGACCGGGACAACTTTGGACCCGTGACGGTGGCAGCGGACCATTATTTCATGATGGGCGACAACCGGGACAACAGCGCCGATTCAAGGTATTGGGGTCAGTTGGACGAGAAGCTGGTCAAGGGCCGGGCCTGGGCCATTTATTGGCATAGCATGCCATTACCGACTTTACTCATTTTAGTGTCATTAGTCGTGGCTGCAGTTTCGGCCATCCTCCTTCTATGGACGCTGGGAAAAATGCGGTTTCTGTCTCGCGTATCGACCCAAGCCGCTCAAGGGATTCAAAACTTACCCGCTTCAAGCGCTCCCCAGAGCTTGGGTTCTGTTTTAAGGAGTTATGGTTTGACTATCGTTATTTCTTGTGTTCTGGCGGGGCTGATATTGTCCTCAACCGGGACCGGGTCCTTTAAAGAAAATGTTCAAGTTTTGAAGGATCGAATGTTCATGGTCATCCGATAAAACAAGACGAACCGGGGATCCAACCCATCGGCCTCCCAACGAGAAATCTAACGCAATGAATGTTTATATCCACATCCCTTTTTGCGCTTCCATTTGCGGTTATTGTGATTTCACCTCGGTTGCCGGGCAAGAATCCAGGATCGATTCTTATGTTTCGGCGTTGGTTCGGGAAATTTCTTCTTCGGATCTGGAAGGGCCGTTGAGCACTGTTTATTTCGGCGGCGGCACTCCTTCCACCCTGCCTTCTTCCGATGTTGAAAAAATTCTTCGAGCACTCCAAGAAAAAGCGGGATTTTCAACTTCTGTAGAAATCTCCCTGGAAGCCAATCCGGAAACCGGGGATCCCTCCAAACTCCATGGCTATCGGAAAGCGGGGGTTAATCGACTTTCTTTTGGAGCCCAGGCGGCCCAAAAGGAAATTCTCAAGAAGCTTGGCCGGGGCCACGAATGGCCAAGGGTGGAACAGGCTGTGGGGGAGGCCCGGCAAGCCGGGTTCGCCAATTTAAACCTTGATCTCATGTTCGGCTTGCCGGGGCAAACCTTATCCATGTTTCGGGATTCCCTCGAAAAAGCCCTAGACCTAGATCCCGATCATCTTTCCCTTTATGCCCTTCAGGTGGAGGAAGGAACTCCGCTTTCACGATGGGTGAAGGAAGGGCTATCACTCCCTCCCGAAGAAACCGTTGCCGACCAATACGAGAGCGCCCGATGGATCCTCGGCCTATCGGGGTATGAGCAATATGAGGTATCAAATTTTTCAAAACCGGGATTCTTATGCCGACACAACTGGAATATCTGGAGGGGGGAAGATTACTGGGGTTTCGGTATTTCCGCTGTGGGGACCGCCCATCGAACACGTTGGACCCACGGAGAAAATCTACTGGAATATATCGAAAAAGCCGGCAGGGATTTTCCAGTCGAAAGGGAAGACCTAGGGGAAGAAACCTATCTTTTCGAACGGATTATGCTGGGGCTTCGCACGAAAGAAGGTGTCGCTGAAGTCCTGGTGGATGATTACGCGAAACTGAAGAAAATGGAGATTCGAGACCGTTGGGACTCCCTAGTGGCCAGCGGGTTGTTATCCCATCCTCGGGGTTTCTACCAAGCTTCGCCTAAGGGATATTTCGTTCTGAATGGAATGCTGGAAAAGCTGATATTTTGACTTAATAAACCCCGTGAAAAGTTGACTTTCAAGACCCCCTTCTTATTATTATCTAGCTCTTAACCAGATGAATGGGAGATGACCTTTTGACGACGCTACGTCTCGAAGACCGGGAAGAGAACATTCTTTCCTCAGTCATTCATTATTATGTGAATTCGGCCAAGCCGGTTTCTTCCCAGGCGATCGCCGGCCAAATGGGCCTTTCCCCCGCCACTGTGCGTAACGTATTGATGGAACTGGAAAAAAAGGGTTATCTGACTCATCCCCATACATCCGCCGGCCGGGTCCCGCTAAACCCGGCTTACCGGCTGTACGTCGACAAGCTCATGCAGGCTAAACGCCTGAACCTGGAAGAAAAGCGACAGATTGAACGTCAATATCAGGTGACCCGGTCTGAAGTGGAAGCCGTCATCCGCCATACCGCCAAGATTCTTTCGGCCATGACCCGGCTGGGGGGGGTGGCGTCCTTCCATGTGCCGGAAGAAATTTCCCTCGATCATTTCAAACTGGTTCCCATCGACGCAAAAAAATTGATGGTGATTCTAGTGTTGGATCACGGGCTGGTGAAGGAAGAACTGGTTCGGCTGGATGCGGCCGTGAGTTTCAAGGAAATTTCCCAGATAACCCAGCTTTTGAATCATCGATTCGGCGGAAAAAGTTTGTCGGATTTGAGGGCGATGCTTCTCAAAGAGGCCGAAACGATGAAAAAGACCCGCCTCTCTATCGTGGAATCCACTCTGCGGCTTATCGAAGAGGCTCTGGATTTTGGGAGCAGCCAAGTGCAATTGGAGGGGGCGACCCATCTGGGGGAACAACCCGAATTCCAGGATTCCGAAAAAATGGAACGGCTCTTGAGAATAGTGGAGCAAAAAGCCCTTTTGGCTCGCGTCATGAACCGATTCCCGGAACCTGGATGCCTGGCTGTCCAAATCGGGCCTGAAATTCCGGAAGAAGCTTTAAGGGATTTTTCACTGGTCAGGATTCCCTTCGCCTGGGAAGGACGGGTGGTCGGGTCCCTGGGCGTTTTGGGGCCTACTCGGATGGATTATGAACGGGTTGTTTCCCTGGTCAGCCACCTGGCCCAGACCCTTAAAGAAAATCTCGGCCGATTGGAGCCATAGCATGATTCCCCTGAATCCCGACGCGAACGAACCGGAAGTGGAGATTCTTTCCAGTTCACCCGAACCCGAGGAGGGTTTTGAAAATCCCAAGGCCAAACCTTCTTCCCGCTTGGAAGGGGATACCACGGGAAACCCCCAGGCGGAAGAATGGAAGAAAAAGCACGATGAGATGAAGGAAAGCTACGTTTGGCTGGCGGCGGATTTTGACAATTACAAAAAACGCACCTTGAAGGAACAGGAAGAGAATCGTAAATTCATCGCAGCAGAACTGTTGAAAGAATTTCTGGTGGTGGTGGATAACCTGGAGAGGGCCTTGGCGGCTCTTCCTGCGGATGACCAGGATAAAGGTCTTTTAAGCCTGAAGCAGGGAGTGGATCTAACATTGAAACAATTCCACAGCTTGCTTGAAAAATACGGGGTCAAGAAGATCAAGGCCCTGGGGGAGAAATTCGATCCCCGCTACCATCAGGTTCTCTTTCAGGAAGCGGCCGAAAATGTTCCCGATGAGACGGTGTTAGAAGAATTGCAAAGCGGTTACCTGCTTCACGACCGGGTCATCCGTGCCGCGATGGTCAAGATTGCCAAGAACACCGGCAAACCATCCCCGGCTGTTTGAAGGTTGGAAGGCGCAGGGAATCGGAGTGAAGTGAAAGTTCGATAGAAGCCCCAAACAGTGGGCGAGAAGGCATGAACGAAAGAGGAGTCAAACCATGGCAACAAATAAAGTATTAGGAATCGATTTAGGAACCACCAATTCCTGCATGGCGATCATGGACGGAGGCGAGCCAAAAGTCATCGCTAACGCCGATGGCGCCCGCACCACCCCCTCAGTGGTCGGTTTTTCCAAATCAGGCGAACGCTTGGTGGGCCGGGTAGCCAAGAACCAGGCCATCACCAACCCTACGAATACGGTGTTTTCCATCAAACGTTTCATGGGCCGCAAGCTTCATGACCAGGAAGTGGAAATGGACCGCAAGCTGGTGCCCTATTCACTCAAGGAATCCTCCAACGGCGACGTGAGGGTGAAGATCGACGACAAAGAATTCTCCCCCCCGGAGATCTCCGCCATGATTTTGCAAAAGCTCAAGGCTGACGCCGAGGCCTACCTAGGCACCGAGATCACCGAGGCCGTGATCACCGTACCAGCTTATTTCAACGATGCCCAGCGGCAGGCCACCAAGGACGCGGGCAAGATCGCCGGCTTGGAAGTGCTGCGCATCATCAACGAGCCCACCGCGGCGGCCCTGGCCTACGGACTGGACAAGGACAAGAAAAACGAAAAGATCGCCGTGTACGACCTGGGAGGTGGAACTTTCGATATTTCCATCCTAGAACTGGGCGACGGGGTTTTTGAGGTGAAATCCACCAATGGAGATACCCATCTGGGCGGGGACGATTTCGACCAGCGCATCATCCAGTGGCTCATTGACGAGTTCAAAAAAGAATCGGGTGTCGATTTAAAAAGTGACCGCATGGCTCTTCAGCGCCTCAAGGAAGCGGCGGAAAAGGCCAAGATCGACCTTTCCACTACCCAGGAAACCGATCTCAACCTGCCCTTCATCACGGCGGACGCCTCGGGCCCCAAGCATCTCAACGTGAAGCTTTCCCGCTCCAAACTGGAACAGTTGGTCGGGGACATGGTCGATAAGACCCTGGAACCCTGCCGCAAAGCCCTGAAGGATGCCGGGATGACGGTGGAAGAGATCCACGAGGTCGTCCTCGTGGGAGGAATGACCCGTATGCCCTTGGTCGTCAAGACGGTGAAGGATTTCTTCAA
Organism: uncultured bacterium; assembly: GCA_964525605.1. Taxonomy (GTDB): domain Bacteria; phylum Oederibacteriota; class Muellerivitia; order Muellerivitales; family Muellerivitaceae; genus CAVTWJ01. The sequence continues at coordinate 128,407 of CAZGKT010000007.1, forward strand.
GAAAGAACCCCACAAGGGCGTGAACCCTGACGAGGTGGTGGCCGTGGGTGCCGCCATTCAAGGCGGAGTGCTGAAGGGCGAAGTGAAGGATGTCCTCCTATTAGATGTGACACCCCTCTCCCTGGGCGTGGAAACCTTGGGGTCCATCATGACAAAGGTCATCGAGCGCAACACCACGATTCCGGCCAAGAAGAGCCAGGTATTCTCGACCGCTTCCGACAGTCAGAGCACGGTTTCTATCCATGTGTTACAGGGCGAAAGGGAAATGGCCGGAGACAACCGCACGTTGGGCCGGTTCGATCTGGTCGGCATACCTCCCGCACCAAGGGGAATTCCCCAGATCGAGGTGACGTTCAACATCGACGCCAACGGCATTCTGCACGTCGCCGCCAAGGATTTGGGCACTGGCAAGGAACAGTCTATTCGCATTACGCCTTCTTCCGGATTGTCGGACGATGAAATCAAAAAAATGCAGAAAGACGCGGAATTGCACGCGGAGGAAGACAAGAAAAAGAAAGAAAAAATCGAAACTAAGAACCACGCCGATTCCATGGCGTACCAGATTGAAAAAGACCTCAAGGAGCATGGCGACAAGGTGGACGCCTCCATCAAGAAGGACATCGAGGACAAGCTCGAAGCCCTCAAGAAGGTTCTGCCAGGCGACGATACGGAGGCCATCAAGAAGGCGTCGGAAGAACTGGCCCAGGCTTCCATGAAGTTGGGGGAAGCCATCTATAAGGCCGCCCAGGAAAAAACCGCCAAGGAAGGCGCTCCTTCCGGGGAGAAGGCAGAGGGCGGAGAAGAAAAGCCAAAGGATTCGGGCGCGGTGGATGCCGAGTACGAACCGGTCGACAAAGATAAAAAGTAAGCCGGGCATTCAATTCCCGTTTTGAAAAAGACGGCCGAAAGGCCGTCTTTTTTTGTTTTTAGACGCTTTTCCCGAAGAGTGAATTTAAATCTTTGCGTAAGGGGAATGCTATAATCCCGGTCGCTTGTTCCTAACTTTAAGGATCCCTGTTACATGTCAAAAAAAATCACCATCCTCGGTTCTACCGGCTCCATCGGGCAATCCGCCCTGCAGGTTGTCCAAAAACTTAAGCCTGCTTTTCAGGTCGCGGGGCTTACCGCCTACCGAAACGTCAAAGAACTGGCCCGGCAAATCAAGACCTATCAACCTAAGCTAGCCGCCATTTCCGATGTAAGATGTTATGAAGATTTGAAAACGCTAACCAAGGGAAGCCGTACCCAGATACTGGCGGGGGAAGAGGGCCTGGTGGCGGTTGCCGCCGAATCAGGGGCGGACCTGGTCCTTTCTGCCATTGTGGGCGCGGCGGGGTTAAAGCCAACGCTGGAGGCCATTCGAAAGGGAAAGGACATTGCTCTGGCTAATAAGGAAACCATGGTCATGGCGGGGGATGTGGTCACGAATGCCGCCCGTAAGTCCGGCTCCAGGATTCTTCCTGTGGACAGTGAACATTGCGCGGTGTTTCAGTGCTTGCAGGGATGCCCGAACCCCAAAGAAGTCCATAAAGTGCTCCTCACCGCTTCGGGCGGGCCCTTCCGCCAGCTGGAACAAAGCCAATTCCACAAGATCACTCTTCAACAGGCCCTGAACCATCCGACCTGGCGCATGGGCCCGAAAATTACCATCGATTCCGCTACCCTGATGAACAAGGGTCTGGAAGTCATCGAAGCCCATTACCTCTTTAATATGCCATACGAAAAAATCGACATCGTGGTGCATCCCGAATCCATCATCCATTCCATGGTGGAATATATCGACGGTTCGGTGCTGGCCCAACTGGGCACCACGGACATGCAGATTCCCATTCAATACGCCCTCACTTTTCCAGCCAGGGCCTTTTCCCCCGTAAAGCGATTAGACCTGACGGCGATCCAACGGCTTCACTTCGAGCGTCCTAACCGGGGCAAGTTTCCCTGTGTGGATCTGGCTTATGAGGCGGGGAAAAAGGGGAATGGTTTTCCGGCGGTCTTGAACGCCGCCAACGAGGTAGCGGTAGCGCGTTTTTTAAGGAAAGAAATTCGTTTCATCGATATCCCTAAAATCATTGAAAAAACCATGAAAAAATTCCGTCCCCTGACAAACAGCACCCTCGATGCTATATTGAAATCCGACCGATGGGCCCGTGAGCTGGCCCTGGCGACTTGAACCTGATTCTTGGAATTTCCGACCTGACCTAGTCCGTTTCCACCAACGCGCCACGAACAAGGAGAAGATATGCCGATTGTGTACTGGATTGAAGCGATTGCCGCCCTGGGTTTCATGATTTTCATTCACGAGGGGGGGCATTACCTAGCCTGCCGCTTTTTCAAGGTAGATGTGGACGAGTTCGCATTGGGGTTCGGGCCAACCCTTTTCAAGCGCCAATGGGGTGCTACGCTTTATTCCATACGGGCCATCCCCTTAGGGGGCTTCTGCAAACCCCGGGGCGGCGATTTGAGCGGGGAAACTGCCGAAAAAATGTACGAAAAAACTCCGGAGCCGGGCGAATTTTTATACGCCCAATGGTGGAAGAGGGTGGTCATATTTCTGGCGGGTCCCGCCATGAATTTTTTCTCTGCCGTAGCCTTTTTATTCATTCTTTTGCTGATGGGGATCAAGACACCCATTGAGGAGCCGGTGCTGGGTTTTGTTCAGCCCCACAGTCTGGCCTATGATTGTGGTTTTCAAAAAGGGGACCGCTTGCTCAAGGCCGACGGTCAGGACATCAAGAACCTATATACGGATCTGGACTCGGTGTACGAGAAGTTTTCCAAGGACCCCGGCGCTACGGCCCAATTTTCGATTCAGCGCGGGCCTCAAACCCTCGATTTAATGCTGAAAAATAGCACTCGGGATCCGAACGCCGCCTTCGGATTTTTCAACTTTAGCCCCCCGATCATCGGGTCCGTCGCCCTCATGACTCCCGCCCGCAAGGCGGGCCTGCAGGCCAATGACACGATTGTCAGTGTCAACGGGCAGAAAATTTCCGAATGGAACGAGCTGGCCTATTACATCCATACGGCCACCACCGATCCCGTGAAGCTTGAAGTTTTAAGGGGAAACAGGACGCTCCAGTTCAGCATTGAACGCATCGACAGCGGGATGAGCAAGAGCAAGGCCATTGGAATTTCACCTATTGATTCCACCCGGTTTGAGATCAAAAAAGTGGGCGTCGGGGAGGCGTTCGTGGGAGCCTGGGAACGCGCCGCGAGTTTTTCCGTCATGTACATGGATCTGCTGGGCAAGATGGTCACAGGCCGCATTTCTCTAAAAGACAACATCGGGGGCCCCATCTCCATCATGCGGGTCATGTACCAGAAGGCCTCGGAAGGTTGGGATGAGTTCATCAGTATGGTGGCCACCATTTCTCTGATTCTTTGTCTTATGAACCTTCTGCCCTTTTTGGGCGTGGTAGACGGGGGCCAGGTGGTTCTTTGCCTGCTGGAGGGCCTGTTTCGCAAACCCGTTTCGGTCAAGTTCCAGGACATCTATCAGAAGATCGGTTTCGCGCTGGTCTTTACCCTGATTCTATTCGCCGTGGGAAATGATTTGTGGGGATGGATATTGGAGAGGGTTCACAGCCAGATTCCATAAATAACGGTCTGATGTTTTTTCGGATCGCATTTATTAAAAGCGGGAGGCATTTTCTTGAAACTTCACGAATACCAGGCCAAGGAACTCTTCGCCAAATATGGCCTGCCTGTGACGGCGGGAACACTGGTCAAACATATCGCCGAAGTAGATGATTTCATTAAAAAATTTCCCCAGGGTCCCTGGGTGGTGAAGGCCCAGATCCACGCGGGAGGCCGGGGTAAGGCTGGCGGCGTGAAGCTGGCCAAGACCGAAACCGAACTCCAGCAAAAAACCAGCGATATCCTGGGAATGACGCTCATATCCCCTCAGACGGGCCCGCAGGGAAGACTGGTCAAAAAGGTTTTCCTCACGCCCGCGATCGATTATGAAAAAGAACTTTACGTCAGCGTGGTTCTGGACCGTTCCACCCGCACCCCCGTGCTTCTGGCCTCTTCCGAAGGCGGAACCGAGATCGAGGAACTGGCCGCTACCAAGCCCCAGGCCATCCAGAAAGTTTTGATAGATCCCGTAGAGGGGCTTCGCGCCTACCAAGCCCGCGAACTGCATCTCGCCCTGGGACTCCCCAAAGAAAAGATCAATCAGGGAGCCGCCCTTTTTATGAAGCTCTCGCGCATGTTTTTGGAACTGGACCTGTCCCTCGTGGAAGTGAACCCCCTGGTGGTGCTCAAAACCGGAGATCTTCACTGCCTGGATGCCAAGGTTTCCTTTGAGGACAACGGATTGGCCCGGCACAAGGAATACGCCGATTGGCGTGATCCCGAAGAGGAGGATTCCCGCGAGTTGGAAGCGGCAGGACACGGTCTTTCCTATATATCCCTCGACGGCAACATCGGGTGCCTGGTCAACGGGGCGGGGCTGGCCATGGCCACAGCCGATGCCATTCAGCATTTCGGGGGTTCGCCTGCGAACTTTTTGGACGTGGGGGGCGGGGCTACCGCCAAGGCCGTCACGGCGGCTTTCAAGATCATCCTCTCCGATTCCCGGGTGAAGGCCATTCTGGTCAATATCTTCGGGGGCATCATGAAATGCGACATCATCGCTCAGGGCATCCTGGAAGCCGCCAAGGAAGTGGGGCTGAAGCTTCCTCTAGTCATCCGCCTGGAAGGAACCAACGTGGAACTGGGTAAGGAACTGCTTGCCAAATCCGATCTTACCTACAGGTTTGCCTCGAGTATGGATGAGGCCGCCAAGGCCGCGGTGGAAGCCGCGAAAGGGGGCCGCCCATGAGCGTCTATCTCGATAAAAACGCCAAGGTTATCTGCCAGGGCATCACAGGTTCGGCGGGGCTTTTTCATTCCAAGCACTGCCGCGATTACGGCACCAAGATGGTCGGGGGCGTCACCCCGGGCAAGGGCGGAAGCGAAATTGAGGGCTTCAAGGTGTTCGATACTGTGAAGGAAGCCGTTTCGAAAACCGGAGCCAATACCACCATGATATTTGTTCCGGCCCTGATGGCCGCTGATGCCATTCTGGAAGCCGCCGCCGCGGGGATTGAACTGATCGTCTGCATCACGGAGGGCATCCCCGCCAATGATATGGCCCGGGTTAACCTGCTTTTAAAACAATATCCTCAATCCCGGCTCATCGGGCCGAACTGCCCGGGCATCATCACGCCCGGCGCGCAAGCCAAGGTGGGCATCATGCCAGGTTATATCCACAAGCCCGGTAAGATCGGAATTGTTTCCCGATCTGGAACACTCACTTATGAGGCCGTCTGGCAGGTCACTTCCCTCAAATTGGGTCAGTCCACCTGTATTGGCATCGGGGGGGACCCCATCGTGGGCACCACCCATCTGGATGCTCTTCAGGCCTTCAACAAGGACAAGGCCACCCAGGCCGTCATCATGATCGGTGAAATCGGCGGAACAGCCGAGGAGGAAGCGGCCCTGTATGTGAAGAAGGAAATGAAAAAACCGGTCGCCGCCTTCATCGCCGGCACCACCGCCCCCCCGGGTAAGCGCATGGGCCATGCGGGCGCGATCGTTTCAGGAGGGAAGGGAACCGCTAAAGAAAAAATCGCGGCCCTGGAAGCCGCCGGAATCGTCGTGGCACCAACGCCAGGTGAAATCGGGCAAGCCCTAGTGGATGCCCTTGAGGGAAAAGGCCGAAAGAAGAAGTCCTCCGCCAAGAAACCCCGCAAGTAAACCATGCCTGCGCGGCGGTGGCTGGGAAACCTTTATCCCCCTATGCGCTTGGGCTTGGGTTTTTCGGTCGTTTTTTTATTGGGCGGGTTGGGCCAGTTTTTCATGGCTCAACCGGGGGAAGGTCGGTCACTCGGGTTGGGCCTGGTTTTTTACGGCCTGGGTGTTTTTCTCCTATTCAAACTGTTTCCTGCGTCTCCTTCTCCTGCAAACATTCAAAATGAAACAATTTCTTTCCGTCTTGAAAGCTTTTTGTTTTTCCTCATCCTGGCTTTGGGGATCTATCTAAGGGCTTCCGGAGCCAACCAATATCCGCAAGGCATCTTCGCCGATCGAGCCGAGGTGGCCTGCGGGGCCTTAAGAATTATCCACGATCATTGGCGTCCTTCTCTGGAAGCCCTGAACCTTCATGTGCCCGAATGGTGCGTGTATTACATGGCGGCGGGCTGGTTCAAGATATTCGGGGAATCGCCGGTAATTTTCGCGTACTTCGATGTCTTTCTTTCCGCCTTTGGAATCGTATTGATGTACACGGCCTATCGGCAATGGATCGGACCCATTCGCGGCCTATTGGCTTTCTTTCTGCTTGCCGTCATGCGATGGAATTTCGCATTTGCCCACCAGATCTATTTTCAGACCCAGACGGTTTTTTTCATGTCCCTCACCCTGGCGCCGCTGTTTTATGCCCTACGAAGACAAAAACCGGTTTGGGCCGCTATCGCGGGCTTGGCCCTTGGGGCAGGGCTTTATTCCTACCAGGCGTTGAAAGCCGTTCCCCTGTTGATTCTGGCTCTTATGCTTTTTGAGGCCCTTCGGGAAATGGAACTCTTTAAGAAGAATCGCGATTCCTGGGCGGTGTTTTGGCTGGTGTTCGTTTTGGCCGCGTCGCCACTGCTGGGTTGGGTGATTCAGAACGGCCAGCTGGGACGGCGGGAACCCGAAGTATCGATCTTCGCGAGAATCCACGCCGAAAACAGCCTCTGGCCGATCCTGGAAAACATCCGGGATATCGCTCTGGTGTTCAATCACAAGATGATCGATGGAAACAGCCAGTCCAATTTTTCCCATCACCGAATCCTGGATGACCTCACGGGCATTTGGTTTGTTTTTGGTTTTTTTTACGCGCTAAATCGGTTCAGGGAAAAACCTTTTTATATCGCCCTCGCCGGGTTGGGGAGCATGTGCCTGCCTGGTTTTTTTTCCATCAGCGGTTCCAACCTCGGTCGGCTTTTGGGGGTGACTCCCTTTGTAGCCATGCTATGCGCCCTTTTTCTTTCGGATGTCTGGAACCGGTGGAACCGAACCAATCCATCCCCTTTCATCCATAAGGTGGTTTTGGTTTTGTCCCTGGGGTTGCTGGCGGCAGCGGGGTACGAGAATTATTACAACTTTTTTCAAATCCAAGCCCATGATCCGGATTGCGTTAACGATTGTTCCTGGCCCGAATCCCAGGCGGGACGGTTGATCGCCGGTCTTCCTGTCGGCACCCAATGCTTCCTGACTTCCCGTTTCTACGGTCATCCCACCGTGCAATACTTGACCTATTCGAAAGGGGAGGAGATATATCCACTGGATTTGACCCACCCGCCCCAACCCGGAAATATTTCCCACACCTTTGATTTTTGTTTTGTCTTGGATGAATTTAAACAGGGAACGCTTGAGTTTTTGGAGAAGCTTTATCCCGGAGGGGTTTCTAATGCCATTCAGGACCCGCTGGGAAAAGTACCCCTTTATGTTTACCGGGTTCCTTCTACAGTCTTATTAAAGGTTCCCCCAGGTGATCCCCATATCGAAAGGGGGCTTTGGGGTACCTACCGGCATTCAGAGGCGGAAAGCGAAACCCCGTTTTTAAATCGATGGGATCCCATTCTTAACTTCAATTACCGGGATTTACCCGGGGTGGGCGGTCCCCTTTATATCCATTGGACTGGACGGTTTGAGGCGGCCAAGGGCGGCTCCTATCGCCTTTGGGGTGCGATCTTTGCCACGTCCAGGGGAAGGATCCTGGTTGATCAAAAGGATGAAAACGGGTTTACGAGTAATCCTTATTGGGAAGGCGACTTAAAAGCGGGTTGGCACCGACTCGATTTTTATTACCAGGATGGGGGATCGCCCGTCGCGACAGTCAGTCTGCTTTGGAAACCGCCGGCCCAGGAAAAATACGACTTTATGCCCAACGAAGTTTTCGGAAAAATTTAGAATTAGTCTATCCGTTCCAAAGTTATCCGAGATTTCCCCTTAGCCAGTGAAGAATGAAGATGTCGGTTTGGGGGCCCCAGATTCGGCTGTCGGTCGTGTTGAAAACCGCGAAAGTGCGGACTCCGCAAGCGTTCGCCAGGTGGGTGATTCCGCTGTCGTTGCCTAAATAAGCCGAGGCCTGGGACAAAAGGCAGGCCAGGTCTTGAAGCAGCAAGGGTTTTTCCAAAACCATTACGCCCTTCATTCCCTGAAAGGTCTCCCGGATTTCTCCCAGCCGTTCCATTTCCGCTTCACCCCATAAAACCAGAACCTGTTTTTTAGATTCTTCCACTGCCCGATGGGCGGCCTTTTGAAAGAAGGAAAGGGGAGCGTTCTTCGCGGGGCTTCCACTTCCGGGGTGAATCACAAGGGGCGCGGATAACCCTAGGCTTTTCAATAATTCTTTCCCCTTGTTGCGGTGAGAATCTTTAAAATTTAATTTAGATTGGAGAAGGGGATCATTTGCGGAAACTGGCTTTTGCAAGGCGGTTTCTAACCAATATTCTCCCGCCCAGCGATTGGACTGAAGAAAAGTCTCGAAAGTTTGGGACGGGGAAAACACTGATCCTTTTCCCAGACTGGCAATTTTTGCGGAAAGCTTTTCATCAAACTCCTTGAAGAAAAAGTAAATCTTGTCAAAAGAGGACAGGAAATCGGCGATTTCGTTTGAGGGTGGTCCGGTTTTAAGAAGCGCCTGAAGCAGGGGTTCTAGAGGAGCCATTTGGCTGACGCCAAACAGGTCCGATCCCAAAGCCAGGTAAGACGAGGTGCCAGCCACCGTGACCGGCCCTTGGTATTGAAGGGCCTGGAGTCCAGGAAGAGTCAAAAGGCTATCGCCCAGGCTTCCGGCGGCCAAGACCAGTTGGCGGAGTTGAGAGACCATGTCAGGCATTATAAAGTCCTTGATGAGGGATTTTCTTGTTCCTGAAGGGATGTTTTCGGGTTAAACGAACTTGAAAAGCGCTTTCCAAACCAGAAAGTTGGTAACGGTTTTCAAGTTGGTGGTATCTTTCTTTTGTGGTATCTCTTTAAGTCGTTTGAACGAGTCTGGGCCCTCCTTGCGCCGTTTC
>CAZGKT010000008.1:0-124335 GCA_964525605.1 uncultured bacterium
GAATGCCGGATTCCCTGATGCTCTTCCAAGAGATGGTTGGCTTTCCGAAGTACTTCCTCAGCCCGGCTCATGGGCTGATCCTCCACCACCAGATGGGCCGTCAGGTGAACCTCTCCCGACCCCACTTCCCAAAGATGAATGTGATGCACTTCCTTGATTTCGGGAATTTCGGCCATCAATTCTTTGCGTAGGTTTTCAGGGGTAATCCCGTGGGGGGCCGATTCCAAGAGGATGCGCAGAGCTCGCCGGAAAAGCTTGAGGGCGCTCCAACCGATGAGAAGGGAAATACCCAGGCTCAACACCGGGTCCACCCAGGCCCAGCCTGTTTCGGCGATGACGGCCACGCCTATTAATACCCCAAAGGATGAGGCTAAGTCCCCCAGCACATGAATCCAGGCGCTTTGCATGTTCAAATCCTCTTGGTGGGTCCCATGGAGAAACCAGGCCGAAAGCGCATTGGCCAAAAGCCCGACGAGGGCGATCACCCCCATGGTCTTCCAATCGGGAAGGCTGGGATGGGAAAGCCGGTGAATCGCTTCCCAGGCCACCCCTGCGACCATGAGGAAAAAAGTTATGGAATTACCCAGCGCGGCTAGAACTTCCAGACGGGTCCAGCCATAGGTGTGTCGGGAACTGGCGGGCCTCCGGGCCATGATCATCGCGGCTAGCGAAATGAGAAGCGCCGCCAGGTCGGTAAGCATGTGTCCGGCGTCGGAAAGAAGCGCCAGGGATCCAGAAACGATTCCCCCCACCGCCTCCAAAATCAGGATTCCTCCAGTGATTCCAATGGCCCAGGTGATTTTCCGTTTCCGATCCGGATCTTCCGTCTCATGGGAATGGGCTGAAGAGATATGTTCATGATGGTCGTGGGACATGGTTTTATTTTACCCGCACTCTTCCCTGGCTTTCTCCAGGAATCGGAATTTTTTACTGACGAACCTTGGGTTGGGGCGAGAAAAAAGTATGATGAGGAGGGTTTTTAAGGATCCATTAGGTCCAACCCCTCGACAGGAAATAGGATCGATGAAAATAGAAATCCCGGATGGCTTGAAGATCCCCTATCGGCCTTGGGCCTTTTTCTTCCTTTTCTTTTCCGTGAATTTCATCCTTTCCAGCGATGTTATTTCTCTTTCGTTCCGGCTGGAAGCTGTGTTGCTGGGCTTGATCCTCCTCCTGGCTGCTGGTTTCGTCCGATATCGCGACGTCCCCTCCGGAACGCATGGGTTCGGGGATACTGAAATCAGTCTCCCACTTATCTCGTGGCCAGTCCTTTTTATACTGGGGATATTCTCCCTCTTCATCCGTTTCTGGCATCTGGGCTGCTCAGACTGGTGGGCAAGGGGGGATGAGGCCATTACTGGATTGGGAGCTATCGCACTAAAGCGCCACTGGAACTGGGACGCATTCGAATATTTCGGGCAGATCCCGACGACCCTCAGCCGGATCTGTTATCTCCTGATCCGCTTGACCCACGATCCCCTCTTTAGCCTTCAGTTTTCGACGGCGTCACTCTCCGCCATCGCGGTTTTTTTCGGTTATAAGGCCTGCCGGCAATTCTTTTCGGCCTCCTTTTCAAGGGGGATGGCCCTTCTGCTCATGTTCGATTTTTTTTCCCTATGGACGGCCCGTACCGGTTATTCCGCTTCACTTTATCTTCTGTGGGAATGGATGGTTTTTTATCTGTTGGGAAAACTCCTCACCGCGCCCGGACCCTGGAAGGACAAAAAAGCCGCTTTTCTGCTGGGTTTGGCCGGTGGATTGGGTCCTTTAATGTTGACCCCATGGCCGATGGTCGTTCTCTTCCTCATCCTTCTTCTCGGATTGATCGCATGGCATTTCCCAAACCGATACCGTACTCCGTGGATGCTCTTCATGGGTTCGTTGTTCCTAACCCTTGCACCATTCTTATATCTCGTTTTCACTGGCCAATATGGCCAACACATTTCCAAGATCTCCGTATGGAACCACTTCTCATGGAAAAATCAATTTTGGGTCTTGACTGAATATATCTCGGACCTCTTTTGGCGTTATCCCCATGGTTTCGATTCCACACCCTGCGATCGATTCTTGAATCCAATCCTGGGATCCTGTTTCTGGCTGGGTGTGTTAGAAATTCCCCGAATGGGAAGAAAAGGATGGGCCTTGGGGCTAGCCGTTCCTTTCTTTTTATTACCCGGCTTTCTCAGCACGAGTTTTGAACCTCTCCGGATCCTCTCGGTGGTTCCTTTTTTACTGCTTCTTTCCGCCCTCGGTCTCCAGACCCTGATCCATGATCTCCGCCCCCCCCGCCGGGTCCCCCTTTTGGTTATACTCTTGTTGGCGTCCTCCCTCGTAGACATCGGCCGCCTCTACGCGTCCCATGGAGAAGGGGAGGGCCAGCTGGCCTTTGAAAGTCTCCGTCCCTTCATCTCCAACCAAAAATCCGGTTACCTTTTCCTTTTGCCCGTGAGTGCCGATCCGAGCTATCCCAATCTGGCCTATTCGACCTATTGCAGCAACGCCGCTTGGAATCCTGACCTGCCATTGGGAAACATCCAGTGGGCCGCCGTCTTTACGGACGCCCATTACCTTCCGAGCCTCGCCCAGCGTTTTTCGGGTTCCCAATGGATGACCCTTCCTTCCATGGAATCAGGGGGAAGAATTCACAACATTCTCGGCTTGATTCCCGTTACGGCTGAAAACAAAGAGCTTTTCCGGTCATGGCGGGATTTTTATGAGCTTTTACAGGACATCAATTGGGAAGAAACCAATTTGGTCAATGGCAAATCCCGCGAAAAGGTCTTACGGGATCTTTTGGTTCTTTATCCCAGGATCCCCCAGGACCCTTTTCTTCAGTCGTGCTTCTTGGAGAAATTGACCTATCAATTCTCTTGGGAAAATACCTTTTATCCTGAGGATACTTGGACGAATTGGAAAAATTTTTCCGGCGTCTTTCAAGAATCCTTCAATCAAAGTTACCAGGACGCTGAACTCTGCGAGAAATACGGCCATCTTTTGGCGGTGGAGGGGGATGACGCCGGGGCCAAGAAAATCTTTCAGAAGGCAATGAAACTTTCACCCGGAAACCCCTGGTTGAAGGATGAGATGAAACAGTTGGGGTTAGGAAGTTAAAGCGGGACGGATTGGACTCTGTTCTCCCGGATAAAGAGAAGATGGGCTTCTTTGACCGGGTAGGGCGTGGTCTGCTCCAAAAGTTTGGCGTAATGCTTCAGTTGTTTCCCGTATTTTTCGGCCAACTTGTTCGGGTCGCGGTCGGTTTTATAATCCACGATGACCCATTTCCCCTCTTCCAAAAAAACCAAATCGAGAACAGCGTTTAAGAATTCCATTTCGTTCTTCCCCGTGAGGGACAATTCCCTGAAGGTCCGTTCGGATTTTTTGGCCCTTTGAATGAGAGGGTTCGAGAGGGTTTGATCCACCCATTGGGCTGCCTCAGCCCTTTGCTCGGGACTAAGACCCATCTTTTCGCCGTAATATTCTGCCGCCTGGGGAATCTGGTCCGGTTTCCAATCCCAGGCCTTTTCTAAAAGAAGATGGGTAAAGGAGCCCAATTCCTTCCCGCCCCAGGGGGAGGAGGGCTCAGGCCCTTCCCAGAACCGCTCTTCCGTTTCCTTTTTATCATCATCCACGGCAAGGACCGAAGTGACCGATTGGAAAGTTCGGGCACCCTTCAGACTTTCAATTTGGGTCTTTCGTTGTTGTCGTTCAGAATCGATCTTTTCTTTTTCCGACTGAAGCGCTGGGTCTTTCGGGTCCACATTCAGTTTTACCGTCCAAACCGCCGGGTCCTCTAACGATTCCTTCAGGCTGTCCGGTTCCGCCCAATGCACTGGCGTCTTTATCGACGCCAGTACCGTCAAATCTTGCGCCTCGGCTGGTGGCCTCGGCGCAGACCGTACCGGCGAACCCTTTTCTTCAAGAGCCTTCAACAGCGGCCCCGCAAAAAGGTTCTCGTTTTGGAATTTGCAATCCGGCGGCATTTGGAAATATGGCAATAACAGACAATCCCTAGCTCTGGTGGCCGCCACATAAAGCAATCGGGTGTTTTCAGCCAGTTGTTGAACCTCTTCGTCTTCTTTGACCAAGTCGTAATTGGTCGTTTTTAAACCCAAATCAGCCCGGCCTACTTTAAAGGCTCCCCCCATGGCCTTTCTGTCCACCAGGCTTCCCGAATCCTTGGGGTCCGAAGCCCAGGCGGAAACGAAGACAATAGGGAATTCCAACCCCTTGGCCTTGTGGATGGTCATGAGGGTAATGCGGTCTTCGGAGGAATCGGGCCCCGGGGCCTCTCCTTCTAAAGTTCCTTCTTCCTGTTGCGTAATCAGCCACTGGGTGAAGGCTCGGTAAGTGAAATGCTGGGTGGTTTCGAGGTTTCTTGCCTGGTCCAAGACCTTCATCAGATTGGCGATCCGCTGTTCCCCGTGGGGTTGCCCGGCCGTGATGGCCAAGAGGTTGGTATGCTCGTAGAGATAGCTCAGGGTCTCTGAAACACCTAGGGTGCGGGTAGCATCGAACCACTCCCGGAAATGCCCAAAGGCTTTGTCCATTTTACCTTTAGCCTCTTCCTGAAACAGGAAGGCGCCTTTATCAGAGCGGTGCAGGAACAATTCCTCATCGGAAAACCCAAAGAGAGGCCCCCGCAAAACCGCCACACAGGCCGCCTCGTCCGCGGGTGAGGAAAGGCAAGTGAGAAGAGTGGAAAGGGCCACGATCTCGGGCCGGTTGTAGAACCGTTTCCCCCCTATGATCTGGTAAGGCAGGTCCCGCTTTCGCAGGGCTTCTTCCCAAAATTCCTCGTTGTCGTTGGATAGGTCGCGGAATAAAAGGGCAATATCACCCGCCCGAACTGCCCGTAGTTCAAACGTGTGCGGATCCGAAATCGTCCAGCCGCCGTTCAGGATATTGTCCTTCAAATAGGCCGCGACCCACTCGGCTTCCTGCTGGCGGTAAAAGGACTTGGTGTCATCCGAACCTTCCGGTACGGGAATCTTCAAACCCCAAAGGATGGGGAGTGTTCCCTCGGTCTTTCCCTTTTCCCGGCTGGCGTTCAGGGGGCGATAAGTGATGCCCGAACCCTCGAATTGGGAGAGGAACCGCTCGTTGACCCATTCCACCAACCCGCCCACGGTTCGGAAGTTTTCGGTCAGCACTTCAACCTTTCCCCCATTGGCCAAGATGCGTTCCTTGGTCGCTTCGTAAATAGCCACGTCCGCCCGCCGAAACCGGTAGATGCTTTGCTTCGGATCACCCACCAGAAATAACTTTCCAGGTTCAAGAACAGTTTTCTTCCAGTCTTTTTCGTGTCGGCCCTCTTTCTCGCAGAGGAAGAAAACAATCTCGACCTGTAAGGGGTCGGTGTCTTGGAATTCGTCCACAAAGAGGGTGTCGAAACGTTGTTTGATCTCTTCCCGGCTGTCCGGGTGGTCACGCAAGAGGTCCCGGGTCTTTAAGAGCAAATCGTCGAAATCAAGGAACCCGCTCCGGGCCTTCTGGGTTTCCCATTCGTTCAGGTAGCCCCCGATCCAATAGATGAGGTTCAAAAGCACCGCTTCCCTAAAAGGCGCGAAGGCCGAAGCATGGTCTTCGGCGAGCCGCCCAAAACGCAGGCGAATCTCGTCCAAAACCGCCTTGTCCCAGGCATTTTGATTGCCGGTTTTCTTCACCTTGGGAATATCCAAAGAGGCTAGGTTGAAAGCAATTTCTTCAGGCTTTGTCGAACTACCTGTATTAATTGCTTTCTCCTTCTCCCTTGAGGGGAGAAGGTTGGGATGAGGGTGGGAATGGCTAACATGGTTACCCCTCACCCTACCCTCTCCCTCAAGGGGAGAGGGTTTTTCAAAAATTTCAATGGTTTGACAATCTGCCCAGAAGGCTTCGAGAGCTTCATAAAGCTTGTCTTTATGGTCCTTACAATCCTTCGCGGCTTGTTTGCTCCAGAGGAGGAACTCTTTCCATTCCTTGCGAAATGGCTCAACCGAGGGGAGTGCTTGCTTCTCCGGGGTCTTCAACAGGGTCCGGTTTCGTTTAAGGAATTGTTTCAATTCATCCACATGTTCGAAAGTCCCGCCCAGCCGGAGGAACTGGAAGAGGGGTTCGACGGGTTGGGAAAGGTTCTTTTTGAGCCAATGTTCCCAGGTCTGGGTTTCAAAAGCGCCCGATTGGACTTCATCCATGAGCGTGAATTGGGGATCCACCCCAGCTTCCACCGGGTATTCCTTTAATAACCCCGCGCAGAATGAGTGAATAGTCGATATCGGCGTTCTTTCTAAATCTTCGAGGGCCCTGCTGAGCAAAGCCAGCCTTTGGCTTTGCTCGCCCTGAGCGAGCGAAGCGAGTCGAACGGGTTCCATTTCATTTTCAAGTTTGGTGCGTAAACGTTGGGCCAGTTCAGCTGCGGCCTTTTCGGTGAAGGTAATAGCCGCGATGCGGTTTAAGGAGACCTTCTTTTCCAATAATAGGCCGATAAGCCGAGCAACCAATTGCGTGGTCTTACCCGTACCCGCCCCTGCGTCCACCGCGAAGAGGGTTTCGTGTTCGTGTGTGACCTGATCACGAACTGATTGATCAGAAATCATTGATACCCCAAGCAATAGACGCAATTACCATTCGAATATTCATTTCGAAAAAAGCTCCTATTCAGCCTACCGTTTTATCCCAGATGTTTCTAACATCCACCTGAACCACCTATCAGAATTTTCACCCAACCATCATTCTTTCTTTTGTATACCCAAAACTCCTCAAATTCGTAACCGGTAACTTGGGTAATTACTTCATCATTTCCATTTCCTTCCATGTCGGCCTGATCTACAAACAATTCAAACGTGTCATCTTTTCCGTCTTCCAAATCGATGCTGTGATTAAACTTCACCAAAGTTGGTTTGAATTCGGTACCAGCGCGGTCCGCGATGAGAAAAACTCTATCCAACGACGTTGAACCCTTCAAAGAAAAGGATCCAACAATGGATTTTGAAGAAGCAGGGAGAAATTGAGTCATTTTTATATTTTCTATTTTTATTTCTGAAACTTTCTTTACTTTAACCCCATGCTTTTTAAATTCAGAATTTGCCAGATTTAATGCCTGGGTCTTATCACTTTCCGAAGGTGTTGAAATATTACTTGTATGTGATTTAACGATTTTAGAATTGGTTGCCAACACATAGTTATCTTTTGGTAATTTCGTTGATGAGGTTGGTTTCACAACTGCTGCTGTTGAATCGCATTGAAGATCCACTATTTTTTTGACTATCACCGAACCAATAAATTCTCCGCCAGATAAAATTTTATATTCCTTCCCAACTCTATAACTCCCCTGGGTTTTCGATGAGGCATTGGCTGAAACAATTTCAATCATGATTAAATCAGCAAACTTCGCACTGTTTTCCTCAAAACCTTCTGCAAAATGATTTTTGGTGACAACATAAATAGGTTGATCAATTTTAGGGATTTCAGGCGATGCAACATCATTAGATTTTTCATCTTGTGCAAAGATCGTAATTGGTGGCGCTAAAGAAACTATGGTCATAAATATTGACGTTAATAATCTTCTGTTCTTTATTTGAATCATATTAAATCCTCCAATTTAAAATAATCGCCAACCCTCATATCTTCCCTTTTCCTCTCGCCACGCTTTTTCGCCCCAGGTCCGCAGAGCAACCTGAAGTCACAACGTTCACAGGCCTTAGCGGCCGCAGGGAATAGACCCTTCTCCACAGCCTGCGAGGCGGTCGTTAATAAAGCCTTTAGAGGTTCCTCAACCTTGTTCCAATCCGTGGCGTTAAATGGTGTGGAACCATAACCGCCCTTGGCGGTGATGAATTCATAGACCGCTTGTTCAGGGGTTAGGTTGGGATAAAGCGTTCGGCAGGCCCAGAGGTAAAGAGGCATCTGGATTTTGGTGCCTTCCTTCACGCTGTTCTTCTTGAAGCCGACAGCGCTACCCGATTTGTAATCCACCACCCTTAGGTGTTTCCCATCCGCTTTGACATCCACCCGGTCCATGAAGCCTTCCAACTTGAAGGTTCCGGCGGGAGTCGTAAAGGCCACCTCGGCCTGGCCCGGGCGCCCAAAGGCCTTCTCGAAATCGACCGGCGTCCATTCGGGATCTTCCAAAACTTCCCGTAAGACCCTTTCCAGGTCCTGGTTCAAGATGAACTGACTCCATTGCCACAAGGCGAGGGAACCGGGCACACCCTCTTTCTCGAACCGCTTGAAGATGCGCTGGGTTTCTTCGCTAAGAACCTTTCGTGCCTTCTCCTGGTCCCGTTCCTTGAGCCAGCCTTCCTTCACGCCCCGGGAAAGCACTTCTTCCAGAACCTCATGCATAAGGTTTCCCTTTTCCGCGGGGTCCAACTGAAAGACCCGCTCAGGTTCGGGGTGGATCTTCAACCCCAGCACATAACGGTAGAAATAGCGCAGGGGGCAGGCGGCGTAAGTTTCCAGGCGCGAGGCAGAGAGGGGCTTTTGCTTCAAGGAATGTTCCTGAGCAAGCCTTTCGATGGTCTTGGCGTCCTCAAAGACCCCGTCATAGGGGGTGAAACGGCGTTTGCCCTGCCGTTCCTGAAGCATTTCCCGGGCTTCCTGGTAGAAGGGCTTCCCTTCCAGATAGGCTTGGGCGGGCAGGGGGTTGCCTTGAAGGGCTTCCTTGAACCGGGTCAGAACCTCTTCCAGGTCATCAACCCGGGTGGCGCCTTCGCCCCTGATCCAATCCGACACCGCGACCTTCTTGATATAGGGTGAATCAACACCCCATTCAGCCTGGCGCTGGCCGGTCACGGCCCGCAGGGTCTCGTGCAGATAGCTGGAAGGAACCCTTGGCGCGCCCGTGCCGGGGTGCAGGTGCGAGGCGGTGAGAATAAGGCACTTCTTGGCGCTTCGAGCCATAAGGAGGAATAGGAGCTTTTCCTCCAGTCGGCCTTCCGACTTCTCGGGGATATGGGCTTTGCCCTCCAGCAGGCCGTTGAGGAGTTTCCTTTCTTCATCCAAAAGCAATGGATCCTGACGGGGCACCCGGGGAAAACCCTGTTCGACCAGGCCGGGCAAAACCACCACATCGAAGGGAACACCCCGGGCCTGCATCAGGTCCGACACCTCGACCCCGCCGAAACCGGTGATCTTCCAGGGAATCGAAACCTCGTCCATGAGCCCGGTGAGAAGCGAGGCCAACTCCTCTTTCTCAACCGTGAAAGAATCCTTCGAGAGAATCTCCACGCCCCGCCGAAGGGTTTGCAACTGTTCCTTGGCATCGGAAGTCCGGAATATCTTCTCCACCAACTCAAATAGCACCCGGGTCTTGCCCACCCAGCTCTTTTCTTTTTCAAACAGGCGCCGCCCTTGGAAGAGGGTATGAAGCACCTGGTTTCGGAAAGCCTTCAGGGTTTCCTTTTCTTCATTTGAGAAACCTTCTTCGTCGCGCCCATCAGGCGTGGAACTTTCCTTCAGATGATCTTGCATGCGGTCCAGCCAGGCGCCTTCGCCTTCCACGATGCCAGCTTCCTTGGAAGCCTGGTCCCAGAGGTGCGGGTTCCAGTCTGCGGGCTTGAGGCCGAACCCCGCCGGGTCCAGGTTGGGGCTGGAGAGGAAATTCATCAGGGTCTCGCGGGGGAATTCGTTTTGGAAACACTCAAGAAGAAGCAGGAAGGCTTTAGCCTCCGGGGTTTCGAGCAGAAAGACCGGTGGCCTTTTGGCGATGGGGATTCCCTGGCCGTCGAAGGCCGGGACGATTTCCCGGCGGTAGGCGTCGAACTGCCGCAATATCACCCCGCATTGGGAAAAGGAGCTTCCTTGCTTTTGGGCTTCCTCGGTGATGCACCGTACCACTTCCCGCATTTCCCGGGGTTCACCCGGGCACAACAGGATCTTTACGTCCGAATCCTCGAACTTCATCGAAACATCACCCTCATCCCGGCCTTCTCCCCTCAAGGGAGAAGGAGCACCCGCCACCCTCGCCCCTTGAGGGAGAGGGCTAGGGTGAGGGGTAACTTGGGGTTGTTCGGCTTTAAATAAGTTGTTCTGTAACCTTCCTAGCGGTGTCGCCTTTTCACTTTCATACTTCCCTATTCCCTTAACCGTTCCATGTTGCTTCGCCCATTCCACAAAGGGCTTGGCGTATTCAAAGGCCGGATGGTCCTCGAAGGGGATGAACCAATAATTTTCCATTTTATTGTCATTGCGAGGAGCCGCCCCAATCGGGGCGTTTGGCGACGTGGCAATCTCAGGTTTTGCTGTTAAATGAAGCAAAACTTTTTTTTGCAATGTGGGAGCGTCGTAAAAGCCGTAGGTCCAGAGCGGGGTTTCGGGCGGCGGCAGGGTCAGGGCGTCGACATAAAGGTCTTCCCGGTCTTTCCATTTCTCTTGTTTCTTCCAGGCGTCATAGGCTGAAAGAACCCGGGAAAATTCATCCCATTTTTCCGAAAGCCTCTTGCGGGTCTTGTCCTTCCCGATCTTGCGGGAGGATTCCTTCAAGTCCGCCGGGTCGATGCCCGCCTGGCGAAGCTCCGAAAGGGTGGCCTGGAGGGTCTTGTGAAAACCGGGGGTCTCTTCCACCGTCTTGAAGGACCACAGGGCGGGTTTGAGCCCCCGGGCCGTTTCCCGCAAGACCCAGGGCACCAGGGATTCGGGAAGCATCCGAAACCCTTCTTTAATCCATTTTTCCTCGGCGGCCTCCAGCAGGTACTGGTGGAAGGTCAGGAAACGAATATTGAATATTTTTCCGTGGGCTTGGGCCAATGCTTCCCGCAGATGCCGTACCAGCAAACGGTTGGGAACCAAGACAACTAACGGGGTCAGGGGGTCCTTCTGCCTAAGTTCTTTCACCTCGTCAAAGAGCGATTGTTCGAGAAAAGGCTGATAGGGGCCTAAATATAGGGAAAGGCTCAAGGTGGGTCCTTTTGAATTTGGGAGGGGTGATTTCCGACGGGGGCATTATATATAATCGCTTTTCCCAAAACCCTAAAGGTCGCGGGTTAGATTTAACCCAGGGGAGTTTACATGTCTCGTGAAATCATCGTCGCCACCGCTGCGGGTTTCTGTTTCGGCGTGAAGCGGGCCATTCAGAAGGCCGAAACCATGGATAAGGCCTTTATCTTCGGTTCCCTCATCCACAACCCCCAGGAAGTTTCCCGGCTAGCCTCCCTCAACAAAAAGATCGTGCATTCATTGGAAGACGTCGAGGACAACAAGGTCGTCATCACAGCCCACGGTCTCGATATCAAAGTGCTGGATACCATGAAGGATAAGGGTCTGGAAATTATCGATACCACCTGTCCCCTGGTCACCAAGATCTACAACGAGGGTTTGAAGCTTCAGGAACAAGGACTCCAGTTGGTCATTATTGGCGACCCCAAGCATGTCGAAATAAAAGGCATCGCCAGCCGGATGAAGAACCCGATCATTGTTTATAACGAAGAGGACATCGCCCATGTTCCGCAAGGTTCCCGCGTGGGCGTGGTTTGCCAGAGCACCCTTTTGATGGAAAAATTCGACGCCTTTGTGGGGCTTTTGAAAGCTCGCTGTTCCGAGGTCATTCCCATCAACACCATTTGTAAGCCCACCAAGGACCGCCAGAGCGCCGCCGCTACCCTTTCCAAACAGGTCCACATCATGATCGTGATCGGCGGGCGCAATTCGTCCAATACCCACAAGCTGGCCGATACCTGCCAGGCTTTTCTACCCAATGCCACCTACCACATCGAGACCGCACAGGAACTGGAACCCAAATGGTTCGAAGGCAAGACCAAAGTAGGCATCACCGCCGGAGCGTCGACCCCTGATTACCTGATCGAGGAAGTCATCAACACCATCCGCACCTACGACGAACTGGTCCCCGCTTAAAATTTAATAGTTTGTCATTCCGAGGAGCAAAGCCGAAAGGCTTGGTTTGCGACATCGGAATTCCAGGTTTTCTTACCAGTTTTTTTAACTGAGATTGCTACGCCCCAAATCACCCCGATTGGGGCTGGGCCTCGCAATGACGATGAAAATTCAACCTTATCAATTACCTACCCCACCTCTTGCAGCCAACACTCCATTGTCTTCATATTGCCCAAGCTATCCGCCCAGGACATGCGGGGCGATTCTTTCAAACCTTTCGCGATACACCTTCCCGCTTCATCCGCTTCCAAGGCGTAAAGATTCCCGCGTTCGGTTATCTTTAGGATCTTCGGGGTTTTCTTGCCGTAAAGATGAACCTCGATCGTGGAAATACCCTTTTGCCACCGGCCCGGATGCCAAGGTACAGGGACATGTATTTTTCCTTTCGAGCCCCAAACTGTCACCCCCACCCCGCGCTGTAACTGGGTGCCGCAACAAAGTTCGGCCAGCACTCCGTTGGGGAATTTCAATGAAGCAATGGCCAGCTCATCTACCCCGCTCTTCTTTCCAATTAAGGCCGTTCCTACCACCTCTTCGGGGTTGAGGAAGGGTTGACCTGCCGCCGCCCCCGCCAGAAGCCTGACCATGGAAACGGGGTAGCAACCCAGATCCAGGATTCCCCCGCCCCCCAACTTGGCGTTCCAGAGCCGATGCTTCAGGTCCATGGGGCGCTCGAAGCTGAATATCGCCTCGATCAATTTCACCTCGCCCACCGTCTTTTTCCGGAGCAAGCCGGCCAGCTTTTCAGTCTGGGGATGACACCGGTACATGAACGCCTCCATCAAAAAGACCCGGTTCTTCCTGGCCGCCTCTACTACCCGCGTGGTATCCCGCAGGGTCATGGTCATCGGCTTTTCGCAGAGGATATTTTTCTTGTTTTTCGCGGCTTCGATGGCCCATTCGGCGTGGAAAGGATGGGGCGGGGCGATATACACCGCGTCCACTTCTGGGTCCCGCAACAGTTCGCCGTAAGATCCGTAGTAATAGGGAGCTTGATACTGCCGGGCGAAATTCAGCGCGCTTTCTTCTTGCCGGCTGGCGACTGCGGTTAAGACTCCCGTTTGTGAAACCTTGAGAGCCTGGGCGAAGGCGTGGGCGATTCCCCCGGTGGAGAGGATGCCCCATCTGACTTTTCGGTTCATGGAAAATTCCTTGAGTAGTTTGTGGATATCCGGCTGGGAACTTCTAACCTTCCAATGTTTCTTTCATCATCTTCGCAAGCACCTCGCAACAGCAGTCAAACCCCATGTTTTGTTTGCCCGGACCGGCACCTTCGCTCATCTTGAGTTTGGGGCTTTTGCCATGGATGGGGCATATCAGGGCCGCCGTTTTGGTTTCCAAAGCTTTCAGGGCCGCCTGTAGGGCGCTTTCCTGGATCTCATCCTTGAATTCACCGCTCATGAAACTTCACCTCGCGAATAAAAGGCTCACAAAACAAAAAAGCCCGTCCCCCTAGAGGGACGGGCTTGATTGACAGCGGTCATCAGAAATAATCGATCGGCAGGGTCGAACGGGGTTCGCTGTGAGGCACGAACTTGGGCGTCTTGGAAGCCAAGGTCCGTGCATTGGCCAAATCATCATCCGAGACATCCATGCGAATCTTGAAATCCTGTTTGGGATAGATCAAATCCGGATCAGAGATCAGGTCGCGATTGGATTTGAAGATCAAGGGCCAGGCGAAGCTATCGGCGTAAACACTCTTTTTGCCGGCGATGCCCCAGAGAGTGTCATGGTGTTTCACCAAGTAATCGCTGAGCTTGGTCGGGGTGGGAACGGCGGTGGGAGCGATGGTATCTTTAGGAACTTCCGTCGTTTGGATTTTCTTAGCGCTACATCCCATCATCAGACCGGTCATCGCGATGAGGGAAAGAATTAAAGAAACTTTTGTGCTGCCCATAGTTGTCTCCTTGATGGCTTAAAGAAGCGTTGTGCCTTTATTCTGCAGCTAAATATTAGACGAATCAAGGCTCATTTCTTCAACAAAAAAACTGAACTGACGGAAAACTCGTCTAAGAAGGCCTTAAAACGTTATATCTTGGCTTTTTTTACAAGGTTGTTATTCACAACAAGCGAACTGACTAACAAATCCTCGGAAGCTGTTCCCCGCTCAAGAGGTCCAGAATCCGGGTAGCGCCGGTTACGCTTTTCAACCTCACGGATTTCCCCGCTCCCTCCAACACTAGTCCGATCACACGGGCTTCCGAACACACGGGAAAACGAGCCAGAATTTCCAGGGTTTTAGCTACTTCTTTCTCAGGGATAAAGAGGGCGAACCGGCCCTCGTTGGCGACATAAAGTGGATCGAGCCCTAACAACTCACAAGCTGCGTTGACCGGCTTGGTAATAGGAATTTTTCTTTCATCCAGGAGTATCGGATGGGGCCCCGCCTGGGCAATTTCATTAATGGCGGAAGCCAAACCCCCACGGGTTAAATCCCTCAAGCAGTGGATATCCACCCCGGCCTTCAAGAGCGCCAATACCGGTTCATGCAGAAAAGCGCAGTCGCTTTCTAATGTCGTTTCGAATTCCAGCCCCTCCCGTGCGGCCATAATGGCGATACCGTGACGGCCCAAGTCCCCGCTTAAAATCACCGCGTCGCCAGGCTTTACAGAAGCGGGTGATATTTCCCACTTCCCCTCCACCACGCCAATTCCGGATGTGTTGATGAAAATGCCATCGCCCTTTCCCTTATCAACCACCTTGGTATCGCCGGTCACGATGTAAACCCCGGCCTCATCCGCCGATTTGCGCATCGATTTGACGATTTTCCAAAGTTGGTCCAGGGGAAACCCTTCTTCCAATATAAACCCGGCGGTCAGGTAAAGGGGTTTGGCCCCGGCCATAGCCAGGTCATTGACGGTTCCGGTCACAGCAAGCTTGCCGATATCACCACCCGGGAAAAAGATAGGTTTTACAACGTAAGAATCGGTGGTCATGGCCACCCGGGTGCCTGGCAGGTCCATCACAGAGGCATCATGGCGTTTCAACAGGGGAGCGTTACCGAAGGCGGGCAAGAATATTTTTTCGATGAGTTGCTGGGTCAGCGTTCCCCCGCCGCCATGGGCGAGGAGTACCTTGTCGTAATCGTTAAAGGGGATGGGGCAATCCAACGCAAAACCACTTTCAGCCATTTTTAAACTCCCCTTTCAAGATAAATCCTCTTTGGACTATTTCTGCTTTTTTAGTTCTTTAATTCTTGTTTGTGCTCTTTTGAACCCTTGTTTTGCGGCAAGTTTAAACCATTTGATCGCAAGGTTTTTGTTTCTTGGCAAACCATCGCCCCACTTATAGTGAAGACCTAAATTGTACTGTGCGTATTTTTCCCCGCCTTTAGCTGCTTTGCGATACCAATAGAGTGCTTTTGAACTATTCTTTTTCGTTCCAAGACCTTCATGATAGAAATAACCAACTTTATATTGGGCTTCAACATCGCCTTTCTTGGCTGCTTTTAAATTCCAAACATAAGCCTTCGAGGGATCTTTTTTTACACCTCGACCCTCATCGTAATACATACCTAAATTGTAACAAGCGTTACGGTTACCTTTTGATGCGGCTCGTTTATAAAATTGGATCGCTTTTTTAAAATCTTTTTTAACGCCTCTTCCCTGCGCATAACAAATCCCTAAATTTAATAAAGCACTATCAAGTCCTTTATTCGCCGCCGATTTATACCACTTAATCGCAAACGGCATGTTCTTTCGGAATCCTTTTCCATTCTCGTAATCACAGGCCAAATTGTATTGAGCAAGTGTGTCTCCATCTTCGGCCAATATTTGGAGCCATTTATGTGAACGACGAATGTTCGAATCGAAATATTTGTAAGCTAGCTTGCGGGCCGCCCCCAGATTTCCTTTAAGGACCAATATTTCAAGTTCTCGTTCTTTGATTTTCATTTCCGACCTCATCTCCCACAAGTCTACGAACTTTAAGCTCTCCCACCCAAATCCATTATGACAAAGAACCTAGAGCCCCTCATTTGGGGTTTCACCGGCTTGTTTGTGTGATAGAGGTCATAATAAATAGGCCCTCCCGGGGCCTAAGCTGTTCACGAATACCTCATCAAAACAAATAAAAAGTGAGGAAAAACGTGAACTTGATCGGCTTCTTGATTCTTTTTCCGCTCGTACCGGCCTTGTTGTTGGCCGTAATCTCAAATCAGACCCTTCGAGCCTGGGTGGTGCGAATAAGCGTTGCGGTCATCGCCGCCGCTTCCATCGTGCTGACCTACCAATATATGGGCGGCCCGGCGGCTTCCTTCAAATTCGACCCGCCCTGGACCGACCAGATCCTCCTTTGGGGCGAAGCCATCCTCACCCTCTACCTGCTCTATAGCTGTAAGGACATTAAGAAAAGCGAAGCCTGGATCCCCGTCCTTTTGATTGCCCAGGCAGCTCTGATGGCTTATACCGAATTCGGGGTCGGCGTCTCCCCGGTCGATAACAGCCTCTACGTGGATAACTTCTCGCTCATCATGGCCCTCATTATCGGCATTATCGGCGGCTTGATTTGCGTTTACGCCATCAGTTACATGAAAGACCACCATCACCACCACCCGGAGCTGGCGGACAACCGGCGCGGGTTCTTCTTTTTGCTCTTCCTCTTCCTCTCGGCCATGTTTGGCGTGGTGTTTTCGAACCATCTGGGCTGGCTGTTCTTCTTCTGGGAAATCACCACCCTCTGCTCCTTCGTGTTGATCGGCTACAACAAGGATGAAATCTCCATCCGCAACGCCTATCGCGCCCTGGGATTGAACCTGATCGGCGGGTTGGGCTTTGCGCTGGCCCTCTACCTATTGGCCCAAAACCATATGGCCCCGGCCCTGGACTCCCTAATAGCCTTGGGCAGGACGGGTCTATTGGTGGCTGTGCTTCCCGCCACCCTCATCTGCTTCGCGGGTTTGACCAAATCGGCTCAATTGCCCTTTAGTTCCTGGTTGTTGGGAGCCATGGTGGCCCCCACACCCGTATCCGCCCTTTTGCATTCTTCCACCATGGTCAAGGCGGGGGTTTTCATCATCGTCAAGTTCGCGCCGGTGATGGAAAAGAACCCGGCGGTCGGCTTTTTCCTCGGCCTCGTCGGGGGCGTCACCTTCCTGGCCGCTTCGTTGGCCGCCGTTACCCAATCGAACGCCAAGCGGGTGCTGGCCTATTCCACCATCGCCAACCTGGGACTCGTGGTGGCTTGCGCCGGAGTGGGCACACCCCAGGCCATTTGGGCCGCCATCCTCTTGATCATCTTCCACGCCATCGCCAAGGCTCTGCTCTTCCAGGCGGTCGGCACGGTCGAGCACAAAATTGGAAGCCGGGATATCGAAGATATGGACGGGCTTATCGTCACCCGCCCCGACTTGGCCTTCGTACTTCTGATCGGCATCCTGGGCATGTTCCTGGCGCCCTTCGGAATGCTCATCAGCAAGTGGGCTTGCTTGCAGGCTTTCATCCAGACCAATCCGCTTTTGGCCATCCTCCTGGCCTTCGGCAGCGGGCCCACGCTTTTCTTCTGGGCCAAGTGGATGGGCAAACTTATCAGCATGCCCACCCTGGAAAGGGCCAAGGACAGGGCCAGCTGTGACGAATGGGCCTCGTTGGGCACCCTGTCGGTCCTGACCATCGCGGCCTGCGCGCTCTTCCCCCTGGTTTCTTCTTACATGATCCTTCCCTACCTGCAATCCGCCGGGGTGGTGTTGGACCCCCTCACCCGGGGCAACCTTTCCATCATGATCGTGATGCTGGGAGCCTTTTTGGTTCTGCCCCCGATCTTCTTCTTTAGGCCCAACAAGGACATCGTGGTGGCTTCGTACCTCGCCGGGGCCAACATGAACAACGGCAACTCGCAGTTCAAGGGAGCCATTGGCCGTACCATGGGCGTGGAGATGCGCAACTACTACCTGACTTCCGTCTTCAGCGAGAAGATGATTTCCATGGTCGGCGGAGCAGTTTGTATCGGGCTCTTTGCGGTCATGTTCTTCATGGCGGCCACCAACCCGGGCTGGGGATTCATTTCCCCGATCCCGGTATTACCCACCGGCCTGGGGCTCAACTTCACCCAAAAACTTCTGGCCCTCGCGGCCTTTTTGGTGGGCGCCCCCATCCTGGGCGGCCTTTTAGCCGGGTTTGACCGCATCGTCACAGCCCGTATGCAGACCCGCAAGGGGCCTCCCCTGCTTCAGCCCTTCTTCGATGTGATGAAACTGATGCAAAAACGAACCGTGGTCGTGAACCACGCCCAGGCCTACTACGTATTCTGCTTTCTTCTTTTTATCGTCCTCACCGGGGCCCTCTTCTTCATGGGCGGCGACCTGCTGTTGGTGGTATTCGCTCTCACCGTGGGGGCGCTCTTCTTGGTCTTTGCGGCCTATTCCCCCAACTCGCCCTACAGCAACATCGGCGCGGAAAGGGAACTTTTGCAGATGATGTCCTACGAGCCCATGCTTCTGTTGATGGCCCTCGGCATGTACCAGGCTGTCCACAGCTTTCATGTGCATGCCCTGATGCAAAATACCCATCCCATCTGGATGGCCCTGCCCGGCATCTTCCTGGGATTCATCTACATCCTCACCATCAAGCTTCGCAAGTCGCCCTTCGACCTGTCGACCTCGCACCACGGCCACCAGGAACTGGTGAAGGGTCTCACGACCGAGTTCTCGGGCTCCCAACTGGCCATGATCGAGGTAGGCCACTGGTACGAGAACATCCTCCTGATGGGCCTGGTGTACCTGTTCTTCGCGGCCTATGCCTTCTGGATCGGTTTGCTGGCCGTTCTGGTCATCTATCTCTTCGAAATCTTGATCGATAACTCTTACGCCCGTTTGACCTGGCAATGGACCCTGAAATCCACCTGGGCCGTCACCATGGTCTTCGGCGTCGTCAACGTGCTGGTGCTTTACTACTTTTACCAATAAGGGGAGGAAACAACATGAGCTACCTATCCAAGTCACCCTGGATCATGCACTACGACGCTTCCAGCTGTAATGGATGCGATATCGAAGTGTTGGCCTGCCTGACACCGCTCTACGATGTGGAGCGTTTCGGCATTATCAATACCGGCAACCCCAAGCACGCCGACATCCTTTTGATCACGGGGTCGGTGAACGAGCAAAACCGCGACGTCGTACGCAATCTTTACAGCCAGATGCCTGATCCCAAGGCGGTCGTGGCCATCGGCGCCTGCGCTCTCTCCGGCGGCATCTTTCGCGAGTGTTACAACGTCCATCAGGGAGTCGATTCGACCATCCCCGTGGATGTGTATGTTCCGGGCTGCGCGGCCCGGCCAGAGGCCATCATCGACGGCGTAGTCCAGGCTTTGGGACTACTTGAAAAGAAGGCCGCGAACTTCAATGCCGCTCCGGTGGCAAAGGCGGTGGCTTCATGACGACCCACTTCGAGGAACAACCCATCACAAACCTGGACCGCAAGGACCTGGTGGCCAAGGTGGCCGAGTTGAAGAAAAATGGTTACCGCCTGGTACAGATCTGCGCCACGACGCTGACTGAAAACTTCGACATCACCTACAGCTTTGATAAGGACTACAAGTTCGAGAGTCTGCGCCTGACGATTCCCCGTACCGACGCCGTGGTGCCCAGCATCACGGGTGAGTTTTTCGGGGCCTTCTCCTACGAGAACGAGTTGCAAGACCTCTTTGGGCTCAAGGTCACCGACCTGAAACTTGATTTCGGGGGCAAGTTCTACCAGTTAGCCAAAAAGACGCCTTTCAACGAAACAAAGGCAGAAGCTACTGCCGCTGCGGCTGTTAATACAAAACCGGCGAACGCCGGGGAGGGTAAATAACATGGGAAAGCAAACGATCGTACCCTTCGGGCCCCAGCATCCGGTTTTGCCGGAACCGATCCATCTGGATCTGGTTTTGGAGGATGAAAAGGTGGTTCAGGCCATCCCCTCCATCGGGTTCATTCACCGGGGTCTGGAACGCCTAGCCGAGAAAAAAGAATTCACCGAAATGGTGTATGTGGGAGAGCGAATCTGCGGCATCTGCTCCTTCATCCACAGCCACGCCTTCTGCCATGGGGTCGAAGGGGTGATGAAAATTGAGGTGCCCGAGAGGGCCCAGTACTTGAGGGTGGTCTGGGGCGAGATGTCCCGCATCCATAGCCATTTGCTGTGGCTGGGACTCATGGCTGACGCCTTCGGGTTTGAGAACCTCTTCATGCATTCCTGGCGGGTGCGCGAGCGCCTATTGGACCTGGTGGAAGCCACCACCGGGGGACGGGTCATTTTCGGGTCGTGCAAGATCGGCGGGGTCCGCCGGGATATCGTCGGCGGGGCCATGGCTGAAGTCACCAAGGAACTGCGCGAGATCGAGGCCATGAGCCAGGAAATTACATCCGTGTTCGAGAAGGACAACTCCGTCAAGAAGCGCACCGTGGGGGTGGGAGTCATTTCAAAGGATGACGCCTATCTGCTGGGCGCGGTAGGGCCCGTGTTGAGGGCCAGCGGGGTTTCGTCCGACATGCGCATGCTGGGCTACGGCGCCTATGGAGCGCTTCAGTTTCAACCCATTGTCGAAAAAGCAGGCGACTGTTACGCCCGCACCCAGGTGCGCTGCAAGGAAATTTACCAGTCGTTCGGCCTGATCCGCCAGGCTATCGAGCGCATGCCCGAAGGGCCCATTGAGACGAAAGTCACGGGTACCCCCAACGGCGAATTTTTCGCCCGGTTGGAACAACCCCGCGGCGAAGTGCTTCATTACATCAAGGGCAACGGGACGAAGTTTCTGGAAAGATACCGGGTGCGCACCCCGACGTTCGCCAATGTTCCCCCGCTGGTTCACATGCTGGCCGGTTGCCAGCTCGCCGACGTGCCGGTGATCGTTTTGACCATCGACCCTTGCATCAGCTGTACGGAGAGGTAACCCATGCCCTTTTTCCAGATGTCCAAACTCGCGATTTTCAGTTCGATGAAAAAACCGGTCACCCGGCTTTATCCTTTCGAGGCTCGGCCCGATATCGAAAAAACGAGGGGCCGCATCGAACTGCAGGTTGAAACCTGCACCTTCTGCTCGCTCTGCGCCAAGAAATGCCCCACCGGGGCCATCGAAATGGACCGCAAAGCCAGCCCCCGCGTGTTCCACCTGGACCGCTTCAAGTGCATCCTCTGTGGAGCTTGTGTGGATGGCTGCGCCAGCAAATCCATCACGACCGAGAGCCACTGGGCCGCCCCCGTGGACAAGCGTGGAGTCCTCACCTGGACGCAAGCCGCCCCGCCCCCCAAGGCGACACCGGCCGCGCCCGCTGCACCCGCTCCCACGGCCTAAAGGCAATCTCACCGCAGAGACGCGGAGAACGACTAAAGCCATTCAGGTTTAAAACCTAAGACTGTTGGGTTTTCTCCTCGCCTCCGCGATTAATTGGTTTTGTTCGTGGCCTTGACTTAAGTTTCTCTCCATGGATAACTAACCCCATGCATGAATATTCCGTTGCCCTTAACATCGCCGACCTGGTGCTTCAGCACAGCCAGGGCAAACGCATTGAGAAGGTCAACTTAAGTATCGGCGACATGTCGGGGGTTTTTTACGATTCCCTGGCCATGTACCTTCAGTTGGTTCTGGATGAAAAGGGACACAAAAATGTTGTCCTGGAGGCCCAATTCATTCCCGCGACCTTCATCTGTACCTGCGGGAAGGAATATACAACCTCCAAAATGGCGGAAGGCTGTCCCGCCTGCGGGGGATATGACCGAAAAATCATCGCCGGCAAAGACTGCCAAGTGGAAAGCATCGAAGTCAACGACGAGTAAATAACAGACTCACCGCGAAGACGCGGAGAACGACTAGAACCTAAGAGTTTAAAACCAAAATTTTGTTTTTCTTTCCTCCGCGTCTCCGCGGTTCAATTTTTTTCTTGAGGTGTTTCATGAGCGAGAAAATCGAAGTCAAAACATCCGCCCAGAGCGTGAATAACCAAGTCGCGGCCGAAAACCGGGAAGCCTTCGCGAAGAAGGGCCTGACCGTCTTGAACCTGGTCAGTTCGGCGGGTTCGGGCAAGACCTTTCTCTTGGAAGTCATGGCCAAACGCTACGGCCCTAAAATGGCCGTCATCACCGGCGATATCCAGATGACCTACGACGCCGACCGCATCAGCGCGGCAGGTAGCCAGGCCGTGCAGATTGAAACCCACGGCACCTGCCACTTGACCGCCGCCATGGTGCGGGACCGGTTAGGGGATTTGAAACTGGAAAAGGTAAAGTTGTTGGTGATCGAGAACATCGGCAACCTGGTCTGCCCCTCCACCTACGACCTGGGTGAGAACATCAAGGTGGCGCTTTTAAGCGTGGCGGAAGGCGACGAGAAACCCATGAAGTATCCGGCGCTTTTTTTGCGAGCCGGCGCGGTGGTTTTGACCAAGACCGACCTCTTGCCCTATGTGAACTTCAATGTGGATCGAGCCCAAAACGACTGCCGAAAACTCAACCCACAGGTCCAATTCTTCCAGACTTCCTGCAAGACGGGCGAGGGGATGGAAGAATGGTTTGGATTTTTGAAATCACTTCAAAATAAATAATTTTGGGCCTTCACCCTAATGGCCGAATGAGTTTAAGCCACCGTAAACCTTTGGATTAATTCAACTTGAAATCCGAAAAGGTGAGCGTGACATCCGCTTTTTGGGTCCCCAGGACGTTGATCAGGAGATCGCAAGTGGCTGGCAACTGGTATTTATCGACCGTCTGGTAAGAGAGGCTAAAAGTTTCATTCACGACCTTGGGCACGTCGACGACCATCGAACTCAACAAATAGCCGTTAGGGTCCTTGAGAAACAGGGGTTTGAGGGACATGACCATATCTTGGCCGCCCACTTTTCGGCCGTCCGCTTCCGTCACCAGCAGGTCCGCGTTGAGGAAATTCGTGGTGACCAACTTGTCCCTGGTCTCGTCGATCTCGTATCCATCCCCGGTTTTCTTGACAGTCACGGTGGATTTGGAAGGGTCAATGGGCAGTTCAAACGAAAGGCCTTTCCAGCTTTCCCAGAAACCATTCACGATCTGTTGCACCCCATCCATCATCTTCGATAAGGAAGCGTCGGTATTCGCGTCCCCCGTGGGTTTGTAATTGGAATAGGTGAACTTCATTCCGTTCTTTTCGTCGTAACTCATGAAAAACTGGACATCTTTCAAGGCGATATATTTGGGGTCATCTGAACTTACCTGGCCTTTCAACGCGGCCACCATGTTATCGAACATGCTGATCTTGATCTCGCACTTGAACTTATGCAGTCCTTGACGCTTGTAGTTGTAATAGAGGCCGTTGACCTCGGCCACCAGAGCCGCATCGTCCTTCGACAGGGCCGGGGCGTTGGCCGGGGGAGCCGCAGAGGGGGTGGAAAGGGCCAGAAGCTGGGCTATTCCCGGCTGGACTGTGGGGGTGGGGTCGTCGGACCAGACCAGGCAGGGGAGCGCGGAAAGAACCAGCCAGAAACCTAAAGTGAATGTGCGTTGGGGGTGAACCATATGAGTCTCTCCTTTGGCATCATCTTAAATAAGCATACGCATCATATTCTTCTTTCGGCTTGGGCAAGGAAAAATAGGACTTCTCGAATTAAATCTGATTCACCCCTTCATCATGCCCTTGTAATAGGCGTTGGCCTTGGCCACGGCGGCGGGCTTTCCAATCGCTTTGATTCTTCCCTTCTCAATCACCATCACCTGGTCCGCGCCCTTGGCCAGGGCCGGGTGGTGGGTCAGGGCCAGCACGGTGCAGCGTCCCCTTAGGTCCTGGAGCATCTTCAAAATGCGGGCTTCATTGGCCTGGTCCAGGTTGGCCGTGGCCTCATCCAGCACCATCAGCCGGGGCTTGGCCAGCAGGGCCCGGGCGATCTGGAGACGTTGTCGTTCCCCCAACGAAAGGGGGCCGTGCCCATCGACCAAGAAAGTGTCCAAGCCTTGGGGTAGATGACGGACCACATCATCAAGGCAAGCCGCTTTCAAGGCATCCCAAATCTGACGTTCACCCGCATCGGGTACTTGGTAGCAAAGGTTCTCTTTCAAAGTCGCGCTGAACAAAACGCCGTCCGCTGAAACCAGGGACGTGGCCTTTCGCAAATCATCTTCGGAAAGTTCGTGGATATTCTGGCCATCCAAAAGGATCTTTCCTTTCGTGGCGGGTCTTAATCCCAAAATCAATTCGGCCAGGGTGCTCTTGCCCGAACCGGAGGGGCCCACAAGCGCGTTCAACTTTCCCGGTAAAAGTTCAAAGGTGACCTGGTGAAGCACCTTGGCTCCGTGGCTGTAGCGGTAATCCAGGGCTTCCACTCGGACCCGGCCCGGCCCGGGCTGGAGGGATTCAATCCCAAAATTTTCGGGCTTGCGCACCGCCAGCCTTAAGCCCCGGCGGAAGGAACCCAAATGCTCCTGGATGATGACGCCCATTCCCGAAAGCGAATCCAGGGGGTTGTAGAGCTGGTCGATATAAGCCACCAACATCACCACATCCCCCGGGGTTAATTGCTTTTCAAAAGCCTTCCAACCGCCCACCAAAAGAACCATGGCCTTGCTGGCCTGCACGAAAAAATCCTGCCCGAAAAGGGCCCAGGCTCCTAATCGGTCCCGTTGGACGGCATCCGCATAGGCCGAGTAAGTTTCTTTTTCAAGTGCAACCAATTCGTGCTGGGTGGCGCCGCTAGCGCGAACGGTCTTCAGACCCGCCAGGCTTTCGGAGATTCTTCCCGAGATGGATTGCCATTTCTGGTAGTAGGAATCCAGGTGGATCCCGAGGCGCTTGGTGGAGGCCACCGCCACCCAGACATAGAGGGGCAGGGGCGCCAGCGCCACCACCGCGAGCAGGCGGCTTTGGGAAAGCATGATCGCCAAAATGCCGACCAGGCTGATGACTTCCGGCCCGACCCTCAGGGCCAGCATGGTCACCACGGGCTCGACCTGTTCCACCTGGTCGACCTGCTTGGTCAAAAAGGAGGCCCGATCCGTACTATCCCGGCTGAGGGGGAGATGAAGCGCCTTGCGGAAAGCCGCCAATATGACGGCCCGTTCCATGCCATGGCCCGCCCGGCTGGTCATGATTTCGGCCCAGGCCGTGGTGAAGGATGCCAGCAAGGAAATGAGAAGGAGTAGAACCACCACCACGATCAAAGTGGACATGGCCTGCTTGGGGGTACGGTGGGCGACCGTGTGCCGAGTGTGGGGAACTTTTGACTTCCAGGCTTCCACCAAGGTCGTTTCGGCCTGTTCGATGGAGGTATCGTCCACACTGTTTTTAACGAAAACACCGGCAACGTCGTTGACCGCTTCCCGGTAAAGGAGCGGCTGAATCAGGAGCAGGAGACTGGAAAAACCCGCCAAGGCCAAGATGCCCAAGAACAAATTGCGCTGTCTCATGGCCATCTTAAAAAGGCTCGTCAGCGGTCGGCCCGCGTCCAAATCCGCTTCCACCGCCGGCCCTTTTTCGAATTCAGGCTTCACGAACCGTCCCTTTCTATTGGCGAATCTTGAAAGTGCATTTTTCGTATCGAAATCCTAATTCATCCCAGGCAAATTGCGGGATTTCTTTCTGTTTTAACCTTTCAACCATTTCTCCATCAAGTTTTTGAAAATCCACACTCCCGGCCTATTGTTGAATTCCGGTTTTCTTGAAAATATTTCATGGAATTTAGGCTTGGAGACCTTGGTGGTATAAACCCGTCATTTCTGGCGGCATACCCCGGTTACCTGGCGGCATTAGCCTGATTCCTAGCGGCATTTGGGTTTTCTAGCCGCATTGGCCCGATTATCCGGCGGCATGACAGGGTTTTCTGGCGGCATGAATCGGAATTTCTGGCGGAATTAGCCTGGTTACCTAGCGGCATGGTTGGGTTTCCTGGCGGCATGAACGGGATTACCTAGCGGCATGACCCAGTTTTCTGGCGGCATGAAGTTTATTGAAGCGAAAGGAACTTCAAGAACCTGGCCACGGCCCTGGAATTTCAAAGCCAAACCTCCAATGGGGTGTGACCATTCCGATTTTTCAGCTTACAGGGCGGGCATCCTTATCGAAAATCCAATTATCATTGGTGGTGGTTTCATTAAATTTGTTAACGATCTTGGCGTGGGTAACGGCATTGGGTTGTGATAGCTGAACTCAGACGGATTCCAATGTCTCCGCCCTGCGATATCGGTAATAGGCCGAGCAGGCGCCTTCGGTGGAGACCATGGGCGCTCCCAGGGGATGTTCGGGGGTACAGCGGGTGCCAAAGGCCGGGCACTGGGCGGGTTTCTTGATGCCCAGCAAGATCTGGCCGCTGATGCATTCGGTGCTTTCTTCGGCCGTGACGTGGGCCACGCCAAACCTTTCTTCCGCGTCAAAGAAACGGTAGTTGTCGTTCAGGGCCCAGCCGCTCTTCGGGATTTCGCCGATTCCCCGCCACTTCTTGTTCACCACCTGGAACACTTCCTTGATCACCTTCAAAGCCTCGACATTTCCTTCTTTTAGCACCGACCGGGCGTACTGGTTCTCGACTACGTGTCTTCCCTCTTCCAACTGTTTCACGCACATGTAGGTGCCCTGGAGGATATCCAGGGGCTCAAAGCCGGTCACTACGATGGGAACCTTGTACTTTTCGGCTATCGGCGGGTACTGCTCCCATCCCATGATAGTGCAGACATGGCCCGCAGCCAGGTAACCCTGCACGCGGTTTTCAGGCGAGGAGAGGATGGCTTCCATGGCGGGAGGTACCAGCACGTGCGAGGCTAGGAGGGAAAAGTTCTTGAGACCCAAGGCTTTCGCCTGCACCACGGCCATAGCGTTGGCAGGCGCGGTTGTTTCAAAACCCACAGCAAAAAAGACGACCTGCTTGTCGGGATTCTGTTTGGCGATCTTGACCGCGTCGAGGGGAGAGTAAACCAGCTTCACCTGCCCGCCGTTGGCCTTCACCGAAAGCAGGTCCTTATTTGATCCGGGCACCCGCATCATGTCGCCGAAAGAGCAGAAGATAACTTCGGGGCGGGCGGCGATCTCGACCGCCTTGTTGATGACCTCCACCGGCGTCACGCATACCGGGCATCCCGGGCCGTGCACCAGGGAGATCTGGGGTGGAAGCAGATCTTCCAGCCCGTAGCGGGCGATGGAATGGGTCTGGCCCCCGCAGATTTCCATAATGACCCAGGGCTTGGTGGTGATCTGCTTGATGGATTCGGCAAGCTTCAGGCAGGCGGGGCCATCCCGAAACTCATCGACATATTTCATTGCGCGCCCTCGTTGGCCAGGGCTTTCAACTGCTGGAAATCCTCAAGGGTTTGCTTGGCTTCTTCCTCATCCAACAGACTAATGGCGACTCCGACGTGAACGATCACGTAATCCCCCACCTTAGCCTGGGGCAAACAGGAGAGGGAAACCTCACGGGCCACCCCGTCAAAATCCACCTTGGCCGTACGGAAGAGGGGGTCATCCCCCGTGACCGTCATGATTTTTCCCGGAATTGCTAAACACATGTAAGGCTCCTTCGAAGTCTTCTGGTCGCTTATCTTAACCCAGAGGATGTGAAGAACAACGTGACGGGGGTCATTTGTTCTTGAGAATTTTTCTCGCGTAGGCGGCCTGGCCCAGGGCCAATCCTCCGTCGTTGGGGGGCACCTGCTGGTGCCAATAGGGGGTGAATCCCTCTTCTTTCAGACGCCGGACGGCGCCCTCGGCCAGATATCGGTTCTGGAAACAGCCCCCGCTCAAAAGCACCTGGGGGCAACCTTCCTTCTTGGCGGCATCGACCAGGCATTCCAAAAGAGCATTGTGGAACCGACTGGAAATGACCCCGACTTGGACCTTGTTCCTCACGTCATTCAGGATCTCCTTGATCATCGGTTCCCAGTCGAGGATAAATCCAACCCCGGAGAGCAATAAAGGAAAGGGATATCGTTCATCGGTGGCATGTCCATGGAGCGCAAACTCCAGCGACATGGCGGCGTCGCCCTCGAACCGGCTCTTCTGGCATAAACCGGCTAGCGAGGAAACCGCGTCGAACAACCGGCCCATGCTGGAGGTTCGGGGAATGTCGGGGCTCTTGAGGAGTTTCTTCATCACCAGTATTTCGGTCGGTTCAAAGGCCATGATCGAGGGGATGTCATACCAGGTGAAGCATTCCTCCAAGCCCATCTCATAGAGAACACCAAGTGCGCAGCGCCTTGGTTCCCTCGCGGCCTGGTCCCCTCCCGGTAAGGAGAAGGGCCGAAGGTGGCCCACCCGTTCGTCTTTTTCACCAAGGCGGAAAAACTCCCCGCCCCAGATGGTCTGATCGTCCCCTAAGCCCGTGCCGTCCCAGGCCGCGCCGAAGGCTGGACCAGTCACATGGTTCTCGGCGGCGCAGGCGTAAAGATGGGCCAGGTGATGCTGGACCTTGATCAAGGGCCAGCCCGATTCCTGGCCCCGGCGGGTAGATGGGTAATCGGGGTGCAGATCCACCACGGCGGTCGTGGGGTCGGCCTCGTAAAGCTTCGGCAGGTCGGAGAGCGATTTCTCGAAAACCTCCATCGAGGGCAGGGTGCCGAGGTCGCCCAGGTGCTGGCTTAAGAAGACCTTGTCGTCCTTGGCCAGGGCCACGGTGTTCTTGAGGTAGGCCCCGAAAGCCAGAACGGTTTCCCCCGTTTCCTTCAGCACGACCGGAAGGGGCGCGTAGCCCCGGGCCCGGCGGAGGATCTGCGGTTTTCCCATGAGGACCCGGGTGACTGAATCATCCATGGGCCGGGCGATGGGCCGGTTATGGACCAGGAATAGATCGGCCAGGCCCTTCAAGCGTTCCAGTGCTTCCTTCTCCTCAAAACATATCGGCTCCTCGGACAGGTTGCCGCTGGTGGCCACCACCGGGAAACCCAGGTCCCTCATCAAGAGATGATGCAGGGGGGTTGTGGGAAGCATAACGCCCAGCTGGGGATTGCCCGGCGCGACCCCTTCGGTGAGCCGTTCGGCCCCCTCATTTTTAAAAACCAACACGATGGGGGCGGCGGGGGAAAGCAGAAGAGCCTCCTCCTCCCCGTTGACGCGGCAGGCTTTTTTGATCTCTTCGATCGAAGGGAACATCACCGCGAAGGGTTTGGCTTCCCGGTGCTTACGGGTGCGCAGGAGCTCTACCGATTCCCTGTTTCGAGCGTCGCAGAGAAGCTGGAAACCTCCCAGGCCTTTCAGGGCCACAATTTGGCCCTGGCGGACGGCATCTTCCGCAAGTTTCAACGCTTCTTCTTTCCCAGCGAGTATCCTTCTTTCCGGGTCCCCCCCCAAAAGGGGGTCCCAGGCTTCCAGTCGGGGGCCGCATTGGGCGCAGGCCGTGGGCTGGGCATGGAACCGGCGATCCTTCGGATCCTTATACTCTTTCAAGCATTCCGGGCAGAGGGCGAAGGCCCTCATGGTGGTGTGGGGACGGTCGTAGGGAATCTGTTCGATGATGGAAAAACGGGGGCCGCAATGGGTGCAGTTGGTGAAGGGATAACGGAACCGCCGGTCGGCGGGATCGAATATTTCCTTTACGCAATCCGGGCAGACGGCCAGATCGGGAAGTACCTGGACGGTTTTGGATCCGGTGGAGTCGCTTTCCCGAATTTCGAAGGAAACATATCCCCGGGGCGGGAGAAACTGGACGGAGAGATCCTCGATCGTGGATTGAGGGGGCTTCTCATCCCTCAGGCGCTTTAAAAATATTTCGAGATTCGCGGGAAGTCCTTCCGCCTCAGCCTCCACCCCCGCCGGGCCGTTCAAGACGTAGCCTTTTAAGGAAAGTTCTTTCGCCAACCGGTACACGAAGGGTCGAAAACCCACTCCCTGTACCGTGCCGGTGACGCGAACTTTGACGAGGGAAATCGGCGGGGGCGGATCATTGGTTTTCGTTTCTTTCATCGTGGTTCCCCTCATAACTCAACCCATCGCCCTTTTAAAAGCTACTCTTGAATCCATTGAAGAGCCGCCTCCACCGCCTCATCCAGGGCCTGGCGGGTGGCGGGTGAAAAGCTTTCGGTGAATTCGAACGACTGGGCCGGAACGCGGCAAAGATAAACCTGGGGGCTGGAATCGTAAAGGATTCGGGAGAGTTGCAGCAGGGATTCGGGCGATAAATGATGGGTAGAGGAGGAGGCGTTGGCTTTCGGGTCCACCTTTTCGATCCGAACCTGCCGGCCTTGAGGGTCCGCGTCGATGAGGAGGATTCTCTCGTAAGAACCCCATTCCTCAATCAATTCCACGTTGAGCTGCTGCGAGGTTCGCGTCTCCACGCCGGGAATTTCCCGGGCTTCCAGCCTGCGCGCCACTTCCCAACCCGCCGCGTCGTCGCCTCGGGTGGGGTTGCCGAACCCCAGCACCAGCACCATGTTAGTTCCTCTCCACGCTCCTGATCAGGTTCCCCTGATGGTCGTGGATTTTCAAGACCATCGGCATGGAACCCAGCGCGTGGGTTGAGCAGGAAAGACAAGGATCGTAACAGCGGATGGCCGCCTCGACCCGGTTCAGCGCCCCTTCCTTCACGTCGGCCCCCTTGATGTACTGGCGGGCCACTTCCAGCACCGAGCGGTTCATCGAGGGGTTGTTTTGCCCCGTGGCGATTAGAAGATTGACCTTTAACAGTTGGCCGTTGGCGTCAACCTTGTAATGGTGAAAAAGCGTACCCCGGGGAGCTTCGGCACAGCCGACACCCTCCAACTGGTTGCGGGAAGCCACGACGTGGACATCGGTTGAGAGGATGTCTTTATCATTCAAGATCATCCCGATTTCCTCGACACAGGCCAGGGTCTCGATTAATCGGGCGTAGTGATAGAAGAATGTGCCGTTGACCGCCCGGCCCTTCCCCAGACCCTTGAACAACTCGAATTCGGATTGCGCCTTCGGCGTCTTCATTTTTGAGGCGACATTCAGCCGCGAAAGAGGTCCCACCCGGTAGATGCCCTGCGGATATCCCAAAGGCTTGTAATAAGGATACTTCAGGTACGAGAAATCCACCGGCATCTCGGAAATGTAGTTCAGATAATCCGCCGGGTTGACCTGATCGATCACGATTTTGCCATCCGGCCCCACCCAGCGCAATTTACCGTCATAGAGTTCGTGGGTTCCATCCGGTCCCACCAGGCCCATGTGCAGGGTGTCGCTGGGCGCGAAGGTTTCCACCTCTTCCTTATGAGTGTGCATATAGTCTTTCAGAAGCTTCAAACCGATCTGGGAAGTTTCCAGAGCCTCCGGAATCCACTTTAAGAGGGTTTCCTTGCTCTCGGGCCTTATGGGGTTGGTCATTCCCCCGGCGATGATCCCGTCGGTATGGATCTTTTTTCCGGTCAGGTGTTGTGAAATTTCCTGGCCGAATTTGCGCAGGCGGATTCCCTTTTTGGCTACATCGGGAAATTTGGCGGCCAGGCCCACGACGTTGCGAAGGGCCGGGTCCGAATCCCACCCCAGCAAAAAGTCGGGGGCGGAAAGATAAAAGAAGGAAAGCGCGTGGGAGGAAAGCTGCTGTCCCAACTGCATCAACCGGCGCAGCTTGACCGCCGTATCCGGAATGGCTACCCGCTGGATCGAATCACAGGCCTTGGCACTGGCGATGGAATGGGACACCGGACAGATACCGCAAATGCGCGGGGTGATGACTGGCATCTCGGTGTAGAGGCGGCCTTCACAGAACTTTTCGAAACCCCGGAATTCATCAACATGAAACTGAGCGTCGGAAACCCCGCCCTGGTCATCCAGGAAAAGTGAAATTTTCGCGTGACCCTCAATACGGGTCACGGGATTGATTTTGATAATTTTGGCTTCAGCCATATGCGGCCTTCCTTTCGTTGGGGAGGTCGGGAACCTTATCGGTTAAAAGGGCGAAAAGAACCTCGAAAATCAGGTCCGCGTCCGGCGGACATCCGGGCAGGTAATAATCCACCTTCACGACCTGGTGCAGGGGCATGACCTTGGGCAACAGGGGAGAGACGCCCAGGCCGTCGCCGGGAGGGAGCTTCCCCGGAACATTGCTTTCGGCTTCCACATAGGCCCTTCGCAAACACACATCGGTGCCGATTTGGTTGCGGAGAGAGGGCACGTTGGAGGTGACGGCGCAATC
Source organism: uncultured bacterium (assembly GCA_964525605.1). GTDB lineage: Bacteria > Oederibacteriota > Muellerivitia > Muellerivitales > Muellerivitaceae > CAVTWJ01. The sequence goes on from CAZGKT010000008.1 coordinate 31,877, forward strand.
GCCAAAGGCCACCAAAATCTTGGCGTTTTCTCGGATATGCTTGATCTCGGCCAGATGCTCCTCGCTGGAGATGGCGCCTTCCACCAACGCGATATCCACGGGGGGAAAGTCTTTCCCATCCACCACCGGGCTTTTCACGATGTCGGCCAGTTTCACCACTTCCAAGAGCCTTTCGTCAATGTCCAAGAGGGACATGTGGCAGCCCGAACAACCGCCCAGCCAGACCGTTCCGATCTTTTTCTTGCTCATGGCTCATTCCTTTTTTCGACCAGTTCCGACACCAATTGGGGGAAACGTAAAAGTTTTCCCTGGGAGGCTTCTTTCGGCCAGATCGCGCCCACCGGGCAGACCATGCTGCACTTCCCGCACCAGGTGCAAGCGGTCGAGGAAGTCCAGGATTCGTGAAAACCCGATACGATGCGCGAATCGGCCCCGCGCCCCATCACGTCCCACACATGGGCGCCTTCCACTTCGTCGCACACTCTCACGCAGCGGGTGCACATGACGCATCGGTTGTGGTCGATCACGTAGCGGGGATGGGAAAGGTCCATCTCCGCCTTGGGTTGAAGATAGGGGAAACGCACATGCTCCATCCCGACCGACTTGGCCAGGTCCTGAAGCTCGCAATTGTTGTTGGCTACGCAGATGGCGCAGATATGATTGCGCTCCGAGAAAAGGAGTTCCACGATCATCTTGCGGTACTTTTGCAGTTTCTCCGTTTGGGTAAAGATTTTCTGGTTCGGATGAACCTGCGTCACGCAGGTGGGCAGGAGCTTGTTCACCCCTTCCACCTCGACCAGACACAAACGGCAGGCCCCCATCTCGGTCAGCCCATCGAAATGACAGAGGGTCGGAATAAAAATGTCGTTTTTGCGGCAGGCTTCCAGAACGGTCTGACCCGGCAATGCCTGGATTTCGCGGCCATCGATCGTCAGGGTGAATGGTTCGGCCATTAGTGCACCTCCGCGGGCGTCTTGGAGAAGTTGCAGACTCCCGCCGGGCAGCGTTTTTCTTTTACATGCGCCACGTATTCATCCCGGAAATAACGCAGGGTCGAAAGAAGCGGGTTCGGGGCGCTTTGCCCCAGGCCGCAGAGGCTGGTTTCTTTGACCATGGGCGCCAGGGATTCTAAAAGTTCCAGGTCATACTCGGTGGCGGTTCCCGAACAGATTTTCGTGAGAAGGTCGTACATCTGCTTAGTGCCGACCCGGCAGGGCACGCACTTGCCGCAGGATTCGTCCATGCAGAATTCCATGAAGAACCGCGCTACGTCCGGCATACAGGAACCTTCATCCATGACGATCAATCCGCCAGACCCCATGATGGAACCTAACTTAGTCAGGGCGTCGTAATCCAGCGGGGTATCTAGATGGGCTTCCGGGATGCAGCCTCCCGAGGGCCCGCCAGTCTGGGCGGCTTTGAATTTCTTGCCGTTGGGAATGCCGCCGCCAATATCGAATATAACCTTCCGCAGGGAGGTTCCGATGGGAACTTCCACTAGGCCGGTGTTTTGAATGCACCCCGAGAGGGCGAACACCTTGGTTCCCGTGCTTTTAGGAGTTCCAATACCCGCGTACCATTCTCCGCCCCGTTCCACAATGGGAGGAATATTGGCGAAGGTTTCAACGTTATTAATGATGGTGGGCATGCCCCAGAGACCCTTTTCGGCGGGGTAAGGAGGCCTGGGATGGGGGGTTCCCCGCTTTCCCTCGATGGAGGCCAGGAGGGCCGTTTCCTCACCGCAAACGAAAGCGCCCGCTCCGATTCGTATTTCCACATCAAACGAGAAGTTGGTTTCCAATATGTTTTTGCCCACTAAGCCGAGTTTTTTGGCCTTTTGAATGGCGGTCCCGAAACGTTGAATGGCCAGGGGATATTCCCCCCGGATGTAGGCGAAACCCCGGGTGGCGCCAATCGCATAGCCCCCCAAGACCATGCCCTCGAGAACACGGTGGGGATCGCTTTCCAAAACCGAGCGATCCATAAAGGCTCCCGGGTCACCCTCATCGCCATTGCAGACCAGGTATTTTTGCTCTCCAACGTATTTATAGGACATCTCCCACTTGTTGCCCGTGGGAAAGCCGGCGCCGCCCCGACCCCGGATACCACTTTGCTTGACTTCACCGATGACCTCTTCCGGCGTCATCTGGGTCAGAGCTTTTTGCAGGGCCTTGTAGCCCCCAATGGCGATGTAGTCTTCGATGCTGTCCGGATCGATCTTGGCGCAGTTTTCCAAAACGATCATTTGCTGGTTCTTGTAAAAGGCATGCTCACTGGATTTCAAGGTTGGTTGAGCGTCGGTGTCGGAAAAAATAACCATGTGAGGGACGGGCTTATGGTTTTTAACGTGGTCGGTGAGGATCGGCTTGTAATTTTCCGGTGTGACCTTTTGATAAATCACGTCGTCGGCTTCAATCCTAACCAGCGGGCCCTTGGCGCAAGCTCCCATGCATCCCACCGCCTTGACCTCCACCCCCGAGCCGGGGTTCAAGTGGCGGACTTCCTCTTTCATCTTATCGAGGACCTTCTGGGCTCCCGAGGAAACACAGCTTCCTCCCATGCAAACGCAGACTTTTTTTGTGCGCAGAGCGCTTTCAGCGTGTAGTTTCTCGCGGAGGTTGTAAAGGGCGTGATTTTTCATAGCTCAGCTCCCAGTTTTTCCTGGATCTTGGCGACAATTTCTTCGGATTTAACCCTGGGCATCACTTCGCCGTCATAGACCACTGCGGGAGCCAGTCCGCAGGAGCCGATACAACGCGCGGTCTGAATGCCCAACTTGTTGTCCTTGGTGACTTCACCCGGCTTGATATGAAACCCTTTTTCCAGTTCGTCTATCAAGGCATGAGCACCCTTCACATAACAGGCGGTTCCTGTGCAAACCACGCAGCTGTGTTCGCCCCGGGGCTTGAGGGTAAAGAAATGATAGAAGGTGACGACCCCGTAGACCTGGGAGGCAGGCAGGCGTAGTTCTTTGGCGATAAGTTCAATGACCGGCTTGGGCAGGTACCCGAATAGCTCCTGCACCGAATGAAGCACCTGGATGAGGGCGTCGTGTCTTTTACCGTGGGTGTTCATGATGGTCATGATCCGCCTGACCCTGGGGTCGTTTTTCGGGATGGCCGGGGCGGCCGGCGGCGGATTTAAGGAGGCCATGGGTTCTCTCCAAATAAAAAGTGGGCTTTACGTATGAGCAAACTACAGGCCCTGGGTGAAAAAATTTATGATACCACTCATAAAAAAAATTCTAATCAAAAGTCGTTCTGATTTGATTTAAGCGACAGAAACCTAGGCAAACAAGGGTATCCGGCAAAATAAGGTTGACTGTCTCAAGTACAAATCCTGATCAAAACTAATCTCTTCCTTTTACCGATCTGGAAAAAGTTTTGTCTGCCAGCCGGCCTTAAAATCTTTTTTGCCAGTCAAAAAATTTATATTTCTTTGTGGCGCCACCCATCTATTTACTAAAAATAATATTTAAATCGTCAGAACCTGTCTTATTTTTCGCCGGGCCAAAAACGAAAGAAAGAAGGCTATGTGGTCAAGATTTGTATTGCCGTTGGCATTAAAACTATGAGTTCGCTCATACGATTCGACAAAGCAAAATTCATAGACTGCTTTTAGGGGAGACTTCTTTTACATTTTGTCCGGTTCTTTGGAGGACCCCATGATCGTCAAGCAGATTGATCCCGGATATCTCAATGGTTGGTTGGAGGGCCTGCTCCTCAATCAAACCCTCATCGCCCCGGTCGAACACAGCGGACATTTCGCTTTCGAGACCATCAGCCGGGTGAGCGACATCCGCCTCGATTACGATGTGACCGCCCTTCCCCCGAAAAAATTTCTGCTACCGGCGAAGGAAGTTTTGGTCACCTTCCACAACGGCTCGCATTACCAAAGCGTCTTTCAAGCCGATCCGTTTATCCTCTTCGGCGTTCATCCTTACGACATGAAGGCCATTTCCCAGATGGATCAGGTCTTTAGAGGAAATCAAAAGGACGAACATTACCTGGCCCGGCGGGCCCTTTGTTCCATTGTGGCGCTGGATCCTTTGACCATCTCCGCGAATAATTTTTCAGCCTGCATGAACGCCGGGGTCGTCCAAGAAGGCTGGGACGTGCTTCTTTCCAAGGTAGGAAATGTTTTTCTGGCGGAGGCCAAGACCGACAAGGGACTGGCCCTCATGCGCTATCTAGCCCCCACCCCAGCCGCCACCCCTGAACAATTGCAAGAGCGTGAAAAATTATGGGAAGCCAACCTGCAGGCCCAGCGGAAACACCAGCTCAAGTGCGCTCCCGAAGACTTGCCCGACCTTTTGGGCCGAAATTATGACCATCCCCTGTGGCAGGAAAGGGCCAACCTGTGCTTTTCCTGCGGGGCCTGCAACATCGTCTGCCCCACTTGCTACTGTTTCGACGTGCAGGATGACGTGGACTGGAGCCTGAACTGCGGGACCCGTTGCCGATCCTGGGACGGATGCCTGTTGCGCGATTTCGCGACCGTGGCGGGAGGACACAATTTCAGGAATCGTTCGGCGGAGAGGTTCCGGCACCGGTTTTACCGGAAAGCCAAGTACATGCCGGAAAAAATGGGGGAACTTACCTGCGTAGGCTGCGGGCGTTGTGTCAGCGCCTGCGTCCCAAAAATCTCTAATCCGGTGGAAGTCTATAACAAGCTTTGGGGGGAATAATCATGGAAACCATTGTCGAAAAAAACCAGCCATCGCCCGCGCTCAATGATATTTACCTGCCCCAGCCCGCCACCTTAACAAGGGTCGAACCCATGACGGCCGTCGATTCCTTCTTCGAGGTGAAGATGGACTCAGGCAAGCCCCTGGGCCATATGCCCGGCCAGTTCGTGGAAGTGTCAGTGACAGGCGTGGGCGAGGCCCCCATCTCGGTGTCCTCCTCCCCGACACGACCCGGAACCTTTCAGATGGTCATCCGCCGCATCGGCAACGTCACCCAGGCCCTGCACCGGAAAAAAGTCGGGGACAAGGTGGGCATCCGAGGTCCCTTTGGGACCGTCTTTCCGGTGGACACGGACATGAAAGGCAAGAACATCCTCTTCGTCGGAGGCGGAATCGGGCTGGTGCCCCTGCGTTCCGCTATCCAGTACGTGATGGACCGCCGGAAAGATTACGGGCGAGTCATCATCCTCTCCGGAACCCGTTCCCCCGCAGACCGGCTCTTCGCCTCCGACCTGGAAGAATGGAAGCAACAAAACGACGTCATGCTATTGGAGACGGTAGATCAGGCCACGCCGGGCTGGAAAGGGCATGTGGGCGTCATCACTTCCCTTTTTCCCATGGTCAAATTAACTGGAGGCCCCTGGGCCTCGGTCATTTGCGGCCCTCCCATCATGTACAAGTTTGTCATCAAGGAACTTCGGCATCTGCAGGTGCCCAACCAGAATATTTTCGTGTCACTGGAACGGCGCATGAAATGCGGGGTGGGAAAGTGTGGTCACTGCCAAATTAACGGCCTGTACGTCTGCCAGGACGGGCCTGTATTCCGCTACAAAGATCTTTTTGATCTTCAGGAGGCCATCTAATGGCAAAACCCAAGGTCGCCATCTTCGATTTCGCCTGCTGTGAGGGCTGCCAGCTCCAGGTCGTCAACATGGAGGAGGCCCTGCTGGATCTGTTAAACGTAGTGGACGTGGTGGAATGGCGCGAGGCCATGAGCGAGCAAAGCGAGGTTTTCGATATCGCCATCATCGAAGGCTCGATCACCCGCGCGCAGGACGAGGAAAAACTCCAGCGGATCCGAAAAAAGGCGAATCTTCTGATCGCCATCGGCGCCTGCACCGTTTCGGGCGGAGTGTTGGCGCTGAAGAACCGTTTAACGAACGAAGACGCGGGCCGGACCGTCTACGGCGATCAGTTTCGCATGCCCCATCTCCAAACCGACTCCGTCAAGGCGGTCAAGGACGTGGTGAAGGTGGATTACGAAATTCGGGGATGCCCCATCGACCGGAAAGAATTCAGCTACATCGTCCGGTGCCTGGCCCTGGGCCGGGAACCCTTTATTCCCAGCTACCCGGTTTGCGTGGAATGCCGCATCCGAGAAAACAGCTGCCTATGGGAAAAAAACCAAATCTGCCTGGGACCTTTAAGCCGGGCCGGATGCGACGCCAATTGCCCCAGTCAGGGCGCACCCTGCGTGGGCTGCCGGGGTTTCTCGGAAGACGCCAACCCGGAAGCCATGAACACCATCCTGAACCTCTACGGGAAAAAGCCTGCGGATTTGGAAAGCCGCCTCGCTCTTTTCCTCAAGACCAGCAAGGAGCCCGCCCATGCCTAAAAATGTCAAGATCGATGTGCATCACGTCACCCGAATCGAGGGTCACGGCAATATCGTGGTTCGGGCTTCCGACGGGAAGGTCGAAAAGGCCGAATGGCAGGTTCCCGAAGCCCCCCGCTTTTTCGAGGCTTTCGTTCGGGGGCGCAAATGGGACGAGGTCCAGGGCGTCGTTTCCCGCATCTGCGGAATCTGTTCCATCAGCCATTCCCTGGCCGCCATCAAGGCCGTCGAAAACGCCTTCAAGATTCAGCTGACCGAAGAACTGATCCAGTTGCGCACCCTGACCCATTATTCGGAAATGCTTCAGAGCCACGTGCTGCATGTGGGCTACCTGATCGCTCCCGACCTGTTTGGGGTGAAATCGGTGGTTCCCTTGGTGGAAAGCCACCTGGATATCGTAAAAAAAATCGTGGCCCTGCACCGCGCCGCCAATGAATGGTCCGACCTTCTGGCGGGCCGCACCACGCATCCCATCACAATCATCCCCGGCGGGTTCACCCGGATCCCCTCGCCCCGTGAACTGCGGGACCTTCACAAGCGTCTGAGCGACCTGGTGCCCATGGCCCAGGAAGTAGCGGAAGTGGTGCTTTCCGCCGCCGACAAGCTTCCCGGGTTTACCCGGGAAACCGAGTACGTGGCACTGAAAAAACCCGGCATCTACTCTTTCTACGAGGGCGAAATCGCCACCTCGGATTTGGAAAAACTTACTCCCGTCAACCAGTTCGAGAAAGTGGTGAACGAGTATGTAACGCCCCAGTCCACGGCCAAATGGGCCCGCTGGCACCGGGACTCCTACGCGGTCGGGGCCCTGGCCCGCTACAACCTGAACCGGGAGGAGCTCACCCCCTTGGCCAAGAAATGGGCCCAGATGTTTGGGCTGGGCGAGAAGGTCGTGAATCCCTACCAGAACTCGGTGGTTCAGTTGGTGGAGTGCGCCCACGTGCTGGAACATTCTTTGGACCTGCTGGATAAGCTCATGACCAAGCCCCCAAAATCGGAAAAGGTCGACTTCAAGGTGAGAGCGGGCAACGGGGCGGCGGCGGTCGAGGCTCCCCGGGGCATTTTGTTCCACCGTTACCAGTTCGACGAGGACGGGGTTTGTGTTGCGGCCAACCTCACCATCCCGACCAACCAGAACCATGGAAACCTTCAGAAAGATATGGAGGCTCTGGTCCCCACCATCCTCAACTTGAGCCAGAACGACATCCAGAAATACCTGGAAATGTTGGTTCGTTCCTACGATCCCTGTGTGTCCTGTTCAACGCATTACCTGGACGTGACCTTCGTCTAGGGCCGTAGGGCTCCTAATCACCTTCTAGGGGAAACAACATGGGGAGAGACGCGATCGTGGCCCTCGGCAACCCCTTCATGGGGGACGAGGGCGTAGGCCCCGCACTCCTTGAAAAACTGCGCGCCCAATCTCATAGCCTTCCCCAGGTGGAACTGATCGATACGGCCGGGTCCATCTTGAGCGCCCTCCATGCCCTGAAGGGACGCCGCAAGGTCGTATTTCTGGATTGCGCCCTCATGGGCCTCTCCCCCGGCGAATTCCGCCGCTTTCTTCCCGATCAGGCCCGCACCGAAAAGAACCTGCCGGGGCTTTCCCTGCACGAGGGGGACCTGCTGGGAATGCTCACCACCGCCAAGCTTTTGGACGAGTCGGCGGAAGAAGTGGTGATCTACGGGATCGAGCCGGCCCTGGTTGAGCAGGGCGAGGGCCTGTCGGAAGTCCTCTCCTCCCGGATGGATGAATACATCCGTGAGATCCTACGAGAGTTCGAGACCGTCTGACGGACATGATGACCCACCCAAGGGGGACAGCCCCATGCTGACGGAGATCTACTATTTCTCGGGCACCGGGAATTCATTGGCGGTCGCGAGGGACCTGTCGGGCAAGCTCAAGGCCTCCCTGATCCCCATCGCGGCGATCCTTTCCGAGGATTCCATCCCCATCGATCCGGACGTGGCGGGGATCGTCTTTCCTGTCTACCACTCGGGCCTTCCCTTCATACTGCGTGAATTCATCGAAAGGACCCGGTTCCAAGGCAACACCTATGTCTTTTGCGTTTGCACCTACGGGGCTTCCGGCCCCGGCGCAGCCGTTCGATACCTTCGAGCGGCCATGCGTCCCCGCGGTGGAATCCTTTCAGCCGGTTTCGCGGTGAAGATGCCCTACAACTACATCACCTCTTCGGGCACCTTGCTGGATGTCACTTTCGAGGAACGACTTAAGATGTACGACGGTTGGTTGGTTAAAAGAGGGGAAATTCTTAAGGCCGTGAAAAACAAGCAAAAAGGACCCTTCGAGACCGGACCGCGGGCTCGAGGAACCACCTCCCCGGAGGGAGTGCCAATCCCCTTTTCTGTCGCCTTATCCGAGGAAGTGTCCTCGAGAGGCCTGGCGGGAGAAACCCGCCGGGACATTTGGCGGAAGCTTCCCCTGATGGATGGCCATTTCTACCGCGACGACCAATGCATCAATTGCGGAATTTGTTCGGAGATTTGTCCCGTGGGGAATATTGATATGGGATTGGATGGGCCCGTCTGGCTTCATGAATGCGAGCAATGTTTCGCCTGCCTGCAATGGTGTCCGAACGGTTCGCTCCAATTTGGCGTCAACACCGAAGGCGGAAAAAGATATCACCACCCCGACGTCAGCATTTCCGACATGATCGGCCAGCGAAAACAGGTATAACGTCATCCCTCGCCCCGTGGCACCTAGGGACGAAGGGTCTTATTTTTCCGCGTTTTAATTGGTTGTCCTGTCACGTCCTGGTTTTCAGAAAGCGTTCAACGCTTCAGAAGGGGTAAAACGAAATGCCCCAATAAAGTCTCTTAAGTCTATTCTCTCTCCTTTCCGAGTGCTAACTTGAAGTCGAGGGATTCCTCCCTTCTTTCCCCAACGAATAAATCTCCGCTTGAAATACGGAACTCATCACTTCCCGGAGGTTCCCATGCCCAAAACTCAGTTAGCGCCCATCCCCGTCGATTGTGTATGCCATCTCGACCTTCTTGGCCGAGACATGAAAACGGCCCTCAGTTACGTTTCTTTTTATTCGGTCGAGAGTCCTTTTGTCGCGCAATCTCTTCATAAGCTCCACAAAATCCTGATCCGTTTATCGGAAAATTTAAAACCCATATTCATCTGGCATCGGGACTCGAAATTGTTTTTGAATGGCTCCGAGTGGACTGACATGTTTGAGTTCACCGAAATTCTGGAGAACAAGGGTCTCGGCGGACTGGAAATCAAAGAAGGCCTTGGTGTGGGGGAACTAACCCTCTGGTTGAAATGGGCCACCCTGCCGATCTCCAAACCCAATCAGGAACTGATGGATCATTGTCCCCATCTGCGGATTCTGGAGCAGAAGGAAGCAGGGGAATTCGAGATCGCGGGATCACCTGAAGTCGCTGCTACCATTTCCGCGTCTTCGATCCCAGAGGCGAAAGCACCCATCAAGAAAAAACTCCCGGCCGAAAAAGCGCCGGAAGTACCAGTTCCTTCCGTGGCCATGATCCGTGAACCAGAACCGAAGGTTCCCGTTTCATCCGTGTCTCGCGCCGATTCCAACGAATCTCTCCCACGGGAAACCCTATTGAGTTTTCTGGCGGAAGCCTGGCAACACGCCCAGCTTCAAAGACAAATGGTAGGTTCCAGCTCCGAATCGGCCGCGCTGGCGCATTCGTTCGAGAAGCTTTTCAACCGCCTTTTGGACCGCATCGAAAAAAGCGGACCCGAATTTGAGAATATTTCCAAATGGTTCAAGGCCAACGATGGTGATCTGTTGGATCAAGACGCGGCGGACGCCATGGTTCCCTTGATGGAATCAGCGGTGGCTAACGGCTGGACTTCCGTTCTCTTTGATCCGGCCACCGCAGGGCTTGTGAACGACTGTCTGGGCCGCTGGGGAGCTCAGGGGAATGCCGAACTGGTCGAAAAAACCGTCGTTCGCCTGGCGGAAGGCCTGACCGGGGATCGCTACGAGCGGGAATTGGCTTTGACTCACTTGATGGATGCCCGTCCCTGGGTTCACCGGCAGGAACTGGTGGATCAGGTCTTGGAAAAGCTCAACCTCCTCCTGGGCGCGGAGACTTATCCTTCTCTTTACCAAAGCGGCCTGCTTTTAGCCTGGGACTTGGTGGAACCAGCCCTCAATACGAAAAACGAATCACATGTCTTAACACTTCTCGCGACTCTTCATTTTCACGCCGACGAGGACAACGTGACCTTTCCCGATCGGAACCAGATCGCCCGCCACTGGCTCTTCGAACGGTCCAACCCCATGCTTGTCCGTAAACTTGCGGACTGTGCCTTTCGAGCAGGTCAATTGCGGCATTTTCCCCTTTTAGGCGAAATGGCGGCACCACTTCTTCTGGAGGATTTCTCCAAGGCGTCCCCAACCGAAAAGGCCGACCTATTGCCGATACTGAACGAGCTCCAGGAACCCATTCAATCGGCTTTGGCGGAAATGCTGGCCGAGATGACGACCGAGGCAGAGGTTAAGACAATCGTTCCCTTACTGCGAATCTCGGGGTTCGATCCTTCCTTGGGCCTGTTGTTGGCCAGGTGGCTCGCCTTAGGAAGCCGGGAGCTCAAATTAAATCTTTTAGGCCTCATTGAGCAACTCAAAGACCCAGTCGCAGGGTTGGCCCTGCGTTTCGCCCTCTTCGACGATTCGGAGGAGATCGCAGCCATGGCCGCCCGGGTGGCGGGAAAGATCGGATTCAAGGCCGTCATTCCCGTGCTGGTCAAAGCGGCCAAGGTGCGGGAAGGCCGTTTTCCGGACAACCAGGAATACCTGAAGTCGGTCTGCCAGGCCCTGGGCGACCTGCGGGATCCCGCCGCGTTGGAAGTGCTAGAGGATTTCGCCCGTAAAAAACCCTTGCTCAGGGGAAAGACCTATTCGTTGGAAGTGCGCTTGGCGGCCATTGAGGCCATGATCAAGATTCAAAAACCAGAAGCCTGGGAATTCGTGGAGAAACTGATGGAGGAAAAAAACCCCGCTCTCCAAGAAGCCCTGGAAAAACTGATCCAATCCCAAACCCAGTCATTGGAAAAATAAGTTTTAACAATTGTGATTTAATTGGGGGTGCAAACGAGGGAAGATCCGATTTGACCTTACCCTTAAATTCTGGGTTAGAAACAGGGTTGCAAGGTCTTTTAAAAAAGTGAAAGTTGGTCCTGGGAAACAAAGGGGGCTTTACGGCGCTTGGCCTTCAGGACTGGCTCATTCTCTGTTATTGTCGGGACAGGCAAGGCTTCTGGGAGAGTCTCTACCGAAACTATATTCGGGACTTTACCTGCGCTTATGGGATCGGGTTTCTCGATGGCAGCTTTTTCTTCTTTGGTCCGCTTTTTATTTTCCACTGAGGCCTGGCCGTCAGCGCAGAGGCTTAGAAATTCACACCATCCGCAAAGAACGCTGGTTTTAGTTGGAAAATCCTTGGCTTTCTCGATGGTCTTGATCTTCGTGATGTATTTCTGCTTGAGCCACTCGATCTCCCGATCGTTTCGCTCTCCTACCACCTGATCCTTCTCGAAAGCCACGAAATGCCAGATATGCTTGATCTTTTCCTTCGCGCCGTAGTGGGGATGCTGGGCAAGGCCGATCTGGTAAAGGGCTAATTGATCCTCGCTTTTGACATCTTCCTCTCTCATTTTTCGGGAACTGGTCTTGTAATCGTGAATCCAGAGCACACCCTCGTCGTCCCGGCCTAGGCGGTCGATGTAACCCTGCATTCGATATTGTTTTTGTGGGTCCAGATCAAAAACCACCTTCATTTCGATCGCTTCCGTCTTGTCCTGGTCGAAAGGATGGTACTGGTGGTAGTAGTTTTCCAGATAGAGCTGGCCCTTCTGGAAGTAATCCTCAACAGTCTGGCTCTCGTTGACGATTCTGAGGGGACTCTCAAATCCTTTTTGTTTCTGTTTTTCCACGGCTTCCTGGTATTGGCTTGCCCAGTGTTTCTTGAAGTAATCCATCAGCTCGTTGACGGTGGGAACCCTCTGGGGAATCTGGTGATAGAGGTATTCCATGGTCTCATGGAAACGAGAACCTAGAAAAAGCTCTACACCCTCGGCAACCGGCGAAGGAAGTTTGAGGATGTATCGGTATTGGAATTGAGCGGGACAGGTGAAGTAGGTATTGATGCGTGAATAGGAATAAACCGTCATGTCCGGATTATAACGGGCCATGTTAAAAAAGTCGAACCATAGGCCAACACGAACAGAAAACTGAGATTGTCCATGGGGTAAAGCTCGTGGATGGTTGGCCGAATTCAGGCCAACTACCACAAGCTTGTCGCTAACCGCCCCGATTGGGGCCCCTGACCCTCGCTGCGGTGCGAGGGTCTCCTCGCAATGACAACCCTTCTATTTCTATAACGTCTTTGTTACAGTCGGGTTTCCTTTTCTTAATCTCCTATTGGAGGCTTTCCATGGCTTTACTTGATCCCGCTTCCTTGCCCCATGACTTTCCCCGTTCCTTTGTTCCCGCTCAGGCCAACCTGGGGGATTGGCCCACGGTGGAAAAGCTATTCAGTTCATTAGAGCAACGACCCCTTTCCTCACGCCAGGACCTGGAACGCTGGCTGAAGGACCTGGGGGAATTTGAGGATTCTTTGGATGAGGAAGGTTCCCTCCGCTATGTCCGGATGACCTGTGCCACCGATAATCCCCAGACCGAGCAAGCCTACTTGGATTTTCTTCAGAACATATCCGAGCCCAGTAAATCTCGGTTTTTCACTCTGCTCAAGAAATATTGGGATTGTCCCTACCGCGCCGAATTACCTCCAGAAAACTTCAACCTTTTCAACCGTTCTGTCGAAAACCAGCTGACCCTTTATCGGGAAGAAAACATACCCCTGGAAACCGAGATAGAAAAATTTTCCCAGCAATATCAGAAGCTCAGCGGGACCCTGACAGTGCAATACGAGGGGAAGGAGCAGACCCTTCAGCAGATGGGGCGCTACCTAGAATCGACGGACCGAAAAAAACGGGAGGAAGCCTGGCGCCTGACCGCCGAAAGACGGCTGAAGGAAAAAAATGCTTTTGAAGAACTTTACGACCAGATGCTTCAATTAAGAATCCGCATCGGAAAAAACGCCGGATTCGGCAATTACCGTGATTACACCTTCCGGAGGAAGGAAAGGTTCGATTATTCCCCGGTCGATTGCGAGGCTTTCCACGAAAGCGCCGAGAAGGCCATTAAGCCTTTAGTCCAAAAAATTCAGCGTAAAAGGGCGCAAAAGATGAGGTTGGAGCGTTTAAGGCCGTGGGATTTATCCGTCGACCCGGAAGGCAAACCTCCTCTCAAGCCCTTCGAGAAGATGGAAACCCTGGCTGAGTCCTGCGAAAAAATCTTCCGGCAGGTGGACCCCCAGTTCGGGGACCAGTTCAAGACGATGCGGACCTTGGGACTTTTGGACTTGGACTCCCGGAAAGGCAAGGCTCCCGGCGGCTATAACACCACCCTTTCGGAGACCCGGCTTCCCTTCATCTTCATGAACGCGGTGGGGCTGGATAACGACGTGAGGACCCTTTTACACGAAGGCGGACACGCCATGCATGGGTTCGCCTCCCGGCTCATTCCCTTCTCGCCTTATCGCCACGCCCCCATGGAATTTTGCGAAGTGGCTTCCATGAGCATGGAATTGATGGGTGATCCCTTTCTATCGGAGTTCTACCCCAACCCCAAGGACGCGGCCAGGTCCATCCGCCGCCATCTGGAGGATGTAATCGTTCTTTTGCCCTGGATCGCGACCATTGACGCCTTCCAGCACTGGATTTACACCCATCCGGAACATACCCGTGAAGAGAGGTCTGCCTATTGGGTATCCCTGAGGAAAAGGCTGGGGGGGATCGAGGATTGGACCGGGTTGGAAGAAGTTCAGGCTTCCCTCTGGCACCGCCAACTGCACATCTTTGAATTACCCTTCTATTACATTGAATACGGCATCGCCCAGCTCGGCGCGCTACAGGTCTGGAATAATTTCAGGAAGGATCGGAAAGAGGGTGTTCGTCTTTACAAGCAGGGTTTGGCGGTGGGGGGTAGTCAAACCCTGCCGGAGATTTTTAAGTCCGCCGGGATCCGTTTTGATTTCAGCTTGGGAATCATCGAACCTTTAATGGCCGAGGTGGAGAAGGAACTCGAAAGACTTGAAGAGGTTAATTGAATTTCCAGCCCAGGTTCAACTGACCCGGCCCAGCGGATAGGGAAACATCCTTGGGCGCGTAGACCACCGCGTTGCCGATGACAATACCCAGGGTCGCCCCCGCCAGTACATCCGACAGGTAATGGTGATACCCCTCCACCCGGGCCAGCCCCGTGACCGCCGCCAATAAATAGGCTGGCACCCCCGCTTCCCAACCCCAGTAACGGATGACCACCGGCGCGAAACAAAAAGCCGTGATGCTGTGACCCGAGGGAAAGGACTGGTTGTTGGAACCATCCGGTCTTTCCCGTCCGACCGCGTATTTAAGGCCCGTAACCACTACCGTGGAGTCCAGAAGCGCCTCAGTGGCGTCCCGGCCAAATTCCGCAAGCTTCCGATCGTTCGTCAGGGCGCCTAAACCCCATCCGCCCAGGCCCACCCCGCCTTCAACCCAACCCTCGCCGTAAAAATTACCAAAATCAAAAAGGGGTTGGGAATTCCAACCCTGGAGATCGGAAGCCAATTGATTTTGGTTGTCCAAAAAACCCCAATCCAAAGCCGTGGCCGCGGTCCCGACCGCGAAGGGAGCGATGTTTTCATCGATGAAGAGATGGGGCAAGTCGTTAAGAATTTTTGTGGGGAAATGGGCGAGACTCACGTCGGGATCAGGAAAGAATCCAGTTCCTTCCCCAAGGGGCGCCGAGGCGCCCAGGCCCGCCGCCAGAAGAATCGAAAAAAAAGCGAGTGTTCGGAAGCCTTTCAACAAACCTGCTCGTCGGACTCTGAAACCCGGGGGAACTTACCGTAAAGCCAGACCCCCGCAAGGATTCCACCCACCGTGGCAATAGCCATCAATTTGCCCTCGCCGATTTGGGTCAAGGCCGTCCCGGGACAAGCCCCGGAGAGGGCCCAGCCCACGCCGAACACCAGGGCGCCCAAAATTCGATTGGGATGAAACTTGAGGGGTTCCCAGTCCAGGGGTTTTCCCGAGAGGGAGGGTTTGTTGATCCATTGAAGGATTAATAACCCCAGGGCCACGATAAAGATCGCCATACCGATAACGCCCCACAACTGGACACTTTTGAAACGGAACATATCCTGCATGGCGTCAAAGTCGGTGGCTTGGGATTTGGAAAGAAAATACCCGAAAAGAAGGCCGAAACCCCCGAGAAGCCAGGGGTTGACGGAGGTTGCGAGTGATCCAGATTTGACCGTCAGGGTCTTGCGAATTGACTTCTTCAGAGAAACTGATTTGCGTTGGGCCATGTTAGATCACCCCGAAGAATTTGAAGATGAGCTGGGCCGTCAGGATCCCCGCCGTGAGAAAAGCCACCGTAGCCAGGATGGACATCTTGCTGCCCAAAGGGATTCCCATAATGCTGTTGCCGCTGACACAGCCCCCCGCCCAGCGGGCTCCATAACCGACCAAAAGACCTGCGATAAAAAGCCAAATGAACTTCACGAAAAAGTTTCCCATGGTGAAGGCGTCCAACTGGCCGAAAAGAAAGGTCCAATTCCAATGACCGGCTGTGGCCAGAACCCCGCCGAGGGGAAGACCCAGGATGAAGTAAAATTTCCAGCTGTCTTTTCTATTCTCTTTGGAAATGAGAGAGCAGGCATCAACGAAGCCGCCGGTGACCCCCAGCTTTTTTCCCGTGAACCAGGCCAATCCCAGGGCGGTCAAACCAATCCCCAGACCCCCGGCCCACCAGGGCCAAGTCTGGATGAAGAGTGTTTTAATCATTCCGATCCTCCCTCGATTTCATTGGCGGCTATTGTAACTGAGCCCATTTGGAACTTCAAAAGTACCGATGTCTTCTTTACGGAGAAGATCCTTTACTCAATAAGCGGAAAAATCACCGAACTTCCGGCCGGTTAATCGCTCAAAAGCCTCCAGGTATTTCTCCCTGGTTTTTTGCACGATTTCGGCGGGTAAGACCGGTCCGGGCGGGGTTTTATTCCAGTCTTTCAGGGTTTCCAGGTAGTCCCTGACGAATTGCTTGTCGTAGCTTTTCTGTGAGACTCCTTCTTGATAATCCCCCTTGGGCCAGAACCGGGAGGAGTCGGGGGTCATGACCTCATCAATCAATATCAAATTACCACCCAACAGTCCGAACTCGAACTTGGTGTCGGCGATGATAATGCCCTTAGCGTCGGCCACATCCCGACCCTTCTTGTAAATAGCCAGGCTGGTTTCCTTTACCTTTTCCGCAAGGGCATCGTTCTTGAGAATTTTTTTCATCTCCTCAAAGGAAATATTCAGGTCGTGGCCCTGCTCGGCCTTGGTAGAGGGTGTGAAAATGGGTTCCTCAATTCGGGAAGACTCCACTAAGCCTTTGGGCAATTCGATTCCGCAGACCTTTCCGGTTTTCTGGTATTCCTTCAAGCCCGACCCGGTCAGGTAACCACGCACGATGCATTCAGCCGGCAGGGGCTGGGCTTTTTTCACGATCATGGACCGGTGGAGAAGCTGGTCCTTGGCCTTTTGAAAAGGTTCCGGCAGGGTGGAAATATCGGTTGTGACGATGTGGTTGGGTATGACGCCTTCAACCTGTTTGAACCAGTAGAGTGAGATCTGGTTGAGGACCACCCCCTTGTCCGGGATGCCGTTGGGCATGATGACATCAAAAGCCGAGAGGCGGTCGGTCACCACGATGAGGAGCTTGTCGCCCAGGTCGTAAATATCCCGAACCTTCCCCCGTTTGGGAGCGGGGACCCCTGGTATGTGAGTTTCGAGGACGACGGAAGATGGAGCCATCCGAATTTCTCCTATTGTTTTTTTAACCACTCGACGTATTGCCGCACGCCCTCTTCGATCGAAAGGAAAGGCGAGTTATAACCCGCAGTTCTTATTTTTCCCATATCCGCCTGGGTAAAATATTGGTAACCGGCGCGGAATTTCTCGGGAGTATCGACCCATTCAATGCGACGCTCCTTGCCCACGGCCTTGAAGAGGGCCTTGGAAAGGTCCACAAAGGTACGAGCCGTTCCGGTGCCGCAATTGTAGATTCCGGAAGGCGGGTTCTTTTCCAGACAGAAGAGGCACAAGCGGACGATGTCGTCCACGAAGATGAAATCCCTTTTTTGTTCCCCGTCGGCGATACCTTCCTTGTGGGATCGGAACAGGGTCATTTTTCCCGTTTTCTGAATTTCGTGGAAGCCGTGGAAAATAGGGGAGGCCATGCGGGCTTTGTGGTTCTCGTCCATACCATAAACGTTGAAAAACTTTAGACCATACCATCGGAGAGGAGCGTTTTTTTGTTCCAACGCCCAAAGATCAAAAGCGTGTTTGCTTCGGCCGTAAACGTTGAGGGGTTTATAACGGGGTATTTCGGCATGGGCGTCCGAATAGCCTTCCTCTCCCCGGCCATAGGTGGCACCCGAGGAAGCATAAATGAGGGGGATGTTTTTTTCCGAGCACCATTTCCACAAAGCCTGGGTGTACTGGGTGTTCATTTTTCCCATATACACTTCATCATGATTGCCTGTGTCGGTGCAGGCGCCCAAGTGGATGACAGCGGAAACATCCTTCAGTTCAGAAAGACATCTCAAAAGCTGATCGCGGTCTATAAAAGGAATCTTTTCCAAGCCCTTGGCACAGGAACGCGTGGATAGGTAAGTGGCTTTGTCGCATAGAAGAAGGTCCGTACGGCCAGCTTTTAATAGGGTATGGGTCAAACGCGCAGCAATGAAGCCATAAGTGCCGGTGATTAAAAGGCTCATGATGAGAGTCCTTCGTGAGTTAATGAGAGGGCCATTATATTAATTAAAAATGAACTTAAAACATCGTCTTTTCTTATAGCCCTGCTGCGGAATGGGGCTGTCTTCCGGGGGCGAAGGGAGTCAGCGATAAATCGGTTTTCTCGCCCGTCAGGGCCTGGGCCATGAGGTGGCCTGAGACCACCGATTGGAGCAGGCCATGGGTAAAATGTCCCGTGGCCAGCCAGGCCCCTTCCGCCCCTGGGATAGGTCCGAGATAAGGCCAGCCATCCACGGATCCGGTCCTCAGGCCCGCCCAACGAAATTCAACCTGGGCAGACGTCAATCTGGGACAAAATAAACGGGCACCTCTTTCCAGTTTTTCTTCCCCTTCCGGCGTCATGTTTTTATCGAATCCGGCTTTTTCCAGGGTACTGCCGACAAAAAGATGGCCGTCAAGTCTTGGAACCATGTAAACAAAAGCCTTTCCAATCCCGGTAAATAAAATACGCCGGACTCGGCCCGGATCATCCCTAAATAGAACCGCCTGCCCGCGAATGGGCTGGGCGGGAATTGGAAACCCAAGTTTTTCGCAAAGGGCTTCTGTCCAAGGCCCTGCGGATAAGACGACCTGATCCGCTTCGATTTCCCCTTTGGAAGTCCGGACCCCGATAATTCTTCTTCCTCGAAAAATGAAATCTTCAACCGCCTCGTGGTCTCTTAATTCGATCCCCGCCTTCTGAAGCGAAGTCACGAGCGCTCTTCCCAGTCTGGGCGGACGAACCTGGCTTGTTCCTTCAACGAAAAAAGCCGACCGTAGTTGGGGTGATAGATCCGGTTCGAGTTGGAGTACTTCCCCTCGGGAAAGCCATCGGCCTTTCTCCCCGAAAGCATTCATGGCCTTTTCTAAGGATTGAATGGATTTTTCTTCCTCCTCATGGAAAGCCAAATCCAAGCTTCCGGACTGAATAAATTCAGGATCCACGCCACTGTCTTTTTTTAGTTTTTCGCACCAGTCTGGGAAGAGATCGAAAGATTTCTTACAAAAGAAAAAAAAGTCCGAGTCCACCCGGGAAGCGCTCCTAAGATCAAGAAATCCAGCGCCCGCCCAGGAAGCCTCCCGGGCGAAGGAAGATTTTTCAATCACGATGGGATGAGCGCCTTTTTCAACTAGGTGATGGGCGATGGAAAGCCCGATCACTCCTCCCCCCACGATGACAATCCGTTTTGAACTCATATTCACGGCCTTCTTCGACTTTGATTCAATCGATTCCTTTCCATCATTCCACGAAACCCGGGGAAAACTTCGAAAAAAAAGCCTTCCCCGGAAGGGGGAAGGCTTTTTCTACCAGCCGAAGACTACTTGTTCGCTGGGGGCAGGGGTATTGCGGGGGTGGTATTCGGAACCGGAGCCCCAGGGGCCACCGGAGTAATGGAAGCCGTATCCACCGCAGGAGCCGCCGCCGGGGCCGGAGCGCCCGGTAGGGGAATAAAGGAATAAGGCCGGATGGCGAGGATGTACCAATGATTGTCTCGTGAGGCTAAAGCTCCGTAGATATGAAAATTGTGGTTGGGGGCGTCGGTACCATCCGGATTTTTCATGCCCGCAATCGTGGCCGTGCAATCTACCAGGGCGAAATTGAGGATAAAGCGGAACTTGAAATCGTCAAAGGTCTGGGTGGATCCCTTCATCAGCTGGGTATCGGCGGCTACCACCTTTTCGATGTCTTCCCGGTTCCAGGCGTCCTGGCCAAAGGGATTGATCAGGGAGCCATCCTTGACCCAGAAAGAAGCCAATTTTTTACTATCGCCTGCGGCCCAGGCCTGGGAGAACTCCGCGAACATCTTCTTGATTCCCACTTCATCGTTCATGGGTTTGGCTTTTGCCTTGACCGCCGGCGCTTTGGGCGCAGGTGGGGCAGGGGCGCCTTGTTGGGCGATCACGGGAGAAAAAGACAGAATTGCCAGGCAGATTCCTGCGATTAAATGCTTGGTCATTAAAAAAACTCCTTGTCTGAATTTTGGCTGGAGCCATGTGAGGCAAAAGGTAGGCCCCGAATAAGGCGACATTATGCCCAGTGCCTATTCCAAGGGTCAACCGAACCGGAAAAATCTATCAAACCACCTTTTTTATCATTGAAACAAACCGTTTTTAGAGGGCGTCCTATTCCCTGCCTTCAATTTTCATCCCATGACACAACTTTAACGGAGGAGAAAATAAAAAAGGCGGACCGGGAACCCGGTCCGCCTTGCTGAATTGTTCCTGTCTTAACTGCTGAACTGAGCTTTGATAGCGAGAATTCTCTCGAGGCTGTTATTGAACGCCTGAATGACATTGGGATCAAAGTGACGACCCGATCCCTCGCGAATGATGCGGAGAGATTCTTCCAATGGAAAAGCAGGTTTATAACAACGCTTGGTGGTGAGGGCATCAAACACATCCGCCAGAGCGACGATCCGGCCGGTCAAAGGAATGGCATCCCCTTTTAATCCCCTGGGATAACCCGATCCATCCCATTTTTCGTGGTGGGTCATCGCGATTTCTTCTGATACTCTCAACAACTCCGCCTTGGCGTTTTCCAAAATCTTTCCGCCGAATACCGTGTGGTTTTGCATTTCCTTGAATTCCGCAGGCGTGAGTTTTCCCGGCTTCATCAGAATAGAATCCGGAACTCCCAGCTTGCCGATATCATGCATAGGTGAGGCGTAACGGATATTTTCAACTTCATGCGTGGAAAGTCCCAATCCCTCGGCCAAAATGGCTGAATACCTGCTCATGCGTCGAATATGAACCGAAGTATCGTCATCCTTGTATTCCGCCGCAATCGACAGGCGTTCAATCGTGTCCAAATAAGCTTCTTTTAATTCCTGGGTCAATAGGGTGTTTTTAATGGCAATCGCGGCCTGGCTCGCCAGGGAAAGCAATAAGTCTTCAAAATGTTTATCAAATGGGATGATCTCTTTTCCAGCACGAGCGTTGATGAGTTGCAAGACTCCCACCACGTTGCCGGAAGCATCTTTCATGGGAACGATGAGCATGCTTTTGGTTCGGTAATTATTTTTCTCGTCGAAGGATCGATTGAATTTATATTCCTTCGACGACGGGATCTTATAGGCGTCCCGGAGGTTCAATACCTGGGCGGTTACCCCGACATAGCCAGCGAGAGAACTTTTATCCAGCGAAACGTAAAAACCAGTGAAGGTGGATGGAACAACTTCCAAGGGTTTCTTTTGAGCTTTAGATTCGGCTTTTTTTCGGGTATCCAAGAATTCGTTTTGAGCGACGGAAAATCGAAGTTGGTTTCCTTCTTTTACGTAAAGGCTTCCCCCTTCGGCGTTTGTAAATTGCCGGCCTTGGGTGAGGATCAGGGTTAACAATTGGTTAAGATCCTGCTCTTGGGAAAGGGCGATCCCAATGCGGTTGAGAGACATTAATTGTTCATGAAGCCCCTGGATTTCGACCTTGGATTTGGACTTGGGTTTTAATTTGGAAGCCATAAAACCTCTCTCGTATTGGGAACCCGGAATATTGTTAAAATACCCATCATTTCATCAATTTACAAGGGCAGAGGATTTTCAATCCGGAGAATAGGCCTCTTAAAAACAATCTATTCGGGTATGGCTTTACCAATTTACCGGACATTTCACGATCTCTCCCGTTTGCTTGTGCTTAAAAAGGACGTGTCCCTTCTCTTTGCCGAATTTCCAAAGATCATGAGTGAGTTGGACGTCCTGCCGGCAATAGTCAATGACCTGCTCGTATTTCCCTTCCCGCCACCATTTCACCGCCAAAAGACCGTCCGCGCTTTTTTCCGCCCCACCCAGGGAATGTTCGGCCAGGTGCGCCAGAGAAAGCCTGTGCTTCAACTTGGTCTGGAGATCGGCCATTAAATCCAGCGAGGATAGATTCTGAAGGTTGAAGGTGGCATACCCCTGCAACACCCCGTAATCAAACCGAAGGGTGTTAAACCCAATGACCAGGCTGGCCGCCTGGAGGTGCCGGAGCAAATCCTGGACCGTTTCTTCCACGTAGGTGAAATATTTTTCCAATTTCACGTCGTAGACCACCGCGCAGGAAAGACGCATACCCGGCAAGTTTCCCCATCCTCCGCGAATTTCTTCGGCTAAATACTGGGTTTCGATATCAAATACGATTGTTCCGGTTTTCTCGGGAGGGGTTTCTCGAACCCGACCCGCCAAAGGGCCGGCCAAGGATAGCGAAGCTGGAACCGGTATTTGTTTTTCCCGGTTAATTGTTTCGATTTCTTTGTTCCCTTGTGAATTCAGGGCACGATCCGCCGGATTTTTGCCCGTCTTGATTTCCACCCGGTGGTCGCGCCCCAGGATATGCCCGAGGATCCAAAGAGCGCCTTCTTTATCCAACGGATGGTTTCCGCTCCCACATTTGGGCGATTGCACACAGGAGGGGCAACCTTCCTCACATCCACAGTCCCGAATCATTTCAAAGGTTGTTGTGAGCAGTTCTTCCATGGTCTCGTAAGCTTTTTGGGTCAACCCGACCCCGCCCGGGTAACCATCGTAAATGAAAATGACGGGCTGGGGCACTTGGGGGTGGGCCGGAGTGGAAATGCCCCCCAGATCCCACCGATCGCAGACCACGTGAAGAGGCATCATGGCGATGGTTCCATGCTCGGCCGCGTGGAGGCCGCCCATGAAGTGAAGTTTTCGGTTGGTAAGATCCGCCTGAAGATGTTCGGGCAGAACCATCCAGAGTGCTTTGGTTTCAAAGGTCTGCGGAGGTAGGGTCAATGGGCAGGTGGAGACCAGCCCCTGATCCAGAAGGCGGTGAATCTCGAAGTTGATGAATCGCTGGGTGATCTTGACCCGTCCAAAGTGGATAGCACACCGGCTGGCGGCAGGCCCCAGAGGCCGATGGTGTTCCTCCTCCAGAATCTCAGTCTCTTCCTCGTAATTGACCTGGGTGTAGTAATCCACCGGCTCGTCTAAAACCAGGATCTTGTGCTGTTCCCATTGGAGATCCTTCACCACGTACTGGATTCCCTGATGCAAATAAACCGCACCAGGATGGCAATCTCGGAAAGCTCGCGACCCATCGATCGTGCCGATCATTTCCCCGGTGTCCTGCCGGATGATGGAATAGCCCTCCCCCATTTCCCGGATACTGACTCCCCTTTGCGGGTTCTTATCGGATACTAGGAATTTGTCTCCAGCGGTTGTCTCGAGGACCCTTCCATCCCGAACCATAGGTTTCAGCCATTGTCCCAAAAGGGGGCCGTAAAAAGGTTCATCTCCAACGAGGGTCATTGGAATTTCTGCGGCCGCGCAACGCAGGTGATTTTTGGCGATGATCTCATTTTCAAAACCAACCATCAGGGATTCGGGTTTCATGGAGAAAAACCGCGCTGGATGCTTCATCCAGTATTGGTCCATCGCATCAGCCATCCCAACGAGAAACACCACGGAGGGAGATTCGCCCCGGCCGACACGACCCGAACGCTGCCAGGTGGAGATCATGGTTCCCGGATACCCCACCAAAATACAAGCATCCAGTCCCCCCACATCAATCCCCACCTCCAAGGCGGAAGTCGAGATGACCGCGTCGAGTTCGTCCTTGAACAGCAGCGCCTCAATCTCCCGCCGTTCTTCCGGCAGATAGCCGGCCCGGTAACTACGGATCTTGGAGGCCCACTCGGGGTGGGCCTGGTGGATCCACATGCTGATGAGTTCGGTAATTTTCCTGGCCTTGGTGAAAACAATAGTCTTCAGCCCTGCTTTCAAGCACTCGCTTAAGAGTGTGACCGCCTCGGTATAGGGGGAGGTCGTTTCCGGGTTCCAGAGGACGAAAGTCTTCTGGTTCCGGGGAGCCCCCGATTCAGAAATGATCTCGAAAGGCAGGCCGATAAGTCCCTGAAGAAACTCTTCAGGATTTCCCAAGGTAGCGGAGCAGGTAATGAACCTTGGCTTGGATCCATAGAACCTGCATACACGCCGAAGCCGCCTGATCACATGGGCCACATGAGCGCCAAATATGCCACGGTAACTGTGGGCCTCATCAATGACAACGATTTTCAAGCTCTTGAAAAACTCAGCCCATCCATCGTGGTAGGCCAAAATCCCCAGATGGAGCATATCCGGATTGGAAAGAAGTATTTGGGGTGGATTTTTTCTGATCTTCGTCCGCACTCCTGTTGCTGTATCTCCGTCATAAATCTCAGCACTTAAGAGGGGCAATTGATGGCTCTTGAATCGGCCCTTCCATTCTTGAAGATTCTTAAGTTGGTCTTGCGCCAAGGCCTTCATGGGGTAAAGAAATAGGGCCCTGCTGTTGGGATCGGTCAAAATTGATTGGAATACAGGGAGGTTGAAACAGAGGGTTTTCCCTGATGCGGTAGGTGTCGTCACGGCTACATGTTTTCCAGAAAGGCTGGCCTCCACCGCCCGAGCTTGATGGACCCAAGGGGCTTCAAATCCTGACATTTCAAGGACCTTGATCAAGGGAGCGGAAAGATCTTTGGGCCAGGAAAGAAATCGGGCTGGCGTGGCCTGAATGGTTTCAGTGTGTTTAATCCTGTCTTTTAAGTCTTCACGAGACTTGAGGCTAGAAAAAATCTTTTGGAAAGCGGATGTTTCAAGCAGCGATGGTTTAAAAATCATTGTGGGATTTTACGGTTTTTACCTGTCACTTTAAAGGCAACCCCATTCGGGTCTTTCCGAGGATTTGAGTCAAATTTGAAAGCCTCCTTTTCAAATATTTTACTCAGGAGTGCTTAACGTGAAATGAGCCCTGTCTAAAGTTCGATAAGTCTTTTATGTTTCTGATCAAAAAATGACAGGCTGCTATACGCATGAAAGGACTCATCAATACAAAATCAAGGCAAATCAAGCATGGCATTAGGGTTGCAAGATTGGTGTTAAGGAGTTGAATTCATGGAAGAAATGCGTTGTGAAACCGTTCGGAAGCTCTTGAAGAAATACCACCAAACTTTATTAAAGCCCCCCCAAAAAGGACAGGTAGAAAGACATCTTTTTTATTGTTCCGACTGTGTTCATCACCTTACATTGCAAAAAATTTTAGGGGAAAAATCTCAAAACGCTTTTATTTCTTAATCTTCTGTCAGAAACATAATTTCAGAATCTCTCAAAAAAGCAGCTAAACCCTCATGGGCATAATGACACAAAGATAATCCGCATCTCCCTTGGGTCGGATGATCCCCGGGCTTAAGGGCTGGGTGAGCTCCAAACTGACTTCTTTCGTTCCTACATTTTTCAGGACGTCCAAAACATATTTAGAATTGTAAGCAATGCTGATTTCTTCCCCTTTGTATTCAACATCAATCTCTTCTTTCGCCTCCCCCATGTCAGGCGTTTTGGAGGAAATAGTCAGTTTGTTCCCCTTCGCTTGGTACCGGATGGAGTTGGCTTTTTCAGACGTTAGAATGGCGACACGACGGGTGGCAGACGCCAAAGCCTCAGTGGATGCCTCAATTTTTTTATCGGATTCCTTGGGTATTACCTGTTCATAATTAGGAAATTGCCCTTCAATGAGCCTGGAAACAATTTCCACCCCTTCCACGACGAATTTGATTTGATTGTCGGTTGCCATAATCTCAACCGTTTTTTCCTTTTCCTCGTCCCCCTTCTCGGCCTCCGATATGACCTTTGAAAGTTCGTTGAGTGTTTTTGTTGGAATGATCACGCTGCATTTTTGGTCTGTTTTTCCATCCATTTTCTTCTGGATAAACGCCAGTCGATGTCCATCCGTCGCAACCATTCTTAATTTCCCATTCTCCGCCTGAAAAAAAACACCATTTAAAACATACCTAGTTTCATCACTAGAAACGGCAAAGAGCGTTTTCCGAATCATTTCCTGTAAAAGACTTCCTTTAACTTTAAAAGCTTTATCATTTTTCACTTCTGGAAGAATAGGAAAATCATCTTTCGGCAATCCATGAATTTTAAAATTCGATTTTTGACAGACCAAGATGACTTTGTGATTATCGTCAATTTCTATATCAACAGAGGCCTCGGGAAGTTCCCTAATAATGTCCGCTAATTTTTTTGCATTTAGGGTGATACTTCCTTTTTCCACTACTTCAGCCGGCACACTACAACGAACACCCATATCCAAATCGGTTGCTACAAATTCAAGTTTTTTATCCTTAGCTTCCAAAAGAACATTGGCAAGGATGGGCATGGTATTTTTTGCCGCTACAGCACTTTGAACAGTTGATATTCCTTTTTGAAAATCACCCCGAGTTAAAACCACTTTCATGAGAAGCTCCTGTCGCCATCGATTAAAGAGACTTTAACTGAAAGACTTTTAAATTTAAAAGGAATTAGAAGTAGTAGTAGGCTTTGTTATTTTGTGTAAAAAGCCCAAATAAGTTGAAATTTGAAGGAGTTTTGAGTTTATTGGGCTGTGAGTAAACTGAGGGTATTATAAGAGAAATTCACATCCCCGCAATCAATTTGGGTTTTATCCCCATTCGTCCGGATTTCTTCCCCAAGTTCTTAACCTTTTTGAGTGAAAAATCAGGGAGAACCTTTTTTAGAGTCTATCTATTGTTGATTTCTGGATGGAATGAGGATGAATCGTGGATAGATTAAGTATTGGAAGTTTTATTTATAAAAGAAGCGAATCTTAATTGGAGTGATTTCCATCTGTAAGTTGCTTTTTCAGACCATTAATTTCCGCAAGCAAGGCAATATCTGAAACAAGTAGATCTTCAATTTTTTCATAGGCATGAATAATAGTCGTATGGTCTTTCCCCCCAAAGGCGGCCCCGATCTCACTTAGAGAATGAGGTGTCAACTCCCGCGAAAGAAACATGGCTATTTGTCTTGGAAAAGCAATCTGCTTGGTTCTCTTCTTGGATTTCATATCTGAAAAACGACAATGGTACCTTTCTGCTACAACTCTTTGGATATCTTCGACGGAAACGCGCTTATCCTCGCTGGGAAATGTATCCTTAAGGATTTCTTTGGCCAAGTCGAGGGAAACTTCCTGGCGCGTAAGGGAGGCATAGGCGATGACACGAAGCATCGCACCTTCTAATTCGCGGATATTAGCTTTGGCGTGATTGGCAATGAAGGTTGTAACCTCATTGGGGACAATAATCCCCTCGTTTTCTGCCTTTTTGCGCAGAATAGCAATACGGGTTTCTAGATCCGGCTCTTGAATATCGGTGATCAAACCCATTTCAAAGCGGTTCTTCAGCCTTTCTTCGAGTTTAATTTCCTTGGGGTGACTATCGGAAGTAGCAACAATTTGTTTTTGAGCTTCGTATAAAACGTTGAATGTATGGAAAAATTCCTCCTGGGTGGCTTCTTTGCCTTCCCAGAATTGAATATCGTCAATCAATAGAACGTCTACGGTTCGGTATTTATTGCGAAAATCTTGTGAGCGACCGGATTGAATGGCCTGGATGAAGTCATTCATGAATTTTTCACTCGATAAATACAAAACCCTGGAAGCCGGTGTTTGATTTAAGACAAAATTGCCAATGGCCTGCAAAAGATGGGTTTTTCCCAAACCAACCCCACCATAAATAAACAAGGGGTTGTAGGATCTAGCGGGAGATTCCGCAACCGCTAGGCATGCCGCATGAGAAAAGCGGTTGCTGTTTCCCACCACGAAACTTTCAAAATTGAATTTTGAGTTGAGGATGAATTCTGAGTCGGTTGAAATTTTGGGACTCAAGAGGCTCAACCGGGGTTTTTCAGCTACTTCAATGGTCAAAGAAGGTGAACCTGCGCCAGAGGTTAAGTCGGGGGAAGAGGCAGGGTTTTCAATTTCAAATTGAATTTCCAATTGTTCTGGGTGAAGGGAGTTAAGGACTTTTTGGATCTGAGGCTGATAATGATCTCGGATCCAGTCTCGGAAAAACTCATTGGGAACCTGAACATGGATGGTTTTTTCACGGACGGAAGCTTTAGTGACTTTAAACCAAGTTTCAAAACTTTGCTGATTTAGGTCTTTTTTTAGGTTTTCGAGGCAACGATCCCATAGATCGGCTGTAACACTCATCCACAAGCCTCCCAAACTCTAAAAAACTGGAAAAACCTTTTAAAAAGGCCAATTTCTTATGACAGAAATAGAGTTATCCCCGATGTATCCCCAACCCTGCTTTACATGGAATTAATGGCTAAATATCATGTCTTTTAAGGTCATTTCAGTTATTCACAATTGTGAATAGCCCTGTGGACAACCTCCGTCCATTTTTAACCCCACGTTGTTGAAAAATCGCCGGTTCTTCAAACAATTTTTTCTCAAGAACCCAATCTCGAAATTCAACCTTATGCACCGCTTATTCACAGTTATTCACAAATCCACTTTTAGAAGGAGCCTTAGACGAAAAAAATTTTTTCGTGAATCGCAGGGTGGGCTTAGCGAAGACGAAAAAATTTTTTGAGACATCGTTAAGTTTTCGAAAAGTTAACTTGCTCACTCCTTTTAAACCTTTTAACGCCCAAGTCAAGGAAATTTTCAAACGAAGAACAAAAATTATTTTTCATGCAAATTAAATGTGCCCTTGACAGTGGGTAAGTGAAATGAATTTGATCCCGAGAAAAATTTTTATTTCTGAGATTGGCATTAAAATAAATCAGTAGCTGTTCGCGTCCAATTTCACTTTTCCGCGGAACACCCAGTAGATGCTCGCAGTGTAGGCGATCACTAAAGGCATTCCAATGGTCGCGATAATCGTCATGATTTGGAGTGTCTTGAGGGAAGAACAGGAATTGTAAATGGTGAGACTATGATCAGGAGAGGGGTTGGAAAAAACCATATTGGGATACATGCCGATACCAAATAAAGCCATGAGGCTCGCACAAGCCGCACAGGAAGAAAGAAACGCCATAAATCCACGGCCGTGGCTTATAGAACGAGGAATGTTGGCGATAGAAAGAACGCTTAGGACTGGAACTATAAAAAGAAGGGGATGTGCTTGAAGCGTGGTAAGCATGTGGGGCGTATACAAGAGAGTTGCCATGGTGGTTAATACATAGAGGAGGATGAAAAAGATAATCGTATTTTTAACCCACCCTTTGAGTTTTTCTTGCAAGGAACCTTCTGTTTTCAAAACGATATAAATAGAACCATGCATCATGAAGAGGGCGAGGGTTGTGATTCCCAGCAAAAGAGAATAAGGATTTAAAAGGCCTAGGAATGTTCCCGCAAACTCATGGTCAGCGGCCAAGGGAATTCCCCAGGCGATATTGCCCATGGCTATTCCCACTAAGAGACTTGAGACGATGCTGGAAATGGAAAAACTTACATCCCAAAGCTGGCGCCACCATGCCATCGATTGTTTGCTTCGAAATTCAATGGCGACGGCCCTAAAGATTAAAGCGACAAGCAGTAGCATAAAAGCTAAGTAGAATCCGGAAAAAACAGTGGCATAAACTTCCGGAAAAGCCGCAAATAGAGCTCCTCCTCCTGTCACTAACCACACTTCATTTCCATCCCAAATGGGTCCTATCGCATTGAGAAAAAGTCGCCGGTCCCGATCCTCTTTGACGAACAAGTGTAAAGCTCCAATTCCTAAATCAAAGCCATCCAGGATGGCGTAACCCATGAAAAGAACGCCCACCAGAATGAACCATATTGTTTGGTAATCGAAGTTCATGCGCGATGTCCCTCCTCAACTTTCATGTTAAGCCCATGCTGGATCTTATCGTTCAAAAGATAGATGAAAAGAACGAACAAAAGCAGATAGATAACGGTAAAGAGGATGAGCGAAGTCAAGATTTCACCCGAGCTCACCGTCTTTGAAAGCCCCTCGGCGGTTGTCATGAGGTTGTAAACAATATAGGGCTGACGCCCGACCTCGGCGGAAAACCAGCCCAATTGATTCGCCGCCTGGGGAAGAAGAACTGAAAACACCAGGATCCAGAGAAACCAGCGGGACGAATAAAGATTTCCTCTCCACAAGAGAATGAGGCCGCTCCAGGAAATCAGTATGAGAAGAATTCCGATAGCGATCATGGCGTGGTAAGTCTGAAAAACGAAATTAATTGGGGGTCTTTTATCCGGCGCAAAGGCGGAAAGACCTGTGACCGGTGTATCGAAATGTCCCGATACCAGGTAACTCAAAAGACCTGGAACGGCCAAGCCGTGAGTTTGGCCCGCTTTCTCGTCCACCCAGCCAACCAAGTATCCATCGGCCGGAGCCAATGCCGGGAAGTGTCCCTCATAAGCTGCTAACTTGGCAGGCTGTGTTTGGGCGACCACCAGACCACTATGATGGCCTGAAAACAGTTGCAAAAGAGAAGCCACACAAGCGAGCCCGAGGGCTATTTTTAGTGAAGCTTTGGCGAACTGTTGATTTTTTCCCTTGAGAAGGTAATAGGCGCTGACGCTTAGGACTGCAAAAGCTCCGGCCTGCCAGGCTCCCATATAAACATGAAAGATCCTGTCTACGGATGAGGGGTTGAAAACCAATTGCCAGAAGTCGGTGATTTGGGCTCGTTGGAGAGAACCTTCCCCGACTAAGTGATAACCTGCCGGAGTCTGTTGCCAGGAATTGGCGATAACAATCCAAATAGCACTGAAGTGAGCTCCAAAGCAGACCATCACCGTTGAAAAAAGATGAGTTCCGCGCCCAAGACGATCCCATCCAAAGAGTAAAAGCGCCAAGAAACCCGACTCAAGGAAAAAAGCGAAAACACCTTCGGCGGCTAATGCGCTTCCGAAAACATCCCCGACGAAGCGGGAATAATTAGACCAGTTTGTTCCAAATTGAAATTCCATCACGATTCCCGTCGCCACGCCGATAGCGAAGACCAAGCCGAAGATGCGGGTCCAAAATTTTGCCATTTCAAGGTAAAGAGTTTTTTTCGTGAGGAAGTAAAGGCTTTCCATAAAGACGAGGATTAAGCCTAAACCGATACTGAAAGGGGGAAAAAGGTAATGGAAGGCAATGGTGAATCCAAACTGTGCGCGGGCCAACATCAAAGCGTCCATAATTTCTCCTAGAAAGTCTTTAAAGCTATAGTCGGATCTGAGTTAGGTTAGAAGTTTATAAAAGCTCCCTCAAGTTATTTTGTTAAATGTTGTCACGCACTTTGCGGCATGTGCCCTTGACAGCTCTCAGCCCCCCCCTTTTAATGGGTTTCGTTCAAGGTATTCGGGAAACCGGTTTGAATCCGGTGCGGACCCGCCACTGTAAGGGATGAGTGATTCCTTTCGAAAGCCACTGTCATTAAGACGGGAAGGCCCGGAAGCCGAGTCCCAAGTCAGGATACCGGCCTTGAACGAAACGCTCACCCAACCCGGGTGGGCCTGGAAAGCAAGCCTCGAGGAATGGGCTTTGTGCTTCTTTTTGATCTCATCCATCCAAAGAAGTCTTCCTTCCCCTTGGTTTCCATGAACGATGCAACTTGGGGAACCCATGTCTCTTTTTGAAATTCAAAACCTCTCCTTTCGTTATCCCGCCTACTGCTCGTTTCAGCTTTATCCGACGAATCTTTCCATCGCAAAGGGAGACTTAGTCGGATTGCTGGGGCCGAATGGCGCGGGTAAGTCCACACTTCTTAAGTTAATGACAGGATTGTTATCTCCCCAAACGGGACAAATTCATTTCGAAAATCGCCTCCTGAAAACCATTCCGGTTCGAGATCGTGCGAGAAAAATAGCCTATGTTCCGCAATCTCTCCATTTCACTTTTCCATTAAGTGTTTGGGAAGTGGTGGAAATGGGACGTCATCCCCATCTTGGACGGTTTGAGCCGCTGGGGACGAGGGACAAGGCGGTCTGCGAGAGAGCGCTAGATTTTTGCGATGCGCTTAGTTTCAAAGGCCGTCTTTACGACGAACTTTCCGGCGGGGAAAAACAGAGGGTGTTGTTGGCCTCGGCCCTGGCCCAGACGCCCCAGGTATTGCTCTTGGATGAGCCGACTTTGTCCCTGGATCTTTCGCACCAAATTCTCCTCTTCGAGATTATTCAAAAACTTCATCGGGAAGAGGGTTTAACCGTTGTCGTCGCGACACACGAACTAAATTTGGCGGGTCGATATTTGGATCGCTTGGTTCTGATGAAAGCTGGGAAAATCTTGGCCGACGGCCAAGTGACCGAAGTGCTGACCCCACAAACCATTCAAGAGCTCCATGGAGTGCATGTAGTACCAGTCAGGATTCAAGGCGAAACGCCCTATTTCATTCCCGGAAAGTCGCGCAAACACAAAAAGGTCAGAACGTCATGATCTCTTCAGGCCAAAGGAAGCTTGTTCTTCTCTTGATCTTCGCGACATTCTTGGTCGCATTGCTTGGTTGTCCTCTGCTGGGTTCTACCTCGATCTCCTTTTCTAAGGTTTTCCAAAGTTGGCCTCCTTTACCTGAGAATCGTGACGCCCAGATTTTTTTTCAGGTTCGTTTGGCCCGGACCCTATTAGCTGGTCTAACCGGCGCGGCCATGGCGGTCGCCGGCGTTATTTTTCAGGCGGTACTTCGGAATCCCCTCGCCTGTCCGTTCACCCTTGGAATCGCGGGAGGAAGCTCCTTTGGGGCGGTGGCAGCCATTGGGCTGGGATTAACCGCCGGGTTTAGTGGAATATCCATGATCACTTTATTCGCTTTTGTGGGGGCTTTGCTTTCGATCGGAATGGTGTATTCCCTGGCATCCTTGATTCGTTCATTCTCCGCGACCACCCTTCTCCTAGCTGGAGTAGGGATCAATTATTTTTTCAGCGCTCTTGTCCTTCTTTTTTATTTCACGGCCGATTTTTCTCAAAGTTTTGCCATGATGCACTGGCTCATGGGGAGCTTAGACGTTGTGGATTTTGCCTCGGTGGGGGGAGTGACCATTGTGTTTATGGTTTCCTTTTTGATCTTATTTTCACTTTCGCGGGAATTGAATCTTCTTTCGGCAGGGGAGGAGTTGGCCCGGGTGAAAGGGGTTCCCACCGTCCAAGTCATATTGTTGTCGGTTTTCACGGCATCCTTTTTAACTAGTTCGGTTGTCGCCTTGACCGGGCCCATTGCTTTTGTCGGATTGATCGTGCCCCATATTTGCCGTCTTTTATTGGGGAATGACCACAGGGATCTCTTAATAGGAAGCGCGTTGGGAGGATCCACTTTTTTGATGCTCTGCGACACCCTTTGTCGCTCTCTCTTTGGAACGACCGAATTGCCCGTAGGGGTCTTAACGGCTTTGGTGGGGGTTCCGGTATTGTTGGTACTGCTCTTTAAAAGAAGAACCTATGTCCAAGGCTGATCTAAAGAAGCGAAGCCTCGGTAGATTTAGTTCTTCCTTTTTTCCCATTTTTTATCTTCTTTTTATAAACATTGGTTTTGTGGATGGGGCATGGGCTAGTGAAATTCCCCAACGGTTGATTTCCATGTCCCCAAATTTTACCGAAATCCTCTATGACATCGGAGCACAAAATCAATTGATCGGCGTAACGGATTTTTGCCGCTTTCCGCCTGAGGCGAAATTGAAAGAAAAGGTCGGAGGTTATTACAATCCAAACATTGAGAAGATTGTTTCGCTTAAACCTGACAGAGTGCTACTACTTCCCTTTCACTCCGATACGATTAAAACTCTCCAAAAATTAAATATTCCTGTTTTTATCCAGGACGATTCAACATTGAAAGATGTATTTGAAAGTTATGACCGACTGGGCCGTTTATTGGGCCGGGAAAAACAGGCTGGAGCTGCGAAGAAAAGGCTTCAGGATGGAATTGAAAGAATTCGACAAAAGGCCCAACAACGAAAAACCGTTTCCATTCTTTTTGTGGTGGGCCATGATGCCGGAACGTTAAGGCAAATGTACGCCGCGGGTCCTCGTTCTTTCGTCGATGAGATCATCATCTTGTGCGGAGGAAAAAACATCATGGCGGGTTCGGGGATACCCTATCCGCTTGTTTCCAAGGAGCAATTGATCGGACAGGATCCGGATGTGATTGTGGACTCCATGCCATCCGATCAATCGACGAAAGGCATGGTGGAAAACGCCCGAAAAGAATGGAACAAAGTCACTTCCCTCAAGGCGGTGCGGGAACATCACATTTATTATTTGACCCGGGATGAGGATTTGATTCCAGGGCCCACGCTTTTGGGATTAGCGCAATCGTTGGATGAAATATTTGACAGTGTCTCAAAATGAATTGGAGGGGTTGAGAGCCAATCGGTTGTAATCGTTGACAGAAGAATAAAAGAGGAGTATTAATTCATTAACTTAAGGTGCTCGGGAAGCCGGTGAAAATCCGGCGCGGACCCGCCACTGTAAGGGGCGAAGTTATTTCTTGAACCACTGTCCTGATGGATGGGAAGGTTCAAGGATCATGATGCCCCGAGCCAGGAGACCGGCCTTGAGAAATCTTCGAATGCTTCTTCGGGAATAAGAAGCGGCGAGTTAAGCCTCTTTTCAGGTTTTCCTCCCTGCCACTTCCCCTAAAGCTTTCGGCCTCGGGGGTAGGGCGCATGTCAAAGTTATCATTTAATTTCCACAAATTGTTTTTGGTTTCAGCTTTTTTATTTTCTTTCGGTTCCCCTTTATTCCTTTTGGCGGACCCCTCCGTTTTAGAGTCTTCCGGTAATACTTTAACGGTGGACTCTTTTGCCAATGCCACCACGGCTCAGATTCCTGTGGCATTACCTGAAGTAGTGGTGACCGCCAACCGATTGGATACACCCGTCAGCCAAGTGCCTAATTCCATAACCGTCATCTCTGCGCAAGACCTAGAGAAGAGACAATTAGGTACTGCAATGGAGGCTCTTAAAGACGTTCCGGGATTGGATATGGCTCAAACGGGTGGTCCGGGTGAAATTACCTCGATTTATATGAGAGGATCCAATGATGGAAATACGCTTGTTATGATTGATGGAATTCCTCTGAACGATCCGTCGGGTACTTCCCGCTCTTACGATTTTTTGGATCAACTTTCATTGGATGGTATTTCGAGAATTGAGGTGGTTCGGGGACCCCAAAGCACCTTGTATGGTTCCAACGCCACGGCTGGGGTAATTAATCTTATAACGCCTGAAGGCGCGGGGCCCGCCGGTGGTTCAGCGCTTTTTGAAGGCGGTTCCTATGGCACCTTCCGGGAAGCGGCTTCGGCCCAAGGAGGGGATTCGAAAAACTATTATTCGCTCAGCACGTCCTATTTCAATACCGCCGCATTTCCTTCCGCAGACAAGTCCTTTGGCAACATCATTAACAACCCCGATAGTGATTTTTCAGGGGTTTTGCGGTTGGGGACCGCTCCTGTTACAAATCTCCATGAGGATTTATTAGTGCGTTTCGGCCAGGCTCGAACAAGCATAGATGATGGAGGGGGCCCCGGGATGGATGATCCGAATAATTGGGTCAACCAGAAACAATTTTTAGTGGGAAGCAAAACCCGATTGACGCTGAATGATTGGACGCAATTTTTGACGGTTTCCTTCGTCGATGACGACCGAGACTATTCGGACCTCTATGATCCCACCTATTCCAACTCCTACTCTTCTTTCACGACGTACGACGGACAGACAGCCCAGGTGACCTGGCAAAACGATGTTCGATTGAGCCGTGAAGAAAATTTTGTGTTTGGCCTCCAGGGTTCCCGGGAATGGGGAAACTCGACCTTGGATTATGGCGCTGGCCCTTCAACAGTCCTGATCTCCCAATGGATGGGAAGTTCTTTCCTGCAAAGCCAGACCAATATCAATGAAAAGCTTTTCGTGAACCTGGGCGGTCGGATCGACGATTACAACACCTATGGAACTCACGGAACTTACCAGGCTGGGGTGGCTTATTTCCTCCCCGAATTGAACACCAAGCTGAAGGCCACCTATGGAACCGGATTTACCGCGCCCACTTTATACCAGCTGTATGCTCCAGCTAATTCTGGAGCCACAATTAATCAAGGCAACCCAAATCTTCAACCTGAAAACAGCACTGGCTATGATTTGGGTTTTGAACAGCCATTGGGAAAGTCATTCGCGACCTTAGGGGCGACGTATTTTCATAATGAATTCGATAATCTCATTGCTAGTGTGGGACCTTATCCGAATAGTCAGTATCAAAATAGCCGCAATTTTCAGACACAAGGCGTTGAAACCTATTTTAATTTCAAGAAGGTTCAGGATCTTGTGATTCAAGCTTCTTATACCTATACCGATATCCAAACGGATGTTCCCACAACAAATGATGCATCCCCCCTGTTGCAAAAACCGACCGATCAAGCCGGGTTGGATGTGGATTATCATTCGGGAGCTGTAGAAGCGGGGGCGACCACCACTTATGTCGGGGCGCGGCCGGATTTTAATTTTTCTACTTATCCCTATAGCCCTGTAACTTTAAGCGAATATTATTTGGTAAATGTTCGGGCGTCTTACCAGATCAATACCCAACTGAAGTTATTTGCCCGGGTGGACAATCTCTTCAACGAATATTATGAGGAAGTTTATGGCTATGGCACTCCAGGACTTTCTGCCTATGTGGGAACGAAAATTTCATTTTAGACTAGCAATCGGAATAGGCGGTCCGATGGGGTACCGCCTATCCCAGATTGATTGAATTCAATCTTTGATCCAATAGTTCCATGAGAATGGGATGAAACCCCAAGGGCGGGGCTTTCCGCACTTCAATGATTGAGTTTTTTTTGCGAAATTCTTCCGTGATATGGCTCACCTTTTTCTGCCAAGAGCCCTTGAATAAGAGATAGGGAAGAATCACGATTCGCTTTGGATTGAAGCTCCCGGCTGCCTGAAGGGCCATCTCTAAGGAAGGTTCAGCAGCCTCAAAGAAGCAAGGTAAAACCTTTTGGAATTGCTGAAGATGAGAAAATTGTTTCACTTGAATATGAAAATCCTCCAGGGCTTTTGGATCTCGAGCGCCCCGGCCCAGCATTAAGACAATGGTTGAAAGGGAATGACGACAATATCTCTTCATTCGTTCCAAGGAGAGTTGGGCCAACACCGGATCAGGCCCTAGTTCCTTTCTTAAACGTAAAGTGACATCTGGATGTTGAATCTGGAATTCGTTCAAGATTTCGGGAATGTCTTTGTTGATGTGTTGGGCGGCGAAGAGAAAAAGAGGAAGTATATCGATCTCATGGGATCGGGTTGAAAGATTATTCAATTCATGATCAATCGAGGGGTTGCCATTTTCCAAAAAGGAGGATCGGATAACCCAAGAGGGATGGCGCCTGGCATATCGGCGGGCCAAGTAATGAAATTGCCGGTTGGCATAATATTCCCGGCTGCCATGGGTAATTAATAAGACGGCAGGTGTTTTCAATGTTTCAGTAGCCATCATACAGTGAAGGAAAAAGAGCTTAAAAGATTATTTTTTTCGTTTTCTTATCGAAGTTAAATGGGTCGAACGAATATCGGAAAAAGACGGACACATGGGAGAGAGCCAATAACCATCTCGGGTTTTAGGTTGAACAAGTTGGCTTAATAGGCGTGCCCGGTGACGGAAGGAATAATCCAATCTATTGATCACCCAATCCTTTGGTTTGCCTGCCCGTTGAGCCCACAGAAGATAATGGGTTGTAAGAGTTTTGTAGGGAAAATGAATTTGCCAAAGGTTTACCAGACCCTTGTTTTCTCTCGGACTCAATCGGGGGTTAATTACGAATCGGTTGTAAAAAGAAAAGAATTTATTTTCAAAAGAACGACTTAGGGTCTGCCGCGCGATGATTTGCCAAGCGTGTCTTAAACGAACTGATTTTTTGGAATATCCTAATGAAAGAAAATGACCTTGGATTGTATTTCGGTGTATTTGGAGTGCCTCAGCAGTTTTTAAAATATTCCCCTCATACACGACGAACCAATGTAAAAAATAATGTCTTTCAAGATCTTGCGGTAATAAACCCCGAACCCATAATCGATTTAAGGTTTGAAGGCCATTGAGCCAATTAGGTTTGGAGATTGAAGTTGGAGGCTTAAAGGACACGAATATCTCTTAACGTCATGATAAATCAACCGAAGATAAAACTAGTGTCCCATGTCTTAATCAATTATCAAGTTTTGAGGAGAAGTTTATATTGTTTTTGGTAGAAAATTAATGGCGAAGAATATGTTATTCAGCAATTAATCTTCACCGGAAAAAATAAGAATTCTGAAAAGTGATTATATTATTTATATATAAAGAACTTTGCGATTCGAACCACTCCGGGGTTGGATTTTAAATAATTCATTATCTATGGAGGTTCTTGAGAATCATTCAAATGGGCTTTTAATTTTGAATGAAATTACAGAGAACTCTTTTTGTATCAAAGGTAAATTCATTAGTTGCATAAAATTTATTGAGATCGCTTATTTTTACTACCGGCAGTAGATAAAGCCTATCGGAATACAAGATAAAGAAAGAGGATTGAATAACTTAGGCCCTATCGTGAGGGTTTCATTGACGGTATTGAAGCGCCTAAGATAATATGTCTCACTTTTTCAGGATTTGATCGAAAGCTCCGGTTCAACCACCCCTTGTTGCACGATTTGTCGGGGTTGGCCTGAACCATAAATGTTTTCAAAAAGGAAAGAAATAATAAATGAAGAGAACTTTTCAACCTAACAAACGAAAAAGGCAGAAAGTTCATGGTTTTCGGAGTCGCATGAAAACCGTAGGTGGACGTCGTGTTTTAAGCTCGCGCCGTAAAAAGGGCCGGTTACGGGTGAGTGTCCAATAAGTCGCCCTTACCAGGTTCTACATGCCGCGTTTTGAAAAATCCGAGCGGCTAAAGAGTTCAAAGGAATTTAAGTCGGTTTTTCAGCAATGCCGAAAATTGGAAGACCGAAGTTTCATGTTTTATGTGCAATTCAGCGAAGACCCCAAGCTACGGAAATTTGGTGTATCGTTGGGAAGGGCTCTCGGTAAGGCCCACCAACGTAATCTTCTCAAACGGCGTCTTCGTGAAATTTATCGGGTGGAAAAAGAGCATTTCCGCGGGGGTTATCAGGTCATTCTGATACCCCGGCGGGGAAGCACTGATCGGGCCTTCGAAGAGTTAAGACTGTCTTTTCTCGAACTCTCGAAAAGAGCCGGATTGCTCCCCCGGATGAGATGAATTAGGGACTTTGTAAATGGACAAACTTTTGAAGCAGGGGCTTTTACTTTTCATCAAGGGGTATCAATTGATTATTTCGCCTTATCTCCCCCCCTCGTGTCGTTTTTTGCCCACCTGCTCCGAATATACCCGTCAAGCCGTTGAACGTTATGGAGTTTTAAAAGGCTTAACCATGGGTCTTAAACGTTTGAGCCATTGCCATCCCGCCTCATCCGGAGGGTTCCACCCGGTGTCATAAAAATACCGGGGGCATTCTTTGGAAAATCAAGGCCGTCTTGTTTTGTTCTTAGTCCTGTCGATGCTCATTTTGTTTGTATCGACTTATTTTATGCCGGTTCCGCCGCCACCTGCTCCCCAGGCTTTGGTCAAGCAAGGAGCCAATGCAACCCCACAGAATCAAAATTCGTTGGCAGAGTCAATACAAGCCCCCTCGGTTACCTCAAAGATTACAGCCCCTTCCCACCAAATGCCTCCTGTTCCAGTAGCAACTTGGACTGTGGAAACAGATGACTATGTTGCCACTTTTACTAATCAGGGGGGATTACTTACGGGATTTGCCCTTAAAAAATATCTGAACCGTCAAACCCAAATGCCCGTTCAATTGGTCGATTCGGATTCCGGAAGACCCAAACCGTTCCAGGTTGACTATGCGGCTATCCCGGATGCTGATCAACGGGTTTATCACGTTGAGGGCCCTTCTAATTTAAAACTGCTTAAACCTGAAGATACGGGAAGTCTTTCCTTCACGACTCTCAATGAAGGCGGTACTCAACTCACCAAAACTTTTCATTTCAAAAACAACAGTTATTTAATTGATTTTGAAATATCCGTGTCCCAATTTGGAAAATCGTCTTTGGTTGCTTCCCCGCTCGCGGTTCAATGGTCAGATTCCTTGGGGCTTGAAGAAATTACCGGTACCCAATCTAGGGTCCAAAATCGGGTGGCGATATTAGCTGGGGACCATGTCATATCAGAAACTATTAAGAAGAGTCAGGAAAGCATTGAAATTCCGGCTCCTGTTTCTTGGATGGCTTTAGCTAACCAATTTTTCGTGGCGGCGCTCATTCCGGATTCTTCTACGGGTAGCGCATCGGTCAGAGTTCTTCGAGATACTCATGCTTTTGTGACTCCTACCCAAGAAAATCCTAATCCTGGTTTAGATCCCAACGCTTTCAATCCACGACCCGTTCTCGTTTTCCAGGGACAAGCCATTCAAAACGGACAGTCTTTCTTTCACAAGGGCCAGCTTTTTTTTGGACCTCAAGATTATTCACTTATGAAAAGTTTTTCTATTCATTTAGAAAAAGTGGCTGATTTCGGGATGTTGGATTACATCCATTTGCGTTTCATGGTTGAATACATGCTCCAACTTCTGAAATGGTTTTACACTTACGTACATAACTGGGGTTTGGCAATCCTATTGCTGTCCGTTTTAATCAAACTGGTTCTATGGTTTCCGACTCATTCAAGTTACAAGAATATGTATATGACTCAGCAGAAAATGAAAGAGATTCAACCCAAACTTGAGGCCCTCAAACGCAAATATCCTGACGAAAAGCAAAAACAACAAGAAGAAACAATGAAGCTTTATCAACAAGCGGGCATCAACCCATTGGGTGGCTGCCTGCCGCTATTCTTTCAGATGCCGGTTTTCTTTGCTTTGTACGCAACTTTAAGTCATTGCATCGAGCTTCGTGGGGCCAATTTTCTTTGGCTTTCCGACTTGACGCTTATGGATAAAACTCATGTATTACCCCTTCTGATGGGTGTGTCCATGATTGTTCAGCAGAAGGTGTCGGGCCAGGCCGCTAACATGGCGACCGGGCAACAAAAATTTATGATGTGGTTTTTCCCGGTGTTTCTGAGCATTATTTCTTTGAAATGGGCATCAGGACTCTTGTTGTATTGGATGATTACAAACGTGTTGTCTATCGTCCAACAAAAGATCGTGAATCGGGAAATTAAAAATGCCAGGAAGAAAGAAGAGGCTTGAAACT
Source organism: uncultured bacterium (assembly GCA_964525605.1). Taxonomy (GTDB): domain Bacteria; phylum Oederibacteriota; class Muellerivitia; order Muellerivitales; family Muellerivitaceae; genus CAVTWJ01. The sequence continues at coordinate 73,002 of CAZGKT010000008.1, forward strand.
ATGAGAAACTATTCAAACCAGCAATCAGGAAAACCGGGCAATTCCCGCCCTAGCCCCAGTGGAGCTCCTCCCAGGGATAATCGTAAAACTTACCCAAGGTCGGATAGGCAGCCCAGTCGGCCTGATCGGCGACCTCCAGGCGGTCCTCCGCGCCATCAAGGCCCTCGTCCTCCCTATGGGACCTCTCGGCCTAATCGTTTTGAAAGGCCATCGCCTCAGGGGGAACGGAATGTTCAGCACAGACCCTATGGGGCGTGGTTAGAAGTAGAGGGAAAATCAACAGAAGTGGCTTTACAGGAAGCTTCCAAGCGATTTGGAGTCAATATTTCCGATTTCAAATCAGAAACTGTGGATGAAGGTGCAAAGGGATTTTTGGGAATTGGTTCTAAACCAGCCAAAATTCGAATTTCATTAAAATCTTCCGCTATTCCAACCTATGCGGAAGCCTCCTTGTCGCATCTCTTAAAGGGAATGGACTTACCGGATACGGTTAAAGTGTTGAAAGATTCAGACGGAAATACTGTGTTGAATATTATTGGCCCTTCGGGCGGAACTCTCATCGGACGCCATGGCCACACGCTGGAAGCCTTACAATATCTTGTCAATAAAATGGTTCAACGGTTGACGGGTGATGAAAGAACTTTAGTCATTGTGGATGTTGAAAGTTACCTAGAACGCCAGAAAGATAAATTACGGGAGATGGCCATGAACTTGGCGCAAAAGGCCAAGGAAACCGGGGCGGAAGTGCCTCTCAGGCCTATGAGTTCCAAAGATCGTCGGGTGGTGCATTTGGCTTTAAAAGACCATGAACATGTAACAACTGAAAGTCGCGGTGAGGGATTACGCCGTAAAGTGGTGATTGTTCCAAAAGTAAAGGCTCAAGCGAAGCCTGAAGTGCCAGAATTGGTGCAAGAGCCCGCTTCAGAACCAACTTTAACACAAGCTCCTATTGTCGATCCTGTTGAAGAAAAACAGCCTTTTGTACCCAGTCAGCCTGAGATAGGGAATATTATTAAGCCGGAGCCGGAATTGGATGACAATATTGGAAATAGGGTTTAAACAGAATACCCTAGAGCCCTTCCCCGAAAAGGGGGAGGGCTTTTTTTTTGCTACCTTTCTGGAGCTAAGCTAAACAAATGCACATTCAAGGCAAGTTTTATGTATGAACTCGGTGATACCATCGCGGCAGTTGCCACACCTCCAGGCCTGGGAGGAATTGGAATTTTGCGTGTTTCGGGACCGAAAGCTCTGACGGTGGCCCAATGTCTATTTAAAACTAAGAGAAGAATCGAATCAAAACGCCAAGTCTTATTGGGATGGTTTCAAGATCCACATTCTCATGAAATCCTTGATGAGGGACTTTTGCTGGTTATGCCAAAACCGCATAGTTATACGGCAGAAGACGTGGTGGAATTTCATGTTCACGGTAGCCCTTCCCTACTCCAAGTGCTTTTAAATCTATTAAGTCAGCAAGGTATTCGCTCCGCTTTTCCAGGCGAGTTTACCTATCGAGCTTTTGCCAATGGAAGGTTGGATTTGACCCAAGCGGAAGCGGTAGAAGCAATTGTGTCTTCCCAAGGGGAATCTGCTCGGAGGCAGGCAGTCCGACAACTGACGGGTGGGTTGGCAACTCATTTAGAGCCGACGGAAGAAATTCTTAAGTCTCTCTATTTAAAGGTGGAAGCCAGCTTGGAATTTTCTGAGGACGGGATTGAATCCTTGGATATCCAAAAATATTTGACCGAGGTAAAAAATGCATCTGGGGTTTTAAAAAAACTGATTCAAAGTTATGAACAGGGAAAAGTTATAAGGGATGGCTTAGTAGTGGCCTTGGTGGGGCCTCCCAATACAGGGAAATCAAGTCTTTTGAATGCGATATTAGGAAACCAACGAGCAATAGTAACAGCAGAACCTGGAACAACCCGGGATGTTATTGAGGGCGATTTGTTGATAAAGGGGGTTAAGGTTCGTTTGTTCGATACTGCGGGGTTGAGGGAATCCAACCAGCTAATCGAAGTTGAGGGAATTCGACGAAGTAAAGTGTTGTTGGAAGAAGCGGACCTACTTTTTTGGCTAGTAGATGCGAATGACCCCTTGGACTCTTTGCAAGCTTTACAAAAAATTAACCTTAAGAATGATCGGACCTGGATTCTTTACAACAAAATCGATTTAGTGCCAGGATTTAAAAAAGAAATTTTTTCAATGGATCGATACAAACAATTTGAAATTTCCTGTTTTAACGGTACAGGATTAGAAGGAATCTTAAATGCTTTGGAAACAAGTCTTCAATCTCATACAGTTGGAGAAAATGTCTTAGTAACACATCAAAGACATTTTCTCGAACTAGAAAAGTCTAAAGAGTGTCTTGAGCGGCTTCAAAGCTTGATCCGATCAGGAGTTTCTCATGAACTCTGGGCCGAAGAATTGCGGGAAGCCCTATTGGCTTTAGGACGAATTCGGGGCAAAAATCTTTCATCCGCAGCATTTGAAGAAATTTTTAGCAAATTCTGCATAGGAAAGTGACCACCAAGAATACAAATGTATACTTTTTGTTTGCCGCCAAATTGAGTTTGATGATCTTAATTTATTCTTAGGCATATAAAGGCTTATAAATCTCCATCGCGTTTTTTGAAATGTGTTTGTACCGTAAAAACGGAATTTTTTATTTAAAAAAATTTCTGTCGAAAATCAAAACCAAAATAATTTATGAATGGTTTATGAAAACTCATCTTATAAACATCGGTTATTGCAGGTTTTTTTATCGATTTCCGACAGCGAAATCTTCTCTTTTCTGAAATTAAAAAAATTCATTCAATAAGAAAAATATTTCTTTGAGAGATTCTCCAAGACAACATTCTCATTTGTGTTCATCTAATCAAGAATTATTTAGGTTCTTTTCATCTAGTTAACCTTTGGGAGCTTTGATAAATCAATATTTTTGTTCCACGTGGAACAATTCGCTCATTAAAAAGTCTACTTTTGACAAGGGACCACCCTTCGTTGTACCTCTCTTTAGGTTGTGCTATAAATTCTTCCCGTTCGGAAAGGACACACTTGTCGATTTACGCTGCATCCCAATTCGAAATCGTTGTGGTCGGAGCTGGACATGCTGGGTGTGAGGCGGCATTGGCTTGTGCCCGGATGGGTTTAAACACCGCTCTCATTTCCATGAACCTAGAAACGGTTGCTAAGATGAGCTGCAACCCAGCTATTGGAGGGTTGGCGAAAGGCCATTTAGTAAGGGAGCTTGATGCCCTTGGGGGAGAAATGGGCAAAGCAACTGATGATACTTCAATTCAATCCCGTGTTCTAAATCGCACCCAAGGCCCTGCGGTTTGGGGCCTGAGGGCGCAATGTGATAAAGAACTTTATAACTTTCGCATGCGTCAAATTATACTTAACCAAGTTGGATTAACATTTCGTCAATCTATGGTAGAGAAACTTTTAATTCAAAATGGAGTGGTTCGAGGGGTTTTGACTCAACAAGGAGAAGAAATCGGAGCCAAAGTAGTCGTCATTACCACTGGAACTTTCCTCAATGGTCTCATGCATATTGGAGAAACGAAGATAGAAGGTGGGAGGACGGGGGAATTAGCTTCCAAAGGGCTATCGGCTCACTTACGAGAATTAGGGTTAGACGTCGGACGCTTAAAAACAGGTACTAACCCGCGGGTTCATAAAAATTCTATCGATTTTTCTAAGACTGAAATCCAGTTGGGAGATGAGGTTCCAAAGCCTTTTTCGCATTTCACCACACAGTTTCCTTTGCAAGAACAAGTCGCTTGTTTTATCACCTACACGAATGACCGAACCCACCAAGCCATTCGAAACAATATGGCCCGTTCTCCTCTATATTCTGGAATCATCAAGGGTATTGGACCTCGGTATTGCCCTTCGATCGAAGATAAAGTAGTCAAGTTTCCGGATAAATCCCGCCATCAGATTTTTTTAGAACCAGAGGGGTTAACAAGCAATGAGTATTATTTAAACGGTCTGTCCACTTCCCTTCCCTTGGACGTTCAATATGACTTCCTCCATACAGTTCCAGGTTTAGAAAAGGCCGAAATTGTTCGTCCTGGATACGCCGTGGAATATGACTTTGTGCCCCCGACACAGGTTTCACCTACTTTGGAAACTCGCTCATTGAAGAATCTTTTCCTGGCGGGACAAATCAATGGAACTTCTGGTTATGAAGAGGCTGCAGCCCAGGGTCTTTGGGCCGGGATTAACGCAGCTTTGGTAGTAAAAGGACTCCCTCCGTTTTTGCTATCTCGCAATGAGGCCTATATGGGCGTATTAGTGGATGATTTGGTGACGAAAGGCACGGAAGAGCCTTACAGGCTATTCACTTCCAAGGCCGAGTACCGTCTTTTATTGCGGCCTGATAATGCCGATCTCCGCTTAATGGAAAAGGGATATGAATTAGGTCTCATCCCGGCTTGGGCCCGAGAAGCTTTGATTGAAAAAAAAGGTAAAATTGAGAAGGGGCTCAAAGCCTTTAAGACCTATTCACTTCCCCCCCAAACGCTTCCCAATGAGGCCCTGAAATTGACCAGTCAAGATCGAAATCTCAAAATTGATGAGATTTTAAGAAGACCATGGATCCACTATGATTCATTAAAATCGCTTCTTCCGAAAGACTATCACTGGGAAAAAGATGTCTCATTTCAAGTGGAAGTTGAAATCAAATACGAAGGATATTTGAGGAAACAAAGACAGGAAATTCAACGACAAGCCCGGAATGAAAACCAACCCATTCCCCAAGATTTTCCTTATTTAGACGTAAAAAGCTTTTCCAGGGAGGCTCAGGAGAAACTCAATAAAATAAGGCCTTCGACCTTTGGTCAGGCTTCTCGAATCCAAGGCGTCAGCCAATCGGACTTGGCGGTCCTATTATTAGCTTTAAGTCGATATGCAAAAAAACAAGCAGATATATCCTTGGAATTAAGTATAAAGGAAGTACATTGAGTCTCAATCTGGAGCGGTTTCGAGAGACGCTGCAAGAAGCTAATCTAAATGAGTATTTCCCTGCAAATTCTTTGCTCTCCTTAGTTACTTTCACCCAAAAAATGCTCGAGATAAACAAAACCCTTAATCTTACCCGGTGGACCAAAGATGAAGATGTATTAACCTACCATTTCCTTGATTCAGCTTATGGTCTTCCGTTACTGGATGATTTAAAGCAAAAAACCATATCGGATAAGCCACGTTGGTTAGATTTGGGAACAGGCTGTGGTTTCCCAGGAGCTGTATTGGCCGCAGCTTTCCCTTCTTGGGAAATTACATTCTTGGATTCGGTTAGAAAAAAAATAAAAGCTCTTGAAGAGTGTGTTAGCGCAACTAATTGGGATTCTAAGTTTTTGTCCCTTCGAGCGGAAGAATTGGGAAAAGATATAAAGACTCGGGAAAGTTGGAATGGGATTACAGCAAGGGCTATTGCTGATTTTCGAGTAGTTTTGGAATATGCCATCCCCCTGTTAACAATCGGTGGATATTTAGTGAATTGGATGACCGAGGAACAACTAAGTGTCCTAGAGAGATCTGAAAAGGCATTACATGAATTGAACGCCAAAGTGATCAAAAAAAGTTGTTATTCATTACCTCATTCACAAAAAGCGAGATGGATCGTTGTTGTGGAAAAGATGGGGATAACTTCAAAGCTTTATCCAAGAGCTATTGGTAAGGCTTCAAAACTTCCTCTCTAAAGCGGTTATTCTTGCTCTTTGTGTTCCACGTGGAACAGCTTAGAGATAAACCATCAAACATATTTATGCACTATAATTTAAACAATTATTTATTTAGATATTAAAAACACAGTATAAAGACATGAATTTTAAAATGAATTTAATCGCCATGAAGCTTATAATAGATTCAGTTTTAATGGCTCTCGCCAATATGTTGATCTGAGTTTTTTCTTTAAGTGGCTACATTTAATAGCCTTTCAGGGAAGGGTTTCCTAAGAACGACTCCTTAATTAAGTAGGGTTTTGCATTTAAAGGGCCCGAGAAACGTCTTTTTCTTGGCTCTGAAAGGTTTTAAGGCCATGAAAAAAGAGAGGTCGCTGGGTGCATGTTGAGTCGTTGCGACTTTCTCATTTTCGATCGTATCAAACGCTGGAGGTGGATTTCGACCAACAACTGAATCTCTTAATCGGATCCAACGCCCAGGGAAAAACAAATATTCTAGAAGCCCTTTATAGTCTTTCCACTGCTCGTTCCTTGCGTGGCGCATCTGACGAAGAAATGATCCAATTTGACCAAGAGGAAGGGGCCGTAGAAGGAAAAGTGTGGAGAGAGGATGGCCCGGAAATTCTCCGGTTAGAGTTTCGCCGTGGTAAACCTAAAACCCTTTTTATGAATGGGAAAAAAGAAAAAAAGCTCTCATCACTTCTGGGAAGGCTTCCGGCGGTCGTCTTTTCTCCTGACGATTTATTCTTGGTAAAAGGAAACCCGCTTCTCAGACGAAAGTACTTAGATGTAACTATTTTGCAGATGGATCTGGGATATTTGGCGCATCTTCAGGCATATGAAAGGGCTCTTAAGCAACGAAATAGCCTTTTAAAGCAAAAAGGTATTGGGTTGGAAGACCAACTTTTGGTTTGGGATTTACCCTTATCTCAACATGGCGCGGCGCTCATGAAACGGCGCCAGGAAATTACCCAAAGGCTCGGTAATTTTGCTGAAGCGGCTTTGAAAGACTTAACGGGTGGACTAGAGAACTTTGAAGTGCGTTATGAGCCTCAGCTCATGCCGGAAGGAAATGGCGGGGAACTCTCGAACCAGATTTTAAAAGCACTTAAAAAAGCCCGGCGCGAGGAATTGGCCAGGACGATTACGGTGATCGGCCCGCATCGGGATGATTTGGGACTTTTCGTTAATGGAAAGCCGTTAAGAAAATATGGAAGCCAAGGACAACAGCGCACAGGCGCGTTAGCGCTCAAATTGGCGCAATTGTCTCTACTTTCTGAGGCTTGCGGTAAGGCGCCACTGGTCTTGTTTGATGATGTGATGGCTGAACTGGATGAAAAACGCCAAGCGTTTTTCTTGAATCGGTTGCAACAGGGAGGACAGGCTTTTTTAACCGGAACATCTCAAAATGATTTTTTGAATGCTGGATCTCACGCAAAGGTTTTTCGAGTGGAAGCGGGTAAAGTTGGGTGTTCTTGATGAAGAGGCCTCAACGACGAAAAAAACCGGAAGGTGCGGTTGAAATATCGACTCTTTTGGAGGGGGCCTTAAAAACCCTTGGCGTCAAAGGGGATTATGATCGGGCGCAGTTGGACAGCCGATGTCGTTTCATTTTGGGAGAAAAACTTTCCCAGGCTTTGGTGAGGACGGAACAAAAAGGTACGGCCCTCAAGATGGAATTTAATCATCCCATTTATTTGCAGGAGATGAATTTTCGAAAAAGCGAGTTTTTAATAAGACTCAAAACCGAGCTCCCCGAGGCGGGAGTTAAAAGTCTCATTTTTTCCCTGGCCCGAACTCCCAGGACTTAAAACCGATAAGGTAAAAGGATAAATAACCGAATATGGCGAAAAAAGCTTCCAAGAAGGTAAATAAAGCCGCTGAACCTAAAAAAGAGAAAGATATTAAAACGGTATCTTCTTCAAACTCAGGTTCTTCGATTAAAGCCCCCAGTGAATCACCTTCTTCTGGTGCTGGTTCCTATACAGGCGACAAAATTACCGTCCTAGAGGGCATGGAAGCCGTTCGAAAACGGCCTGCCATGTACATTGGCTCTACCTCTTCGGGCGGCTTGCACCATTTGGTTTATGAAATCGTCGACAATTCCATTGATGAAGCTCTCGCCGGGCATTGTGATTCCATTGAAGCGACGATTCATTCGGATAACTCCATTTCAGTCTCTGACAATGGTCGCGGAATTCCCGTCGATATGCATCCGACCCAAAAAGTCTCCGCTCTTGAAGTAGTCATGACCAAGCTTCATGCCGGAGGAAAATTCGATCACCAAAGTTATAAAGTTTCAGGAGGTCTCCACGGTGTCGGCGCTTCGGTCGTCAACGCACTTTCTGAATGGCTTGAAGCCGAAGTACGCCGAGACGGAAAAGTTTGGTATCAGTCCTACAAAAGAGGGGTCCCCGATGGAAAAGTAAAATCCATCGGAGAAGCCAAAAAAACTGGAACTAAAATTACCTTTTTGCCCGACAAGCAAATCTTTACCGAGAGTGTTTATTCCTTTGATGTTCTGGCAAAGCGTTTGCGCGAACTTGCGTTTCTTAACAAGGGCATTTACGTCAAGTTGTTGGATGAGCGAGGCAAGGGGAAAGAAGCTGTCTTTCAGTTCAACGGTGGAATTATCCAGTTTGTGAAGGACTTAAACCAAAACAAAGAAGTTATCTTCAATACGCCACTTTATTTTGAAAAGGAAAAAGACCGGGTCACAGTGGAAGTTTCCATCCAGTACAACGACACCTATGCCGAAAATGTTTTTTCCTTCGTCAACAATATTAATACCATTGAAGGTGGAACGCATCTCCAGGGCTTCCGGTCCGCCTTGACCCGAACCATCAACGATTACGCCAAAAAGAATTCAATGATCAAAGAGGCAGATCCTCCCATTTCGGGCGATGACGTGCGCGAAGGCTTAACCGCCGTCATTTCCGTCAAGGTTCCTGATCCTCAATTTGAAGGACAAACCAAAACCAAACTGGGCAATGGGGAAGTGGAAGGAATTACCCGCCAAATTTGCAACGATGGGCTTGGGACATTTTTTGAGCAGAATCCAACGGTGGCCCGGCGTATTGTCAACAAATGTCTCATGGCCGCCAAGGCCCGCGAAGCTGCCCGGAAAGCCCGAGACCTGACCCGCCGCAAGGGTGCCTTGGAAATTTCATCGCTCCCGGGAAAACTGGCCGATTGCCAGGAAGCGGATCCGGCCAAAAGCGAACTTTACCTCGTGGAGGGTGATTCGGCCGGTGGTTCAGCCAAACAAGGAAGAAATCGAAAATTCCAAGCCATTCTCCCTTTAAAGGGAAAGGTTTTGAACGTCGAGAAAGCCCGTATCGATAAAATCCTCAATAACGATGAAATTCGAACCCTCATCACCGCCATGGGGACTGGTATTGGCGAAGATGATTTCAACGTCGAAAAAGCCCGCTACCATCGGATTATCATCATGACGGATGCTGACGTGGACGGTTCCCATATCCGCACCCTTCTTCTCACTTTCTTTTACCGGCAAATGAAGCCGCTTCTAGAAAAAGGCTATATCTACATTGCCCAGCCTCCCCTCTATAAAGTGAAACGCGGAAAAAAAGAAATGTATCTGCAAAACGAAGCCGAAATGACCCGCTTTCTCCTTCAAGAGGGAATGGATGGGGTGAGGCTCTTCCGCCTGAAAGGGAAAGGCCGGTCCGAGTTTCCACAAGAAAAATTGAAAGACTTGGTGGGGGATTTAGTCCGAATGGAATCCATTGCCTCCGCTCTGCACCGGGCCGGGCTCAACCTCAGTGAATTTCTCGAGGCGGTTCAAGGAAAGAAAAAACGCCCTCTCTATGAAATCGAAAGTCCTTTAGGGGTGGAACACGCTTACACCGAGGCTGAAAAAGATGAAAAGGCTGAAAAGGTGAAGCAACGCTTAAAAGATATGAAAAAGGCCGCCGAAAAAGGGAAACAAATCGACGAAGGCATGGATTTCGTCTATGACACCAGTCGTGATGTAAAAGATATGGTCCGGGTGAAAGCTATCCGCGACATGGCGGAAGTTAAACAGCTTGAAGAAATCTTGAAGCGCATGGAAACCCGCGGAGTCGAACTCATTGAGCTTTTTCCCAAGGAAGAAGAAAAAGAAGACTCCACCGGCAAGCCCCGCGAGGTCAAACCGCAATACGTCATTCAACATGGATCCAGTGAATATTTTCTCGAATCCATGGACGAGGTTGTGGAAAAAGTGAAGGACTTTGGAAAAGAAGGCCTCACCATCCAGCGCTACAAAGGATTGGGAGAGATGAATCCCGAACAATTATGGGAAACGACCATGGACCCCGAAAAACGCACCCTTCTTCAGGTCAAACTGGAAGACAGCGTGGAAGCGGATAAAACCTTCGATGTCTTAATGGGCGATCAAGTCGAACCCCGGCGTAACTTTATTCAAACTTACGCTAAACAGGTCAGAAACCTTGACATTTAAACCCATTCGAATATTTGGAGTTAAGTAAGGTAACTAAAAAAACGCCCTCATTTTTTAAAGGATAGACATGGCCAGGCCGAAAAAGAAAAAAGAAAACTCCAGCGACGCACCCGAGCTTCCGGTGGAAAACGGGGAGGGCGCACCTCCTCCGCCCAATCATGAAAAAGCCGAATCAGACTCCGGGGACGGGGGAGATAAAAACCGCGGAAATATCGTCTCTACCGATATTGAAGAGGAGATGAAAGATTCATACCTCGATTACGCCATGAGCGTGATCGTGGGACGCGCCCTGCCGGATGTTCGAGACGGACTCAAACCTGTCCACCGCCGCATCTTCATGGGGATGCACGACCTGAGCCTGACTTCCCGAAAGCCCTATCGTAAATCAGCGAAAGTCACCGGCGACGTCACGGGCAATTACCATCCTCATGGCACGGCCGCGGTTTATGAAACCATGGTGCGCCTGGCACAAGACTTTTCCATGCGTTACCCGTTAGTCGACGGCCAGGGAAACTTCGGCTCCATCGATGGCGATCGTCCGGCCGCTGAGCGTTATACCGAAGTTCGTCCGTCGCCTTTGGCCGAGGAACTCCTTAAGGATATCGACAAGAACACCGTCGATTTCGTTCCCAACTACGATGGCACGCGGGAAGAACCTCTGGTGCTTCCTTGCGCTTTTCCCAATTTTCTCGTCAACGGTTCCCAAGGGATCGCCGTCGGTATGGCCACCAACGTTCCGCCCCATAACTTGGGAGAAGTTATCGATGGCTTGCTGCACCTGATCGAAAACCCTCAGGCCACTATCAAAGAATTGACTCAACTCATTAAGGGCCCCGATTTTCCAACGGGCGGGTTCATTCTGGGCCGACAAGGCATCATCGATGCCTATAACACCGGGCGTGGAAGCGTTGGCATGCAGGCCAAAGCCAGCATTGAAACCAACAAAAAAGACCGGGAAAGCATCATCATCACCGAAATTCCTTTTCAGGTGAACAAAGCCCAATTGATCGAAAAGATCGCCGAATTAGCCAGGGATAAAAAGTTAGAGGGTATTACCGACCTACGCGACGAATCCGATCGCGATGGCATGCGCATCGTCATTGAGATTTCCAAAAACTTCAACGCCCAGGTGGTGTTGAACAATCTCTTTCAGCAAACCTCCCTGCGAACCTCTTTTGGAATCATCATGCTGGCCCTGGTCAACGGTCAGCCCCGCGTTCTAAATCTCAAAGGACTTCTTTTCCATTATCTCGAACACCGTAAAGACGTGGTCATCCGCCGTACCCGTTTTGATTTGGATAAAGCCGAGAAACGTGCCCATATTTTGGAAGGTCTGCGGATCGCTCTCGATAATCTGGACAAAGTGATCAAGACCATCCGGTCTTCCAAATCGACCGAGGACGCGAAGGCTGCTCTCATCAAAAATTTCAGTCTTTCCCCTATCCAAGCCCAGGCGATCCTCGAGATGCAACTGCGGCAGTTAACCAATTTGGAAATCAAAAAAATCGAGGATGAATATAAAGAACTCTTGAAGACCATCGAGATTTTGAAGGGAATTCTTTCTTCCGAGAAAAAACTTTGGCAGGTCATCAAGGACGAACTGACCGAGGTGAAGACCAAGTATGCCGATCCCCGCCGTTCGGAAATCATCGGCAAGGCAGAAGATTTGAAGATCGAGGACCTGATCGAGGACGAACAGTGCGTCATCACCCTGTCCCATGGCGGATACATCAAGCGCCTACACATCGATACCTACCAAAAACAACGCCGGGGAGGAAAAGGGGTCACAGGTTCGGGTATCAAAGAAGAGGATTTCGTTGAGCGAATGTATACGGCCTCGACGCATGACTATTTGCTCATCTTCACGAACTTCGGAAAAGCTCACTGGCTGAAGGTCTATGAAATTCCGGAGGCCTCGCGTTATGCCAGGGGCACGGCATTGGCGAATGTCCTGAAACTCGGCGAAGAAGAAAAAATTTCGGCGGTCAAACCGGTTAAGGAATTCAACGAGAAGTTCAGTATTCTCATGGCTACCGCCAATGGCCTGATTAAAAACACCAGTCTCTCGGCCTTTGACAAACCCAGGGCGGGGGGCATCATCGCCATTACCCTGGATAAGGGCGACGTGCTGGTTTCCGCCGAAATCACCGATGGAAAAAGAGACGTCTTCTTGGCCACCCGTTCGGGGCTTTCGATCCGGTTCAACGAAAAAATGGTGAGGGAAGTGGGTCGCGCGGGCAAGGGGGTAAGGGGAGTGAGATTAGGAAAGAACGATCGCGTGATCGGTATGGAAGTGGTCCAAGAAGGTATGTCGCTCCTGACCGCCACTGAGAAAGGGTTTGGCAAACGAACGAACTTCTCCGCCTACCGCCGGCAGGGGAGGGGTGGCAAGGGTATCCTCAACATCAAGACGACGGCCAAAAACGGCTTGGCGGTTTCCATCGCTTCAGTGGGCGATCAAGATGAAATCATTGTCATGACAGCTTCGGGCAAGGTGATCCGGCAACGAGTGAAGGAAATCAAATCAACGGGAAGGTTGGCCCAGGGGGTTCGTTTGATTAAAATGGGCGACGATGACCGTTTGGTGGCTGTCGTCAACGTTCCCAAGGACGTTGAGGGAGGGGATGCGAGTGAAGGGTAAATATTTTCAAGCGCTTCTTTTCGTTGGTGTCCTCCCAATTCTTTTGCTGGCCGGTGTTTATTTTTGGATGAAATTTACCGAGGCGCCTCCAGCGCCTCCCGTTTCATCACAAACGGCTCAAGATTCCAATTATGAACCGGTTAGCTTGCTTCAGTCCCAGGTGGTGGGTTATGCCTCCACCCTTTTCAGCAATATTAAGAAGACCCACGACGACATTCCCAACTTGACGGCGCATAACACCGATCAGGATCTTTCCAATTTCGTGGAATCCCATCCGGGCGTTCAAGGTCTTCTGGTGGTCTCCTCAGCAGGAAAAGTTTTACATAATCTTCCCCCCACTCCACCCTTGGCCGATCCCCAATACGCCTCTTCGGACGAGTTCAAGACCATACTCGATAGATTTCAAGCCAATCCTGGACAAACCTACCAGTTTTACACCCAGCGCCTGAATTACCCGGCCTTCCTGTTTGCTCAACCTTTGAATGACAAGTCGATCGCCATTGCGGTTTTTAACTTGGGTCATTTTTTTCCAACCATCGACCCCAAAGACACCAAGAGCGGTGTTTACTTTATTCTCGACGCGGCATCCGGCCGGTTCTTCTATCACAGCAATCCTTCCAAACTATCCGAAACATTTAATCCCAATAATGAACCATGGCTCAGCAAAGTGACCAATGATCTGGCGAACAAGCAGGCGGGTTCCTCGCTCAATCCTCCTCCCGCTGGTGGAATAGGGGGAGCCGTTATTTATGCCCCTCTGGGTTTTGGAAAATTAGGGGTCGTAAATCAAGTCCCCTACAGTACCGTAATTCCTCCCCCTCCCTCCCCCTCGCCCAAAGCCGCTTCGAAGCCCACGCTGGAAAACATTATTTCATCGATTCAATCTCCCTTTGGCCTGGCGATCCCCATCCTCATCGCCTGGGTTTTGCTTTTGGGGTCGCTTTTTCTCAGTGGTATTTTGGGCCCCCTTCGTAAAGCCAACCGGGTGATCGTGAATGCCGCCCAGGGACAGGGCTCCATCACTCCCGAAACCCTCAAGGCCTTTGGAAGCGATGAAGTGGGCCAGATCGTTCAGGCTGCCGCCATGCTCATGCAAAATCTGGAAAAGGACAAACAGCAAATCCAACAGGAAAAAGACGATTCCGTCAGGCAATTCCGCACCCAGATGGATGAAAAAGCCAGGGAAGCGGCGGCTCAGGTATCCTCCGCCCAGCAGGTGGCCCAGGGAAGCAAGAATGATTTAGCCGAAAAAACACAGGTCTTGAATGACAAGCTCAAGGAATTAGACGCGCTCAAAGGTATGTCGGAGGGCTTGCGAAATCAGTCGGAGCAAGCCAAAAACGAAAATGCCCAGCTCAAAGGCCAGCTGACGAACGCGGAGAAAATCCAGGCCGAGTCCGTGGCAAAGGTTCAACAGACCGAAACAAAACTCAAAGAAATGGAAGCCAAGCTCCTCAGCGCCGTTTCCGCCGCTTCCGCGATTCAGGTTTCCTCGGTCCGCGCGGCGGCCATCCGAACGATGGCGGATGAACTCAAGACGACCCTGGGCATCATCAAGGGCTATGTTTCCTCGGCCCTGGGAACGGTCCAGGGCGGCATCAGTGAAAAACAGCAGGAATTTTTGGGGATGGTCATCAATCGTTCCGCTCGGCTGGAAAAATTCATCAATGATCTCTTGGATATCTACCAGGTTGAAATCGAATCCGAAGAGGCCAAGCGGGAGGACGTGAATCTTGCCTCTGAGATCGAGGGACTCGCCTTCAATTTCCAGGCCCAGGCCGAGGTCAAGACCATCAAACTGAGGGTCGACGCCGCGCCCAATCTTCCCAAGGTTCCCATTATCCGCCGCCGCTTCAACCAACTCTGGAACATCCTGTATCTTCAAATCATCAAAGACGCTCCCCGGGGTGCGACTATTCCCATTACGGTGGAGGCTTTGGGAGATAACGTGAAGGTCGTCGTGGAAGACCCGGGACTCAATGTCAAAACAGAAAGCTTGCCGCGTTTGTACGATGAATTTTACGATCCCAAACATACCGCCTCACCCCAGCTGGCGGGTACGGGGCTCAAATTCGCCCTCGTCAAAACCATTTTGGCGGGACATGGGGGCGGAGCCGTTGCGGAAAAATCCGAACCCGGAACCCGGTTGATTCTCACTTTCCCCACTAAATACAAAAAACCAAGTGAAGTCGCCGCCGCAGCGGCTGCCACGGCGGCCGCTGCGGTTTCAGCTCCGACAGCGGTTCCATCGTTGAAAGCCTCTCCTGCAATGGGTGCCAAGCCGATTCCTCCGTCACCCGCTCCCGGCCCCTTGGGAGTGCCCAAGGCGCTGCCGTTGGGTTCGGCTCCCCCGGCCGCCAAACCTCCCACAACTAATTCCGGGGTCCTGGACGCTTTAATTGCGGGTAAGGTTCCTCCCATCACGGCGGCCCCCCAGATGAATGCCCCGCCGTCGGCACCCGGAATAGCCCCCAGACCCACTACGGTTCCAGGCATTCCCGGGATGAAACCTGTTCCTCCATCCCCCGGCTTAACGCCCAAGCCGGCGACTCCCTCTTTTGGCGCTCCCCCCTTGGGCTCCAAATTAACGCCGCCCGCGCCAGGAGCTCCTCTGGGCATTAAGCCACCGACTCCTGGTATCGGTTCCGTTCCCCCTTCGCCGCAGGTAAAACCGATCACTCCTCCTGGTTCGGGCGTATTAGATTCCCTGCTGGGTAATAAACCCGTTCCTCCGCCCTCAGTTCCACCTTCTCCTGCTGGTCCGCCTCCCGTGGCAAGGCCAGGGGTTCCTCCTGCGGCCGGTATTCCCGTGCGTCCACCCATTGTGCCGCCTTTGGGGGCTACGCCTCCCATTGCTCCAAGACCGATGGGCGCTCCGATGACTCCCCCGCCTATGGGAATTCCCAGGCCGGTGGCACCACCTCCTGGTCCCGGTGCTATTCCACCACCTGTCGCACCTGTAAAACCAGCGACTCCCCCGGCCATGCCTAAAGTTGTGCCTACATCGCTTAAGCCCACCGTTCCTCCGGGCGGGGTCTTCGATTTGGATAATGTGGACACGGTTAAAACCGGCGACGAACCATCGAAACCCGTGACACCACCAGCTCCGGTTCGGCCGGCAAGTCCCGCTCCCGGGATTCCTCCCGGAGGCTTGGATGCCCATAAGTCGATCACCAAAGATTTGAGCAAGGAAAGCGACGGGGAATTGATCGAATAGTCGAGGGAGAGATTGATATCGAACCCTTCAAGCCCTGTTCTTTTCAGGGCTTTTTTGTTTTTAGCTGAGGATCAAGGTTCACTCCCCTTTAATCATTTTCAGGAGCAAGGGTTGGCCCAAACAAATAAAAAAGCCTTCGTGGTCGTCTCCCTCTTCGTGGTGGGCCTCATGATCCTGGCCCTTTTCGCGGCGGCCAAGAGCGACCTTCCCAAATTGGGGGAAGTCTTTCACCATCTCCATATTCAGTACTTGGTGTTCGCCCTCCTCTGTACCGCCATCGCCTACCTGGCTTTCACGCTCTCCTTCAACGGTTTGTTCGAATTAACTCCCCATAAAATCCCCTTCTACCAGTTTTTCCCCATCATGTTCATATCCGCAACGATCAATTTCATCATTTCTTCCGGCGGATGGGCGGGGGTCGCCATCCGATCCTTCCTGTTGAAACAGCACAAGGTTCCCTATTCGGTCACCATTCCCCTGTCGTTCGCCCAAAACATGATCTTCAACCTGGTTTTAGCGGCGGTCAGTTTTGGCGGGCTCATTTACCTTCGGGAACATCCCGAATTTATCGGGGGCACGCAAGAATGGGTCGTCCTGGCATTTATGGTCGCGCTAGCCGCCCTGGTAGCCTTGATGTTGTTGGTTTTTTTCCACAATAATTTTCGCAGATGGTTTTTCAAACTCGCGGTCAAGACGGGGAACTGGCTGGGGCGGGTTTTTCTCAGGCGCCAAACCTCTACCAAAAGGCTGGCGGAGATCCGTGAAAACCTTGATGTGACCATTCAATATTTCCACAAGGGATGGATCCAACTGCTCGTGGTGTTGTTCTGGGTTAGCATGGACTGGTGTTTTACGGCCCTGACGCTTTACTTTTGCTTTTATGCCGTAGGGGTGGAACTTCCCTTAGGGTTGCTCATGGTGGGCTTCACGGTTTTCTTTTTAACGTCCAACATTAATCCCATTCCCGCCGGCTTGGGAGTCAGCGAAACGGCGCTCGCGATTGTATTCGGCTTGCTGGGGGTGGATAACAATCAAACGCTGGTCGCGGCCCTGCTGTTCCGCTTTGTTTTTTTCATCATGCCTTTGGCTGTTTCTACCGCTCTTTACCTGGATACCATGCGCCAGTTCCTGAAAAGCCAGGTGGCGAAAGACCCAACCGCGTTCACCCCAAAAATTCATTAATCAAACCGCTCCACTGCTATCCAAGAAAAACGGAAACTCAAAGTCAATGATGGTTAAATTCAAGGATTTTTAGTTTTAAAGGCGAAAGACGAGGCTAAGGCCTAGATTAGTCACAGATGCATGGAATGCATACGATAGGCAAAGAAACTGCTTAAATTCTAGGATTTTTAAATCCTATGAATCCCATGCATCGGTGGCTAAATTTTATTTAGGAAATTTGTGAAACTTTTCTAAAAATACCTTCCCTTAATCAACGCGTGGCCGATTGTGAAGAAGCAAGCCGCGTCAATCATGAAAAACACTCCAAAAACCACCATCGTCCAAGTGGTCAGATGGAGGTTCAGCTTTCTCGCGTGCTCATGCAGGGTATCGTGGTCAAAGTCGATGTTCCTCCGGACAATCAGGTAGATCCCCAAGATCAGAAGCATCGGCAGGGCATAGCCGACGTTGTAAAAAAGAATCCATCCGGTTACCGCGGGAAGCCCCAGTTGGAGTGAAGAGTACTTGCCCAGGGCGATGATATAAGGCAAAGAAGCGGGGAAGGACGTAATGGAGATGAAGGCCCCGATGCCAAAGGCGAACCAAATATTCATGTTCAGTAGTTTGGAGATAAACAAGGTCATCATCTTCCCGTGCGGCTTCCCTCTTTTTCGGTAGAAATACCAAACGCCAATGGCCACCATCACGACGCCCGTCAGGAATTCCGAAAGGTAATAAGGGGGATTGGCCATGGTTTGGGTAGGTAAAAACTTGTTCACCAGAGCGCGCAATTCATCAATCACGAAATATCCCGCGAACCCGCAAACAAAATAAGCCCCGCTTAAACCCACCAGATAACTCAGGGCGTTTCGCAGAGGGTTCACCGTCGTCAACAGAAGGACAAAAATAATGATTTGAAGGGTCGTGGACAGGCTGTCGAACAAGGAAAGCGTCAGTGTATAAAAAATCGTATCCAATTTTGTTCATCCTCGGGTTGAATTAGAAAAGATCTTTTTAAGGGACCAAAAGCAATCGGAAGGATCGTAAATAATACTTCTTTCTGGTTTGTAAGTGTCGGCTAAACCTTTGTCAACGACGGTTTGCCGTCCTCCCAGCGCTCCTTGAGCTCCAGGGGACATGTCTTCGATATTACTATGAATCAAATCTCCTCAGGCGATCACCAAGGCCATCACGAACCCATCATGGCCTTTGGCACCAACCGTTTGGATGGCGGTCGCGCTCACCCGGGGTTCTTTGGAAAGTAATTCATAGACCGCGCGAGCTCCCACGACCCGGGGATCACCGTCGGCGGCGTAAACCACATCGCCCTTGCGCACCATATTGTCCAAAATAATCACGGTCCCCACATGCGATAATTGAAGCGCCCGGGAAAAGTATTCGGGATAGCCGGGTTTATCCGCGTCGATGAATATCAAATCAAAGAAGCTGTCTTTTTCGGAGACCAATTTCGTTAAAGACTCGGACGCCGGGCCGAGCCTGATCTCGACCACTTTGTCCAATCCGGCACGGGTGAGATTGGCCCTGGCGGTCTCGGCGTTCTTGGGGTTGATTTCCAGTGTGATTAATCGCCCCCCCGGAGGCAAGGCCCGGGCCAGCCATAGGGCGCTGTAACCTCCCAAGGTGCCGATTTCCAATATCCGCTTGGCTCCCCGGATCTTCGCCAACAGGAAAAGAAATTTTCCCTGATTGGGGGCGACATTGATCGGGTCCAACCCCGCCGCGTGATTGGCCTGGAGGGCCGACTCGAGGATCGGATCGGCTGGCAAAAGCCAATGGCCGATATAGTCATCTACGGCGTTCCATTTATCCGGTGTCATGATTTTCCTTAAAGATTAGATTTGAAGATTTCAGTTACGATTCATGTATTTTCGGAAACTCGAAAATCTTTATCAAATGGCGCCTCGGATTGGCCACGTACTGTATTTTTGTTATCAAGTCATGTCCATGACAGGTCCGTGTCGTGAACAATGCTCTAGCTGATCTCCGAAACTAGTTCAGGATGGGATTTGAGAATTCGAATTAGCTTTGAGGCCGAACCACTAGGCCGTCGGATGCCCTGTTCCCAATGCTCCACGGCGTTTGGGCTGGCTCCCACGACCCCGGCGAAGCCGGCCTGGGTTAGATGCAATGCTTTGCGGATACCCTTTACCTCATCGGCTGTCGCCGGTTTTTGCCGGTAGCTTTCCCGCATCCCGTGAAGTTTCTTTCCCTTCTTGATCTCAACCGCCTGTTTGAGGCTCTCCCGCATGAGCTTGAAATCTTTATCGTTCATTTCAAATTCCCCCTTTTTTCCCTTTGCCTAAAGCCTGCCGCAAATCCTGGATAAGAATTCTTTCCTGCTCAACCGTCAGATCCAGCGCCTTACGCTTATCGATGATGAAAAAGAGATAAATGTCGTCGGGTTCATCAAAAAAGTACCAAACCCGATAACCCCCACTTTTTCCTTCCGGCCTTTTGGTGGAAGCAACACGCAACTTATGAATGCCGCCGCCCAAACGAGTCCCGCCATTAGGATTGTTGTTGATGGTTTCCTCAATCGCGAGTTGCAGACCCTCCTCAAGAATGGAATCGATCAATCGAGAGTAGATAGGCGACTGAATAAAATGGTGCCGTTCCACAACCAATCCTCATAGATATATCCTACATTGTAGGACTTGTTTAGAGATAGTCAAGATTCACTAAAATTGATAAAAAAAGGGCCAATGCGGGTCCCAGTTACCCTTTTCTTTTGAGCTACGCGGGACAGGTCGTGGTCAATCGATTCGACTCCCCGGTCAAGGCGGTGGCGGAATCACTTCCGGTGTTAAATCCGGGGTAGGGGTCGGGGTCCAAGGGACCGGCGTCATGGCCGGTTTGGCCCCGCAATCCTGGTTCACGGAAACCGAAAAGCTTTTGCTGGTGAAAGGGATGCCGCCATTGCGCAATTCGATCCCCGTCTCGACCGCGTAAAGGTACCAGCTGGGTTGGATATAACCCCGTTTCTGGGAATCATCCAGGAAGGCCTTGATATCCAAGTCTTTAACGCAAGTCGTGTGGGTCTTCGCCAAATAAGCCACGTAGTTGAGCGGGGCCCCTTGATCGTCCTTATCCCACCGCCAAACTTCCCACGTCATGCCGTTGAGGGTCACGGGCCCCTGATCCGTCTTCCAGCCGCTGGTATTCCGGTAATCCAGCCAAATCATTATCTCGGCGCCCCCCTTAAACCCATCCGACCCGCAGCTGTTATCCGGGCAAAGCCAAATATCATAGGCCGCGTCCCACGTCCCTGTGTCCGTAGGCTGGAAACACCAACTGCTGTTCACGCATTTCAATTTGTTTAAAGGGGCCGGGAGGAGGCTGTTGGGGCTTTTCAAGCTCCAGGCGCTCCCGTAGAGGATCGAGGGATAGGCGGCCACGACGAAGGGGCTGGAACAATGGTAGTCGCCTTTCGTCACCGTGTAGGCCCCGGTTTGGTCGTCGATGCTCACGCACTGGGTGCCGGGGCATTGGCCCTGGTTCCAGTAATCCGTTTGAACGATGTAGGAGCCGGCCGTCACGGCTTGGTAACGGACACAGGTGTCAAGGGTGGCACCCCCAGCCTGTTGCAGGAAAGGATAAATAACGGCGAATAGAATGAAAAATAAACGGGTGGCTTTTCTTTTGAAGACTGGATCGGTCAAAGTTGGATATTTCACATGGCCCCTTTTAAAACTTTTTCACCCTCACGGTACGATTTACCTAGTCCCATCTGGGTCACCTTCCCCCTGCGCTTTTAGAGCTGCGGGGGATAGGGCGTGGACAATGAATTTCGTTAAATTATTTCAAAATACCCCTAGGATCCCTGCCTCCAAGGCCGATCAAATTCCCCTTCGGATCCGTCTCAAGCTCAACATAAATTCCTATTTCCGTATTTTGGTAAATGATTTTTAAATTAGAGTTTTTGTCTTCTGAAAAGAGAAAATCTTTAGCATCGATTACTTTTTTTCGATAAGTAATGATTAAATTTGAATCTTTATCCCAGGAAAACGAATAGTCTCGAAAGGGAATATTTAAATCGTGCAAGTAATAGATTTTCGTGCCGTTTTCCGATGGAAACGTCATGCTGACACTAACATCCTTATCATCAAATTTTGTGTTGCTTATTAAGAATTGGGAGACTTTTAAGTCTTTGATGGTCTTAGGCCAATGCGAATAGATATGCCGATAATGTAGAGATAAACACATAACTACCATTTGTGCAGCGTAAGCATTATCTATATCGTCATTAACTTTTTGGCTCAATGGAAGGGTAATACAGCCATTTAGAAAAACAGAACATATAACAGTCATCAAAATCACAGTCAATTTTGTTTTCTTAATCAAATGAGCACTCCTTGAAACAAAAACATTATATCGATTATTTCTTTGTCCCATCCGGGTCATCGTCGCCCTACGCTCTTTGAGCGCCCGGGGACAGGTGGTGGACAACTCTTCTATTATATTTCCCCTCAAACCAAAGAATTTAATTTGTCTCATCGCAACGGGCGCTAACGGGTCACGATGACTTTGAGGATTTGGGTGGTTTTGACCGAACCGGTGACCTTCACCCTTAAGTAGTAAAGGCCGTTGG
Organism: uncultured bacterium; assembly: GCA_964525605.1. Classification (GTDB taxonomy): domain Bacteria; phylum Oederibacteriota; class Muellerivitia; order Muellerivitales; family Muellerivitaceae; genus CAVTWJ01. The sequence continues at coordinate 94,782 of CAZGKT010000008.1, forward strand.
AGACGGGATTGCCCGAGGCGTCACGCAGGTTCCAAACAAGGGTCGTGCCGTTGCCCGGTAGGGGTTGGGAAATATCCAAAACCTTGCGGTAGGAAACCGAAAAGACGCTCCACTCGACCGAAGAACCCAGCGGGGCCTGAACCTGAAAGGAGAGGGGCGCCGGTCCATTTCCCTTGGCCGGATTGGGATAGGGCAGGCCAATGGTCAACCCCGTGACCGAGGGGGTCAAAGTAACGGAGGGCGACAGGGTGACTGTGGGGCTATTGGTCACGGTGGGGGTAAAGGTGACCGTTGGAGTATAGGTAATGTACGTGGTCGAGGTGATCGTGGGGGTCAGGGTGGGGGTTGGAGATAGGGTCATCGTGGGGCTCAGGGTGACCGTGGGGGTCGGTTGGTTGCAGGCGAAGGCGATTTGGTCCACGGAGAAGGCATAGGTGGCGGGGGTTTGGGCGTAAGAGAACCCGATCCCCTTGATATCCGACCCCGTGGGGTGGGTGGGCAGGCCCGTTTGCGTTCCATAACCCTGTCGGGCCAGGGTGTTGAAGGGAACCTGGTAAAAGGTCCACACGCCCGCGGGGGGCAGAAAATCTTCCCCATAGGGGTCGTTATCCGTCACGGCCTGGGTCAAAACGTTGAACCGGTACACATTACCGTCGCCCTTAAACCAAAACTCAAACCGGTCGAGCCCCTGGGCGGGCGCGTTAAAGGCCGCCCCGGATGAAAAAAGATTCGTCTGCCAGCCCGAGTAACCGCCCGTGGAACAGGTTCCAGAGACTGAGGCGGCATAGTTGGTGCCTCCGGCCCCCGGGCTGTTGTAAACCACGCTGATGGCCGCCGAGGAAGCATAGCTGTACCAGGTACCGCCCCACAGGTTCGTGCGGGCGGGTGAAACGTCGTTGAGGGCCTGGTTCTCGAAATCGTCAATCATCGTGGCCGGGCAATCCAACCCGCCCGGGGTAAAGGTGGGCGTGGGAGTAATGGTGGGAGTGGGCGAAGGGGTGATCGTCGGGGTGTTCCAAACACCCGTCGGGGTGGGGGTATTTTGCTGATAGACCCGCACGTAATCCACCAGCATGGTCTGGGGGAAAGACGTACTGGCGGTGGGCGCTCCGGGCCAGGTCCCCCCGATTTCCATGCTGAATAAAAAGTAAAAGGGATTGTTGAAGACCCAGGTATTGGGTCCGATGTTCGAGGGCGTGAAGGTTTCGTAGGCATTGCCGTCCACTTCGTACTGAACCGAGTTCGGCTGCCAGAGAATCGCGAAGGTGTGATAGGCGGTATCAAACAACTGTCCACCCGGAAGCGGGTAGGTGGTCCCGTAATCGGCCCCTGTATAGTTGGGCCCGTGGATGGAGCCGAAGTTGAGGGATTGGTTCGCGGCGGCGCCGTTGTTTTCCATGATGTCCATCTCGCCGCAACCGGGCCAGGGATCGGAATTGATGTCGGTGCCCATCATCCAAAAGGTGGGGTGAATGCCCGGGGCGGTGGGCATCACAATGCGCGCCTCCACGTAGCCGTACTGGAAACTTTGCAAGCCGAGGGATTGCATCATCGCCGAGGTGTAATCACCCAACTGGCCGTTATTGCCGCCCGGGTCCTGGCCGATGATGGCCAGGGCGCTTCCATTCGTGGCGTTCGGGTCGGCCACGATCTGCGCGTTGGCCAAGTTGGCCGTGTAAATTTGAAGATCCTGGTTTCCATAGCCCGACGCGCCGGTTTGAAAGGCCCAGTTGTCCGGGTTGGGGGCGCTGCCTGGAGGCCCGGTGAACTCGTCGCTCCAAACCAGGCTATACCCCGCCGGCACCTGGGCGAAGAGGGGACAAGCGGAACCCATGAGGATTAGAAAAAAAGCCGCCCCCGGTATCGCACTTTTCATGAAGGCCCAATCATTTGACTTTCAACCAGTGAATTATACCCTTTCTGAAAGAAACCCCGTCATGGACAGTTATTTCCTTTTTTTAAATCGATAAAAAAAGAACCCCAAATTGAAAATCACTAGGGCCAACAATAAAAATTTATGGTAAGGGGTTGCCATGGTTGAAAATTCTCCCCCCCCATAAAAACAAAAGCATAATTACAAACCAAAAATCTTTCCAAGAAGGCGGTGGAAATGCACACCTAGGGTAATTGGATTCTTTTCTCGATTTTTTCGTTTTCGGTTTCAATTATTTCTCACCATAAATATTTAAAATCTAATTTAGGGTAATTTTTTGGCCATAACCGCCCCCCGTGCTCCCTGGGCTCATCCCTATCTTTTAAAAAAGTTTCTTCTCGGGTTTTCAAATAAAGCCGGTTTGGGTTATCAGGTATGCCGACCTGTTGACTGGAAAGGCCGGTCTATTTACCAGGAAACCGGTTTGTTTACCGGGAAAGACGGTCTTGTTTACCAGGAACCCCTCCAAAATAAGCCCAGAAATCCAATAGTACGTCTAAACAACTCTGGGCACTCCATTCCTCTTTATGGGGCAGCTAAAACCAGCCCATAACCAACATATTTGAGCGGGGTATTGACTTGAGTCGAATCGACTCATATATTCTACTCAACTAAAAACCGATTAGTTATATTGTTATAAATAGAAGTTTTAGGGAGGAAATTCCATGGAAAAGCTGCCCTTTACTACCGAAGAGAAGTCGTTGGGAACCTACCTGCGTGAAATTGCCCGGGTACCCCTTTTAACTCCCGAAGAAGAAAAAGAAACTTCCCGGCTGGCGCATAAGGGCGATGAAGCCGCCCTGAACCTGATGATCGAGGCGAACCTGCGTTTCGTGGTTTCGGTCGCCAAGGGGTTCCGCAACCGGGGTTTGTCCTTCCTCGACCTGATTAACGAGGGCAACCTGGGGCTCATCAGAGCGGCAAAAACCTTCGACCCCGAGAGGGGGGTTCGGTTCGTGTCCTACGCCGTATGGTGGATCCGCCAATCCATTCTGGCCGCCATCATGGACAAGGGCGATATGGTCCGTATTCCCCAAAGCCAGACTAAAAAGATGCGTAAAATAACGAAGCAAGTGGCCGCCATGACCGAGAAAAAGGGCGAGCCCATGACCGATAACGAAGTGATGAAAAAGGCCGATATCAACCGGGAAACCTTGACGGAGGTTCAGAAGTTTTCACACGGCTACCTGAGCCTGGATACGACCTATGTCGGTGAGGGAGAAACTTCCCTGATTGAGTTTCTGAAAGACCCCAAGGGTCTGGAGACTTTGGAAAATGACTTGATGAACCGGGATCTTTCGGAAAAGGTGAAGGGTACCTTGAAGAAACTCAATGAGCGGGACGGCCAGATCTTGAGCTGGCGTTACGGCCTGGATGGGGAGGGTTCGCAGACCTTAGACGAGATCGGGCAGCGGTTGGGAATATCCAAAGAACGGGTACGCCAAATCGAAGAGCGCGCCATGCGCAAGATCCGCAACTCGAAGGGCGTGGAACTTTTGCGGGATTACTTCAGTTGAGCCGAGGTTAGCGAAATGGAAGTTTCCCGGGAACATCCTATCTACACGATCGGCGTGGTGGCTCAACTGTTGAACCTCCACGAACAGACCATTCGGCAGTACGAGCGGATGGGCTTGATCTGTCCCTGCCGGACCCTCAAGAAAACCCGGCTTTATTCGCAGGAAGACGTGGAACGACTCGAATGCATCATCTATCTCGTCAAAACCTGCGGGGTGAACATTTCGGGCGTGCAAATCGTCATAACTTTATCGACTCAGCATCCTGAGATCAACGAGCTGTTGAAGTCCAGGCGGATATTACCCCAGATGATGGGGCCGTACGCCCAATCTGCCGCACCGGAGGATTTAAACCATGATCAAGCTCCCTAAGTTGATCAAGCCGATTCGTTTCGCGACCATCCTGGCTTTCCTGTTGGCACCCCTTCTTCCGTCATTCGTTTCCGCCGCCGAGCTTCATCTCGGCAAAGAGCCTCCCCCTGTCACCCTTCCGCCCACCAGCGCGGCCCTGGCCCTTCAAAAAGCTTTCATCGATGTGGCGGCCGCGGTCAGCCCGGCGGTCGTCAACATCAGTTCCGAATGGACCGAGAACATCCGGGGCCTGGACAATTTCGGCGGAATGGACGATTTCTTTAATTTCTGGTTTTACGGTCCCCACGGCCAAAGAACCCCCCAGCGCACCTTCAAACAAAAACAGCGGAGCCTGGGTTCGGGTTTTCTCATTACCTCGGACGGTTACATCCTCACGAACGCCCATGTGATCGGCAAGGCGGACAAGGTGACCGTGACGCTGGAAGATGGAACAACTTACCCCGGAACGATTGTCGGCAAGGACGACAAGGTGGACATCGGGATCGTGAAAATAGCCGGCAAAGAATTTCCCCACCTCGTCTTGGGCGACTCGGACGCTCTGCAGGTGGGCGAGTGGGCCATCGCGGTCGGCAACCCCTTCGCCTTGGATCATACCGTCACCACCGGGGTCATCTCGGCCAAGGGCCGCAGTGTGGAAATCAGCCAGGACCAGGGTTATCAAAGCTATATCCAAACCGACGCTTCCATCAACCCGGGCAATTCCGGCGGGCCCCTTTGCAATATCCTGGGCGAAGTGGTGGGCATTAACAGCGCCATTTACAGCCAATCGGGGGGGTCGGTGGGCATCGGCTTCGCCATACCCGTCAATATTGCCCGCAAGGCGGCTGAAGATTTGGTGAACAACGGAAAAATCATCCGGGCCGGTTTGGGCGCGATCGTTCAATCGCTCGACCCCAAAATGGCCAAGAGTTTCGGTCTGGCTTCCCCCGAGGGAGCCCTGATTTCGAACATTAATCCGGGAAGCGCCGCCGAAAAGGCGGGGTTGAAGCCCGGCGATATCATCCTCAGCATGGATGGAATCAAGGTGCACGATTCGGCGGACCTGGTGGCCAGGCTTTACACCTTCCAGCCGGGCCAGACGGTTCAAATGACCATCTTAAGAGGAGGCGTTCAGTCTACCTTGCCTGTGACGCTTCAGAAACTGGACGAGGCTTTCTTGAACAAGCCGAAGGATGGCCAGGACGGGGGCAACGGGCCTTCCGGACAGGGCGAAAACGACAATTTGGGGCTGACGTACCAGGATCAAACCCCCGAGATCAAGAGCCAGCTTCCCGCCAACGCCCCCAAGGGGCCGGTGGTGACCCAAGTGGACCCACAAAGCCCCGCGGCCCAGGCCGGCCTCCAGCCGGGGGACATCATCTTAAGGGTGGGCGACACGCTTATTGTGTCCGCGAACCAGTTGACGGTCGTGTTGAAGAGAAGCGATCTCAAGACCGGAGCGCGTCTTTTCGTATGGCGGGACGGCGTCACCCTTTATTCTTTCCTCCAGACGGGGGATGAATAACCTAACCGTCTATTCGTCGTTTCTTTTCCAAAAGCCCTGGATCGATCGATCCGGGGCTTTTTATTTTTGTTTAAAATGGACCTTGTCCTATTTTTCATGATTAGGTAAACGGTTTGTTTACTGGGGAAGTCCAGGGGGATAACCCCGATCACCCCCTATTCGTGGTAAATTTAAGCGTCACTTCTCTTTCATTTATTCCGTGCAAGGGTATTTGAATGCCGTATGGCGAGTCTTCTTATTCATCAAACACCATCTCCAAACAGTTCAAAATAACTTTGCGGTTCTTCCTCTTGGGTATTTTATTGCCTGCCGCATGTCCTACAGCTGCCGCTCTGGAAACTCCGCAGCCCGCCCAAACATCCGGCGCTCTTTTTCTAGAAGCATCCAGCCTGCCTCCAAATGATCCATCTCCGGTAAAAGTTCTCCGGAAACACTATGTTCAGATTTTAGAGCCTTTGTTAGATAACCTCCCCGGGCGTTTCCAACATCCGGGTTGGAAACCGGAGGTTAAGCTCAACCTGTTTGACGATCTTAAACTGGATTGGACCGTCAACCGCATCAGGGTAAGGCCCGGGGGTGGTTGGGTTCTCTGGGGTTCTTTAACCGGGGATCCAGGAGGACAGGTGGTCATGGCCTACCGCCACGGGGTTCTCCAATCCGATGCTTGGGTGACAGGCAAAGGGAAATTTGAGATTCGTTATCTGGGCAATGGAATCCACCGGGTTTCGGAGATGGACCCTCAGCCCGATTGCACCTTCGCGGGGGATGAAATCCCCTCCAATTCCTTGATATCGGGATGGACCGCTCCTCAAGGGGTTCCCGGCAATTATCCCCAAGCTATTCAAAGCGGTTGTCCCAACTCCCTCCCCTTAAAAGTCAGCCAGATGATGGTGCTCTATACGGCCCTGGCCCAGCAATTGGCGGGAGGACAGGACGGGATTGAAACTCAAATTGATTTGGACTGGGCCGGCATGAACATGGCTTTTTACAACAGCGGTGTAACGGCCGAAATGGAACTGGTCGGCACTCGGGCGGTGACTTATATCGAAACGGGCAATGTGATTACGGACATCGGCAACCTGACCAACCCGGCTATTTTTCCACAGCTTTCCAACTGGATGGTATCCACCGGCGCCCATTATGTTTCTTTATTCGTCGGGGCAGCGCAAACCACCAGCGCGGGCACCATTGCCGGGGTGGGCTATGTGCCGGGATACGCGAGCGTGGTGTACATTCCCTACGGTAACCAGGCATTTCCCCATGAGTTGGGTCATAACTTCGGTTGCCTCCATGACCGGGGTACGATGGGCATACCGACCGGGGACGGATACAACTTTGGCTACAAGCTCAATTCGGCCGGAACCACCTATATCGACATCATGTCCTATCAACCGGGCAATTGGATCCAGTTCTATTCCAATCCGGACGTGACTTTTCAAGGTCAGCCCACTGGGGTCGATCCCACCGCCCCGACTGCGGCTGACAATGCCCTCGAGATCAACCAAAACTTCCCCAATACAGCCTATTCGGGTTCCAACCAATTACCCGTTGTCGAGGTAAGTTCACCCCTCGACGGAACTTTTATCTCCGCGCCCATTCCCCTGACGCTCACGGCCACGGCCTCGGACCCAAACCCGGGGGGAACGGTGGCCCAGGTTGATTTTTTCGTGAACGACCTTTTTGTGGGAACTTCCACCGCCGCGCCCTTCTCGCTCGGTTGGACACCGCCCGCGGCGGGCACCTACTACATCAGCGCCACGGCGATTGACGGTTTGGGAGCGATGAAGGTTTCTTGTCCCATTGCGGTTTACGTTGGGGTACCCACCTCAACTCCCACCCCCACCTACACCATTACCCTGACGCCTACCTTTACCCCCACTTTCACGGCTACCCCCAGCCCGACTTCCACTTGGACCCCTCTCCCGACTGCGACTATTGGCAGTCCGACGGCCACACCCGTCCTCTCGGGCTGCTGCGTTGACCCATCGAGTGAAATCTTTTGGACGCCAGCAAACATCTTTGGAGGAACTTACGGTGCGGGGGGTTACAGCGGGGACGGGGGGCTAGCCACATCGGCCAAGCTTAACGAACCTTCGGGGATTTTCATCGATTCTAACTGGAATACGTATTTTTGTGATTTGGACAATTACGTAGTTCGAAAGATTTCCGGGGGCGTTATCACGACTGTGGCGGGGAACGGAATCGGAGGTTATTCGGGTGACGGAGGCCCAGCGACATCGGCTGAATTACTTTCGCCCCTTTATGTAACGGGGGACAATATCGGGAATCTTTATATTTGCGATAGGGCCGGGAATCGCGTGCGAAAAGTGAACCCTGCCGGAATTATCAGCACGTATTCTGGTAATGGAACACCGGGTTATACCGGCGATGGCGGGCCTGCCACGGGCGCCATGCTTAACAACCCGCAGGGAATTGTCCTGGACGCCACCGGAAATCTTTATATCGCGGATACCGGAAATAACGTATTAAGAAAAGTCGATACGGCAGGTGTCATCTCCACCATCGCCGGAAGCCCAATCGGCACGGCGGGGTATTCGGGCGACGGTGCCTCGGCCACCTTGGCGCTTCTGACCGCACCAGTAGGTATCTCCATGGATCCAACAGGAAACATTTATTTTTCCGACGGAACCCAACGTATCCGGGAAATTAATACCGGTGGGGTGATTAATACCATTGCCGGGAGCGGCACCGCTGGTAATTCGGGGGATGGAGGGCCCGCGATAGCGGCGAAAATAAATAATGTTTCCAGTATTGCCTTTTGCGGGGGATACATCTATTTGGCCGATTCAGGTAACTGGAGGATTAGGGCGGTTAATTCTTCCGGCATTATCAATTTAGTTATGCTAGGGGGTGGTATGGATTTTTTGGCCATAGATCCTCAAGGGAACCTTTACGCCAGCCAGCAATATGGCGCTTTATGCGGTCTTAGTTGCAATTATTACGGGGATGTTATCAGCAAGTTCCCAGTTAATTGTAACTACACCCCCACAGCTACAATCACCGGAACCATCCCCACATCGACCAATACCCCCACGAGAACCTTAAGCCCAACCGTCACCAATAGCCCGACGCCATCTTTAACTTCCTCTTCCACAGCCACCTGGACCCCCACGGCCACCCCGACCGTAACCAGTTATATCATCGTGGATAATTACCCGACCCTCACTTGGACGGTCACCCCCACGCCCCCCTGCCAGTTACAACTTTGGCCTGACCCCTTCAACCCGAAAGAGGCGGTGGATGGAAAACTAAAAGTGGGTTGCCTGCCTTCGGGAACTATGGTTTCTTTTTATACCCTTTCCGGGGAACTGTTGGCACAGGTGAACGAAGTGGATGGGGTGGTAAAATGGGCTGGAACCAACCGCCAAGGCAGTCCCGTTTCATCAGGCATCTATTTCTACGTCATTCAAAACGGAAATAATCTATTGGGGCAGGGTAAGTTTCTGATTGATCGTTGATTCTAATGCTTCCCTCTGGAGTGTCGGGGGTAATCCGACTATTTTTATTACACACACACAAAAGCCAAAAGGAGAACGAATGAAGATCACGGGGAACACGATGTTGATCACGGGCGGGGGGTCCGGCATCGGCCGGGGCTTGGCGGAGGCCTTTCATTCTTTGGGAAATAAGGTCATCATCGCGGGCAGGCGTGAGCCCAAACTTCGGGAGGCCGTTGCGAAAAGCCCGGGCATGGAATATCTGGTCTTCGACCAGGATCATCCGGCTCAAGTGAAGGCTTTTTCGACTGAATTGCAAAAGAGGTTTCCGAAACTGAACGTGCTTGTCAACAATGCCGGAATTCAGCGGGTGGAAGACCTGACCTCCGGCGAAATCGCCGATGCGGAGGCGACGATTCAAACCAACCTGCTGGGTCCGATCCGTATCACGGCCGCGCTGATCCGGCAGCTCATGAGCCAGCCGGTTGCCGCGATCCTGAACGTCTCTTCGACCCTCGCGATGGTGCCCGCGGCCATGCTGCCGTCCTATTGCGCGAGCAAAGCGGCGATCCACTCCTACACCCAATCCCTGCGCTACCAACTCAAGGATTCGTCCGTTCAGGTCATCGAGATCATGCCGCCCTGGGTCCAGACCGAATTGCAGGGAGATCGGGGAATGAACCCCAAAGCCATGCCTCTCAACGACTACATTCAAGAAATCATGGCCGTACTCAAGAATTCCCCGGAAGTCCTCGAAATCGTGAGCGAACGCGCGAAGCCCATGCGATACGCGGAACGGGGAGATTACGACGCGTTCTTTAACAAATACAACGAAGGATGGGCCGCCTCGCAGAAGCGGTGATATAGAAACAGGTCACGGCCCCTGATTTTTCCTGAACGGGGGCCGGGATCGATGAAAAGGCGCCTCCTGACCCTTCATTCCCCCGTTGGTCCTGAAACAGGGCTTGAGGAAAGGTCATGGTAAATTGTATATTAACCGTGCAATATACAAGGAGCCTATCGCGTGATCCGCCGACCCGACTACTTGAAACAGATCGAATCCGGTCTGCGAACCAGTCCGCTGACCGCGCTTTTGGGGCCGCGCCAATGCGGCAAGACCACCCTGGCCCGCCAGGTTTCGTCCCGCCGGAACGCCCATTATTTCGACCTGGAGAAAAGTTCGGATTTAGCCCGGATGGAAAACCCCGAACGAACCCTGGATGGCCTCAAGGGCCTGGTGGTGTTGGATGAGGTTCAGCGCAAACCCGGCCTTTTCCCCCACCTGCGGGTCCTCGCGGATCGTAAGCCCCTGCCCTGCCGATTCCTTTTGTTGGGCAGCGCCTCGCCCTGGCTGATGAAACATACCTCCGAATCCCTGGCGGGCCGCGTGCGGTTCATCGAAATGGCCGGTTTTTCCCCCCGGGAAACGGGTTGGAATAAACAGGAACGGCTTTGGGTTCGGGGAGGATTCCCGCCGTCGTTCCTGGCCGCGACCGACAAGGACAGTTTGGCTTGGCGGGATCATTTCATCCAAACGTTCCTCGAACGGGATATTCCCCAGATGGAAATTCGGGTTCCTTCGGCGACCCTGGGACGTTTTTGGTCCATGGTGGCCCATTATCACGGCCAGGTTTGGAACGCTTCCGAGATCGGGGCTTCCCTGGGTTTTTCGCACAACGCCGCCCGGAGATACCTGGATGCGCTGGACGGAGCGTTTGTCCTGCGCCAACTGCCGCCCTATTTCGTGAACCTGGGAAAACGGCTGGTGAAATCCCCGAAGGTTTATGTGCGCGACAGCGGCCTGTTGCACGCCTTGTTGAACCTGCGGACCCAGGCCGAGCTGGAGACCCACCCCAAATTGGGCGCCTCTTGGGAAGGCTTCGCCCTGGAACAGGTTCTGCGCATCACGGGCGACCGGAACGCTTTTTTTTGGGCCACCCAGGCCGGCGCGGAGTTGGACCTGTTGGTGGAAAAGGGAGGAAAACGGTGGGGCTTTGAATTCAAGATGGATGACGCCCCCGGATTGACCAAATCCATGCGGGTGGCGTTGGAAGACTTGAAGTTGGAACACTTGTGGGTCGTACACCCGACCCAAGCCGCCTACTCCCTGGAGAAAAGGGTGGAGGTCATCCCGTTAAGCGGCCTGGAAGGGCTGCCCAAAGCGATTCACTGATGCCGGGTGTTTGACAAAAGAATTAATAGGGGCTGCTTCAAACGGTCCATGACGGTGGATTGAGTCGATGAAATATTTTTTCACCAAGCCTAAAAATTGGAAGAAATTCCTTTATAGGACGCTGGCGGGCTTCTTGACCCTGACGGTTGCCTATGGGCTCCTACTCTGTTTTCCCCAGCCCCTATTCGTCTATCCATTCACCGATGGGAACCTCACCCTCTATTGCGACGATCCTATTGCGCCCCAGGCGGATGCGGTGCTTCAAGACGCCCAAAGGCGGCTGGACAAGTGCCCGCTTTACGCAGGCCATCCGCACGTGAACCTCTTCCTCTGCAATCACGCGTGGCGGTACAAGCTCTTAACCAATACCCATTCGAACGCCGGAGGAAACAACTATGGGTTCGCTCCGCAGAATGTTTTTTTAAGAAAGACCGATATATCCCGGAACGTCCTTTTCCGCAAAGACGGGATCACCCCCTCCAGCCCCGACCGGCCGCTTTCCTATTTCATCGCCCATGAGGTCACCCATGGCCTTATCTCCCGTTTCCTGGGCTTGGCTTATTGGCGGATACCGGTTTGGAAAAACGAGGGCTACGCCGATTACGTGGGCAAGGGCGGGGATTTTGACTTTCAAAAGAACCTGGCGCTTTTCAAAAAGGACGACCCTGCCCTAGATCCCCGCGCTTCCGGGCTTTACCTGCGCTATCACCTTCTGGTGGCGGAGCTGCTGGACCGGCGGAAACTGAGCGTCGAAGAGATGCTGCGGGGACATTTCGACCGGGAACAATTAGAGGCGGATCTTCGGTTGGAAAAGGAATAAATCCGGAGTAAGGTTTGTCCACGATGGGGACCCGTCGTGGACAGGCAAGAAACGAAATTTGAGGGAACTTAAAATTGGATAAAAAAGCTTGCTGCAAAATCATGAAGTATCACATTAATTTCAAATGTGAAAAGCATTCAAACCCTCATAATTGCCCGGATTATGTAGTGACCTATTCACCCAAAACTCATGAATATGGCCTTCCTATTTTGTTTTGGAAATGGCTGGCGGTGGAGAAATCAGGATCAAATTTTGCCCGTGGTGCGGTAAAAAATTACCAAGAACCAGAATGGTTTGAGTGGAACTGTCTACGGCGGGGACCCGCCGTGGACAATCCAATTCCCGCGGATTTCCCCTATCTATTGCCCTTAGCCGCGCCCATACTTCCCAAGCCTAAACGGTTTCAAAAACCATCTTCCGGGGAGAACCAAGTGAAAAAATGGATAGGCCTATTAATTTCAGTGCTTTTGGGGTTTTCTCGGATCGTTTACGGAGAAAATATCGGCGTGGTGACGACCCTGGCTGGTTCCGCGGGTGTTACGGGATTTAAGGATGGAAACGGTACTATCGCGTCGTTCGATTTTCCCCAAGGGGTTGCGGTGGATGCGGCCGGAAACGTTTACGTCGCGGATCCCTGGAACAATTTGATCCGAAAAATCAATCCGAAAGGTGGGGTGACCACTTTGGCAGGGTCGGCAGGGGTGACCGGGGCCACGAACGCAACGGGTAAAGCCGCGTCGTTTTCTTTTCCGAATTCTGTTGCCGTCGATACTTCAGGAAACGTTTACGTCACGGATTCGTCGAATAATATAATTCGAAAAATCAATTCCAAGGGCCTGGTGACGACTTTGGCGGGTTCGAAAACCAAAGGCGCCAAAAATGGTAAGGCGAAAACCGCGATGTTCAATGACCCCACTGGAATCGCGGTGGATCATTCCGGAAACCTTTACATCGCGGATATGAACAACCATTTGATTCGTAAAATCTCAAAAGAGGGAATGGTAACGACCTTGGCGGGGTCTGCGGGGGTTTCCGGAGCCACCAACGCCACCGGAACCAAGGCGTCTTTCCGCTATCCAACAGGCGTCGCGGTGGATTCCTCGGAAAATGTTTATGTGGCGGACTTATATAACAACATGATCCGAAAAATCAGCCCCGAGGGGGTGGTGACGACCCTTGCCGGATCGGTGAGTTCGGGATCCAACGATGGAACGGGAAGCCAAGCCAAATTCAAATGGCCCTATGGCGTCGCGGTTGACTCCTCCGGAAATGTTTATGTCGCGGATCGATATAACAATGAGATTCGGGAAATAACCCCTGGGGGCGAGGTATCCACCCTGGCGGGTGGAGGGGCGGCCAAATCCGCCGACGGGACGGGAAGCGCTGCGGGGTTCAACGACCCCATGGGTATCGCCGTTGATAAAGACGAGAATATTTACGTGGCGGAAATGGCCCTGGTCCGGAAAATGAAGTTAATCCCGGCGCTTGCGAACAACCAGGCCCAAGCCCCTCCGGCTTCTACCGGCGCGGGGGTCGCGTCTACCTCGGCTGGATATGGCAACGCCCCAGCGAACTCTTCGGCCCCATCAGGGCCCATCACCCTCGTCTGCGCCCCCGCAACCGGAAAAGGGGATCCGGCCCAGATGATCCTCAATGAAAGCGCTGGAACGGCTGATTTTGGGAGCGATGCCGTCACCACCGCTACCTTCAACGAAACGACCGTTTGGTGGGAAGTGGATTCGCAGGATCCGAATTTCCAGATTTATTATCAAAAGTACTACACACTCAGCCGCCTGACGGGAGTTTTAACTTTATCCACCAGTAGGGGGGTTGTCGATTCAGACGGGAATATCAAATGGGCGCGGGAACAGGGTCTCCTTTACAATTGCAAAGTCGGCGTCGAGAAGAGGTTGTTCTAGCGGGCCACAACCTGGTTTGAGAATGAAAAGGTTCGTCCACGACGGGGAGCCGGTGAGGACGAAGGAAAACGGCATAAATGCTCATTAAACAATCGGGTTCGCATCCATTCATTCTGTAAATGTTTCATAACAAGGGACTGTCGTTTAAAGCCAACCCCTTTTGTATAATGCCATCTGGGGGTTGTCATGAACGAATTGATTTTTATGATCGAAGATTCGCCGGAAGGTGGCTATGAAGCCCGTGCTTTAGGTGAATCCATTTTTACCGAAGCCGACAACCTGGACCAACTTCACGGAATGATTGGTGATGCGGTCAAATGCCGTTTTGACGAAACTAAGATGCCGAAGGTCATCCAGTTGCATTTTGTGCGTGAGGAAACCATCGCGGTATGAGGCTCCCGAGGAACTTGTCGGGAGAAGACCTCGCCAAAGAACTCAAGGTTCTCGGTTATGGAAAACCTGCCAAACCGGAAGCCATATGCGCCTGACGATGATCCAAAACGGTCAGCATCACATTACAATCCCCGCCCATAATCCCCTCAGGACAGGTACATTGTCCGCAATTCTTTCGGATGTAGCTGAGCATTTCAAGTTAGATCGCCAGCAATTACGCCTAAAATTATTCGGGAATTAGATCTTTACCCGTGAAGTTGATGTTCCACGACTTGGACCCGAAATGAAAAATATTCGAAAGAAAAACAAGGATTTCACTTGCCAACATTTCAAGACGACCTCAACTCGGTTAAAAGCCATACGGACATCCGTCTGCTTTCAGACGGCAAGGGCCGGGAAGTGGCGGTCGCTCCCTTGCTCCAAGGGAGGGTTTTGACCAGCACCTTTGAGGGCGCTTTGGGTTTAAGCCATGGCTGGGTCAATCGTGAATATATTGCCTCGGGGAAACTTCGTCCTAACTTCAACCCCTACGGGGGTGAGGACCGGTTTTGGTTGGGACCCGAAGGGGGCCAGTTCGGCCTCTTCTTTGCTTCGGGAGCTTCTTTTGATCTTCAACACGCTTATGTTCCCTCCCCCTTTGACAGGGAACCTTTTGAGGTGGCGGAACAAACCACCGCATCCATCCGCTTGAGAAAGCACGCTTCCCTCAAAAATTATTCCGGGTTCGTGTTTGAGGCGGGAGTGGAACGGGAAATTCGTCTTCTTAAGAATGAAGAGGCGGAGATTTGGGAAAAGGGTTTGAAGGGAATAGCTTTTGAGTCGGTCAACACCTTGATCAACCGGGGTCCAGTTGCCTGGAGGCCTGAAACAGGCCTTCTTTCCATCTGGATTCTGGGCATGTACCAGCCCTCCCCCCGGGCCACGATCGTGATTCCCTTCCTCGAGGGAACCGAGGAAGCACTGGGTCCGCCAGTGAATGATTCCTATTTTGGAAAGTTGACGGAGAATCGGTTGAAAGTTGGGTCGAATGTCCTGTTTTTCAAAGGGGACGGTCAATTTCGGTCGAAGATCGGGGTTTCCCCCTTGAGGGCCAAACCGGTTCTGGGCGCCTGGGACGCTGAAAACGAAGTTCTCACCCTCGTGAAATACACTCTTCCCCAGTCCGCTGGAAAATACGTGAATTCCATGTGGGAAATTCAAAAGAATCCTTTCGCGGGGGATGTGGTGAACAGCTACAACGACGGCCCTCCAACCCCGGGGCAAAAACCCGAGGGACCCTTCTTCGAATTGGAAACCTCTTCCCCCGCGGCTGCCTTAGGCCCGGGTCAATCCCTGACCCACCGGCATCAAACGCTTCATTTAAAAGGGGAAAGGAAGCTTCTGGATCAGGTGGCCCGGACCTGGTTAAACACTTCATTGGCGGAGGTTGAGGGGGCCCTGTCGGTGCGGTAAAGTATGACTATGCCTTCCTCTCTACCCCGGTCCGGTTCTTCGACCCATCTTTCCTATGGTTTGGATACGCCGGGTCCGGTCCTTTTTATTCTTTTTGCCAGCCTGATCATGGGCCTCGCCGGATTTATCGCGCTGAAAATCGAAACCCAATATCAATTGATGGGGTTCTTGGGGGTTGCCGCTCTTTTGTTCGCCCTTCTATTGATCGCGGTGGGGACCTGGATGTTCTGGAGCGCCTATCAGGGCAAAGCGCTGGCCGCCGCTGATTTCATCAACCAACTCGACTTAAAATCGAACCAGAAACTTTTGGATGTGGGTTGCGGCAGGGGATTCATCCTCATTGAAGCCGCCAAGCGATTGTCCCGTGGTAAAGCCACGGGCTTGGACGACTGGTCGCAGTTTGATCTTTACGTCAACAACCCGGGAAAGACCTGGGAGAACGCCCAAATCGAGGGCGTCTCCGCCCGAGTCAAGGTGGATACGGGGGATATGCGAAAACTTCCTTATCCCAAGCATAGTTTCGACCGGGTGACCGCCCACCTGGCCCTCCATCGTTTAAATAAACGAGAGGACCGAAAAACGGCCTTAATGGAGATGGCCCGGGTTCTGAAACCGAAGGGCTTGCTGGCCCTGCAGGATTTCAAGAACTTGCGCCAAACGGTGGTAGATTTGAAAACCCTCCAATTCAAGAACATCCAACTTTCAAAATATAAGTTTTTCTTCTTCCCGCCCGTCCGAATGATCCTTGCCCAAAAATAAGGTTTGGAAACTTGAGTTTAGCAAACCACTTAAAAACCCTCTCCCCTTGAGGGCGAGGGGTGTCTTATCGCAAGAATCCCCCCTCATCCCGGCCTTCTCCCTCTAGGGGGAGAAGGAGAAAATAAATACCATGCGGTCGGAAGCGTGTTTTACGCCCAGTGCGTAGATCCGAAACAATTTTTTTGAAAGTTTTCGCCGCTTCATGAATGTTGCTTTTAAAACCTTTCAGAAGAATAATCGCATTCAATTTAAAAGGGGAGAACGCCTTGGATTCCAATGAACGCCGCTTGTTGATCGAAAACTATTCCCGAAAAACCTACGTGTTGACCGAACACTTGAGGCAATTTCCAAGGGAGATGTGGGATTTCAAGCCCGATGACGCCCATTGGTGCATTCGGGAAATCCTTTGGCATATCCTGGATATTGAAATGCACGGCTATCTGCGTTTTCGAACGGCTTTAGCCGAACCGGGGAGTACGGTTTCAGCCCCCGAACAGGACCTCTGGGCCAAGCAAATAGGTTATGCCCGGCTGGACGCGGATGACGCCGTGGAGGGAATCGTCTGGGTCATCAAGACCAACGGAAAATTATTGAAGACTCTGCTCGAGCCTGATTTTAACAAGAGCGTGACCCATCCCGAATACGGAAAGCTTAACCTGGACCAGCTTTTGGAACGTCATCATAAGCACATCCAACATCACATGGACCAGATGACCCATAGGCTCAACGAGTGGAACGCAAAAAAGAACTGATCCCCTCGGGAATCGGTGGAAAGGAAACGCCATGACTTCGGAAGAAAGAAAAGCAAAAATCGACGAACTGGGGGGGTTTGCCCTCGCCCTGCCCCAGGCCCTGAAGGAATTTCCCCGTTCGATGTGGCACTATAAGCCGGACCCGGACCACTGGTGCATTCAAGAAGTGATTTTTCATTTGCTGGACACGGAAATCAACTTCTACATCCGCTATCGGGCCTGTCTGGCCGAACCTGGAAAAGCTATCATGCCGTTCGACCAGGACGTTTGGGCGAGGGAACTTCGCTACAAGGACGGGGACGTGGACCAGGCCTTGGCGGGTCTCGTCTGGGCCCTACAGGCCAACTATGGATTATTGAAGAACTTGCCGGAGGAAGCTTTCCTTAAAACGGTAACCCATCCTGAAAGAGGGGTTCTGACGCTGGAGCGGATTTTGGAATATTCGCTGGGACATATCCCCCACCATATCGGCCAGATCCGGAAGCGTTACACCGAATGGAAAGCCCTCCAGAAATAAACCCCCCAAAACCATATCTACCGCAAAGACGCGAAGAAAGACAAAAAACGGCTTGTAGATTTAAAAGATTTTGTAACTCGTTTTTTCGTTGTTCTCCGCGCCTTCGCGGTGAAAGTTGTAGGGCTTGGGTTTAGCCTTCGTTCCGGTAACACCCCAAGAAGCGCCGGATGGCGGGTTTTTCCGGGTCTTTAAAATCCTTGAATTCGAGGCACTTGAGCCCGGCCTGCTGAAAGAGCTCCATCTGCTGCTGGGTCAGCGGCCAGGGAGGGCCCTGGGGAAATTCGTGAACATCCTTACCGCGCGTAACGGCCAGAAGGATTCCCTTGGGCGCCACCCAGCCGGCCAAACGTTCAATGGCATCCTCCCGCAAGGGGGAGAGGAGGGATTGGAGGGTATAGGCTTCCCAGATGAAATCAAAAGACCGTTTCCAGCTGGCCGGGGCCTTGAAAAGATCCTTCACGACGTAGCTGACCCGGGTTTTGACGAAGCGTTCCTGGCTCCATTGAATCGCGGTAGGGGAAATATCGAAAGCCGTTACTTGGAAACCCCGGCGGTCCAGGTCTTCGGCGTCATCGCCCAGCCCGCATCCGACCACCAGGGCTTTCTTACCCCGGGGAAAGGGATGTTCATCAAGCCAATCGCGCATGAAGGAATTGGGGGACAAACTGGCCCAGGGGATGATCAATTCATTTCCGCCGGCGGAGGCGTAAACGTCCTCAAACCATCCCAAGGGGTTGTTGTGATCGATGTGGTCCTTGGCCATGTCTTGAACCAATTTCCGGGCGATTTCCAAGACGCATTTCTCCTTCCGTGGAGTTTCATCTTGAAAAGCAAGTAAAGTGCCACTCGAAATCGGCCGAATTGCGCCTTTCAAACCCCTATTGAGTCCCCTTTTTTGTAGAATTAAAAAGTGATTTAGACGTTTTTGTAGGGAGCCGATACCCCAAGGTTTAGGGATGGGAATGAATATCCTTCATGTCTTAAGCGGAGACTTCGTGACAGGCGCCGAAACCTCCACGGCCGCCCTGATCCGGCGCCAGATCGCCGCGGGACATAAGGTTTTTGTGGCGGCGGGCCGGTTTGACCACCCGGTGGGGGCGGAAGTGATCCCGATCCCCATCTATAACCGGAGTTTCACGCGTCGGTTTTTGAACATACTGGCCTTGAGACGGTTGGTCCGAAAAGAAAAGATCGATCTGGTTCATGCCCATTCCCGGGCGGCCAGCTGGGTTTGCTACTGGGCCTGCGGGTCATCCCAAACGCCTTATCTTTCCACCCTTCATGGCCGTCAACACCTGCACTTTTCGAATCGTTGGTTCAATATTTATGGCCCGCGGGTGCTGACGATGTGCGAAAACATCCGCGAACAGATGCTGAGTCAAACCCAGGCTTTCCGACAGGAGCAATTGATTGTCTTTAGAAACGGCCTCAACCTCTGATCCGCTGGTTCTGATCGTGGGCCGGTTATCCGGCCCCAAGAACCAGGTGATCCTCCGCCTGGCGCGGGATGTCGCGCCGAAGGTACTTTCCGCCGTTCCCCACGCCCGGTTTGAGATCGTGGGGGGGCCGGTGGAGGAGGAACACCGGCTTCTGGAGTCCCAAAACCCCCGGGTGTCCTTCGTCGGGTTTCAAAGTTCCCTCAAGCCCTTTTACGATAAGGCCACAGTCGTCGTCGGCGCGGGCCGGGTGGCTCTGGAGGCCATGGCGGCGCTCAAGCCGGTGGTGGCTTTGGGCGAACAGAAATATATCGGGCCCCTTCTTCCGCCTGTTCTGGAGGAAGCGAAGGCCACCAACTTCGGGGATTGTTTCGAGGGGGAGGATTTTGATTGGGAAAGAACGGCCCAGGACCTGATTTCCCTCCTGAAAGACCCGGCGATCAGGGTCCAAACGGCCCAGACCGGCCATGACCTGCTGAAAAAAGAATACAACCTCGACATCCTCTATCCCAAACTGGAGGACCTCTACCAGTCGGTCATCCTTCAAAGCAACTTGAAGCGGTTCCACGAGATCCCCGTCTTGATGTACCACCGCGTCACCGAGGAACCGGTGAAGGGATCCAAATACAACGTTTTCATCACGAAAGATAATTTGAGAAAGCACCTGAAATCCCTCCAGGCCAGGGGTTTCGAGACCGTGACCTTCGGGGATTTTTTTCGCCGGAAACTTCCCGCCAAACCGGTCGTGCTGACTTTTGACGACGGCTACGGTGACATTTACCAGAACCTTCTGCCTTTGTTGAGGGAATTTAAAATGAAGGCCGTGATTTACGTGCTGGGCGACCGGAAACATAAAACAAACTTCTGGGACGCTTCCCAGGGCGAACCCGAGGCGGCCCTCCTGACCGGGGACCAAATCAAAGAACTGGCCGGGAGCGGCCGGGTGGAAATCGGGGCCCATTCCTTGAGCCACCGGAAACTGACGGAACTTCCCATCGTGGAAATGACAAAGGAAGTCGCGGAATCCAAAAAGAACCTGGAAGACTTGATCGGCGAAAGGGTTTATTCCTTCGCTTACCCCTATGGGGATCTGAACCACGAGGTCAAAGAAGCCGTCCGGGAGGCGGGTTATCCCTTCGGCATCGCCGTCAATAATGGGCCCACCCGTTTCGGCGCGGACCTGATGGAAATCCGCCGGGTGCATATGTTTCCGGACACGGCCGGGTTTGATTTCCTCAAAAAAACCAGCGGATATTACCTGCGGTACAAAAAAGTTTTTGGGCCATAAAATGAAAACCTACCCAGCAAGGATGCCTTTGTGAAAAAACCTGATCTGTCCATCGTCATCATTACTTTTAATGAAGACCGCAATATCGGGCGCTGCCTGAAGAGCCTGAAATTCTCCAAGAAAACCTTTCACCGCGTCGAAACCATCGTGGTGGACGCCCAAAGCCGGGATAAAACCGTCGCGACCGCGAAATCCCTGGGCGCGAAAACCTTTATCCGCCCCTGGAAGGGATATTCGGACCAGAAAAACTGGGCCCTTTCCCGTTGTTCGGGCGAGTGGATTCTCTCCCTCGACGCCGACGAGGAACTGACCCCCGGACTCATCGCCGAAATAGAAAGACAGGTCCCCTTGACTCCCGAGGGCGTGGACGGTTATTTCTTGAAGCGAAAGGCATTTTTCCTGGGGAAATGGATTGAACATTGCGGATGGTGGCCGGACGCCCAACTGCGGTTGATCCGGCGGGGCCGGGGAGCTTTCACGAACGAGCCGGTGCATGAGGGGCTGGAGGTGAAGGGCAAAACCCTGGAACTCGCCGAGCCCATGAATCACTACACCTACGATTCCATTAGACAATACCTGGACAAGATGAACCGCTATTCGGACTTGGCCATTTTGGGAGTGAAGCCGAAGAAGATCACCTTCTGGTGGTACTACGTCACGATCGCCCCTTTGATGACGTTTTTTCGGGGCTATGTTTCCCGCCGGGGGTTTTTGGACGGCTGGCACGGGCTGGTGGTGTGCGGGCTTTCCGCTTTCCATGACTTTGCCAAATACGCCAAGCTCTGGGAAAAGGAAATATTGAAGAAACCGACAGAAAAGTAGGGCGTTTTTTAGGGGGAGCCATGGAAAACTTTAAAGAAATATCGGTCGATCAAGCGGCCCAAATGCTTACGGAGGGAAAATCCCTCTTCGTGGATGTGCGGGACCCGGGTTCCTTCTCGGCCTCCCATGTGCCGGGGGCGCTCCATTTAAACGACGGGAATATCCAGGAATTCGTCAGCCAAACCGACAAGGCCAAGCCCATCGTCTGCTATTGCTACCACGGAAACACCAGCCAGGGGGCCGCGGCCTATCTGATGGACCAAGGTTTCAAGGAAGTTTACAGCGTGGTGGGCGGGTTTGAATTGTGGCGGACGACGAAAAAAATCGAGTCCTAAAGGGAACCTGTGGGTTTCATCGGGGGGGAAAATGGGCGTGTGGGACAAAGAATACCGGCATTGGCTGATGAAGGCGGAGCCGGACGTGTATCCCGTGGAGCAATGGAAAAAAGACAAGGTCACCTTTTGGGACGGGGTGCGCAACTACACCGCCCGCAATTTCATGCGCGACAAGATGAAAAAGGGCGACGGGATGTTCTTTTATTATTCCGGGGGGAAACCGTCCGGCATCGCCGGGGTGGGAGAGATCGTGAAAGAAGGCTATCCCGACCACACGGCCTTTGACCCCAAGGACATTCATTTTGACGAGAAGAGCGATCCCCAGAAGCCCAGCTGGTACATGGTGGACGTGAAGTTCGTGAGGGCCTGCAAGCAGGTGATCCCGTTGGAATTCTTAAAGAAGGTCCCGGGCCTGAAGAATATGGCCCTTTTCAAATATTCCAGGCTCTCCGTTCAGCCGGTCACCCTCAAGGAATGGGAAATCATCCAGGGCCTGATTGACTCGCAAAAGTAATCTTGTGAAACAAATCACTTGGCATAGCTTGAGAGTAAACCCTCGCCCCTTGAGGGAGAGGGCAGGGTGAGGGGTATCCAAGCTTTTTAGGGCCACCCTCATCCCGTCCTTCTCCCCTCAAGGGAGAAGGGGAGCATTCATTATTTCACTTCCGCCTTCACCGCGGCCCAATCGATCCCCGTGATGGGTTCCACCTTCTCCCGGTTTGTTTTTCCGGCCAGGGCCTCCAGCTTTTCCATGCGTTCGGCGTTGGAAGGATGGTCGGACATGAAGTTTTTGAAGGGCGAGTCGGCAGAGGCGGCCTGGGATTGCATTTTCTTAAAAAAGCCGATGAAGGGCTCAATAGGCAGGTTGGCCCGGGAAAGTATTTGGGCCGCGCCCATATCCGCCTCTTCCTCCTGTTTACGACTGAAGGATAGCTCCCCCAACTGACCCAAGCCCTCGGCGGCCCTGTCGAAATCACCCTCCCCAAGGAACAGCCCCACCCAAAGCCTCCAGCCAAGGTTATGAATCACCTGGCGGATCACATGGCGTTTCAAGACGTGGGTCATCTCGTGCCCCAAGACCCCGGCCACTTCCTCCGGAGAGTCGGCCTGGGCCAAAAGGCCCGTCAAGACCACCACCGTGCCGCCGGGCAAAGCCATGGCGTTCATTTGTTTATTCTTAATCACGTAGAGCTTGAAGGGATAACCGGGGTTGTCGGGGATGGCCGCCTTTAAGCGGTCCAAAATAGCCTGGACGGCGATGACGGCGGGGTCGGTGTCCGGTAATGGCGTCCCCAGGTCTCCCCAGGCGGGCGGCAGTTTAGCCGACCATTCCACTTCCTGTTTCACCGAGAAGTGGTTGAGCACCCAGGCGGTGGCCCCGGCCGTGACTCCCCAGTATACGCCCCAGCAAAAAAGAGCCGTCAAAAGCCCGGCCAGGGTCAAATTGCGCCATTTGCGCCAGACGTTGCCTTCGAAACGGTCGCCGAAATGAAGCAGGAAATCGCCCTGATCGGCGGGAACCCGAACCGAAAGGGCCATCCGGAATTCCGTTTCCTTGACGGTGACACTCCCAATGGTTTTTGCGGGTTTGCCGGGGGTGATGAGAAGCCACTCCCCATTTTCGCCCGTGTGATCAAATTCGAGCGAACGGTATTCCCATTCCACGACGGGTTGATTGTCCTGAAGGATTTGCAAAGACCTCGAGCCCAGCTTGAGGCGGCAGGCCCGGGGCCCGCCGCTTCCATCCGGCGAAAAGGCTGTCGCGGGATATTCCAGCATTATCCCCGCCGGGGCATGTAACGGCTCAGCCAGGAGGCGAGGGCCTGGGGACTGCGGCTCTGGGTGTAAACCGTGCCGGGGCCCTTGAACCGACAGACAAATCCCTGGCCCGAGGTGAAGGAGGTGATCAGGCCCTTGGCGGCGAGGCGCGTTTCATAGGCCGTGGAGGCCGTCCAGGCCACCAGGTGGTGGTTGCTGACGACGTATTCCTCCTTGGCGGCCAGTTCGTGCTTTCGGATGGCCCCGTAGGAGGTCAACACCATCGTGCCCTTGCCCGAGATGCGGGCGACAAAAAAGCCGGCGCCGGAGAACAACCCCTGGGAAAGGTTCTGCATCTTGGGGCTGAGCTTGACTTCCTCGGTGGCGGCCAGGAAGCCCCCTTTTTGAACCATGTAATCCACGCTTCCGTCCATCTCCACCAGTTCCACCTCGCCCGGAGGCGCGGGAGCCAGGATGACTTCCCCCGGACCGTTTTCGGCGGTCAACTTTTCGAAGAAAAAGGTCTCACCGGTTAAAAGTTTACGAAGGAAGGATTGGCCCAGGCCCCCGCGCATCTGGCCCCGGATGTCGATGTTGGGGCTCATGCTGACCAAGGAGCCGGACTCCGCGTAGAGGGTATGGCCCTGCTGGAGATCGGCATGGACGACCGGGAATTCACCCGCGAACAAGATCTTGAATTGGATACTGGAAGAAGACGGCATAGGCACCTCCTGAGATTGGGAAAAACGGCTGGAATCAGGTTGAGTATAAAGCCGATACCTGGATCTTCGGCTATTTTTGATGGCTTTTTGAAATGGAAAAGGAGGAAAGGGGCGAAATGTTACAGCCAGGAAATCTAGATAAGGGTCTAGAGACCTTTGGGATTGTCTTTGGTGGTAATGGAAATTTTGTAGGTCCGGGTTTCCCCGCTGACCCGGCAGAGGACCAGGAAGGGATGGCCGAGAACCCACTGCTTTCTCAAGTCCTCCGATTCCTGCATCAATCCCTTGATATAGAGATCCAACATTTCCTGGCCGTATTGCCGGACCCGTTCCAGACTGCGGTTATTGGGACGCATGTGCCCGAAATGCTCATCCACGTTGGCTTGGATGATCGCCGTCAATTGGGTGATGATTTTAAGATCTTTTTCCAAAGGAACCCCGGAATGGATTTAGAAATTCCAGGTTTATTATACCCGACGGGTTTTTTATCGCCCAGCCCATGAAAAACGATAAAAATATTGCGATGGGGCCGGAACCTTGAGGGGATCAGGAGGTGAGCGCCTCATTCGGTTTGACGGCCTTGAAACGCAAGCGCACATAATCGGCCGTCCAGCGTCCTTGGGAGTCGCAAAGATCGGGTCGCAGCGCCTCCTGGATTTCCTCCAGGAAGGGTTCTTTCTCGTTTGGTTCGAGCAGGGCCAGGTAGCTTTTCCGGAAGGTCCGGAGCCAGGTTTTCATGTCCTTCGGAAGGGGCGTGGGCCGGAGAAAATGATCCATCCTTTCCACCCGAAAGCCGGCATTTTCCAGGAGGGAACGGTATTGCCCCGGGGAGGGATAGAAGTTGGGATCGGGAGCCTGATCCGATAGGCTTCTTTTTTGGAGAGCCTCGCGGGTCGCCCTTTCAATTCGGGCGATATTGCCTTCCCCGCCCATCTCGGCCACGAAACGCCCCCCGGGCCTCAAGGCGCGGTGAACCCCCCGGATCACTTCTTCCGAGCGCTTCATCCAATGCAGGGCCGCGTTGCTGAAGACGGCGTCGAATTCCCCGGTGAAAGTCAGGGCCTGGCCATCCATCCAGCGGGCGTCCAATCCCAGGGCCCGGGAGGCCTGGATGAATTCGGGACTGGCATCCACTCCCACGATCTCATTCCCGAGATCCCGGATTTTCTTCGTCAATACCCCGTCCCCGCAACCCAGGTCCAGGATGCGCTCTCCCGGTTGGGGCGCTAAAAGGTCCAGAACCCCGATGCCGAGATCGGAGACGAACCGGGCGTTCTGGTCGTAATCTTTCGGGTTCCAGGTTTGAGAGGCCACGGGTCCTCCAAAGTTAAAAGGCGTTCGGAAGCTCACGGGGATGGCGAAGGATGGTTTTCGCCCCGGCCTTCCGAAGTTCCCCTTCGGTGCCGAAACCCCAGGCCGCCCCGATAGGGATCACCCGGTTGCGAAGAGCGCCGATCACGTCATGTTCCCGGTCCCCGACCATATAAAGGGGGGCCTCGGGTTTTTCGGTTTTCAACAGATGGGCGATGAGTTCCGATTTGTCCGAATGGGTTCCATCCGACGAGCAACCATAAACCCTTTTAAAAAACCGGTTCAGATTGAAATGCTCCACGATTTGTTGGGCGTAGAGTTGGAGTTTGGAAGTGGCCACGTAGAGGTGGAACGAGGGCTCCAAGGCCGCCAGGCTTTCCGCGATTCCGTCGTAAACCTGATTTTCAAACAGGCCGGTCCGCCCGTATTCTTCCCGGTAAATCGCCAGGGCTTTTAAACCCAGTTCGAAATTTCCACCGGCGAGTTTTGCGAGGGAATTTTGTAGGGGAGGGCCTACGCACCAGCGAAGGTCGACCGACGGGTCCAAGGGCATCCCCAGTTCTTTCATCGCGTGATGAATGCACCGGAAGATGCCGATTTGGTTGTCCGTCAGGGTGCCGTCCAGATCGAAAAGGATGGTGCCGTTTCGTTGGTATGGCATAAAACCAACTCCTAACGCAAAGGCACTAAGCCGCAAAGGAAGTCAGAAACCAATTATGGTTTTAACCCTATCTTTCTTCATGCCTTTGTGGCTCTGTGTTGGCTGTTGTTTAAAATCCGTTAACGTAAGGCAATTTTTTCGCGATGTCAGCCGTTTTGCTGGCGTTGGCCAAGAGCAAACCGGTGGAATCCCAGGTTCCGTTCACCAGGGCGTTACGCTTGGACTCGTGAATATCAAATTTGGCCGCTTCCTTGCCGTCGCAGAGGAGAATTTTTTTATCGAGATCTACGGTGAAGAGAGCCTTGGGATTATCTTTCACCGTCTTCTGGAGGCGTTGGATGTCGGCCTGGGGGACCGTCATGGTGGGAATACCCAGCATGGTGCAATTGCCCGCGAAGATCTCCGCGAAAGATTCTCCCAGGATCGCCTTGATGCCCCAACGCATCAGGGCCTGGGGGGCGTGCTCACGGGAGGAGCCGCAGCCGAAATTTTGATTCACCAACAGCAGGGACGCTCCCTGGTACTGGGGCATATCAAAGGGATGGCCCTTGGATTTTCCCTGTGAGTCGACGCGCTCATCCATGAAGGGGTACTTGCCCATGTGGGTGAAGGTGATTTCTTTCAGGTAGCGGGCCGGGATAATCCGATCCGTGTCGATATCGTTTCCCTCGACGGGTATGGCTTTTCCCTCAATTTTTGCGATCTTGCTCATTTCTTTCTCCTTAAACCTGAGATTGCCAGGGCCCAAGGCGTCCCGATTGGGACGGGGCCTCGCAATGACAGACGTTTTTATTTAATCATTTCTCGAACGTCTGCCACTTTTCCCTCGATGGCTGCGGCAGCCACCATGGCGGGGCTCATCAGCATGGTTCGTCCATCCTTGCTTCCCTGGCGTCCAATGAAATTACGGTTGGACGAGGAAGCCGAGATTTCCCGACCTTTCAACTTGTCGGGATTCATGGCCAGGCACATGGAACATCCCGCCTCCCGCCATTCAAAACCGGCTTCCGTGAAGATCTTGTGAAGCCCTTCTTTCTCGGCCTCTAACTTCACTTTTTGGGAACCGGGAACCACAAAGGCTCTCACCGTTTTGGAAACATGGCGGCCCTTGGCGACCTTGGCCGCTTCCCGCAAATCGGAAATGCGCCCGTTCGTACAGCTTCCAATAAAGGCCACGTCAATCGGGGTGCCCTTGATGGGCTGGCCCGGTTTCAGATCCATGTGCTTATAGGCCAGTTCGACCGTCTTGGCCTCGTCGGTGGAAAATCGGGCGACCTCGGGCAATTTGTCGTTTACGCCCACCGACTGATCCGGGGTGATACCCCAGGTCACAATGGGTTCAATGTCGGCGCCGTTGAAGTTCACCAGGTCGTCATACACGGCGTCCTTATCGGAAGCCACTGACTTCCAATAGGCCAGGGCCTTGTCCCATTTGTCTCCCGAGGGTGCCTGGGGCCGTCCCTTCAAGTAATCAAAGGTGGTTTGATCCGGATTGACGTAGCCTACCCGGGCGCCGCCCTCAATGGCCATATTGCATACGGTCATGCGTTCTTCCATGGTCATGGCGTCAAACACGCTTCCGCCGTACTCGTAGGCGTAGCCGATTCCGCCCTTGACCCCCAGCTTTTGGATGACGTAGAGGGTGACATCCTTGGCCGTGACGCCAGGCTTTAATTTTCCGTTCACGTTCACCCGGCGAACCTTCAAGGCGTCCATGGCCAGGCACTGGGTGGCCAGCACATCCCGCACCTGGGAGGTGCCGATGCCGAAGGCCAGGGTTCCGAAGGCCCCGTGGGTGGAGGTGTGGGAATCCCCGCAGGCGATGGTCATTCCCGGCTGGGTCAGGCCCATTTCCGGCCCCACGATGTGCACGATGCCCTGGTTGCCCGATTTGAAATCGAAGAATTTCACGCCGAACTTGCTCACGTTTTTTTCAATGGCCCCCATCATGAGCTCGGCCTCGGCGTCCGCGAAGGGCCGGGCCTGGCTTTGGGTGGGGACGATATGGTCCACGGTGGCGAAAGTGCGGCTGGGGTAGGCCACTTTCAACCCCTTTTCCCCGATCATGTCGAAGGCCTGGGGGCTGGTGACCTCGTGGATCAGGTGCAGTCCGATGAAGAGCTGGTATTGGCCTGTGGGGAGCTTGTCCACGACATGCGAATCCCAGACTTTGTTGTAAAGCGTGCCTTTGGCCATTGGAAACCTCTCAATTTGGAATAGGGAAACCATAGCCCTTCTTGAGGTATTAGTAAAAGATATAGATACTATGATATATATAGTTAGAACCTATGGAAACTCACCAGCTTCGCTACTTTCTCGCCGTGGTCCAGACGGGGCGGTTCACCACCGCGGCCCAAACCTGCAACGTGTCCCAGCCCTCGCTGAGCATCCAGATCGCCAAACTGGAGGATGAGTTGGGCGGGCCGCTTTTCGAGCGCACGCGAAAGGGCGGGAAACTCACGGCGAGGGGAGAAACCTTTTTACCCCGGGCCAAGGCCATTTTGGAACAAATGGAATCGGCCCGGGAAGACGCCAAGGCCCAATCGGGTCTCACCCTCGGAAAGGTCAGCCTGGGCTGCATGCCCACCACGGGAGCCCATTTGCTTCCGCCTATTTTGTCCACTTTTCGAAAAGCTTATCCGAAGATTCAAGTCCACCTGAAAGAAGAATCCTCGCCCAACCTCGCGTTGGCCTTGGAGCAGGGGGAAGTGGAACTGGCCATTATGGATGAGGCGGGTTTGCGGCCGGGGTTGGATCACCAAACCATATTGACCGAAGAATTGCTCCTGGCTTTGCCCCACCGGCACCAGCTGGCGGGCAAGGGCGCGTTGAACCTCAAGCAAACGTCGGAAGAACCATTTATTTTGATGAAAACAGGACACGGATTTCGTCAAATCACTTTAGATTTTTACCGCAAGGCGGGCTTGGAACCCCGGGTGGTCTTCGAGAGCGGAGGTATTGAAACCGTGCAGGCCCTCGTGGCGGCGGGTTTGGGAATCAGTTTGGTTCCGCAAATGGTCGCGAAATATCCGGGAGTGACTTACGCCCGGATTTCTGGCCCCAAGGCGGTCCGCACCCTCTCTCTGGTTTGGAGAAAAAAAGCGCCTTTATCCCCTGCAGCGGAAGCCCTTAAAAAGGTGATCGCAAACACGATTTGAAAATAGAGGTATCGAATGGAGAGGCGGGTGTCATTGTAAAAGACGTATTTTGGCCAGTGCTTTGCCGGAACCAGATTTGAAATATAGTTCAAGTTTTCGGGCATGGGATTCTGTTTCGACGGCGATATAAGATTTTAGTTTTATTGGACGAAATAATTTTGTGGATACCACTTCACCGTTTGGGTGGGATTGAATTCTGCGTTTTAGATCGTTGGTAGAACCGGTATATATTTTTTTGTTATTCAATTCTAAGAAATAGACATACCACATATAAAAACCTCAAGACCGAGCGCAAGAAATTCGGAGCATTGCCAACTGTTGTTGAAGTTGTTGGGTGGCGGAGAGATCGGTCAGGACAGAAAAATATTTATCCTAATTTTATTCTTGATGGAAATTTCCGTCCCGCTGCCTAAGGCAGCGCCGAACCCTGGGGTTCAAATCCCCTGTTTCTAAACCATAAAGGGTGGCACCCTTTTGGATGCCACCCTTTATGGCGG